>DATJWB010000247.1:0-41693 GCA_035501495.1 Bryobacteraceae bacterium | reverse complement strand
AGACGCCGTCGCCGAAAGAAACGCTGTTGCGCGCGTTGGCCTCGCCGGTCCCCACCCACACGACGTCGGGGTTGTGCGGATCGACCGCGATGTTGCCGATGGAAATCGTGGCTTGATGGTCGAAGATGGGCGTCCAGGTCGTGCCGGCGTTGGTGGTCTTGAAGAGTCCGCCGGAGGCAGTCGCGACGTAGACCAGCGCGGGATTGCCGGGAATGCCTTCCACGTCCGTGATGCGGCCGCCCGGATGGCGGCGGCAAGAACAAGGAGTACGAAAAGGGTTCGGCGCGGCATCGAGAATCCTCCTGGGGAAATGTAATGTAACAAAATCGGGGAACATTCCTGCAAGGGCCTGTCGCGAATTGTAAAAGGCGGGCAGTAAAATAAGTCAGTGAAGCTGTCCCGTCGATATGTGTTGCTTGCGTCCGCGGGCGTGGCGGCTTGTACCCGCCAGAAGGCCATCGGTTTTCCGGGGTTCTGTTTTGTAGCCAACCAGGAAAGCCGCTCGGTCGCCGTTGTCGATCTCAACCGCTTCCGCCTGCGCAAGCAGATCTCCTTGGATGCCGCGCCTGCGGCTGTTGTCGAGCATTCCAGCCGCAAAACGGTCTACGTTCTGGCGCCCGATGCCGGCACGGTTTACGAAATCGATGCCCGAACCCACGCTGTCACTCGCCGCGCCCGTGCAGGGAACCAGGCCGCCGCGATGCAATGGTCATTCGCCAAGGACGCACTCTGGGTGCTGTACCGCGATCCGCCTTCGCTCGTGGAGCTTCCGCTCGATTCCTTCCGTCCCAACCGCCGCATCCGCCTCGCTTCGCCCGGCCTGACCTTCGACGTCAGCCGCGACAATCAGGCCGCCGTGGTCTGCCCCCAGGATGCCAGCATCGTGTTGGCCTCATTATCGCGAGGCTCGATTGAACGGACCATTGCGGGGCGCGGCGTGCCTTCTCTGGTGCGCTACCGTTGGGACGGTCAGCATGTCCTGGTGGGGAGCGCCACGGATCACAGCGTCGCGATCTTTGACGTGCCCACCGGCAAGGTGATGGTGCGCCTGCCGCTGCCGCTCGAACCCAGAAATTTCTGTGTCAGCGCCGACGACGGCCAGTTGTTCGTCAGCGGCGACGGCATGGACGCCGTCGCTATTATCTTTCCGTCCACCACCGAGGTGGAACAGACGATCCTGGCCGGTCATGCCCCCGGGGCCATGGCGGTCACGAAAGGAGTTCCGCAACCCCCGCCCTACCTGCTGGTGACCAACCCCGACAGCGACAAGGTCACGGTCATCAATATCGACACGCGCGAACTCGTGGCTGTCGTGCAGGTGGGCCGCGGGCCTCGCTTCATTCGCATGACGCCGGACGATCAGTATGCACTGGTGCTCAACCGGGAATCCGGCGATCTGGCCATGATCCGAACGGCCGCCCTGACGACGCCCGATGGCTACACGCGGCGTTCCCGCCAGGCGCCCTTGTTCACCATGATCCCGGTAGGCGAGATGCCCGTCAGCGCCGCAGTGGTGGGCTTCCCGTAGGCGCCGGGTGATCCCCTGTTTCTTCTTTCCGTGCGCCGCCACGGCTTCCATCGCTCCGGTTGTCGCAAATGCTATAGGCTCCCCGCCATGGGCCGCTTCGGAGGAAACACAAAGCGCCTGCTTGCGAGAACCCCGGTCTCCTGCAAACCGCGAGGCGACCACCGTGGCGATGTTTTCGGCGGTGCGAAAGTCTGCGGAGCTTTTTCGATACTGAGACGTCTCAATATTAAGCTTGACTATGGCAAAACCAGATTCCCTGCAGGGATCGCTCGACTTGCTCGTTCTAAGATCCTGTCGCGCCGGCCACGCCTGCATGGCTATGCCATCATGTCGGCGATCAAGGAGTCTTCCGGCGATGTGCTGCGCGCCGACGAAGGTTCTCTCTACCCTGCGCTGCACCGGATGGAGGAAGATGGCTGGATTCGCGCCGAGTGGATCACAAAAGATACCGGGCGTCGGGCGCGCGTCTACGAATTGACCGCCGCGGGCAAAAAGCAGCTTGCCGATGAGGAGTCACGCTGGCGCGTAGTCACTTCTGCTGTAAATCGAGTGCTGAGGACGGTGTTATCCCCTTAGCCCTGGACAGCGGCGAAGCCTAGACTTTCGGCAATCTGATTCAAATAACCGAAGATAGCTACAAATGTGGAGTAGATTTTTGTTGAAATAACCACCGAATTCATCGGAAAGAAGCTGCGATGACGGAAGAACTTGAAATACTCGCTCCCGTAGAACCGGAAACCATTGAACAGACTGGGCTCCCCGAGTCCATGATCGAAGAACTGGTCCTCAAGGTCCTGTACTTTCGAAATGACCTCTACGGCCAGGACCTCTCGGTCGCTCTCGGGTTGAAGTTTAGCGTCATCCAGGATGTTATCGACACCTTCAAGCTGCAACATCTCGTCCAGGTCAAGCGTTCGATGGGTATGGGCAACGTGGGTGCGGTCCTGGCGCTGACTGAAGCGGGACGCGCCCGCGCGCGAGAGGTTCTGGAGAACAACTTGTATGCGGGCCCCGCGCCGGTGCCCATCGAGCAATACGCCGAGATGGTTCGGCAGCAACGGCCGCGGGAAGGATGGCTCACCAAAGAGGGCCTCGCCAAGGCTCTGCGCGGGATGGTGGTGACCGAGCGCATGGTGTCCCAGCTCGGGCCGGCCGTCAGCTCCGCCAATACGCTGCTGCTGTATGGCAAGCCCGGCGATGGGAAGACGTTCCTGATCGAGTCCTTGGCCAACCTCGAAACCTCACCCATCTTTATCCCCTACGCGCTGGAATCGCAGGGCAACATCATCCAGATGTACGATCCGATCTATCACCAGCGGCTTGAGGAGGAGGAGCCTTCGGTCCTGACCGTTTCGGTGGAGCGCTCCTACGATAAGCGCTGGGCCAAATGCAAGCGCCCATTTATCGTCAGCGGCGGCGAGTTGTCGCTCGACATGCTGGACCTGCGGTACAACACTACGTCCAAAATCAACGAGGCGCCGTTCCAGCTCAAAGCCAACAACGGCATCTACCTGATCGACGATTTCGGCCGCCAGCGTGCCACGCCCGCGGAAGTCCTGAACCGCTGGATCGTCCCCATGGAGCGGCGTGTGGATTATCTGAGCTTCCCCACGGGCGGCAAAATGACCGTGCCCTTCGAGTCCTTCCTGGTCTTCTCCACCAATCTCAATCCCAACGATTTGGGGGATGAGGCGTTCCTCCGGCGCATTCAGTACAAGCTGCTGGTGCGCAGCCCCGGAGAGAACGAATTCATCCGCATTTTCGAGAGTTTCTGCGCCACGCGCCGCATTCCGGTATCGCGCGAGCTCATCAAGGCGTTCATCGACAAGCATTACCGGGCGGCCCGGAAGCCGTTCCGCCGCTGTCATCCGCGCGACGTTCTGGGTCATGCCCTCAACCTGATCCATTTCGAAAAACTCCCCCTGCATCTGACGCCCGAGCTTCTGGACCGGGCATACGAAAGCTGTTTCGTGCAGGAGCCCGAGGACCAGGCCCCGGTTGTGGCCGAAGCTCCCATCATGCCGCTGCTGGTGAAATCCTGCTCGGACTTCTGGGGAGACAAGGTCGCGCTCATCAACACCGCCTTTGGAAGCCTGGTGTTCACCGCTTCCTTCCGTGACCGCGCGGCTGGCCGCTATCACGACGTTCACTCGGCGCGGCAGTACGGTGAAGCCGAGACCTCGCGAGTCTTGCAGCGCCTGCACCAAAGGGCCTTCCTGGAATGGCTGGCGCTCAGCAGCGCCCAACAGATCCGCGATCTGACACGGTATTTCTCGTCGCCGGAGGGCAACGCGGCGAAGAATCTCGATCCCAGGGATCTATTGCTGGCGCTGGCTCCGGCAGAGGCACGGCCCGAAGAGAACCGCATGTTCATCCGCGACCTGGGGCCGATGCTAGAACAGTTCTGTCAACGCCCCGCGGCTCCCGCGGCGCCGCTCGTGGCCGAAACGCCGGCTCACATTTCGTATCTGACGCCGGTAGAACGCATCGCCTGATGTGAAGCAGGGCAGCAGACTGCGCCGGGCTGGAGATCGGGGGACTATTCCTTCCATACAGAAGCGAGCACGTCCACGCCCCGCCTCAATTCCGCCGGCGCGCATCCCGCAAAGCCCAGCACCAATCCAGAGGGTTGCGGGTAACGTACCGCGAACCGTGAAAGTGCTGCCAGTTCCAGTCCTCGTGTGCGGGCCCGTTGCGCCACGACGAGATCACTCTCGCCGTTCCGTACCCAGCCGATAGTCCGCATGCCGGAGGCGGTATGGGCGACATCTACGAGGCCTTCCAACCGGCGGGCCGCCGCTTCCACCAAAATCGACAGGCGCTCGGGCGTAAATCTGGCGCATCCTTCGGACATGGTGTGAGAAATGCCCTTCGAGGATGAACTCGGCGAGAATCGCCTGTTGCAGGGTGGGCGGATGCCGGTCGGACAAACTGCGTGCCGCCGAAAACGCTTCCACCAGTCTCTCCGGAAGCACCGCAAACCCGAGCCGCACAGAGTTGAACAGCATCTTGGTGAAGGTCCCGATATAAATCACCGAACCGGATTCGTCCAGACTCTGCACCGCCGGGACCGGCCTCCCGAAGTAGCGATACTCCGCGTCGTATTCGTCTTCCACGATCCAGGCGCCCTTGACGACGCCCCATTTGAGCAGCCGCAGACGGCGCCGCAGCGACATGGTAATACCCAAGGGAAACTGGTTCGCAGGCGTGGTATAGACCAGTTTGGCTTTCTGCCGCTGGCGCCGCGCGGAGTCGATCCGCAGCCCCCGGAATCGACCGGGATCGGCACGATGCGGGCGCCGGCTGCCCGGAATGCATGGGCGGCGCCCGGGTAACCCGGATCTTCCATCAGGACCGCATCACCCGGATCGAGCAACAGACGGGCGATGAGGTCGAGTGCCTGCTGTGTGCCGGCGGTGACGAGCACCTGGCCGGCCTCGCAGCGGACGCGGCGAGTGCCCCCGACGTACTCCGCGATCGCCTTGCGGAGCGGTGCATAGCCTCGGGCATCTCCCTGTCCGTAAAGCGAGCGGGGAGCGCGCCGCAAGACCCGGCCCGAGATGCGCGACCAGAGATTCACCGGAAAAAGGTCGATGGCCGGTTCGTACGAGCGAAACGCTTTTCCAATGGAACGCGAGGCTGGAAGAGTCGCCACGTGCTCGGTCGTGATTCGGCCTCTTTTCGAAAGGGTCGCGCGCGAAGATGGTTGCGTCAGACGAATGGGCTCCCGCCTGGCAGTCAGGGACTCTTCGGGCAGCGAGAGGGCGACAAACGTACCCGAGCCCCGGCGTCCCTCGACGTATCCTTCGGCACGAAGGTGGTCGAACGCCATCACCACGGTCCCGCGGGAGCACTGATGGTGCCGGGCCAGGCCGCGGCTGGACGGCATTCGGGTGCCGCGCTTCAAGCGCCCATTCGGAATCGCGGCCCTCAATTCGTCGCGTAACCAACGCCACAGTTCCTTCGTGTTGCCGGGCGGTGCGAGAGGCAAATCACCAAAGCTCTCCTGCCTGGCCATGAGTGGTCCAGTCTATATTTCAATTATGGACCTCTCCGCCATCCACTCCGTCGCCTACGCTAAAGACATAGGAAGGGCGAATTCAACATGCAATCACGTTTGGAGATTCGGAAGGTCGCGCCGGAAGCGTACCGGGCGATGGCCGGCCTGCAGGCATATGTCAACCATAGTGGCCTGGAGCCCGGGTTGCTGCAACTGGTAGAGGTTCGGGCTTCGCAGATCAATGGTTGCGCGTATTGCATCGACATGCATACGAAAGACGCGCGGGCCAACGGCGAATCGGAGCAGCGCCTGTACGCTTTGTCCGCCTGGCGCGAAACGCCGTTCTTCACCGGCCGGGAACGTGCCGCGCTCGTTTGGACCGAGGCGCTTACCTCGATCCGCGAGACTCACGCGCCGGACCAGGTCTATGAGGAGGTTCGGCAGCAGTTTACAGAGAAAGAGCTGGTCGAGCTGACGATGGCAATTGTTGCGATCAACGGATGGAATCGCATTTTGATCGGGTTCCGGGCGGTTCCCGGAACTTATGAGCCCCCGGCAGTGCACTCCGCAGAGGCAAGGGGGCGAGTATGAAAGTGCTGGTGGCGGCGCAGCCGGGGTAATCGGAAAGCGGCTCCTGCCAATGCTCGTTCACGCGGGCTACCAGGTCACCGGAATGACCCGCACGAGCACGAATGCGGAGCGGGTCCGCACTTCAGGTGCCACGCCGGCAATCGCGGATGCTCTGGACGCGGAGGCGGTTATGCGCGTGGTGAGGGAGGCGGCGCCCGGCGATTGTGCACGAGCTCACCGCTCTGCCGGACAAGCTCGACTTTCGGCACTTCGATCGGGCGTTTGCGCTGACGAACCGCTTGAGAACGGAAGGGCTCGACCACCTGATTGCCGCTTCGCGCGCAGCCGGCTGCCGGCGGATGATTGCGCAGAGTTTCGCAGGTTGGCCGTGCGCGCGGCCCGGTGAAGACAGAAGACGCTCCCTTTGATCCGAATCCTCCGCGAGCCTTCCGGCGCGCTTTGGGGGCGATTCGCTACCTGGAACAGACGGTCACAGGCCTTTCCGGAACGACCGGAATTGCTCTTCGCTACGGAGGGTTTTATGGACCGGGCAATACGCTCGGGAAGGGAGGCGACCTTGTCGAGCAGGTGAGAAAGCGGAAGGTGCCGATCATCGGCGGCGGTACGGGTGTGTGGTCGTTCGTTCACATCGATGATGCGGCACTGGCGACGGTGCAAGCGCTCGACGGCGGAGGTTCCGGCGTTTACAACATCGTTGACGATGAACCGGCGCAAGTGTCCGAGTGGCTGCCCGCGCTGGCCGAAGCGGTGGGCGGCAAGCCTCCCTTTCGGATACCCGCATGGGTCGGATGCCTCGCCGTTGGCGAGTTCGGGGTGATCATGATGACCCAGGTGCGCGGCGCATCCAACGCGAGAGCGAAGCGGCGGCTTGGGGTGGGAGCCGGTGTGGCCGTCCTGGCGCGAGGGCTTTCGCAGAGCACTGGGCGGCGCCGTGGATCTGGAGTTTCTGAGGTGCCGTTCGGTTCGCCACCGGCTATGATGTGGAAAGAGCCATGAACGTGGCAACCCGAACAGCTCCCCCGAACTGATGGCTGAATCCCGGATTACTCCCCGAAGCGAAGATTTCGCGGCCTGGTACCAGGACGTGGTCCTGCAAGGCGATATGGCGGAGCCCGCCGAGATCGTCAAGGGCTGCATGGTGATCAAGGCGAATGGCTACGCGGTCTGGGAGGTGCTCCAGCACGAGCTCGACAGCCGGTTCAAGGCCAGCGGCCACAAGAACGTCTACTTTCCGCTGCTGATCCCGCAGAGTTTTCTGAAGCGCGAAGCGGAACACGTGGAAGGCTTCGCGCCGGAGCTGGCCGTAGTGACCATCGCGGGTGGCAAAGATCTGGAAGAACCTTACGTCATCCGTCCCACCTCCGAGACGATCGTGGGCCACTTTTTCAGTAAGTGGATTCAAAGCTGGCGCGACCTGCCGGTGCTCATCAATCAATGGGCCAACGTAATGCGCTGGGAATTGCGCACGCGCCTGTTCCTGCGGACCACCGAGTTCCTCTGGCAGGAAGGTCACACCGCCCATGCGAGCCATAACCAGTCGCTCGAAGAAGTTCTGCGGATTCTCGATATTTACGCCGAGGTGGCTGAGGACGTCATGGCCATGCCGGTCATGAAAGGCGTAAAGTCGCAGGCCGAGAAGTTCGCCGGCGCGCTGCGCAGCTACTCGATCGAAGCCATGATGCAGAACGGGCTGGCGCTGCAGGCCGGTACCAGTCATGACCTGGGCCAGAACTTCGGCAAGGCGTTCGACGTTCAGTTTCAGAACCAGGAAGGGCGGCTCGACTACGTGTGGCAGACGAGTTGGGGCGTGAGCACTCGGTTGATCGGTGGTCTCATCATGAGCCATTCCGACGACAAAGGCCTGGTGCTGCCGCCCAGGGTTGCACCGGACAAGGTGATGGTCGTTCCGATTTACCGCAAAGACGAGGAGCGAGCCAGGGTACTCGAAGCGGCGCACCAGATTGCCAAGGAGTTGGCCGCGCGGGTCGATGATCGCGAGGGCCAAACGCCAGGGGCCAAGTTCTTCCATTGGGAACGGCTCGGGGTGCCGTTGGTGATCGAACTCGGGCCGCGCGATTTGGCATCGGGCAACGCGGTCTTGAAACGGCGCGATACCGGCACGAAGGAAGTGGTGCCGCAGACCGCCTTGGCAGTGCGCATTCCGGCGGCGCTTGAAGCCATGCAGAGGGATCTCTACGATCGGGCCAGGCAGCGGCTGAAAGAGAACACGGTGCTGGCAAATTCGCTCGAAGAGGTCGAGTCGATCCTGCGCGATGTGACCGCCGAGAAGGGCGGCGGCAAGTTCGTCATGGCGCACATCCAGGATGCACCCGTTTGCGACGCGCGTTTAAAGGAGTTCAAGGCCACGGTTCGGTGCATTCCGATGGCCGATGAATGGGACGGCCCGGGAACGTGCATCATCACCGGCGAGCCGGTGGACCGCCGCGCCGTAATCGCGAAGGCGTACTGACCACCCCTCCATCACCGGCGTTCGACGCGACCAAAAAGCGCCCCGATGAGTCGGGGCGCTGCCGACATGAGTGTCCGCGCCACACCCACCCGCGTCCCTTGTAATTCCGGCCTGGCATTCGATCCTGCTCTCTCTGCCGATGGAAAACAGGTGGCCTTCCTCTCAATAGGGGAGAAGAATCAGGGCCAGGATCTCTATCTGCAACTGGTGAATGGCGGGAGCCCGCTGCGGCTGAAGGATGCCCAGGCAGTGGGCAAGCCCGCATGGTCGCCGGACGGAAGCCGGCTCGCGTTCGTCCGGCGCGACGGAGGCATTTACTGTGATGCCGGCGCTGGGCGGCGGGGTGGCGCAGCGCGTCTCGATATTGGTCGGCGCTACCAGGGGCGATCTCGCGTGGGCGCCGGGAGGTGGCATCTTGGTTTTCACCGGGACAGGGCAGGGCCTGTTTGTTCGCTCTGGCGGATTGCGCGACGGCGGCAAGCCCGTGCGTTTCGCCGCCCCGACCATGGTTTCCGCACACCGAGCGTGTCGCGGCAATCCGGCCGCATGATCTACAGCACCACGCAGATTGAAACGAAGACCTTCAAGATGCCGCTCAGTCCGCGCGCCGGCGAGCTGAGCCCTCTGATCGAAACCGGCGGTGACCAGCACGATCTCGGTGTCGCGCCAAACGCGGAGCGCATCGCGTTCGTGAGCAATCGCCCGGGCTCCAAGGAAGTCCGGGTCGCCAACTGCGACGGCTCCGAGCAGACGCAGTTGACTTCCTTCAAAGGGGGCTCGGTGGGCAGTCCGCGCTGGTCGCCGGACGGAAAGCAGATCGCGTTCGACGGCTACGCCGGCGGATCCAGTGACATCTACGTGATGCCCGCGGATGGGGGGAAGGCTTCGCGGTTGACGAGCGATGCGGCCAATGAGATTCGTCCGAGTTGGTCGCATGATGGACAGTGGATCTACTTCGGCTCGGATAAAGGCCGCGAATCAGAGATCTGGAAGATCCTTCCTTCGGGAGGGGAGCCGATACAGGTTGCGCGGCACGGCGGTTTCGCCTTCGAGACGGCGGATGGGCAATGGCTCTACGTCTCGAACGGCTCGACGATCCTGCGCAGGCGTCCGGACGGCAGCGGGGAAACGGTCCTGCGGGATGGAATCGCCCCGGACCATTGGAATATCGGCGGGCACCACGTCTTCGTCCTGGCACCGGGCGGCGATCTCCAACGGGCCCGCGTTCGGCTCGCCGGCATTGGAGACGAATTACCATTTCGCCGGATCGGGCGTGCCGGTTGGTGGAGGAACGGCCATCGGGCTGCTGGCGGACGAGAGCTGGATGAGCTATCGGGCCATGACGCGGGCGCGCGAGGCGTTCGTGCTGATCGAAAAATTTCAGTAGGCAGCTTAGGCGACGGTAAAAATACCGGGGGGCGCTTCCTACAGCGCGGCCAGCACTTCCTTATAGAGATACTGGGCGCCTTCGATTCCGTCCCAGGGACCCTCTTCGTACTCCAGCGCGAAGGTGCCTTGGAACCCGGCGTCCGTCATGATCTTGACGGAACGGGCCACGTTGTTATCCTTCCAGCGGCTCCAGTATTTGGCATGCACGTTGGTATGCGCATACGGTGCCAGAGCCTTGAGGCCGTTGTACATCAGGTACTCGTGCTCCCAATTGCAGAAATCCGGCGAAGCCTCGCAGAAGGGGGAATGCACTTCGTCCACGATGATCCGGATGTTCATCGGATTGGCGGTGAGCCCCCAGTGGTTCTCGAGCGTCACTTTCACTCCCACCTTGGCGCCATGGTCCGCCATCTCTTTGAAGGATTCGATGCAGTTGGTGAGCAGACCGGCCAGTTCGTCGGCCTTGGGGTAATCGGCCGTGGCCACGGCTGACGGCGCGATTCTGGGGCCGCCGCTGTTGACCCGCATGGATTTCGCGCCCAGCATGGCCACACCGGTCAGCCACTTCTTGGCGACCTCGATTCCGGTCTTGCGCTTGGCCGCATCGGGATCGCAGATGTCGCGCGGTGCGTTGTTCGAGATGTGCTGGCATTGGGTGCCGGTGGCGGCCATCTTGTCGGCCATCTTGCCGAGCCAGCGCTTGCCGGCCGTGCTCGAGGGGTCAAATTCCTGGGTGACGCGCGTGGCAGCGCCCACCATCAGCGGGACGTCCACGTACATGCTATCGTCGGTGACGTCGCCGAAGAGACCGGAGAAGAGATCCATGCGGGTGACGCCCGGGAAGTGGTCCTTGGTGAACTGCGGAAAGTCGAGCATGGTGATCTCGCCGTACTTCCGCTTGATTTCGACATTCCGCGGGTTGCCTCCGAAGCGCGTGCGGCTTTTGAAGATGTAGCGGATGGGCCAGGTATTGGAGGCGATCCGGGCAAGCTTCTCTTTCTCGCTCAGCGGGCGGGCCTGAGCGGGCGAAGGGGTCAAAGCCGGAGCGAGGGCCAGTCCGGCGCCCGACTTCAAGAATCCGCGGCGGCCGAGGGCGTTGGCAGCCGCGCCTTTGGGGTCTTCCATTGAGCAGTCTCCTTCTCCGCGAGAATTGCGGGTTGCTACTGATTATTGCAGGTGCGGTCCGACTTCATCGGCCCTCATTACCACCTCAGCTCGGGATTCAACCCTTCGGCGCGATAGGCAGCCAGGAGGGCGCCTGCCGAAGGATCGTGGCGCGGCGGACGGCAACGGCTTCCCGCCTCGAGTTCCACGAGCATGCGAAAACGCTCGCGCACGCGCCCGCTCTCGAAGACACCGCCGATGTAGGCTACCTCGACCGGATCGCCAGGCCTCCACAACTGATCACGTACGGACACCGCCAGCATGGCGAGCTGTTGCGCGGCGCCGGCCAGAATCTGGTCCGCCACGGAATCGCCCGCGAGCGCAGCCGCATCGACCTGGGGCGCGAGTGTCGCCACCCGCGACCGAGGCCACTCCGGCGTGTAGAAACGGTGCAGCACATCGTTGGCATTCTCCGCACCGGTGGCTTCGAGCAGCGCGTCGCGCAACACCGTGGCGGGCCCCCAGCCTTCTTCCATGCGCAGTGCCGCCCGCAGAGCCTGGCGTGCGATATCGAAGGCGCTGCCTTCGTCGCCGAAGATGTATCCCCATCCGCCGGTGCGGGCATCTCGGCCATCGGGGCTTCTGCCGTAGGCGATCGAACCGGTGCCGGCGATGGTGACGATCCCGTGCCCGTCCGCGGTGGCGCCGGCCAGAGCGGTCGCGGCATCGTGGGTGACGATCCAACGCTTGGCCTGCACAATCCGTGCCAGGATCTCGCGCTTGTCCTCGGGACCGCCGCTCATTCCGAAGCACGCGGCGGAGAATTCCAGAGCCGCGGCGTCGAGCCCCGCAGCCCGACACGCGGCGGCGAGGCTTTCGGTCATGGCCCGCTCCAGCCTGGCGCGGCCCTCCGAAGCGCCGGCATGATTGCAAGGGCCGGCCTCGCCACTGCCCAGGACGCGCCCGGTCTCGTCGCCGATCAGCGCCGTGGTGCCCGATTGTCCGCCATCCACCCCAAGGAAGAGTTTCATGGCAACTGGTAAAGCCTCGCTCCCTGGCACTCCGCCACCTGGCGCACACCCCAACGGCCAGCGTTCTTCTGCAGGTCGTCCGCTCCGAATTCGCCGTCGAACATCAGCAGGTAGTCGATGCCGCGGCGCTTCAGCTCTTCGGCGACGGTGCGGCGGAGGTCGGCGGGCGTGGGCGCATTCGGCAGGTTCTCGGGCTGCGCTGCCAGGCGGCGCCAGGCGCCGGAGGCGTCCTGCCCCTCCAGTTGCAGGCGGATGCCCCACTGGTTGGGCGAGGTCTCGATCTTCACGGAGGCGGCATTCGTGTCGCGGCCAAAGTCCACTTCGACGTACTGGCCGGGGTGCAGCGTGTCCCCGCTCATCCAGAAGGTGATCAGGTTTCCATCCATCATATTGGAGAGGCGCCACGGGTCGGGATGGGCGGTGAGCCGCCAGCCGGGATCGCGCGGCAGTTCCCGGTCTCCATCGAAGAGACGCAATTCGTGGATGCACCAGATGTCCGGCGCGGTATTGGTCTGGACGATGCGGATGGCCCGCAGCGGCTGAGGCGGAAACGAGAAGCGCAGCCGCCACACGGGCGCGTATTCCGGGACGAAACCCGTGAAGACGAGGCGCTGGTCGATGACGCCTTCTCCCGACTGGTAGCCTACGCGGATCTTGCGCGACGTGTAGGCCTCGGGGATAGGGGTGAAGGTGTAGATGGTGGAGCCGGGAGCGGTGGATTCGTCCACCATCCGGGTGACGCGGTAATAGGGAAGGTTGGATGCGAGGAAGCCGTCTTCGGGTTTGATCCGCAGCGCCTCGCGGTAGGGAATCTTGCGGAGGTGCCAGTCGTTGGCGGCGGTATATTTGCGAACGATGCCGGGCCACGAGAGGTACGAGTGCACGAGAACCAGCGCCACGGCGAGGGCCGGAATGCGGGCCAGCACCAGCATCATAGCCAGCGCTACGAATGGAAGCGGCGAGATCAGGAACCGCGTGCCGATATTGCTGAAGTAAGTTGCTCCAAAGACTGCCGCGGCCAGCAGCAGTTGGCGTCCTTCGCGGTAACGAAGCGCGAGCAGGGCGACCGGCGACAGCAGAAACACCGGGCCGAGTACTCCCGCGAGCGACCCGTGCACGGTGACCTGCATGGGAATCTCCCATCGGCTCTTCAGGTCGTAGAGGGTCCAGTATTGCCGGTAATCGCGTTCATACAGGACCGTGACGTAAGGATTCGGAAAAACCGAGTTGAAGAACGGGGCGAGGGGGTTCCGCATCCAAACCCAGTTTTTCACCATCCACGGCAGGATCATGCAGGCGGCACACGCGCTCACCACTAGCGCGTCGCGAAGTCTGCGGCTCTTCCAGGCCACGAAGCCGACCGCAAAGGGCACAGCCACCCACGCCGTATACTTGGCGGCATACGCGAATCCGGCCACGAGACCGATCGCCGGCAACAGCCGCGCGGTACGCTCGCGGTCCCAGAGTTGCAGCAGGTAGAACAGCGTGAAAGCAATCGCGGCGACGGCGACATCGTTGTAGGCGCTGGTGCCGTCGGCTCCCACCACGGGGCTGACAAAGACCAGGAGCGAGGCCACAACTCCCGCCAGGGGGAGTCCGGAGCGCCGGCCGTAGGTGAAGATCATCCACGCCAGGGCCACCAGAAAAGCGAAGTGCACCATGGCCGCCGCGGAGTGTTTGCCAAACGCGAAGGCGTACAGGAACAGCATCTCCACGCCTTCCGACAGGCTGGCGTAAATGCTGTCGGTAATGGGATGGAAGCCGTGCTCACGCAGGTAACGGCTGACCAGCCCCAGGTGGTATCGCGACCCGTCCCAACTGAACTCCGGCGCCATCGAATTGCAGAAATAGAGGACGAAGTACAAGGCAGCGATCAGACCGAAGATCCAGCGGATTTTGGGATGAAGTTCCGGGGGGGGCGTATTGCGGGATTGCGCTCCGGGTGCGAATCGCCAGGCCGCGGCCAGCACGGCGGCTCCCAACGCGGCGAAGGCGGCGGGAGAGACCAGCCCGGCGGCGCACAAGGCAAAAACGGCGGTGCTGAGCAAGGCGCTGCCTGCGACGAAACGGGCTCCCCAGTCTTCGCAGGAACTGCCCAGCAGCAAGGCGCCCGCCGCCGCCGATACCGCCACCGTGAAGAGGACTCCGAAGAGGATCGCCAGCGCCACGATCCCCGATTGTAACAACACCCTTCGCGGTGCTGGCACTACACGCCCGAGGGTGCTTGACGGCAGGCAGGAGTGCCCGGCACGAGGTCCCGCGCCACTGCTGGATTTGCACCGCGCGGAAGAAGGGCCTTCCACCCGGTTGACCTTTTTCTCCAAGTGGCGCATCCTGAATTTAATACGGAGGGACGACTGTGCGTCGAGCGGCTATACCTCTCTTTCTGGGCTGCGCCGTGTTGTTTGCGGCCGATACCTTCACCCAACGGCAGCGGGACTTCTGGTCGTTTCAGAAGGTCAAAGAACAGACGCCGCCGGCGGTCAACGGCAAGGCCTGGGTCCGCACTCCGATTGACAACTTCATTCTCGCCAGGCTGGAATCGAAGGGTATCACGCCCGGACCTCCAGCCGACAGAGTCACGCTGCTCCGCCGTGCGAGCTTCGATCTGATTGGTCTGCCGCCAACTCCGGAAGAAGTGGACGCGTTCCTGGCCGACCGCTCGCCGGACGCGTTTTCCAAGGTCGTCGAGCGGCTGCTGGCGTCTCCACACTACGGCGAGCGCTGGGGCCGCCACTGGCTCGACCTCGCGCGCTTTGCCGAATCCGAAGGCTTCAAGTCCGACGAGCCGCGCCCGAACGCGTGGCGATACCGCGACTACGTGATCCAGTCGTTCAACCAGGACAAGCCGTATAACCGCTTCGTCGAAGAACAGATCGCCGGCGACGAGTTGTGGCCCGGCGATCCCGATGCCCGCCTGGCCACCGGGTTCAACCGGCACTATCCTGACGAGAGCAACGCGCGCAACCTGCAGCAGCGGCGCCAGGAGATCCTCGACGATATCACGGACACCACCGGGGCGGTCTTCCTGGGACTCACCTACGGCTGTGCGCGATGCCACAACCACAAGTTCGATCCCATCCTGCAGTCCGATTATTACCGCCTGCAGGCGTTCTTCGCCAACACCGCGGCGAATGATAACATTCCGGTCCTGCCCGCCGACAAGCTGGCCGAATACCGGCGAAGGAAGGCCGTTTGGGAGGAGAAGACCAGCGACATCCGGGCGAAAATCGCCGCCCTGCTGGAGCCCGCGAAGCAAGCCTACATCAAGACTTACTTCGACAAGTATCCGCCCGAAATCCAGGCCATGATTTTGAAGCCGGCGGCGCAACGCTCGCCTTTCGAATGGCAGATGTTCGCCAAGGCGAAGCCGTACCTCGACCAGTCCGATGCCGACGCGGCCAAGCAGCTCAAGAAGGATGACAAGCTGCAGTACGACGCGCTGAAGGCCGAGTTGGCGATGTTCGACGACCTCAATCCCGGCGACCTTCCCGAAGGCATGGGCATGGTGGACCTGAGCCGCGACGCCCCGGCCACCCACATCCTGGGCGGCGGTGTCTACGACAAGCCTCTGGCGGAGGTGCAGCCCGGTTTTCTGACACTACTCGACCCGGCGCCCGCGAAATGCTCTCCACCGGCGGGACTGGAATCGACCGGCCGGCGCACGGCGCTGGCGAAGTGGCTCACCGACCCGGCCAATCCGCTCACCGCGCGCGTGATGGTGAACCGCGTCTGGCATTACCACTTCGGCCGCGGCATCGTGGGCACGCCCAGCGATTTCGGTGTGATGGGCGAGCGTCCCAGTCATCCCGAACTGCTCGACTGGCTCACCAGCGAATTCATCCGCAGCGGCTGGAGCATCAAGCACCTTCACCGCCTGATTTTGAACTCGTCCACCTACCAGGAGTCCGCCGGCTTCCGGAAAGATGCCGCCGACGCGGATCCTGACAACCGCCTGCTGTGGGCCTTCCCGCGGCAGCGCCTGGATGGCGAAGTGATCCGCGATTCCAGCCTGCTGGTGTCGGGCCTGTTGAACCCGCAGACCGGCGGCCCGAGCGTGTACCCGGAACTGCCCGAAGGCATGATTTCTCCGCGCGGAGGCTGGAAACTGTCGAGCCCCGCAGATCGCAATCGGCGCAGCGTCTACATTTTTGCGAAGCGCAATTCGCGCTACCCGATGCTGGAAGCCTTCGACATGCCGGACACTCACGAATCGTGCTCGCGGCGGTCCGTGACGACCACAGCGCCGCAGGCACTGGCGATGCTCAACGACAAAGTGACGCTGGAGTGGGCGCAGGCGTTTGCGGCGCGCGCGCTGGCCGCCAAGGATCCGGTCGATCGGGCCTTCCACCTGGCCTATTCGCGCTCTCCCGACCCATGGGAGAAAGATACCGTGGCCACCTTCTTCCACAAGCAGCAATCGCTGGTTGCCGAGCGCTCGGCGAAAGGTGAAAAGCTGGCACTTCCCGCGCGGGTGCCGGATGGCATGGATCCGGCTTACGCCGCAGCTTTCGTGGACTTCTGCGAGATGCTGCTGAACTCGAACGAGTTTGTGTATGAGAGGTAGGTGTCGGTGACGCCCGACGAACGTCCCCGTGAGTGGGGACGCGGCAGGCACGAGTGCCCGCGCCAGATTGCAGTAAAGGAGCTTGGATTTATGAGACCTCCCCATTTCACACCGTTGCGCAGCCGGCGCGAGTTTCTCTTGCGCTCCACGGGCGGGCTCGGCGCGCTGGCCCTCTCCTCGATGCTCCAAGGCGCGACTCCGGCCGACCCGCTGGCTCCCAGGAAGCCCGATCACGCGCCCACCGCCAAATCCGTCATCTGGCTGTTCATGGAAGGCGGACCCAGCCACCTCGACCTCTTCGACCCCAAGCCGGAACTGGAGCGCCTGGCCGGCAAGCCGATGCCGGAATCGTATGGCAAAGTGATCACCGCCATGGGCACCGCCTCCAACACGCTCATGCCTTCGGCGCGCAAGTGGAAACAGTACGGCCAGAGCGGCATGTGGGTGTCCGACTGGTATCCGAGCATCGCGGAACATGTAGACGAGATCACGATGTTCCGCTCGTGTTGGGCCGACGGGCTGAATCACGTCGGCTCGGTCTGCCAGATGAATACCGGATCGATTCTCGCCGGACGGCCGTCGATGGGCGCGTGGGTGACGTACGGGCTCGGGACGGCCAACAACAACCTGCCGACCTTCGTGATCCTCACGGACCAGGGCGAGGTGCTGGGAGGCTCGAAGAACTGGAGCTCCGGATTCCTTCCGGCCACCTACCAGGGCACGCTCTTCCGCCGCGAAGGCGCTCCGATTCTGGACCTGGCGCCTCCTTCCACCATTGGCGACCAGCAGCAGCGCGGCCGCCTGGACCTGCTCCAAGCGCTGAATCGCCACTACGGCGAGAGCCGTCCCGAGGATACCGAAATCGAAGCGCGGCTCAACTCCTACGAGCTTGCCTACCGGATGCAGTCCGCGGCGCCCGAAGCCACCGACCTCAGCAAGGAGTCCGAGGCCACGCGCAAACTTTACGGCATGGATAACGAGGTCACCGCGAAATTCGGTGCAAATTGTCTGATGGCGCGCCGCCTGGTGGAGCGCGGGGTGCGTTTCGTGGAACTCTACTCCGGCAGCGGCAGCGCCTGGGACGCGCACTCCGACATCGAGCGCAATCATTCGCGGCGTTGTCTGGAGACCGATGTCCCGATCGCCGGTCTGCTCACCGACCTGAAATCGCACGGGCTGCTCGACAGCACGCTGGTGGTGTGGGGAGGCGAGTTCGGCCGGACGCCATTCAACGAGAACGGCAACGGGCGCGATCACAATCCGTGGGGCTTCAGCATGTGGATGGCCGGCGGAGGCGTTAAGCGAGGGCAGATCATCGGTCGCACCGACGATATCGGCCTCCGAGCCATGGAGCGGCCGGTGCACGTGCACGATTTCCATGCCACCATTCTGTGGACGCTCGGGCTCGATCACGTAAAAGTCACTTACCTGCACAACGGGCGTTCGGAACGCCCCACCATTGTGAGCGGCGACGTAGTGCGCGAAGCGCTCGCCTGAGGGCATACACTTGGTTGCGCAGGAGTATGAGCGGTAGCACAACGTCCCGGAGTGTACTTTCTGATACGGCAGGATACGCCCGACACCCTGGTAATCATGGTACTCAATTACCGGTCACTGCCGAGTCTATACCGGTAACGATGGGAATTTGACCCCAGGTGATTCGCTGCTTTTGAATGCTAACAGCCGCGGTCAGGCGTTTTACCGAAGCAGATTCTGAAATGAATTTGGAACCCATTTTAAAGCAGCCTGAGATCTGTGGCGTGTAGGAAATCAAGACACTGTAAGCACTTACAAAAAAATTCTACAAAAATCGATGGATACTCGTTGACAGGATTTCTAATCGATTTTATCCTGAAACTAACTCCATCAGTTCTCTCTGACGTGGGTACTATGAGTCGCCGGACTCTGGAACCCAGCAGGCCCGAGGGGCTCTGCAACGTTCGCCGGAGTGTTGGACGCGTTCGCGAGTCTGTCCACTATCGAAGTGGCAGCGGAAAGAGGGGATTCCAATGGGACCGAACACACTGACGCGACTGAGCGGTGCTGCCCGCAACGTGAACATTTTGTCTCTGGATCCGCTGGCCAATGACTACGCCGCATTGGGTCAAATCTTCAGCCGCTCCCGATGGTCGCTTTGTCCCGGCGAAACGTGGACTTTGACTCCAACGCACACCGTGGAATCGGCCCTGGCGGCCATGCGGGAGAATCAGGTCCCAATCCTGATTTGCAACTGTGATCACCAGCCCGAAACCTGGAAGGAAGTACTCGAGGCACTCCCGACGCTCGCGCACCCGCCGGTGGTGATCGTTACTTCACGGACCGCCGACGACCGCCTCTGGGCGGAGGCGTTGAACCTTGGAGTGTATGACGTGCTTGCCCAGCCATTCGATCAGTACGAAGTCACACGCATCGTGAGTCTGGCATGGCTGCATTGGAAGGAGCGGTCGGATTCTGTCAAACGTTATGCCGTTGCCGGCGCGGGAGGTGTCTCATGATGGCGTCAGCGCTGGTTGAGGCACCCAGGCACGGTGTCCTCGACGGAGCGAACCTGATACTTCTGCCGGAGAGCACGTTTCGAAAGGCGGGCGCGGGCCCCGTGGTGGCCGTGCCGGAACAAACGGGCCGCGTACTTTCCCTCACGCTCACCGTCACGCGAATGATCGACCAGAGCGGCTTGAGTGTGTCGATTTTCGGTTCCGCCGACGGGACCGACTGGGAATCCGGGCCCCTGGTCAGCCTGCCCCGGATGTACTATTGCGGGTCTCACGTAGCCTGGCTCGATCTTGCCAACCAGCCCGACGTTCGCTATCTGCGGGCGGCCTGGGACATGAGCCGCTGGGCGCGCGACGGCCGGCAACCTTTGTTTACGTTTCAGATCTCCGTGAGTTACACCGCTTCGCCAGGCGTGGCCGGAAGAGCAGGCTCTTCGCGATAACGCGAGGCTTCCCCTACACCAGCTCGACATCCACCGCGGGCGATTCGCAATCGCCGGCGACGAGCACGAACGATACCGGGCCGGGCTGCAAACCGTAGGGCAGGAGCGCGTTCACCTGGGTCGCTCCTTCCGCATCGGGCGAGGAGACGAACACCGCCGGCATATCGGTCCCGTTCAGCCGCACGCGCACCTGGCTGCGCTCGCACTGCTCGGGCAGCCCGGATGCCCAAAGCGACACGCAGGAATCCACCCCGACGTGTACGCGGTACCGTTCCCACGTTCTTCCGTCGGTCACCAGGCGGATGCGCAGTTCTTCGGAAACCACCGGCGAACCGGTGCGGCGCCGCTCGTTTTCGGGAATGTCCACGCCGATCCGCACCGCGTTGCTGCAGGCGCTGTCGCGTACGCGAAGGCGCGCATCGTGCCAGCCGGGATCGAGGCCGGGCGGCAGTTTGCAGTTGGCATGGTATCCGTCCCCGCCGGTGGCGTGCACAATCACCGGCCGCGAACCGTAGCCGCCGATTTCCGGGAAGACGTTCTCGCAGTTGAGCTCCGTCTGCCCGGACTTGAACCACATGGATACGTAATCATCCTTGCGCGCCGAGAAGGCGTGGTCGAGCGAGACGCTGTTCTCCACGCAGGTGACGTAAGGCGCCGGGCCGTTGCCGGCGCGTTCCGCCCATTTGCGGTAGCAGGTAACGTGGGCGCGGCAGGCCATCACGCTGTGCAATTCGACGCGCGCAAAGCCGGCCGCGCGGCAAAACGCCAGGAGGCAGCTGGTATTCGGCCCGACCCAGTTGTCGAACTGACCCCGCAACTCGGTGGTCTCGTAAAACTCCATCACCGGCGGCGCGGACAGGTCGCTGCCATCATCCGACACAAACGATTCGACACAGGCCATCCCGGTGGCCAGATCGCAAACATTCTCCAGCGCCAGCATGGGATGCTTCAGGTGATACAGCACTCCGAAGAACAGCACGATGTCGAAACGCCCCACGTCCTGGGGCGTCAGGCGGCAGATATCGGCGATCTGATAATCCACCTGCGAGCCCAACAAATCGCGCGCCACGCGGAATTGGGTATGCTCGGCGGAATCGACGGCCAGCACCCTGGCTCCGCGCTTCTCCATCTCGAAGCTGAACCATCCGTCCCAGGCGCCGATGTCGAGCACGCGCTTCCCGGTGAGGTCCGCGGGGATGGGGAATTGCGCGAGCCGCAGGCGGAGCTGCTCCAGCGTTTGCAGGCCCTGGATTACCCGGCCATCCGGCAGTTCGATGCTGTGGTAGAAGCCCAGCCGGTTGAGCTCTCCAATCTGCCTCTGGGTCTCGGCCGTGTAGGCCTGGTTTCTCGCTTCCATCCCAATCACGATTGTCCCATCAATCGTGGCGCGGACACTCGTGTTGCCTGACGGGTCTGGCTCAATCCTTCCGCAGCACCACGGGCTTCCCGTGCGGAGTGTGCCGATAGGCGTCCGCCCAAGCTTCCTTGCGCTCGACCAGCGTCCGGGCATCCATGAGTCCCTTGGCCGTTACCAAACGCTCGAGCGTGGCCAGCCAGTGCTCATAATAATGAGTGCCGTCGTCGGGCTCGCCCCGGTCCGCCGCGGCATGCAACTCCGCGGCCAGCGCCGCGGCCCACTCCTTCCACGTAAAGTGGCCCTGCTCGGAGAGCCTCACCGCCATGGCAAATGCTTGCGCCTGCCAGGGCTCCGCGAACACCGGCCCGCCTTCATCGCGTGGAAGCGGCGGCAGTTCCGCCAACCTCTCTTCGGTCACTTTCGGATCAGGCATGCTCAAGGTAGTCGTCCCACATGTCAAGGTGCACGGAGTCGCGCGGAGACGCGGCCTCTCCCCACAGCTCGCGCGCCCGAAATCGCACGGAATAGACGTGCTGCCGCTTCTCGCCCCGGAACTGCGCGTTGCTATCCGGAAACGCGTACACGCCGTGATCGCGCACGATCTCGCCGGTCTTGCCGCGCGCGTACCGCGGCAGGCGCGTATGTCCCTCGGGATTGATGTTCCGCGCCCGAACCCGTTCCCCAACGCGGAACAGCGGCACGACGGAAGGATCCTTGCTCGAGGGAATCCCCCTGGTGAGGACATCGGCCTGTGCTGACGAAAATGCGGGAGTCGCCTTCGTGGAATTTGCCGCCGGCTTTCCGCTCTCCCACTCCTCCTTCGTCACCAGGCCGTACTTCACCACCCGATTCTCCATGGCCGCCAGCCACTTTTCGTAGTAGCTCATCCGCAGGTAGTCCGACGGAGGAAGCAGCTCGATGTCGTGCCTCCAGGCATCCAGGTTCCATTTGTGCCACGCCCCGAGCGCGCGGTTGATGGCATACATCCGCCCTTCCCAGCGCTCATGGAACACCGGTTCGTTCTTCTCGTGGCGGATCGGCCCCATGCCATGCATGCCGCCCAGATCGTGCACGCCGTTCATGGCTTGCCTCCCGCGGCAGGCACCGCGACCTTGGCCACGCCCACCATGGCATCGCGCGTGACCAGTTCTGCCAGCTCCGCCTCGCTCAGCGCACCGGTGCCGGCGGGGCGTTCCGGCAACACCAGGTAGCGAAGCTCCGCGGTGCTGTCCCAGACCCGGACTTCCACGTCTTCCGGCAGTTCGAGTCCGAATTCTCTCAGCACGCCCCTGGGATCGATCACCGCCCGCGACCGGTATGCCGTGGACTTGTACCAGACCGGCGGCAATCCCAGCACCGTCCAGGGGTAGCACGAGCAGAGCGTGCAGACCACCAGGTTGTGCACCTTGGGCGCGTTCTCCACCACGACCATGTGCTCGCCCGCCGCACTTCCCAGCCCCATCTCGGCGATCGCCGGGCCCGCGTCCGAAAGCAGGCGCGCCTTATAGTCGGGATCTGTCCAGGCGCGTGCGACCACCTTCGCGCCGTTGCGCGGGCCGACCTTGTGTTCATACGTGTCGATCAGCGCGTCCAGAGCCGCCGGGTCTACCAGTCCCTTCTCCACCAGTAACGACTCCAGGGCTTTGACGCGCAATGTGGGATCCGAGGGCACCGCCTGATGCTCGTGATCGTGAGTGGAGTCCTGTCCGCGCAACTGCCCCTCCGCGGCCACGGCACCTGCGGCCGCCAGAAAATCTCGCCGGCTGGTTTTCACGCCGCCTCCCCGTTTCGGTATTTCTCCCAGGTTTGAATCCCCGCTACCTCGTGTGAGAGCAGTTTAACAAAAAAGGTGACTGGCGGCGCGCCGCACCGGCACCCGCCTAGGTTTCGAGCTTGTACTTGGTGGATGCCAGGCCATAGAGCCGCCTCCACAGAAGGCGGTTGACCGTCACCACCAGCGCGGCCATGACGATGGTGGCTCCCAGGAGCACCGGGAAATTGCCGCTGTCGGTGGCGCGGCTGATCACTGCGCCCAGGCCCGTGGTCGTATACGTCTGGCCATGGAAGCGGAAGTACTCGGCCACGATGCTCGCGTTCCACGCACCGCCCGACGCCGTCACGAATCCCGTAAGCAGGTACGGAAAAATGCCCGGCAGATAGAGCCGGCGCCACCGTTCCGCGCGGGGCAGATGGTAGACCTCGCAGACCTCTTTCAAGTCGGTCGGGATGGAGGTCGCGCCTGCGATCACGTTGAACAACACGTACCATTGGGTCCCGAGCAGCAGAAGAACGATCGAACCGACGCCGAGCCCGCCGCCGACGCGAATCAGGAAGAGGAGCACGATGGGAAACAGCGCGGTTGCCGGGATCGAGGCAGCCACCTGCGCAATCGGCTGAGCCGCCGCCGAGAGCCGCGGCCGCAATCCGATATAGACCCCGACCGGAATCGTCCACAGACCAGCCAGTGCCAAAGTCAGTTCCACCCGCAGGAACGTGGCCCCGGCTCCCCAGAGGATGTCGCGCAGTTCCGCGCTGGAGAGCATGCCCAGCATGATCAGCATCTTCACGATGGCATACAGGAGACCGGCAGCCCCGGCGATTCCCAAGGCCAGCCAGAGCCACTTTCGAAACGGGTGCGGCCGGGCCGCGCCGCGGGCCACCGCGTGCCGCTGAGCGGCATACAGCGCCAGCCTTTCGCGCGCGGGCGCGAGCGTCACACGGGCGGCCGTGGACAGGATCCGCGAGCGGCGGAGCACGTCCAGCACCGGCGAATGCGCCGCCTGGGCCGCCTCCACCTGCTCCATCTTGAACTTCTCGCTCCACGCGATGATGGGGCGCCAGACGAGTTGGTCCACGAGCACGATCACCGCCACCATAACGAATACCCCCCAGAGGATGGCGCGCGTATCGCCGGCGTTGGTCGCGGTTTGCAGGTAGGAACCCAGGCCGGCGAGGCGCAGATCGCGATTTCCCAGGACAAACATCTCGCAGGCCATCAGAAAGAACCACCCGCCGGCCACCGACATCATGGAGTTCCACACCAGCCCGATGGCGGCATAGGGCAATTCCAGTTGCGTGAAACGCTGCCACCAGTTCAACCGGTAGATTTGAGCGGCCTCCAGAAGCTCGCGGGGAATGCTCTTCCACGAAGAGTAGACGCTGAAGGCCATATTCCACACCTGTCCGGTGAAGATCAGCAGAATCGCACCCATCTCGATGCCCAGTTGGCGGGTGGGGAACAGCGCCACCATGGCGACCATCACGGGAGGCAGGAAGCTCAGAACAGGGATCGACTGCAGCGTATCCAGCAAGGGAATCAAGACCCGTTCCGCCCGTGGATTGTGGGCCGCGGCATACCCGTACGCCAATGCCACCAGTAAGCTCAGCAGGTATGCGATGGTAATCCGCGCCAGCGAATAGAGCGCGTAGAGCGGCAAGGCACCCGGGTGGAGGTGGATCTCCGGCTGCGTCTCCACCGGGCTCGCCCAGTAGCGCGTGAGCGACAAGACCCCGTAAAACAGCGCCAGCCCCGCCAGAATGATGGGCAAATCGCGCAGCAGCGAACCGACAGTTTCCGGCAAGATCCCCCAGGGAGGCACGCCGGGGTAGCGTCCCGGCGCGTGATGCTCGATCGGATGACGGGTCATCAGTGCCCCCTGGACTCTTCGGCGGCATCCACCGGCCTGGGATCGAAGAGCGCCAGCTGATCGCTTTCCGAATCGTAGGTGAGGATGTCGCCGTAGCGTCCCCAGTTCAATGCGGTATCGATCTGCCTTTCCATCTCGGCGTCGGAGAAGTGTTCTTCGAGCACGTCGCGGAAGAATTCCAGCGGCATGGTGTGGTCCCGCTTGCTCTCCAGCGCCTTGTGCATCTGCTGGAGCAGGGTGACGTGCGCCAGGGTTGCTTCGCGGAACAGATGCCGGCGGGTGACGATGTCCGCCTCGGCAAAGGCTTTGCCTTCGGGCGTCAGTTCCACGTCGCCCTTGTCCGATCTGGCGAACCCGAGCAGGGTGATGGACTCCAGAATCGGAAGCAGGTCGTCTACTTCCATCTGCAGTTCGTCGGCGATATGGTACAGATCGTCCTTGCCGCCGCGGTCGTTGAGCAATTCGAGCAGACCGCCGATGGAACCGCTGCGGGCGTGCGGCAACATCTGGTAGCGAGGCTTGACTTCCCGCCCGGCCGGCGATGGCCCGGCCTCGAGTTCCGGCTGGGTCATCAACTTGTAGATGTAATCCACGTAGAGCAGAAACTCGGCGGAGTTGCGGTCTCGCGGCTGCGTCAGGGGCACACGGAAATCCGCCCGAATCTTGGCAGGATTGCGGCCCAGAACGATTACCCGGTCGGCGAGCAGGACGGCTTCTTCGATATTGTGAGTCACCAGGAAAATGCTCTTCGTGGGTATTTTCTTTCCCTGCCAGAGCTCCAGAAGTTCGCCCCGGAGATTCTCGGCGGTGAGCACATCCAGGGCCGAGAACGGCTCGTCCATGAACAGGATCTCCGGTTCCACCGCCAGGGCGCGCGCGAAGCCGACCCGCTGCTTCATCCCGCCCGAGAGTTCCTTGGGATACGCCGTTTCGAAGCCTTTCAAACCGACCGATGCCAGCGCCGCGAGAGCGCGGCGGTGCCGTTGCGCGTGCTCCACCCCGCGCGCGACCAGCGGGACTTCCACATTCTCGATGACCGTGAGCCAGGGGAACAGCGCGAAGCTCTGGAACACGATGGCTACATTCGGGCTGGTTTCCCCGAGCGGTTCACCGTGCCACAGGACTTCTCCGGCCGAGGGCTGTGCCAGTCCCGAGAGCATCCGCAGGAGCGTCGATTTTCCCGAGCCCGAAGGGCCCAGCAGCGCCAGGATCATTCCGGGGTCTACCGAGAGGTCGGTGGGCGCGATCACCTGAATGGACGCCCCATCCGGCCGGCGGAAGCGCTTTTCGATCCGCCGCGCCTGGATGATCGGCTCCTCAGCCGGGATCGAGGGTTGCACCGCGACGGGCGGAGCGGCCGCCGCCGCGACGCCCGTGCCTTGGGCATGGATTTCGTCCATCAGGTGCTGCCAGGTCTCTTCGGGCAACTGTTCGGTGAACTGAACCCGTTCCGCGGGGTTCATCCGATCGACGATAGCGGTCAGCTCCTCCACCGGCCGCGAGTGCAGCAGTACGTAGGCGTGGTAATACGGAAATGCCGGCACCAGCGTGGCGGCGTAATCGATGGGCAGGCGGCGGAAGAGGGCCTGCTGCTCTTCGAAGGGCATCTGCAGGAAGGCGTCGGCAGCCACCGAGGGGTCCACTTTCTGGAGCATCGCAATGGCCCGGTCCCAGTTGCCCTGGGTGAGCGCTGCCTTGAGCTGATCGACCTTGGGAGGGTGCATCGGATTGTCAGGCCGGGTCGCAGGGAGCGGTTTGCATTACGGCCTTCCTCCTTTGATGAATGTGTCTTTCCCGAATTCCAGATGCAGGCGGACGGACGCAATCCAGACAGGCCCGCGCTGCTCGTTGTAGGCAGGATTCGTGACGTGCTGCAGATCGAAACTGGCAAAGAATCCCGGAAACAGCCGGGCGCTGTAGTAGCTTTCCCAGACGTACTCCGGGCCGTACTGCAAGCGTCCATCGCCAATCAGAAAATCGTGTCCACCGAGCGAAAGGTAAAGCGCGTGAACGCCGGAGATCCCGGAGACCGTCAATTCCGTGGCCACTGTGTCGGAGGGCCTCCGCCACCGCCGGCCGCTCACGGAGACGCCGCCGGTGGCCAGCCGGTCGATGGCGGTGAATGCGAAGCTCTCCGTCTTGCCATCGTTCCACCCGAGACGCGAGAAGAGGCCGATGGCTTTGGTCAGCTCCTGCTCCAGATTCACGCCGAACCCATACTTGAGCGTGCCGTTGCGGCGCGTGTCCGTGACCGATGGAACACCGCCGCTCGCTTCCGCCTGGCGGATGGCGTCTGCATACGTTCCCAGGTTGGCGTGATTCAAGTAATGCAACAGGCGAATCGCCCCGGGGTGAGCTTTCACGTTGTAACGGTATTCGCCCTCGAACATGTCGCTGCGATTTACGAACAGCCTGCGGTCGAAGCGCAGTCCGTTGGCCACCCGCGGCATGGCGGCACTGGCGTAGCGCAGCGACCAGTTTCGCGTATGGAACTCGTGCACCCATCCCCACGTGTATCCGCGTGTGTCGGCAGGGTAGTCCCAGGCGCCGTTGTACATCACGGCCCAGCCCATGAACTGAGTTCGCGGATCGTGAGTATAGCGGTTGTTATCGAAAAAGTCCGTCACCGTGAAGCGCCCGGCGGTGATGGTGTACCGGGTCACGGGACGCCGGCCTGCCAACTGGTTCTCGTCGCTTTCCACGGCTTCCGTCTCGCTGCCGAATCCGAAATCGTGCGTTACGTAAAGGCGCGCGATGTAGGGCTTTGGTGTGGCAGAGGCTACGCGCGGCAACTCGCCGTTCGAGGGATTGGCCATGCCGTTCACTCCGCTGAACCCACGCCCGCCCGCGATCTCGGGATCGAAGTATACCGAGGTGTTCTGTTCCAGGCGCAGGCCGAAGAACAACGTAGTAGTCAGGGAAACGTCGCGCTCGGGATAATCCTGCAGGCTGAACGGGCCTGAGTATGGCGACCGGAACGTGCCGTGATACTGGCCGATAGACGTGGCTTGGTAGAACAGGTTCCAGGTCTCCGGTGGGGCATCCGTTTGGGGTTGGCTCTGCGCGTTGCAGCAATTCCATCGCGCGCAACAGGCCAGAACCCAGGTTGCCAAGATCCGAGTTGTGACGTTTGTCCGGTGCACGGTCTCTCCTGACACGGATTTGGCCCTACTTCTGATGGTACGGAATGCGGATCACAATCGCGTTTCACGGAAGCCACGCCGGAAATGCAATTCGCCGCGGGAGCGACTCCGGAAAGGCGCGAGCACTACGGGTGCAAGAGGCCGCGGGCGGACGGAGGCTCTGCTGGCCCGGCGGTGAAGAGTCGCGGACCTCTACTGCCGTCGCACATCAATAGGACCTCCTTTTGCAGATGGGCGGATGCGATTGCGGATACCATCGCACCCTCGACTAACGTATACCCACCGGGGTATAATTGTCAATACCTGGAATTGGATTTTTCATGGCTCACACGCCGGAAGAGAAGAAGAAACTGTTGAATCGCGTACGGCGCATCCGCGGCCAGGTGGATGCGATCGAGCGAGCCCTCGATCAGGAGGCCGAATGTTCCGACGTGCTGCACAACATCGCGGCCTGCCGGGGCGCCATGGATTCTCTGATGGCCGAGGTGATTGAAGGCCACATCCGCTTCCACGTCCTGGACCCCCATGCCAGCCCCACCGACGAACAGGCGCAGGCTGCCGACGATCTGATTCAGGCGTTGCGGGCCTACCTGAAGTAGCCTGCCGACTCCTCACGAATCACACCGCTGATTTGACTCATCGAGTACATACACGCATTGCCCGCGCCCGGCGGACGGCCGGATAATGAAATTGAGGTAAGTGCCGTGCAGGCCACGGAAGCTCGGCCGAACCGAGCAGCCACCGTTGGTTATGCCGTCGAGTATCGTTCGGGACAGAAAGAACTGTGCGGCGAAGGACCTCCCGCCTTCACCATCCTGGTACCCGACCGGCAGACCCTCGAACATGTCCTCAAGGACAATTCGTACGCGGTGGCGCTATCCTACATTCACGGTGAGTTCGATATTTCCGGGGATCTGGTTGCCGCCCTGCAGGTGAGGCATCACCACTCGCGCCGCGGTTTCCTGGATTTTTTCTGGAGCCTGGCGGCGCGCTTCGCTCCCCGCCGTATCGAGACCTGGTTCCAAAGCCGGGAACGTGCCGCCAGAAACATACGGTTCCACTACGACGCATCCAACGATTTTTATGGGACTTTCCTGGATTCGAATTTTGTCTATTCGGCCGGGTACTTCGACCATGCGAACTGGTCGTTGGAGGAGGCCCAGCAAGCCAAGCTGGAAGGGATCTGCAAACGCCTGGACTTACATCCCGGCGAGCGTTTTCTCGATGTAGGCTGCGGTTGGGGCGGCCTGCTGCTTCACGCAGTCGAACACTACAGCGTCCACGGTGTCGGCTGCACTCTCAGCCGCAGCCAGTATACCTTCACCGAATCAACCATCCACATTCGCGGGCTCGACCACTCTGCCACCGTCAAAGAGATTGACTATCGTGATCTCACCGGAAGATTCGACAAGATCGCTTCGATCGGGATGTTCGAGCACGTAGGACGGCGGCGGCTGAGTAAGTATTTCGCGAAGATCTACAGCCTGCTGGAAAGCGGCGGCCTCTTCTTCAACTCGGGAGTGACCCGCCCGCAGTCTGTTACCGGCGACGCACAGACCTGCTTCCTCCAACGGCGGGTGTTCCCGGGCGGCGAACTCGCGCATCTCTCCGATGTGATTCGCAAGGCGGAAGGAGCGGGCTTGACCGTGCTTAACGTACAAAGTCTGCGTAAACATTACGCACGCACCTGCCGCGAGTGGGTAGAACGTCTACGGCAGAGAAAGGAAGCCTGTGTGGGCCTGGTCGGAGACGAGACGTATCGGACCTGGCTCTTGTATCTGTCTGCGTCGGCCTTGAGCTTTGAAACCGGCCAGACGGATGTGTTTTCGATCCTGATGACCAGGCGCTGAGCGCCTGCCGCGGCCCGAGTAACACGGGCGATTAAAGATGAGATGCCATAGATGCCATTTTTGTCAAGTGCGGAGTCATTCTCTTAGTCAGTCAGAGATCAATTGTGGCAAGGCGTTTGCACTATTAATTAGTGATCCGACATTGATGGCTTGTGCTTACACCTCAGCAGGTGGGGAACAAGCGGGTGCCGGTAACGAAGGAGAACACTATGGTTAACGAAGAGTCCGTGGAACCGGCTGCGGAGCCGAGAGTGATCCTGCAGCCGATCGCGGCACCGTCAATTCTGGGACTGTATGGGCTGGCCGGGGCGACCTTCATGGTAGCCGCGCAAATGGCCCACTGGTTCGGGTCGTCCGACAAGACCTTGCTGCTGGTTCCGTTTGCGGCGATCTTTGGCGGCCTGGCGCAGTTTCTGGCCGGTATGTGGGCCTACAAGGCCAGGGACGGGGTTGCCACGGCGGTTCACGGCATGTGGGGAGCATTCTGGATGGCGTTCGGAACGGTTGCGCTGATTCTGCTCAGAAGCGGGACTCCGCAGCCTACCGGCCCGCTGTTTCCGGAGATGGGATATTGGTTTATCGTGCTGGCGGCCATAACCTGGGTCTGCACCGGCGCGGCAGCGGCGGAAAACAAATCGCTGATGACCGTGCTGGCATTCCTGGCTGCCGGGTCCACCCTCGCGGCGATCGGATTGTTGGTCGCCAGTGAATGGCTGACCATGCTGGCCGGATACCTGTTCATCATCAGTGCCATCGCGGCATGGTACACCGCGAGCGCCCTGATGCTGAATGAGGCATTCGGACGCGAGGTTTGGTCGCTCGGCAAGAGCGTCGAGTCGCAGCGCATGCCGCGGATCGCCGTGGGCGTGGGAGAGCCCGGCGTGATCCGAGGACAAGCGTAGCGAGAGCCGCCAACTGCCAAGTAAACCTCCCAGCCATGTTACCGGCGCCGTCGGTCTCCGCAGATTCTGCGGCGCCGGATGGCTGAGTTGCTCAGCGCGGCAGGGGATGCGCGGGTTGCCAACCGTCTGGCCTCGACTGTTGATCGCCTCCGCCACCCCATTGGTGCCATCGCTCAGCAGGAGCAGGGGCGCCATTATTCCGTTCTGCCATATTGATGCTGTGGAAGGACGCCGGCCCCGGCATTCCCCTATTCAGGCAAGCCAGGTCGGCGTACGCCGCGTTGCAGTGAATTGAACAAACCGTTCCGAGCCCGAACGCGCATCAGGAGGCCAGAGTGCCATACTCATAACTTATGGCCTATCGCGATCTGCGCGAGTTCATCCGCGCCCTGGAGAAGAACGGAGAACTCAAGCGCATCGCCAGTGAAGTGGACCCGATCCTGGAGATCACCGAGTTCGCCGATCGCGCCGTCAAACAGGGTGGCCCCGCGCTCCTCTTCGAAAAGCCCAAGGGATACACCATCCCGGTCCTGATCAACTCGTTTGCCTCGATGCGCAAGATGGAGCTTGCTCTGGAGGTCGCCTCGGTGGAGGAAGTGGCCCAGAGGATCGTGGAATTCCTCGAGATGCAAATGCCCCAGGGCCTGATCGGCAAGCTGAAAATGCTGCCGAAGCTGGCGGAGATGCGCGCCTTCTTTCCGAAGGCCGTTTCCAAGGGCGCCTGCCAGGAAGTGGTTCGCACCGATCGTTTCTCCTTACTCGACTATCCCGTGTTGCAGTGCTGGCCCGAGGATGCGGGGCGCTTCATCACCTTGCCGATGGTCTTTTCGCGCAATCCGGATACCGGCAAACGCAATTGCGGCATGTACCGCATGCAGATCTTCGACGAGCGCACCGCCGGAATGCACTGGCAGACCCACAAGCAGGGCGCCGAACATTACCGGCGCATGCAGCATCACGGCCGGCCGAGGATGGATGTGGCGGTCGCCATCGGCGCCGACCCTGCCACCATGTACTCCGCGATTCTGCCGCTGCCGCCCGATCTCGACGAGATGATGATCGCTGGATTTCTGCGGCAGAGCCCCGTCGAGATGGTGAAGTGCCAGACTTCCGACCTGGAAGTTCCCGCGAACGCCGAAATCGTACTGGAGGGCTATGTCGAACTCGGCGAACTCCGCACCGAGGGCCCTTTCGGCGATCACACCGGCTTCTACTCGCTCGCCGACGAATATCCGGTCTTCCACGTCTCATGCGTCTCCCAGCGGCAGGATCCGATCTACGCCACCACGATCGTGGGCCCGCCGCCCATGGAGGACTACTACATGGGAAAAGCCATCGAGCGCATCTTCCTGCCACTGATGCGCCTGCAATTACCCGAGGTGCGTGACATCGCCATGCCCCCCGAGGGAATCTTTCACAACCTGCTTCTGGTCTCCATCCGCAAGTCCTATCCGGGACACGCGCGCAAGGTGATGCACTCCATCTGGGGCACCGGCCAGGCAATGTTCTCCAAGTGCATCGTGGTGGTGGACGAAGACGTGGATGTCCAAAACTATCGCGAGGTCGCCTGGAAGGCGCTGAACCATATCGACCCCGAACGCGACATCCAGTTCGTGATGGGCCCCGTGGACTCGCTCGACCACTCCAGCCGTTTACCGAACTACGGCTCCAAGATGGGGGTGGATGCCACCCGAAAATGGGCCGGCGAAGGCTTCACACGACCATGGCCCGGCGTCATCGCAATGTCGAAAGACGTGAAGAGCAGGGTCGACGAGTTGTGGAAGAAGGCCGGTCTGTAGCCCTACTTCTTCGGCCGCGAATCCGGAGGCACCATCCCGTTCACGCGGTAATAGGCCACCAGCAGGCCGTAATGCTCCGCGGAGTGTTCGATCACCGCGAGCCATGGCGCCAGAGTCTGATGGAAGTGGTCGTCGGGAGTGCTCTTCAGCGCCTCGGTCGCGTCCGCGATCGACTTTACCATGGCGGCAACAATCTGTGCCTTGGTCGGGTACAGTTTGGGATCCACTTCGTCCCAGTTGGCTTTTTCGCCGCGCCCGATTTTGGCGGCATAGACATTCCCCGAAAGTACGTGCACCACCACTTCGCCAAACGAGCGCATTTCTTTTTGCGGGCGGAAGCCATACTTGTCCTCCGGAAAGTCCTGCGCCATCTCCAGCAGCTTGTGATTGATATAGGCAAACTGGTTTCGGATGCCTTGTGCCGGACTGGGAAGCTGCTTCTGCTCTTGAGCGAGTATCGGTCCGGCAGCCAACAACGAAAGTGCCGACAACACAGCCGTCACAACATGACGATTCATGGAGGGATTAGACGGCCTAGGAGCGGTTCCGTGAGGCCATCCAGGGAAAAAGCTCGTTTTCGACTATAATCGACCTGTGCGATCCGTTGTGTTTCCGATCGCGGCCACTCTCTGCCTTGCGCGCGCGGTATTTCCGCAGCCTGCATTTGAAGTCGCCACAATAAAGCCATCAGACACGACGAACGGCATCATGAATGCAGGCATCAGGGTCTATCCCGGAGGCAGGCTTGTCACTCATGCGCTTCCGCTGAAAACTTTAATTATGGCGGCCTATGATGCGGGCTACTGGCAGCTATCGGGCGGCGAGGAATGGATGGAGAAAGATCTTTAAGACAGGCTCCGTCTACCTGCTCGAAAGCAGCGGCAAGACATCGCCTGCTGCGCCCGACGAAGTAAACGGAAGACCATCCCGTCATGGGAGCGCCTGGTTTTTCCGGGGAGGTTGAACATGTCGGGGGCCACTGGTTCCTGTTCAATGCCTCCATGCCGCAGTTGGCAAAGTTCGCCAGCGACTATGTGCTGCACAAGCCCGTAATCGATCAGACGGGCCTGGAGGGATCGTTCGATTATCGCGACCGGGATGCGAAGATCCGTCAGGACAACGGCGATTTCGAAGGCTCGTTCACGGTTTTCATCCGGGACATCGGCTTGAAACTCACATCTGCCAAGGGACCGGTAGCGACTTTTGTGATCGAGCACGCTGAGAAACCGTCGCCAAATTAAAGCGAATTCACCTCTGCGAGTATATACCTTGACACGTACATGCTCTACAAGGTATATTCGAGGAGTGGAATCCGTATTCGACGTCATTGCGGAGCCGAACCGCCGCGCCATATTGAGCCTTCTGGTTTCTTCGCAGCAATCGGTTGGAGAGATCGAGCGCCGGCTTCACATGCCGCAGCCGACCGTATCCAAGCACCTGCGCGTGCTGCGCGAGGCCGGTTTCGTGGAAGCCACGGTGGACGCTCAGCGCCGTCTCTACCGGCTGAGGCCCGAGCCGCTTCAGGAGGTGGATGCCTGGCTGGCTCAGTTCCGCCGGTTTTGGTCCGCCCACGTAGATGCTCTCGAGCGCCACCTCGACCGCATGGATCAACCCGAGCCAACGAAACCGAAGAACAGGAGAAGAACATGATGACCGATCGCGAGCAGTACACACCGGGCCCGGCTTACGGGGCGGAGGCACGAAAGGACGGAGAGAAGTGGACGCTCATTCTGGTCAGGGACCTGCGCCACTCGCCGGAAAAAGTCTGGCAGGCGCTTACCGACCCGGAGCATCTGCGCGAGTGGGCACCCTTCGAAGCCCATGGGAGTCTGGGCACGGTTGGAACGGTGAATCTCACCTGGGTGGGAACGGGCCATTCTCTCGAAACCAAAGTGAAGCGGGCCGACGCTCCCAAGGTGCTGGAATACAGCGATATCCGATGGGAACTCGAAGCCCGGGGCGGCGGCACGCGCCTCACACTCTGGCACAGCATCGATCGCCGCTACATCTCCATGGGTGCTGCCGGGTGGCACATCGCTTTGGATGTTCTGGATCGCCGTCTCAGCGGAAATCCCATCAGCCGCATCGCCGGCGCCGACGCCATGAAGTTCGCCGGCTGGCAGCGCCTGAACGCGGAATACGCCCGGCAGTTCGGCGTTGAGACACCCGCATGGCCGCCCAAGGCCGCGAATCGTGAAGCGTAGGAGGAAGAACACCATGGAATCGACCCTCGAGGTGCCGGCCCTGCTGGCCGCCACGACCAGGCCCAAAGCAACCACGATCCTGTATTGGATGATCACCGCGATCTTCTGCCTGCAGATGAGCTTCACGGCCTACGCGCAACTGCGCCTGCCGCAGGTGGCGCAGGCATTCATCCACTTCGGCTTCCCCGCCTACTTCCGGGTGGAGCTTTCGTGGGCCAAGTTCCTCGGCGTGGCGCTGATGCTCGCGCCCGTGCCGGCGCGGTTGAAGGAGTGGGCCTATGCCGGCTTCGCCATCAACCTCGTCTCGGCGCTCATCGCCCACCTCTCGCTGGGCGATGGCCCGGAGGCGTGGAGTCCGGCGGCCGCCACCAGCGTGCTTTGGGCGCTCTCCTACTTCTTCTGGCGACGTCTGGAGGCCACGCCGGCGAGTGCACCGCACGCGCGCAGCTAAAATTGGACGTGACTCCGGAGTTGCCAATGAAAAAGCCCTTGCCGACGGAATCTGCCTCTGCGTTAATCGATGCCCGGATCCGGGAACTTGGAGACTGGCGTGGGAAAATGCTCGCAAGAGTGCGCCAGATCATACACGAGGCAGACCCTGAGATCGTCGAAGAGTGGAAGTGGATGGGGACTCCGGTCTGGTCCCACGGAGGCATCGTCTGCACCGGAGAGACGTACCGTACCGCCGTCAAGATGACATTCGCCAAGGGAGCTACGCTGAGGGACCCTGCAGGTCTGTTCAACTCCAGCCTCGAAGGGAATGTCCGGCGCGCCATCGACATCCACGAAGGCGAGAAGATCGATGAGGCGGCCTTGAAGGATCTCATCCGCGCCGCCGTGGCGCTCAATCTGATGGCACGGAACAAGCCGAAGCCCCGCCGGTCGAGCAGCAAGCGGGCCGGCTAACGCACTCAGAGCAGCGGAGACGTTCCTGCGGCCGTGATTCGGGATGCCACAGCAGCGATTTCCAGATCCATCGACCGGTCCTTCTCGCGGAACGCAGCCTCGGCCCGCACGACTTCGTAGACCCGCCGCGACCCCTGCCCCAGCCTCGCCGGCCCGCCTCGCAGATCGACTGCCTGTGCCGCTGCCAAAAGCAGCATCGCCGCCTCGTTCCGCAGGCATTCCAGGGCCTCCATGGCGGTCACTGCCGCATGCATCCCCAGGCTGACCACATCCTGGTTGTACTGTTCGGTGGGCAAGGAATGAATGGAACTGGGGCCCGCCATCTGCCGCACCGCGCATGCCAGGCTCGTGACGCTTAGTTGCATGCCCTTGAATCCGGAGTTGAGACCGGGTTCGGGCGTGAGGTTGGACGGCAACCCGCCGTTGAACCGGTCGTCCACCACGAGCGCCATGAGCGAGTTCGCCCAGTTGGCCATGCACGCAAAGTCGATCTTCCAGGTGTCCAGCAGGCGGGCGATGTGCCCGCCATAGAAGTTGCCCGCCTTAAACAGAGTGCCGCTATCCGGATCGATCAGAGGATTGTCATTGGCGGAATTGATCTCGCGCTCGATCACCGCGCGGGATTCCTCGAACGCCTCCCACACGGGTCCGAGGCCTTGTGGAACGCATCGCAGCGAGTAGCAGGTCTGCCCGCTGGAAGCCTGGACAAACGCAGACCCCTGCAACAGATCGCGAAGAAAGCCGGCTACCGCGATTTGTCCCGGATGGCCTTTGCTCTCGTGTACCCAGGGATGAAATGGAAGATCGGGTGCTTGCAAGGCCTCGATACAAAGAGCATTGGCGGCAAGCAATGCGCGCAGTACCGAGCGCGCGTCCAGCCACACCAGCGACGCCACCGCGGTCATGAAAGTCGTGCCGTTGATCAGGGCCAGCCCTTCCTTCGGCGCGAATCGCACGGGTGCGAGGCCGGCGGCCTGGAGCGCCTCCGCGGCGGGCATTCGCCGGCCCTGAAACTCTGCCTCGCCCATGCCCAGCAGCACGCGGGCGATGTAGGCCGAGGGCATCAGATCGCCGCTGGCTCCCACCGACCCGTAGCGCGGCACTACCGGCGTAACCCCGCGATTGAGCAGCCCAGCCAGTGCATCCACCAGGTGATTGCGGACCGCCGAAGCGCCGGTGACGAACGTGGCCACGCGCAGCAGGGCCGCGGCGCGCACCACGTCGCGCCGCAGGGGTTCGCCGGTGGCGCACCCGAGTTGTACCACCAGGTTCTGCTGGAGCAGTTCCATCTGCCCGGGCGGAAGCGAGATGCCCACATTCGCGCCGATCCCCGTGTTCACGCCGTAGATGCGCTCACCTCGCGCCAGCAGTTCCTCCAGGCGGGCGCGGCCGTTCGCGATCCGCGTGCGGGCGCCTCCCGAAATCCGTACCGCCAGATGGTCGCGGGCGACGCGCGCCACGTCTTCGATGGTGAGAGCCTGCGCTCCCAATACCAGGGCTTCGGCCATGAACTCCAGAGTATTACGTCGCGGGGCGCCGCGCCGGGCGCTACTCTATGACGAACGTGCCTTTGGCATCGTGCGTCTGGTTGCCCACCGCGTCCTTCACCTGTACCGCAATGGTGTACTCACCGGGACGAATGTTCGGCTGCAGGGTGATTCCGAATTGGGCGGCCACATAGCGCTTGGGGTAAAACGAATCGGATTGCTCGACCGCCGGCTCCGGCTGCGTCCAGAGCACCTTGCCGCTGGGCGAGATCACGGATGTCACGTAGCTGACATCCACCTTGTTCTGCTCGCCGAACTTGTAACCGATGATGTCGAACTTCGCCCAAACCCCGTCGCCCGGCTTGTAAACCGCCTTCGCGAGTGCCTGGTTGTCGTCCTCATTCCGGAAGAAGCGGAAGTTGCGGACTACCAGCGTCTCGCTCGGCGCCACCTCATGCCCGCGCACCTGAAACGGTACCGACACTTCGGCCGACGCCTTGGCCATCACATCTTCCACCTTCACCACGATCTTGTACGCGCCCGTGGCTACCAGCGGCGGTATCGGCACTTCGGTGTCGATCCGGGGTTGCCAGCCCTTGTCCTGGGGCGCCACCTCGTCTATGATTTCGTTCTTGTACAGTTCCGTCAGCGCCACCCCATTCGGGTCGAACGCCTGCACCGAGTAGGTCAGGTGAATCTTCGATTCCGGCGACTTGGTGTACCCGTCGATTCGGCACGAGAAATACAGGGTCTCGCCGGGAACATGTTCGAACCGGGCAGGATCCGGAGTGCCGCCTTCCATTTGGCTGATGATCGGCCGGACAATCTGGAGCACCGGAGCGGCGCACAGGGCCACGGGAAGAAACGCAATCAGTAATGTCGGTCGCATGGAAACCTCATGCGACTCTGATTGAAACAACTGGCGATGGCTGCGTCAAGGGCGCGCACCGTGGGCCAGGCGGCTCGAGGCCTCAGCCCCGCGCGAACTCACATTGCGCTGAAGGCGGAAGCTCGTGCCACCTGCGCTTCCAACTCATCCAGGCCTCCGGCGAAGAAGTGGTCCGTCGACTCGATCCAAATCAGCTCCTTGGGCTTGGGCAGGCGCTCGAAAAGCGCCTCCATCTCGTCCCGGGGGCCGTACTGGTCGTGCGTGCTCTGGATGATGAGCTTGGGGATGGTGCACTGCTCCAGGTACTCCGTGGAGCCGAAATTGGTCGGAAATCCCACCGCCATCAACCAGCGGGCATCGTGGATGCCGCAGCCCAGCCGGGTGATGGCCCGCGACCCGAACGAGAATCCGGCCAACGCGAACGGCAGCGTTCGATACCGCTCGCGCAGCCACGCCAGAGCCGCGCGCGCATCTTCGATTTCTCCCACCAGGTGCGCGTGCTCGCCCTGGCTGGCGCCCGCTCCCCGAAAGTTGAATCGCAGCACCACCGCTCCGGCGTGCCGCAGTCCTCGCGCGATCCGGTAGACCACCTTGTTGTGCATGGTGCCGCCGTGAAGCGGATGGGGGTGGCAGACCATCACGGCGAGCAGCGGCGCGTGGTCTTCGGGCTCCTCGAGCAACGCCTCCAAACGGCCCGCCGGCCCCGCGATCCAATGCGGCTGGATTTTGCGGGCCACTTCAGTTGGTGCGGTAATTGACGAACTGCATGTCGATGCCGAAATCGCTGTCGCGGAGCAGCTTGATCACCGCCTGCAGCACGTCGCGGTCACGGCCCGACACCCGCACGAAGTCGCCCTGGATGGAAGCCTGCACCTTGAGCTTGCTGTCCTTGATCTTCTTCACAATCTCGCGCGCCTTCTCGGTCGGGATTCCCTGCTGCAAGGAAATTTCCTGCCGCACCGTGGACCCGGCGGCGGGAATGATTTCGCCGTACGTCAGCCCCTTCAGCGGGACCTTGCGCTTTACCAGTTTGGACTCGAGAATATCGATCACTGCCTTGAGCTTGAACTCGTCCTTGCTCGCCAGCAGGATCTTGTTGTCCTTATCGACCACTTCAATGCTCGAGTGGGAGTCCTTCAGGTCGTAGCGCTGCTGAATCTCTTTCTGCGCCTGCTGCACCGAGTTGTGCACCTCAGGCATCTCGATCTTGGAGACTACATCAAAACTGTTGTCGGGCATGTTCAATCCGGAGGTTGAGAATCGGGCTCGCTTCGGGGTTGGGGTTTGGGACTCAGGGGTTGAGGCGTGGCAACCCGCGAGATTGGCCTAATACGAGGTTCCGGTCGAGGCTCGGGTGCCGTGGGCGCATCCGTCGAGTCCAGGTCCAGCCCGAGGATCGATGACGAGCGGATCTTTAGCGGGCTGATGCGCCTGACCGGCTCGACGCGGGACGAAGACGAGGGCAGGGGCGGCGGAGGCGCCGCGGGAACGGGCTGCTGGGGCCGCGCCGGAGCGGTCTCGGGAGCCGAGTCCGGCGATCTCCTGGTGCTGAATGCGGCCAGCACCCGGTTGGTGATTTCGTCCACGATGGCGCCCATCGACGCGTCGAGCGCCACCGTAACCGCGGCGCGGACCTGTTCCGCGTCGATCACCGCTACGAAGGGCACCACCTGGGCAGCCTTGTCTCCAGCCCCTTTGCCTTTTGCGGCGCCTTCCTGAGTGGCGGATTCCGCCCTGGCCGCAGCGGCCGCTTCGGCCAACGGCTTGACGGCTGTCAGCAGGGCGGTAGCCTCGAAGGGTTTACGCAAAGTCCCGTCGGACTCGACACGCTTCGCCTGCGCTTCGTCCAGTTCTTCCAAAACTCCGGCTGTCAGGATCACGCGCACGTGGCGATGGCGCGGGCTCATCTTCAGGTACTGGCAGATTTCAAACCCGGTCCGCCCCGGCATCACGGTATCGGCCAGCACGACATCGGGATCCACGTCATCCAGGCGGATCAACGCGGAATCCGCGTTGCTGACGGTGACAACCTCGTATCCCTCCTCGCTGAGGATGCGCTCACCCATGCGCTGGGCGTGCGGGCTGTCGTCCACCAGCAATATCCGGCTCATTTGCTCTGCGATTTAGGCGTCTCCGGCGCCGCCGGCGCGGGCTTCAGCCGGTCAATGGTCTTCTTGGGAAGACCGGTCTTGATCAGGTCGTTGACCGAAAGGAACGGCCGCATCGCGATGATCCGCTTGGCCATCAGTTTGTTGATACCGGGCAGCCTGGCGATGTCGGCTTCGGGAGCGGAGTTGAGGTCCACGCCCGTGCGCGTGATCGCGATCGGCCCCGTCGGTGAACTGGGCGGAGCCTCCACGCGGGGCGCGGGAGCCGCCGGCGCGGCGGCCGCAGGAGCGGTGTTGTTGCCGTAGCCTTGCACGGGAGCCGGCGCCGGAACCGAGGGAGCCGCAGACGGTGGGAGGATCCCTGGAGGCCGCGTCACGCCAGGCGCCGCCGCTTCTCCTGCGCCCGGGTTGGCGCGCGCATCGGGCTGCGTGTTGATCGCGTTGGAATCCGTCACTACGGTCGCCGTGACGTCCGAAGTCCCTTGCGCGCCCGCCGCAATCGCCGGAACACTCGCCGGAATCGTGGGACGGAAGCCGGTCATCTGCGGGCTTCCCGATTTGGCCGCCGCGATCATATCGGGATGTTGCGAAAACGGCTGCCACATGCGCCCGATCAATCCGCGTTTCGACCGGTTGTCCAACTCATACTTCATCTGGGCGTATTTCACCGGATCGGCTTCCGGAACCGGGCGATTCAGCTCCTTCAGCTTCGCCTTCGACTCCTGCAGATGCGCGCTCAGCGGGTAGTCGCGTACCAGGCGCGTGAGCATGTCGGCCTGCTGGTTTTCGAACTTGTCGCCCATCCGCCGGTACGAATCCGCGGCCAGCCACAGCGCCTCGTCGGCCGAGCTGTACAGCGGGTATTGATTGGCCACGCCCTGCAGCCGGTTCACGGCAGCGGGCATACTGCCCTTGTTGTGGTAAAAGGCGCCCACACGGAATTCCTTGTCCGCCAGCACCTCCTGAATGTCGCGCAGCATCTGCTGAGCTTCGGGCGCGAACTTGCTGTTGGGGAACTGCAGGACCAGTTGCTTGCACTCCTCTTCGGCGCGCAGTGCGTGGGCCGGATCGCGGTCCGACTTGTCCATCTGGTTGAACTGCATCTTGCAGATCTTCTGCTGCGCTTCGGCCGACTCTTCCATGGCCGGGTAGAACAGGATGAAGTCCTTGTACTCCGCCTCCGCCTGCGCCAACCCGTGGGCGCCGCCCTCCTGGTACCAGCTGTCCGCGATGGCCAGTTTCGCCTTGGCCAGATACTCGCTGGTGTCGTAGGTGTTCATGAGGGTTTGAAGCGTCAGCCGCGCCCGCTCGTAGCGGCTGTGCTCGATATCGTCCACCGCTTTGTCGAACAGCACCTTGTCGGGTTGCTGAGTGTCCTTCGTAATGGGGTTGGCATACTTCTTCCGCTTGATGCCGCAGGAAGACAATAGAACCGCGAGCGCCAGAACCACGGCGAAATAACGAATCACGTGTCGAAGCATAAGTCAATCTGTCCCAGCGTCCGTCACCGGACGCTACCCGTTCACACTCGTACCGCGGTGGCGCCGGCCGCGACTTGACGCATTTCCCGAACCGTCGCTTCAGGGTCCGGACTGTGAAACACGGCTGACCCTGTGACGATCCAATCACACCCCGCCCGCACCACTTCCGCCAGGTTGTTTTCGTGGACACCGCCATCGATTTCGACTGGCAACGCTAAGTTCCTTTCCCGCCGCATCCGTACGAGTTTGCGAACCTTACCGAGGACGTAGGGGATCAGTTTCTGTCCACCAAAACCCGGATTCAC
>DATJWB010000246.1:0-31571 GCA_035501495.1 Bryobacteraceae bacterium | reverse complement strand
GCATCTCATAGACCACCAACCCGAATGCGAATATATCGGATCGCGCGTCGAGCGGCCTGCCTTGCGCCTGTTCGGGTGACATGTAGGCCGGTGTCCCGAGGATGGTCCCCGGCATCGTGTGCAGCGTCCGGGTCTCAGTCTCGGCCGGAGGAGAGACGGCATCGCAGAACTGCGCCAGCCCGAAATCCAGCAACTTCGTCCGGCCGTCCTCCGTGATGATGATGTTGCCAAGCTTCAGATCTCGGTGAATGATTCCGGCGGCGTGTGCGGCGATCAGTGCGTCCGCGATCTCCAAAGCGTACTTCATTACGATCTGGAGCGTCAGGCTCCTTCCCGCGATCATCCGGTCGAGGGTGACGCCGGCGAGATACTCCATCGCAATCCACCAGACGCCGTCCTCCCGCACTCGAGATCTTCAGGGCGACGATGCGATTCAGGCGGGTATCACGCGCTTGATAGACCTCGCCCATTCCTCCGGCGCCCAGAAATTTCAGGATCTCGTACGGACCGAGCGAACGCCGGCGGGGAAGGCCATGCGGATTCGATTCTATCCGATGATCTGTCCGAGGCGCTGTTTTTTGCCGTCGGTCTTCAGACCGTGACGCAGCGCTGCTCGGAATACCGGGCCGTCATCTCAGAGAGCGGGAGCGGCTGATAGTCCGCGGCATGGCCCGCCTGTCCGAATTGTGTCATGCGTTGCGCCACCACCTTCTTCATGGCTTCCCGCGCGGGCTTCATGTAGCTGCGCGGATCAAATTCTTCCGGCTTCTCCATGAAGACCTTGCGAATCGCGCCCGTGATGGCCAGGCGATTGTCCGTGTCCACGTTGATTTTGCGGACGCCGTTCTTGATCCCGAGTTGGATTTCCTCGACCGGCACGCCCCACGTGGGTTTCAGTTTGCCGCCGTACTGGTTGATGATGTCCTGAAGCTCTTTGGGCACGCTGGAGGATCCGTGCATCACCAGGTGCACGTTCGGCAGGCGCTTATGGATCTCGATGAGACGCCCCATCTTCAGGGTCTCGCCCGTGGGCTTGGAGGTGAACTTGTAAGCACCGTGGCTGGTTCCGATGGCGATCGCCAGGGCATCCACTCCCGTCAGGTTGACGAAGTCTTCGGCCTGGTTCGGATCGGTCAGATGGCTCAGGCCGTCCAGGCCGGCGCCGTGCCCGTCTTCAATACCACCCAGGCAGCCGATTTCGCCTTCCACCGTGATGCCGCGTGCGTGCGCCATATCGACCACCTGTCGCGTGGCACCCACGTTGTACTCAAACGTGGACGGCGTCTTGCCGTCGGGCATCAGGGAGCCGTCCATCATCACGCTGGTGAAGCCCATCTCGATGGCGCTCTTGCAGGTCTCGACGCTGTTGCCGTGATCGAGGTGCAGCACCGTGGGGATCTCGGGGTAGAGTTCGGTCGCGGCGAGCATCAGGTGATACAGGAACCGGTCCTGCGAATACGCGCGCGCGCCGCGGCTGGCTTGAATGATCACCGGAGAGCGGGTTTCCCGGGCCGCTTCCATGATGGCCTGGATCTGTTCCATGTTGTTGACGTTGAACGCGCCAACACCATACCCTTTCTTGGCCGCCTCGTCGAGGAGCTGCCGCATCGAGACTAATGGCATAGCTATTTCTCCTTATTGGGGAATTAATACCCTGAAATCTAAATTCGACGGTAACATGATTTCAAAGAGGCGGCAACGGCGCCGGTTAAGTGCTAACCGCTTTGGGGATTTCGGTGCACTTAACCGGCGCCGGCCCGAGTACTCCCGGCCCGGCGCCGCTTCTCAATCGCGCGCGCAGGCGTCCGCGGCAAAGCCAAAGGCCACGCTCTGGGTCAAACGAAGCGGTTTCCTCTTGGCGTAGCTCATCTGGTTTGCCCTGACGGTATCGATGGCCTCCAGGAAATACTCCTCCACCGGACGAAGAGCCCTTCCCGTGGCCAGATCGTGCGCCAGGAGCAGCTTGCCATCCTCGACCACCGCCTTCAGATCGGCGCCAGTCAGCCCCCGGCTGGCCGCCACCAGCTTGCCGACATCGACGCCTGCCGCGGGCTCCGGCAGCCCGGCCAGCTTCGCGTCCAGAATCGAAGCGCGCGCCTCCGAGCCCGGCAGGCAAGTCTCGAGCCAGAGCTCCACCCGTCCCGAGCGAACCAGCGCCTGCGGCAAGCTGCTCACGTTCATGGCCGTCATCATCACGCACACCCGCCCGGCGCTGGCGCCCTCCAGCCCGTCGAGCATGGTCAACAGGTAGCGATAGAGCCCGCGATCCTCGTTGCCTTCGAAGATCACGTCCGCATCGTCGATGAAGATGACCGCCGGCGCGTTCCTCTTGGCCGCCGCGAACACCTCCTGCACCTTCATATAGAAGTTGCGCTCTCCGGAGATCATCGTCCCGTCGATCAGGAAGAACTTGCCCTTGAGGCGGTGGGCAAGCGCCCGCCCGATCGTGGTCTTCCCCGTCCCCGGCGGCCCGGCCAGCAGAACCCCGCGCTTGGGCTTCAAACCGAACCTGGTCGCCAGGGTATCGTTTTCGAACGGCAGAGCGATCTTGGTTTCGAGCGCGCGGATGAGCTCGTCTACCCCTTTTAGATCGTTCCAATCCACCCGCGCTACTTCTTCGATCGCGACGTTACTCGTCAGGTTTTGCGACTTCAGATAGTCGATCATTCGATCGGTATCCAACTCGGGCTCTCGCCCCAGCCAGCAGCATGCGCTTTTGAGCTGGTAGGCGTTGAGCATGGGGGCGAAGCGGTGTATCCGGGCGTAGTCGAGCCGGCCTGTGGCCTCCGGCTCGAGCCATCCCTCGCATACACCGCGATAGTCTTCCGGGCTGAACTCCCGGATCTCCCAGGTGAAGGCGCGCCGGCGGATGGGCCACGGCACCTCGCCGGACGTCGCGAAGACAATCTTCTTGCCTTGCGCAGCCGCCTCGCCGAGGACCGCCGTCAGCGCGGCATCCAACAAGTGCGACCGCGGATAGTCGCAGTCGTCCACGATGTTGGTCACCAGGTGGAGATCGTCAATGAAGATCAGAGCGTGAGCGGCCACGGCGTCGTCGAGCATCCCGAGAAATGCTTCTTCGATAGCCGAAGTCCCGCGAGCGTTCAGGGCCTCCAGAAACTGCCGCACGCCGAGCATGTGCCCGCCGGCCTGCCGATGCACCTCCTGGAGCACGGTGGTCTTCCCGGAACCGGGCTGGCCTTCGAGCACCAGAACATCGCCCGCCTGCAGTCCCCGAAGCAGGCAGTTCGCGGCCTTACGTTGGACTCGCGTGAGTCTGATTCTGCTGGTCATCGCGTCTCCACCCTTTCTTTGCGCCGCTCGCGGGCACGGTTCACCGCGTCCTCGTAGCAGCGCTTGTTGTCGCGGACCGTGCGCACGGCCGTCAGAAAGTACTCCTCTGCCGGACGCAGGCCGAGCCCGCGGACCTTGTCATAGGCGAACAGCACTTTGCCGTCCTCCACCACACGCTTGAGATCGGCGCCAGTCAGATCTTCAGTCTGGACTGCCAGCCCAGACGGGTCCGCCCGGCCAAGCGGCGCCGGCAGCTTCCCAAGATGCTCTCGCAGAATCGCTGCGCGCGCCTCCTCGTCCGGAAGCCGTGTCTCGAGCCACAACTCGATACGCCCCGAACGCACCAGGGCCGCCGGCAGGCTGCCCACGTCCATGGCGGTCATGATCACGCACACCCGCCCGGAACTCGCGCTCTCCAATCCGTCGAGCATGGTCAGCAGATAGCGGTACAAGCCGTACTCCTCACCTTCCTCGAAGATCACGTCGGTGTCGTCGATGAAGACGATCGACGGCGCGTTCTGCTTGGCGGCCTCGAACACGTGCGAGATCCCCTGGTAGAAGCCCGCCGTCCCGGCGATGAAGGTGCCGTCTACCAGAAAGAACTTGCTCTTCAGCCGGTGCGCCAGGGCCCGTCCTACCGTGGTTTTCCCCGTGCCCGGAGGGCCGGCCAGCAGGATTCCACGCTTGGGCTTCAAGTCCAGTTCTTCGGCCAGCGAGTCGTTCTCGAGCGGCAGCACGACATTGGCTTCCAGGCTGGCGATCAGGTCGTCGATCCCCTTCAGGTCTCGAAGGTCTACCTTTTGCACCTCGCCCAGTTGCACGTTGCTGGCAAGCCCCGCCGAGCGCAGGTACTCGATGAACTCCTCGGTCCCCGGCGTCCCGTGACGGCCAAGCCAGATACAGGCCCGGCGCAGTTGGCCGGCATTCAGCCGGCTGGCGAAGCGGTGGATCTTGCCGTAGTCGAGGCGGGCCGCCACCTCGGGCTCCAGGTATGCCCGGCATATCTCCGCATAGTCGGCGGCGGCGAACTCCCGGATCCCAAAGCACCACGCGAGCCGCGAGATCGGCGCCGGCGCCTGGCAATTCGCGGCAAACACCAGGGTCTTCCCCGCGGCAGCGGCTTCCGCCAGCAGTGTTTCAGCGGGCGCATCCTGCAGGCCCGGCCGCGGGTAGCTGCCGCACCCGCTGTCCACCTTGGCGATCAGGTGCAAGTCGTCGAAGATCACCAGGTTGGTCGAGGCGAACGCCCGCCGTATGGTGGCCAGAAATGCCTCTTCAATGGCCAGAGGATGGCGCGCCTCGAGTTGCACCAGAAACTCGGCCGCGGTCAGCAGCGCGCCGCCGTGTGCGGCGTGTAACTGCTTCAGAATAGTGCTCTTTCCCATTCCCTCGCCGCCCCAGAGGAGAAACACGCCGCCCCCTGGGACTGACTCGATGAGCCGGCTCGCAGGCTCCCGCTGTGCGGGAGTCAGAATGACTTCCGTTATAGACATATAGTTTTTGAGTAATAAGCCCGAGTGAGACGGGCGGACTTCGGTTCTCGAGGGCACACCCTATGCGCCCGCGGGAGTTAGTAAGTTGCCTGTTTAGGAATTAGACGTGAAGCTGGAAGGCGGAAAGCAGGCTGCCGTCCATTACGTCTGCCCCGAGCCGGTCTGTCTGGTCTGTTACAGAATCATATCGATTAGGCAACGACGGTGCCTCCTTTCCGGAAAAAGTAAGTTCTTAGGCAAGGTACCACATCGAAGTGGGTCTGGCAAGAAGTTTTTTGATTAATTCGTTTTCATGCGAACATTTGAATAACAGATGGGAACGGTGTGGGTCAGTCTGTTTGTCTCTACGATGCTCCAGTCATTGACCGCGCAGCCGCACCGGCCTCAGACCCCAGTCCGGCCCTATCCTTATCGTTCTGAGCCCGTGACCTACTCCAATCCAAGGGCGGGAGTCAAACTGGCGGGCACCGTGACGATTCCCGAAGGCGCCGGGCCTTTCCCCGGAGCCGTACTGATCACCGGATCCGGCCAGCAGGACCAGGATGAAACCATTCTCGGACACAAGCCCTTCCTGGTACTCTCCGATTACCTGAATCGCGAAGGGATCGCCGCCCTGCGCTCGCACGACCGCGGCATCAACGGCCCGGAGGGATCATCCGGAGGCGATTTCGCGAAGTCCACCACCGCCGATTTCGCCACTGACGTCGAAGCTGCCGTGGCGTACATGCGAACGCGGCCGGAAATCGATCCGCACCGCATCGGACTCGTCGGCCAAAGCGAAGGCGGCACGATTGCCGCCATGGTCGCCGCACGGAACCACGATATCGCCTTCATCGTACTGCTGGCGGGGACCGGCGTTCCCTCCGATCAGGTCTCACCCGCCCAGGCTCAGGCCAGCACCGAAGCCGCGGGCGGCAGCCACGCCGCCGCGCTTGCGGCAGCGGCGAAACAACGTCGCATCGCCATGCTGCTGGAGCACGAAAGCGGCGAGGCTCTCAAACGCAGGCTGGCCTCCGAAGGACTGGCGGAATCCTATTACCTCCCGCTGATGAACTCGCCCTGGATCCGCTTCTTCCTGTCCTACGATCCGGCGCCCGCCCTGCGGAAAGTGACGTGCCCCGTGCTGGCACTCAATGGCGAAAAGGACGTACAGGTGCCGCCCAAGGTGAATCTGCCAGCCATTCGGCGGGCGCTCGAAGAGGGCGGCAACCGGCATTTCGAGGTCGAGGAACTACCCGGCCTACTGCGCCTCTGGTAGCGTCAGGGCGTGCGCCGAACAAAAACCTTGCCAATGTGTGAATCAGACCTGTTCTTCGGAATTCGCTTCCGTTACCATAAAAGTAGAGACGGTGAGCCATGCTTTCGGCAAAACTTGTTCATTTGATTGAATCGCATTGGGATCCGATCATGGAACGGGTGATACAACAGGTCCGCCACGAACCGCAGATGTCCCATACGCGCGCCCTGGTGGAGAGCGAGCTTCGGGACTGGGGGCAAACCCTGCTTCAGAACCTGGGACATTGGCTGGATGCGGGTAACGAGGAGGAACTGGCGCACAAGTACGAATACCTCGGCCGGCTGCGGTGCGAGGAGGACGTGCCGCTGCACGAAACGGTACGCGCGCTGTGCATCACCCGGCAAAAAACCTTCGACTTCGTCGAGGAGCACATTTTTTCGAAGAACACCCTGGAATTGTATGCCGAGGAAGAGCTGGAACGGCGGCTAAGCCGGTTCTTCGACCTCCTCACCATACACATGGTGCGCGGATACGAACAGGCGCTTCGCAGAGCCTACGCCCATTCGGCTTGATACAGACGTGGCGGGACACTTTGGCCCACGCCACAAGGTCATCTTTCGCTGACGGGATCGATATCGGTCGGAATACCTTTTAGCCCATCGAGGGCGCGCTGCATTCCGGGCCGGACCACACCGAGTGTGTCGAGCATCTTTTTTGCGCCCGCATAGTTTCCTTCTGCTTCGAGCGTCAGCAGATCGTGGGTCAGGTCGCGGACACCGCCTTTGACCTTGGCGAAATCCACCGCAAACGTGCCGTCGGAATTGGCGGTAAAGGCCCCTTTGTCGCTCAAATAGTTGAACTGCATCGCCATCCCCTTCCCGTGCGCATCGGTCAGCCCGAACCGCAGCGACCGGAAGGCCGAAGCGAGGAAAGTCGTGTAGAGCTGGCGCTCCGACGCCGGAGTGTGCGGCACCAGGTCTTTGTCGAAGAGGTACTGCAGCATGAACAAGCCGGTGATGTCGGCCTTGGCCTCTTCAATGGCGCTGTACAGCTCTTTCATCTCCTGCCGCGGAGTGGTGCTGCGGCCCGCCACCTGAATCTGGTGCGGCCCGATGCCGTGGCTCAGCTCGTGGGCCAGAATATGCATGAAGAACGAGTGGAAGTTGAGGTCGGACTGGGCCGCTTTGGGAAGAATGCGGGCAGCAATGGGCGTGAGCGTGCTCTCGAACTTGGCTTCCTGGATGTTCTTCAGCATCACGCGCTTCGAGCCTTTCTCATGCACCACGCGCTCGTCGTTGGGAAGATTGAACGCCGCGGTGCGCACGCCATGGGCGCCATCGCCGGCGGCGTAGACCTCGTTCACCACGCGGATTGGAGCCGCCGCGCCGAGTTTGGGATTGCGATAACGCGGGTCGATGGGCAGGTTGTTCTCGACGTCCTGCAGGCGTGAGGCAAAGGTATTGAGCTGCCCGGTCTCCTGGTCGTCGCGGATGGTGATGTAGGCTTCGAAAGCCGCCTTATAGCCGAACAGCTCGTCGTTGTACGTTTCGTACGGGCCGATGGTGATATCGAGCGGCGCGTCCAGGTCCATCCAGGCGATGTCGCTCGCGTAGTAGTCGTTGGAGAGGAAGGCGTCGGCGCGCAAGGCCAGATACCTGCGAAGAGATGGATTGCCTGTAAGGGCGGCGGCTTCCCGCAGCAGGCCCGCAGCCTTCTGCAAGTCGGCGGCGTATGCCTGGCTGTAGGGAATCGCCGTCAATTTGCCCCCGTTGCGGCGGATCACAGTGAAGAATCCTTCCGCCTGCTGCCGCTCCGGAGCCGACAGTGACTTGGCCCAGCTTTCGAACTGCTCGCGCGTCAGGTCCGAAGGGTAGAAGTTCGCGCCGAGGGGCTTGCGATCGGGAACGCCCGGGATGAACGCGCTGTGGGCATCCAGGTCCGACCACGGACCCTTGTTGAGCCAGAAGTAGTGCAATCGCTCCTTGCCGATTGGCGTGGAGTCGTTTTGCAGCTTGGCGTAAAGAGCGCGGTCGCCGTCCCAGAGCTGGTCCATGAAGACAAAGTTGAGGACCTTGGCGGCTTCGACGAGCTTGGGAAGCGCCTCGCGATCACCGGCGGAGAGGCCGGACTCATCGGATTTCAATTGGACAGGCGCGAATCGCGCGCTCATTTGCTTGAGTTGAGCTAAGTCGGGCATAACGGCAGCGGCGGCCAATAGCACCACGATGGACTTCATCAGTTTCTATTTTAGGCCGTGCTACACGCCCCAGAGATAGTCCTCACCGGCCGGCGCCAGGCTTTCGCCCGATTTCCGGACTTCTTCGCGTCCGCGCTCGAGCGCCGCCACGTCGATCTGGAACCACCGGTCGCTCTTGACGAGCCGGCGAAGGGCGCCGGTGACCGGTTCCTCATCCAGCAGACTGGTGGCTTCCAGCAGAGCGCCCAGCATCACAATGTTGGCGGCCTTCGAACTGCCCAACTCGTCGGCCAGTTGCGCGAAAGGCTTAACGATTACGCGAACCTCCGGCCGGCCACAGTCCTCGGGGAGCGCCGTTCCGTTGTACAGGATCACGCCGCCCGCTTCCACCGAGGGCAGGAACTTGCGGAGCGAGGGCTCGTTCAGCGCCAACAGCACGTTGGGCCGGGAGACCAGAGGCGAATCGATGGGGTGGTTGGAGATCCGGACGTGGCAATTCGAGGTGCCGGAGCGCATCTCGGGGCCATAGGAAGGCAGCCAGGAGACTTCGTAGCCGGATTCGAGGCCGGCCTCGGCCAGCACTTCGCCCAGCATCAGGACTCCCTGCCCGCCGAACCCCGCGACCTTGATGCGCAGATCGAGCTCGCGCGCAGGCGTGACGAACGCATCCACCGGTCCGCCGTTGGTCAGCCCGAGGATCCGCGGCAGATCCTCCAGCGGCGGAGGTGGCGGCAGTTCGCGGCGCGGCGACGCCTGCTTCGTGCGATCGCGATAGTTCGCGACCCCGAAGGCCGCGGCCATCTCCTCGCGCACGAAGGTCTGGGCTTCGAGCGGCGTCATCTTCCAGATCGTCGGACAGGGCGAAAGGACTTCCACGAACGAGAATCCCAGCCCTTTCACCTGGTTCTCCACGGCGCGCTTCAGCACCTTCGCGGCGTTCATAATCTGCTTGTTGTTGCCCAGCGCGGCGCGCTCGATGAAGACGGGAGCTTCGAGCGAATTCAAGAGCTCGCAGACATGCAGCGGGTACCCTTCGCTTTCGGCGGTACGGCCGTAGGGCGAGGTGGTGCTCTTTTTTCCCAGGGGCGTCGTGGGGGCCATCTGCCCGCCGGTCATGCCGTAGATGCCGTTGTTGACGAAGATCACGGTGATGCACTCGCCGCGGTTCGCGGCGTGGATGATCTCGGCGGTTCCGATAGCGGCCAGGTCGCCATCGCCCTGATACGCAACTACGATGCTCTCCGGACGGCTGCGCTTGACAGCGGTGGCCACCGCCGGCGCGCGCCCGTGGGCCACCTGGATGTTGCCCACGTCGAAGTAATAGTAACCGAAAACCGAGCAGCCCACCGGGCTGATCAATACCGAGCGGTCCTGAATTCCCAGCTCGTCGATGGCTTGAGCGAGCAGCTTGGAAACGATGCCATGCCCGCAGCCGGGGCAGTAGTGCGTCTGGTGCTGCAGTTCGGCCTTGCGTTCGTAGCGATCGTAAAAGGCGGCAGCCTTCTCGTGAACGACCGTGTAGCTAGCCATGGATCAGGACCTCCTCCAGCGGTTCGGCGTGCGCCAAATCCGCGAACTTCTGCGCGAGGAACCCAAGCACGTCCTCCGCGGACGGGACATTGCCGCCTACCCGGCTGAAGAATTCCACCGGAAGCCGGCCTTCGAGCGCCAGTCGAACGTCATCGAGCAACTGGCCGGTGCTGAGCTCCACGACGGCGAAGGCGCGGGCGCGGCGGCTCAACTCGCGCAACCGGCCGGTTGGGAACGGATAGAGCGTGATCGGGCGGAGCAGACCTACCGCCAACCCGCGCCCGCGTGCCAACTCCACCACGGATTTCAACACGCGCCCCATGATTCCGTAGCCCACCAGAACGATGTCGGCATCTTCGGTGCGCCAGCACTCGGCGCGCGCGGCCTGCCGCTCGGCCTTCTGGTACTTGGATTCCAGCTTGCGGATGTGGCCTTCGAGCAGGTCGGGTTCCAGATAAATGGAGGTCACCAGGTTGGGACGGGTGGCGGCCGTGCCGGTCACGGCCCACGCCGGCGCGGGCGGAACGGGTCGGGGCGCTGGAAACGCAACCGGCTCCATCATCTGCCCGATGTAACCGTCGGCGAGCACCACCACGGGGTTACGGTACTCATCGGCGAGATCGAACGCCGCGGTGGTGAGGTCGGCCATCTCCTGCACCGAATCGGGCGCCAGGACCAACGTGCGGTAGTTGCCATGGCCGCCTCCCTTTACGATCTGGTTGTAGTCGCCCTGCTCGGGAGCGATGTTCCCCAGGCCGGGACCGCCGCGCATGATGTCCGCAATCACGCAGGGAAGCTCGGCGCCCGCGATGTAGCTGAAGCCTTCCTGCATCAGGCTGATGCCCGGCCCGCTGGAGGCGGTCATGGCGCGCACGCCCGCGGCGGCCGCCCCGAACAGCATGTTGATGGCGGAGACTTCGCTCTCCGCCTGGATAAAGATGCCGCCCGCCGGCGGCAGGTAGAGCGCCGCAGCCTCGGCGATCTCGCTGGCCGGGGTAATGGGATATCCATAGTACGCGCGGCAACCGGCCAGAACGGCCGCTTTGACGATGGCTTCGTTGCCCTTGGTGAGTTGTTTCTGCATGGGTTCCTCCCCGAGCTTCAGGCTGCGGTTGCCAATCGCAGAACGGTGATGGCGCCGGGCTCGGGGCAGACATAGAAGCAGATACCGCACCCGGTGCATCCCGCACCGAGGTAGCGAGCCGCGTGATAGCCAAAACGGTTCAGCCCATCCGTCAGGCGAAGGACCTTGGGTGGACAGGCCTCGACGCACAGCCCGCACCCTTTGCACTCTTCCGAATTCATCTCGACCAGTCCGCGATCTGGCTTTCCGCTGGCTGTCATGCCGCTACCTCCAGGGAAGCACCACCCGAAGAGGGTGCTTACCGACCATCATTATAGATCGGGAGATGAAGATCTTCAACCCTTATTATAAGGATTTGAGTTTAGGGTGGCGACAGTGGGGCTTGGCGGTCCGGAGCCGACGGGGATGTTGCCGCCCAAGGGGTCATGATGCGAATATCGGTCCACCCGAAGCACGATGCGCGGGAGTAAACCGGCCACGTCAGTAATCGAGACGTAATATTGGCGCAGGCGAGCGCATCTCGCAGCCCAATTTGTACTATGGCGTACCCATGGGTCCGATATTCAGCATAGGAACTCACGTTCATGAGGTATGATCATTCCCAGTATTTCCAGTGCCCGTTCCGATGAATGAGTTCAGCCCCGAGTTGTTCCTTCCGCATGTAGGTGAGACTTTTGTTTGGCGCGCCGCGGACACGGCGGCGGAAGCCAGGATGAAGCTGTTGGAAGTGGAACGACACCAGCGGCAACCGGGAATCGAGCGGGAACCGTTCTCACTGCTGTTCGTGATGCACGATCAGCCTCCCCTGGGTTGGAGCTTGCATACCCTGATTCATTCCGGCTTCCAGCGATGCGATCTATTGCTGTCGAGGGTGACCGTCCCGGGGCACGAACGCGAGGACCCAGAGGGAATGTTTTATGAAGCAGTTTTCAGTTGACCGGCGGTGCCGGATTAGGGGGACTAGTTAATGGATCCATTTCTTGGTGAGATTCGTATCTTCGGAGGCAACTTCGCACCGCAAGGCTGGGCCTTCTGCGACGGCTCTTTGCTTTCCATCGACCAGAATTCGGCTCTGTATTCGCTGATCGGCACGACCTATGGTGGAGACGGCATCACGAATTTTGCTTTGCCCAATCTCCTCAGCCGGTTCGCCATGAGCCAGGGGCAGGGACCGGGGCTTTCCAACCGGGCCTTGGGGCAGGCCTTGGGAGAGACGCAGGTGACTCTTCTGGCGAACCAGGTGGGCGGACACACGCACACAGCCAACTGTTCCAGTCAAGGGACGGCAAACAGCCCCCAAAACGCATTCTGGGGGACCGATGGGAGCGGCAACATCGTCGCTTATTCCAATGCCGCTCCGAATGCACAAATGCTGCCGCTAGCCGCGTCGGCCGGAGGCAACCTGCCGCACGAAAACATGCAGCCGTACCAGGCAATCAATTTCATTATCGCCCTGCAGGGGATTTATCCTTCGCGGGGTTGATCCAAAAACCGCCAAAAGGAGATTGAATCGTGAGCCAACCCTTTATTGGGGAAATCCGAATTTTTGGATTCAATTTTGCACCAACAGGATGGGCGCAGTGCAACGGACAACTGCTGCCCATATCACAGAACACGGCGCTGTTCTCCGTCCTCGGTACGGCTTTCGGTGGCAATGGGACGTCAAACTTCGGTTTGCCGAACCTGATGGGCGTCGCACACCTGGGCGCTGACCAGGCCAACAACGTTCCCGGTACGATAGCCGGTGCCGAAACGGTGACACTCACGACCCAGCAGTCGCCCGCGCACATTCACAACGTGAATTGCGTTTCTTCGGCGGGAAATCAATTCGGGCCGAAGGGAAACCTGTGGGCTACTGATGCCACAGGCACCAACGAGTACGGTTCGCCGGCGAACGCCAGTATGAACCAGAACGCCATTGTGCCGGCCGGAAGGAATCAGCCTCACAACAATATACAGCCGTACCTGGTGCTGAACTACTGCATCGCTTTGACCGGTATTTATCCGCCGCGAGGCTGAGCGGCGACTCGAACTCAAAGGAGTCACTCACTCATGGATCCTTTCCTCGGACAGATCGGTATTTTCTCTTTCGGATTCGCGCCCAAGGGCTGGGCGCAATGCAATGGGCAGATCCTGCAAATCGGGCAGAACCAGGCTCTGTTCTCGCTGTTTGGCACGACTTATGGCGGCGATGGGGTTACGACTTTCGCGCTGCCGGACCTGCGTGGCCGGATTCCCATGCATGTCGGCAGGAATGCCAACGGGAGTACCTATGTGCAGGGGCAGGTGGGTGGCGAAGAGTCGCACGCACTCACCATCAATGAAACGCCCGCGCATACGCATGGGGTGCCGTGCAGTTCCGGCAACGCCACCACGCCCAATCCGACCGGAGCAACCTGGGCCGTGAATGCGTCTGGGTATCAGCCATACGCACCATCGAGTGACAGCCAGACGTCCGGCCAGGCGATCGCTCCCGCGGGCGGCCAGCCACACGATAACATGGCCCCGACGCTGACCATCAACTTCTGCGTCGCACTGGTGGGCATTTACCCGACGCGCCCCTGACATGGATTGGTCGCTTCGTCCAGAACGGCCCGACGACGACGAGTTCTTGTTTAGGTTGTACGCTGAATCGCGAGCCGCGGAGCTGGCGGTGGCACCGTGGACCGAGGCGCAGAAAGATGCCTTTCTGCACAGTCAGTTCCAATTACAACGGTCGCATTACCGGCTTTACTATGCTGAGGCGCGCTTCGACGTGATCGAGCACGAGGGCAGGCCGGTGGGCCGGCTGTACGTGCATCGGGGCGCGCACGAGATCCGCCTCATGGATATCGCGCTCATCCCTGCGTATCGCAATCGCGGCTGGGGCAGCGAACTGATCCGTCGGCTCACAGAGGAGGCCGAGGCGGATTCCAAGACTATCAGTTTATATGTGGAAGCGGATAACCCGGCTCGACGATTATACGGGCGCATGGGCTTCCGCCCGATCGGGGAGCATGGTCCCTATTTGCTTATGGAGCGCCGCCCGGCCTCAAACGCGGGAAGCGCGCCGGCAGTAGCTGACCAGCCCGGCGATACCGGCGGCTAGGAGTGCCCACGTTCCAGGCTCGGGGGCCGCGCTGGTAGTCCCGGTCGTAATCGATAGCGTCGAGAAGTCCAGGCCCGCACCGTTGAACGTAGTTGAGAGCCCGGCTGCGCCAAGCCCCGGTCCTTGGAGGCTGAGCGACAATCCCGGCGTGCCGCCGGACAACGCTGCAAACGTAGAAGAAGGCAGCGTGATCGTGTAGATGTCGTATTCTGAATTCGCCCCGCCGTGCCCTTCCAGCGCCGTATTCAGAAGCGACGTCAAATCAACGCCACCGAGCGTGAACGACGCGACCTGGTTACCGGACGCCTGCGAATCAGCGTCGAACAAGCCCAGCGTTATGGTGGCTGAGCTGATCGTCCCCCCGACGGAAGCGTAATTGTAGGCCCAGCTCGCTGAAAAACTAGGACCGTTCACATCCGTACCAATATAGCCGTTGAACGGAGCGGCGTTGCCGGCTACCGCAGTGTTGAAAGTAGTAATGGGATTCCCGCCCAGAATCGTGCCGTCGGTAAAACTGGGCGTCGCGCTGCCAAGCGTAAATGTCAGGTTGGTGGCGTGCGAAGCCAGCGGTGTGCACGCCAGGAGCACGAACACTAGTCGAGGCACCCGAAACAAAGCCTTACCCATGAAACCCTCCGAATTCCTGCTTCGCGCAGTCCAATCATAATATCATTCTTCCAGCAAACGAAAATAGGGGACTTCCCGTCTGACCCCGTTCGGCCAGGTTATTCCCGACCCTTAATAGACTGCGATCGGTCTCGGACATATAGGCCACAGCAGGATTTCGCACTCGATAGCCGGACAGCACTGATGGACATCGCGGATCGCCTCGAAATGCGACAGGAGGGAGCCTCATACGACCGGACTTCGGGCCAGCAGCAATCAGTCGTAGCCCGATCTTCTCTCGAGACTCCAGGGCGGAAGGTCAACCCCTTTCTTTGATCTCTGGCGGAAACCGGATAAGTCTCTGAAACTGGCGTTGAGCAGCTTTTTCGGGTCCCGGGAGCGTTCTCGGCAGATGTGTCACGGATGGCCGTCGTCGAGCTTTCTCCGTCCAAAGCTCCTCATTTGGATCGCTTGTATCGCAAGAAGCTTTTCAAACGGGCGAGGGGCAGCCTGCGGGGCTGAAGAAGCTGCGCAATCTGCTGATTGGAGGAACGGCCGATTATGGTTTTCGTGATTACAGCCATGAAACCGAAAATGAGGAAGGCCGATGCCTCGCGTCGCACTGGGTAACGGCTATTCAAGGACTCCCTCGCAGTGCGGCCTGCAGAAGTTTCGGAGTGGCCCGGGCCGCCCGACGCCTGCACTCGCATGATCGGCGAATCGGCGCCCGTCTGAGCACATCGCGCCGGACGAACGCGGCCCTTGCGGCAGCCCTGACAATCGTCCTGTCGAACGTGCCTATGGCACAATTGATTTCGATATGGATAATCGGCTGTGGATGGCTGCCACTTTGCTGCTGGTGGGATGCGCGCAGGGACCGCCGCCTGCCGCCGACCCCGACCTCTTGACCGAGATTCAGGGCATCCGCGCGGTCGATAACCACGCCCATCCGGTGCGCGTGGTGGGGAGCGGCGAACAGCCCGATCGCGGCTTCGACGCGCTCCCGGTCGATAACATGGAGCCCTCGTCCGACCCGGTGAACGAACGCCCCGGCGCTCCCGCCATCCAGGATGCGGCGCGCGCGCTGTATGCCGCCAAGGCCAAGCCGGCCACGATTCAGGAGAAGGGCGAGCAGTACCCCTCATGGGTGTTGGACCAGATGGGAGTCGACGTCATGCTCGCCAATCGCGTGGAGATGGGCAGCAGCATCCAGCCTCCGCGCTTTCGATGGGTGCCCTACGCCGATGCCCTCATGTTTCCGCTCGACAACTCCAAGCTCGCAGAGCGCAATTCCGACCGCAAATCGTTTTTCTCGCTCGAGGACAACTTGCGGGCGCGTTACCTGAAGGAAGCCGGCCTCACAGCGCCTCCTGCGACCTTTGCCGACTACCTGTCAAAGGTGGTGACGCCCACGCTCGAACGCCATAAACAGGGCGGCGCTGTTGCGGAGAAGTTCGAAGCCGCCTATCTGCGCTCGCTGGAGTTCGACCCGGTGGAGCGCGCCGACGCCGAGCATATCTACGCGCGCTTCGTGGGCAAGACCGGGCCCCCGGAGACCGATTACAAACCCCTTCAGGACTACCTGTTCCGTTACATCGCCTCCGAGTGCGGGCGCTTGGGGATGGCCGTTCACCTCCACACCATGGCGGGCGCCGGCAGCTATTTTCACGTGGGCGGAGCCAATCCGCTGCTGCTCGAATCCGTCCTCAATGACCCGGCGCTGCGCAAGACGCGGTTCGTGATGTTGCACGGCGGTTGGCCCTTCATCCACGAGATCACCTCGATGCTCGACAAGCCCAACGCCTACCTCGATTTCTCGGGACAATCGCTCCTGCTGGATCCCCCTGCCCTCGCGGCGAACATCCGCGAATGGCTCGAACATGTCCCCGAGAAGGTGATGTTCGCTACGGACGCGTACCCGTACAGCAACGAGATGGGTTGGGAGGAATCGGGATGGGCGGCGTCACGGACCGGCCGCCGCGCCCTGGCGATCGCGCTCACCGGCATGCTGCGGGATGGTGAAATCACCCGGCCCCACGCCTCGGAACTGGCGCGCATGGTGCTCGCCGAAAATGCGAAAAAGCTCTATGGCCTCTGATGTAGCTGTGGCTCAGATGTACGTGACCGGCCCTCACCTGGCCCCGGCCACTCTCGCGGTGAGCCATGACTTGGCGTAGGGCCCGCCGGCCCACAAAAATCCATGAGACCCGTTCGCCGCGCAATGTGTCGCGAACACACACTCGTGCCTCCCGCGTCCCCACTCACGGGGATGCTTGTCGGGCGTGTATCGTGCCAGTGGCGACGAGAGGATGCACGAACCGCAATTCCAGGATCCGCTGGGAAACCAAGATGGGCGGGATGCCCGACGAAAGCCCGGGCTGTATCGCAAACCCAACGTGCTTCCCGACGTGGCTCGCATTCGGACCCGCTGCTGGTTCTCCACGGCGAGCTGGATCGCAGGTGCCGCCGCAGGAATCGGCGCAGTTCCCCGACGCCCTCACGCCAAGCCGGAAAACGCTCTCGTACTTCTGGCGGAACAGCGCTCGATCGACGACGCCGCAGAAATCCATTGCGGCGGCGAAGAGTTCGGCAGTTTAGTGACGGCGTTCACCACCACGGTGCCTCCGTGGCGCTATCCTGCCTCCGGTCCGCCATGCACCCAAAGAATCGCGGGATACGGCTTGACTTTCTGACAACCAAACAGACGATGGAGAATCGCACCCAATGTCAGTCCGCCCTTGGCGCGGTGGTGGACCGCCTCCGGGGTGGGGAGTCCTACCTGCTCGAGATCTATTGGGGATGAGACGGCGCGAAGGAACGGGCGGCGCCATCGGGCGGCCAGGTGGGCGCAGACTCGACTCCGGCATCCGGAGGATCGAGCTGGCGCGCCGCGCTCCCATCCACGGGAACGATCCAGACGTCGCTCCTCGGGTTTACGCGACTGGAGACGATCGCCAGCCATTTGCCGTGGGGTGAGTAGATGGGATCCTCGTCTTCGTTCTCGCCACGGTCAGGGCTTTACTTTCACTTGCTGCCAACCCGGCAACGAGACGGCGGTCCGATAATTGGAATCGTTGTAGTCGGGATTGCGCACCGGCGCGTAGATGCGAGTCCCTCCGGACGGGCGATCTTGCGTGTAGATCCAGACGCGCTTTTCGTCCCAAAGCACGATTTCGTCGCGCTGGTCTCCGGTGATGTCCAGGACCGCCGCGGCGAGATCGGGGTGTCCGTCATCGGGAAACTGAACGACCCGCCTCAGTCGTCCGTCCAGCATCCCGCCTTCACGCACGTTGCCGGACAGCAGACAGAACTCCTGCCCGTCTCCGCGCCAGTTCACCGGGAGCATCGGGCTGCCCGTGTGTATCGGCTCGTCCTGGGCCAGAATGTTGCCATCGGCATCGAACAGCGTCACGATTCCGGGATTCTTCCAGAAATTCACTGAAATGTATTGCAGGCCCGGCAGGTCGGGCCGGTACTTCGCCACGCTGGGGCTCTGATTGTGTCCCACGCGGACGTGACGAATGATGTTTCCGCGCAGATCGAACACGATGAAGCCTTCGTCGCTGCCGCTGGCATAGATGCGAGGCTCAGCCTTAGCATCGCCCGAGAGATTGCCGGCCATAATGCCGTCGGCGTGATCGCGCAGGTCCACATCGTGGCTCCAGAGCTGCTTGCCGTTGCGGTCCCAGAGCGAATAGCCGATCACCAGCGAGTCGAAGCCCTTGCCGTCGAGATCAACCGGGTATGGGTAATGGCCCGTCTGCCCGTCGCCTTTCCAGAGTAGCTCCAGGTGGTTGTTGAAGATCCAGAAATGCGTGTAGCGGTCCTTCACCAGAATCTCGCGCCGGTCCGGGTGGCCCGAGAAATTCACGAAAGCTATGGAATCGCCGTTCTCCCGCTCATATGGATGCGAAGCATCAGCCGCCGGCATGGGCGGCATCCGCACCCGCCGGCGCACCTTTCCCGTGCGGCCATCCAGAATCTGCAACTGGAAATCGCGAACCAATACGACTTCGTTGCGGCCGTCGCCGTCGATGTCGTGGATTTGAAACGGCGTGTCGTTGGTGAGCAGCCCATTGCGCGGATCCGGCCGGCCCGATTGCCAGAGCACCGTGCCGTCCAATGTGACGGCCGTCAGGCAACTGATCTGATCGAAGGCATCGCCCTGCACTCGTGGGATGTTCTGCGCGATCAGCATATCGGGAACACCGTCGCCATCCAGATCGCCGAAACGCGCGTTGCGCCCGGCCCCGAACTCCGCCGTCTCGAATTTCTTCCATAGCTTCGGCCTGGGATTTTCGTCGCGCAACCGCGCCAATTCGGCGTCGCGCGACTCGATCCGTCGTGCGATGGCGGCCGCCGCGGCATCCGAGGCCGACACGCGGAAATCCTGGAAACGCGCCGGGGCGCCCGCGGTCACTCCGGCACGGCCTTTCGGCAGTTCGCCATCAGACGCTTGGAGGACGAGCTTTCCGTCTACGAATGCCCGCATGCGCTGCCCGGCGACTTCCACCTTGAGCGCGTAGTATCGCGAGCCGTCATAGGAAAACGCGGCGCTTGCCAGTTCCTTCCAGTCGGGCACGCGGAGTGCGGTCTCCAGCGGTAGATGCAGCGCCAGGCGCACGCGATTCCCGCCCTCCAGCGCAAAGAGGTAATAGTGCCGGTTGGTGTGGTAGCGGAAGACCAATCCGGCCATGCCCCCGCCAAACGCGACAGGCTTCGCCTTCACTTCGACGGCATAGTCGTCCCACTCCGCATCGCCCGTCAGGAAGATCGGGTTCGAAAACTGGCGAGCGCTGGGATCGAGATGCTGTTCCAGGTAAGGCTTTCCCTCTTCATCGCCCACCACCCACGAATCGAGATGAGAAATGGCGCTCTCCCAGGGGCCAAGGGCCATACCCCGGTGCGCCAGGTAATGATACTCCTGGATAGCGCCGTTCAACGTGCCGACCGGTGAAGTGAGCCATCCCGGCGGAAAACGCGAGAAGTCGTCGCGGAAAAGGTCCGCGGCGGCGAGCGGCGCGGCATACAGCAGCGCCGCCGCAATAAATGGTCTGAGATTCATACGCACATCAGAAGCTGACTCGGGCCGCCACCCGGATATTTCCGGGGAGGCGCTCCCCGAGTATAACCCGCTGCCTCGCCAGCTTGACCCAGGTGAGTTGGTCGAATGGACGGGCCGAAAACCCCTTGCAATCTAACTATTCATATAGTAGGCTGAAGGTGCCCGATAGTTATCTGCGATGACTCTTCCCAAACTCACCAAGCTCGAACTCCAGATCATGGAGACGTTCTGGAACCGTGGAGCGTGCTCCATCCGTGAAGTTCAGGAAGCATTTCCCGAAAAAGGCCGGCCGGCTTACACCACGGTGCAAACTACGGTGTATCGTCTGGAAACCAAGGGTGCCCTGCGTTGCGTCAAGCGCATCGGCAACGCCAATATATTCGAGGCGGCCATTTCCAGGACGCAGGCGCAAAGCCGCCTGATCGACGACCTGCTCGCTCTCTTCGGCGGAGGCGCCAGGCCGGTGATGGCCCACCTGATTCAATCCGGCAAACTCACTCTGGACGACGTAAAGGAAGCGGAGCAGGCTCTCCGCAAACTCGCGAGAAAGGACAAGCCGCGATGATTCCGACCTGCCTGATGCCGCTGGCCAACCACCTGTGGCAATCCACCCTGTTCGCCGCCGCAGCCGGGCTGTTGACGCCGGCCTTTCGAAACAACCGCGCGCCGGTGCGCTATGGACTCTGGCTCGCGGCATCGTTGAAATTCCTGCTTCCGTTCGCGCTGCTGGTGGGAATCGGCGCCCGTTTGGAGTGGCGTCCGCCCGCAGCAACCCCGACCGCGCCGGTGCAGCTCTCGTTCCTGATGCACCAGATCGGCCAGCCGTTCGATGCGTCCGTGCCCCTGCGCGCGCCTAAGCCTGAGCCGCGCCGCCGGAATCCCGTCCCGGCGATCCTGGCAGGCGTCTGGTTTGCCGGATTCCTGGCGAGCCTGCTTCCCTGGTTCAATCGCTGGCGCCTTGTCCGCACCGCCCTGCGCACCGCCTCGCGGGTTCCTGTCGATGCACCGATCCCCGTCATGTGCACGTCCTCCCGCCTGGAGCCCGGCGTATTTGGTATTCTTCGTCCCGTCCTGCTCCTGCCCGACGGACTCACCGATCAGCTGTCTCCCGCGCAGTTCGAGGCCATCCTCGCGCACGAGTTGTGCCACGTGCGCCGGCGTGACAATCTCGCCGCCGCGGTCCACATGGTAGTCGAGGCGCTGTTCTGGTTCCATCCGCTGGTCTGGTGGATCGAGACCCGCCTGCTAGAAGAGCGCGAGCGCGCCTGCGACGAAGAAGTGCTCCGTGCGGAGCGAGATCCGGAAGTCTATGCAGAGGGGATTCTCAACGTCTGCAAGCTGTACCTGGAATCGCCGCTGGCCTGCATGTCCGGCGTCACCGGCGCGAACCTGAAGAGACGTATCGAGGCGATCATGACACCACAGGCAACTCGCAACCTTTCGGCCGTGAAGAAACTGCTGCTCGGACTCGCCGCCATGGCGGCAGTCGCGGTCCCCATCATCATCGGCGCCGTGGATCTGCCCTTCGCGCGCGCTCAATCAGAGCCGCAAACGACCATTCGCGCCGAAGTGGTGTCGATCAAGCGGAACACCGAGGATCCCCGCGGCTTTCTCCCGATCCACGCCGAGCCTGAACTGCGGGGGCCACAGCCGAGGGGTGCGAAACTGACCATCGGTGGTCTTCCACTTTACTTCATCATCGCCAGGGCTTATCAAGTCGGGTTCCAGTCCCCGCGGCTCTCTGGAGGCCCCGAGTGGATCCGTTCCGAGCGGTACGATATCGAGGCCATCGCCGAGCAGGGTGCGATTCCCCCAAGCCTCTCGCCAGTAGAGCGCGAGGCCAGGTTCAGATTGCTGCTCCAGGGTATCCTGGCGGACCGTTTCAAGCTCATCATGCGGCGGGATAACAAAGAGATCCCCGTGTACACCGCGCTTCTCGGAAAGAACGGGCCGAAGATGAAAAAATCGCAGTTCGAGGAGAAGGATTGCGCCACGGAGGATCACCCGGACGGCGCTCCCTGTCACACCTTCCAAGGCGGACGAGGCCGTGGACTGCATTCCAAGGGGGCGACCGTCCAGGACATGGTGGAATTCGTGGAGAACTGGTCCGATCGGCCCATCATCAATAAGAGCGGCATTGAAGGGCTCTATGAATTCGAGACGACCGGCTGGCTGCCCTTCGGCGCCCGTCCGCCATCCGACCCCCCTCCACCCGGGACAACCCCGTCGGCCGAAGAATTGGCACTCTCCGATCCTTCGACTCCCACTCTCTTCATGATTTTCGAACGCCTCGGGCTGAAGTTGGATCCGCAGAAAGCAGCCGTCGAAACCTACGTCATCGATCACGTGGAGAGGCCCACAGGGAACTAAGTAGCCACGGTCCACATGCCGCCTCTGGGAGAATGGAGGTTCGGCATGTGGACCTACCTCCTTCGCGCCCTTCTCCCGGGCCACAACCCCATCGGATTCGGTCCCGCCGACTTCCTCGAACTGGCGCTCGCCGCCTTGCTCGTCGTGGCCGCGGTGCTGTGGCGCCCGTTTCTCGAGCCGCTCTTCGGTCGTTTCGCCCAGCGGACACTTTGGTGCATGCTGCTGCTGGCAATCTCGCCGGTCGCGCTCCGCCTGTTGTTGCTGAAGCATCATCCCGTACCCACACCCGACGTGTACGATGAGTTTTCGCATCTTCTGGTGGCCGATACACTGCGCCACCTCCGCCTCGCCAATCCGCCGCTCGCCATGCCGCAGTTCTTCGAGACGTTCTTCGTCCTGCAGCAACCGGCCTACAGCTCAATCTACCCGCTCGGACAAGGTCTCGCGATGGCCCTCGGATGGAGCCTCTTCGGACTGCCCTGGGCCGGAGTGCTGATGGCCGTTGCGGCCCTCTCCTCGCTCTCCTATTGGATGCTGCGCGGCTGGACGACCCCCGGCTGGGCGCTCCTCGGAGGCGTCTTCGCCGTGATCGAATTCGGCCCGTTCAACACCTGGACCAACAGCTACTGGGGCGGCGCGCTGGCGGCCGCAGCCGGGTGCCTGGTTTTTGGTGCGCTCCCCAGGCTTCGCGCGAGTAGCCGTGTGCGGGATGCCGTGTTACTGGGCGCGGGGCTGGGACTACACTTGCTCATCCGGCAATTCGAGTCGATCTTCCTCTTTCTCGCGGTCGCTCTCTACTTTCCGCCTGTCTTGCGCGTGCGTCCCAATCTTCCCGCTGCGAGGTTGGCCGGCGTGGTGGCAGTGGCGCTTCTCCCCGCGGTCCTGCTCACGCTTTTGCAGAACCGCGCGGGGACCGGCAATTGGACGACCGTGCCGGAACGCCTCAGCCAGATGCAATATGGAGTACCCGCCGCGCTCACTTTCCAGCCCAATCCGGTGCCGCAACGCGAACTCACGCCGCAGCAGGCCATGGACTACCAGATGCAGCTTTCGTTCTCCGCCGGCCCGGAGACCTTGGCCACCTGGCTCCAGCGGCTCGAGTACCGTGTGCGTTTCTATCGATTCTTCTTCTTTCCGCCGCTCTACCTGGCTGCCGCGGCCTTCCTGGCGAGCTTGCGCGAGTATCGCTTCGTCTGGGTAGCCTTGACTCTCGCGATCTTCGCGTGCGGCACCAATTTCTTCCCCGCGTTCCAGTTTCACTACGTTGCCGCAGTCACGTGCCTCTTTCTTCTGGTGGCCGTCACGGGCCTCCGGCAGATCGCCCGCATCTCCATTCACAAACACCCCGCCGGCCAGGAGGCGGCCGGCTTGATCGTCTTTCTCTGCGTTGCGCAGTTTCTGTTCTGGTACGGAATGCACCTTGCCGACGACCAGGAATTCTCGCGCGATGCCAGGCAGTACGAGGTGTGGGACTCGCTGAACCACCAGAACCCGGCGCGGCGGATCGCCGTCGCGAACGAACTGGCGAAGATTCCCGGCAAGATTCTGGTGTTCGTCCGCTACCTGCCGCAACACATCTTCCAGGACGAGTGGGTGTACAACCGCGCCGACCTCGATACTGCCCGAGTCGTCTGGGCGCGCGACCTCGGCCCCGAGGAGGACGCCAAACTTCTCCACGCTTACCCCGATCGCACAGTTTTTCTGCTGGAGCCCGACGCACGCCCGCCGCAATTGAGTCGCTACCAACCTCACGAGGACGGGCGATAGGGCTGGCCGCCATACACCTCCCGGCGCGTTCTACCCGTCTGAGTCAGACGGGTAGAGTGGCTTTATTTTCTTGTGTTTGCAGAAGAATTCCGTCGGACTCCGACGGGTTTGCAGCAGCCCGCCCAAACAGAAGAACCCTTGGCTAGCCGTTTTGGGAGTGCCTTCCGCATGTCTGAATTGAGGTAAGACAGACATGGCATCTCCCATACTCTCCGGGACCGATCCTCTTCAGGCTGTCCAGTGGCCGGCCACTTCAAATAGCAACCAGCCTTCCACACCGGGATCGCCCAAAGCCCGGCCGACGTACGGTACCGAACTGGGAATCGCGCACACCGTTCCGATCGACCTCTCTTTTCCGCTGCCGCCCAAGACGGTCTGGGAGAACAAGTTTGTGCGCTTCAAACTGGCTCTCGACGCCAAGTACGAAGTGGTTGCCGACAATTCACCGAAAGTGGAACAGGACAACGACTTCAAGTTCGATTTTCTCAAGAAGAAGGCCAGTTACACCGCCGGCATCAAGGTTCAGGTGGCCTCCTCGGTGGAAGCCAGCCTGAGCTATAAGTTCAAGTACGAAACCATCGAGATGGTCCAGTTGCTCCTGACGAACCGGCGCGAATTCAAACTTGCCCTCCTGCGGAATCTGGACGCCGTGCTTGGCTACAACCTGAAGCTCACCGGCAAGGATGGCAAGCCCATCAGCGAGTGCCTCAAAACCATCGGTATCGGCCTCGTCTTCGACCCCGATCTGTGCTTCTTCAGCGTACTGCTTCCGGTGACGTTCCCGATCGGCCGCAAGGACCTGGAGCCCTCACAGGCCAAGGCGAAGCTTCGTTTCACCGGCAACATGGTGTTGAAGTTCGCGCCGAGTCGGGCTTTGTGGATTGCCATGGCCCGCAAGCTGGGGATGCGTAGAGCCTACCTCGCGGTTGCGGATGCCATAAAGGGCATGACGCGGTTGCTGCCCAGCGAGGCGGCCAAGGCCTTGGCAGAAGAGGAAGCCGCGGCCGCCAGAGTCCTGGCAGGCGAAGCGCTTGCCGCGGAAGCCTCGATGTTCGATGCCCTCGTCGCTGCCATTGGCGTTTACAGCATTGCCCTGCCGATCGCCTTGACCCTGACGCAGTTCATGATCTACACCACGCGCGCCGCCCGTGCGTCGGGAGTTCGCGACGGCGATCTCAACCTCTATGCGACCAGCTACGTGCGGACCGTCTACGGATTAGACTTAATCCCGCAACCCACGTCGCATGGCATCGCGGTACAGACGGCCGCCTGGAAACAAGCCGAGCAGGATGTGCAGGAGCGCGGCCGAGACGCGCTGCAGGACTACCTTGAAAACCACTTCAACGGCGGCCACCCGGTTGGCGACGTCAACGGCGTGGTACACGGCTCGTGGGAAGTCAACCCTTTGGCCGAGCGCATGTGGCTCGAAATGCGCAAGCGCTTCAACTGAGTCCTGTTTCGGCGACCACGTGTAAACGCGTGAGCGAAACGTTCCGCGGGCGCTCCTGCCTTGGCGCTCCTGCCTGCCCTAACACGGGGCAAACGTAAATACCACCACCCCGATCACGAACCAGATGGCGCCGAACATCACGCCGTAGCCGAAAAACGTGCGGAAATCCACGCGCGCAATCCCCGCGATCACCACATACCAGAACGGCGTGAGGAAATTGCCGACGTGATCGCCGACCCCCAGCGCCAGCATGCCGCGCTGCACCGACACCCCCACCGCCATCGCCGTCTTCACGGTGACAAATCCCTGCACCGCCCATTGGCCGCCGCTCGACGGAATGAAGCAGGCAAACAGCGAGCCGGCCATCGCCGTAATCAGCGGGAAGGTGGCCCTGGTGCAGATCGAGGCGGCCAGCCGGACCACCTTGTCGCCGACCGCCGTGAACTGGATCAGCCCCGCCACTCCCGCATAGAGATGATAGAGCACAATCACCGGCCAGCTCCTCCCGGCAGCCTGTTCGAGCGCGCCCGAGAGACGTTTCACGGTGCGATGCAAAACCAACACCAGCAATAGCAGGATGGTATTCAGGGAATTGATGTCGAGGCTGAGACGCCTGGTGATGAAGTGGTAATACAGCCAGCAGGCGAGCACACAAGCCAGCGACAGGGGCACAATCGGACTCCGCTCCAGGCGCTGCGCTATGCCGGGATTTCCGGGATCGTCGTCCACCACCGCTCCCACCGCCTTCGCCAGCGCCAGCGACTCAGGAAACTTTGAGATAGGGCGGGCGGCCTTCGGCATCGTCAGGCAGGAAGCCAATATGGCCGCCGCGCCGAAGACCGCCTCGTGCAGCAACGCAGCCGGAGACCAGATCGTGGTAGAGAGCGGAATCACGCCGATGGTCTTTTCCAGGAAGTGGCCCTGCGTGGCCACGAGCAGCGGCCCGCTCGAGGAAAGGCCATATTGCCAGAGCGCCTGGGCGGCCGTGGTGACGGCCAGCAGATACGGAAAATCGATCGCGATATTCTTGCGCTCGGCTGCCGCCGCGAAGTAGATGGCCACGATGGGGTTGAGGGCGTAGCCGAGGCCCCAATACAGGTAGGACGTCACACCGCACACCACGAACGCCAGCGCGATGACCTGGTTCCGGCTGTTCGGAATCCGCGCCAGGCGGGCGATGCCCCGCCGGAACAGCGGAGTCGTGGAGAGCGCCATGCTCAACAGCAGGATGAGCGTCATCTGCATGGTGAACGGCAGCAGCATCCACAAGCCCTGATGGTAGGCTTCCATGGCTTGCGGCGGACGGCTTCCTAGCGCCAGCGCCGCCCCCATGGTGAAAAGGGTCAAAATGACGCCGGCGGTGATGGCGTCGGGCACCCACCGCGACATGAGGTTGGCAAAACGCTCGAGCGCAGTGGCACGACGCGGCTGTGGAGTCATAAGGATCCTTCGACAGTAGGTTTCGTCCCTGGTGACAGGCCGACCTGCGACGTCTTACTTCTTTTCCGGCTGGAGCTCCAGCTTGGGATAATAGGGCTGCTCCAGCTTATCGAATTTCTCGCGCCATTTCTTTCCGGCTTCCTGCGGGCTAAAGCTCCACTCCTGGCGGTGATAGTTCCAATCATCGGGATTCAGTTGCTGGGCGCGCTGCCAGTACTTTCCCGCCAGTTCCGGCTTACCCTGCTCGTGGAACCAAACCGCCAGCTTGAAGCTGGCGTCGGCCTCCATCTCAACAGGAGTACGCGGCTTGACACGGCGCGCGAATTCCTCGTCGGAGAGAGCGTAGACGCTGCGCTCGCCGTTGGCCACCCAGTCGCGCAGTGCCGCGACATAAACCTCGCCTTCCGTTACGATCGATTTTTCGCCGATTTTCATGGTCTGGTTGGTGGTCCACGCCGGCTCCGCGGGACGGACCACCCGGCCGCGCTCGTCAATCCAGATTCCCATCGGAACGTTGATGAACTGGTAGGCCGAACTTACGGCGTGCCGCACATCCACCAAGGCTGTGTAAGTGGCCTTCGCTGCGTCGTACCATTTACCGGCCGCCGCTTCTCCGCCGGTGTCCTGCGCGGCCGCCACAATCTCGAAATTGCGGTCCCTGAGTTCGGCATAGACCTTCTGCCAGCCTGGCAGATCGAGACGGCAGCCTCACCACGATGCCCATGTGACCACCAGCACCTTCCGGCCGCGAAAATCCGAAAGATGGACGACGCGGCCCTGGCGGTCGGGAACCGCGAAATCGGGCGCAACCCTCGTCTGGTAGAAATCGCCGCGGATGAGCGGGATCTCGCCGAAGCTCCAGACACCGGAGTCCGAAACGCACGCCTGGTGGAGCTTGCGCGCAAAGCCGGTAAGATTGAACCATTCCCCGCTTCGCAAGTCCCTGGACAGCGGGATACACATATCGGCGCGGCAGGCGCCCTGCGGCTTGACCTCAAATTCGTTGATGCGCGGAAGATCGGCGGACCGCACCCACAGGTCCCGGGCATCCGGCCGGATCTTACCGATGGATACGACGCGATCGCCGTAGAGTACGGTGGCCGTGGCCGGGGCTGACGCGGCCAAAGCGGCCACCGATCCGCTGGAGGACCACAGGAATTGACGACGGTTCATTTTCCAAAGGTACTACAGTTGATCGCGGCCAGCCGGGCCGTGCCGCGCCTGTGCCACACTTGAATAGATGCCATCCACTCCCGACCGGATCTTCGGTTTTTCTACGCGCGCGCTTCACGCCGGACAGCGTCCCGACGCGGAAACGGGCTCGCGCGCGGTGCCGATTTATCAGACCACCTCGTACGTCTTCGAGGACACCGCGCATGCCGCCGCGCTCTTCAATCTGCAGCGTTTCGGCAACATCTACACGCGCATCATGAATCCGACGACCGCGGCCTTCGAGGAAAGAATGGCGGCGCTGGAACGCGGCGTGGGGGCGCTGGCGGTGGGCAGTGGGCAGGCCGCTCAGTTCATCGCGCTGGCCAGCCTCCTCGAAGCGGGCGACGAAATCGTCGCCGCCAAAACGCTCTATGGCGGCACCTACACCCAGTTCGACGTCACGCTGCGCCGCTTCGGAATCGACACCACCTTCGTTGATCCGGACAACCCCGAGTGCTTCCGCCGCGCCATCACGCCGCGCACCCGCGTCCTGTACGGCGAAACCATCGGCAACCCGCGGATGAACGTGCTCGACATCTCCGCCGTTGCGGCCATCGCCCACGAGCACAATCTGCCGCTGATGGTCGATAACACCTTCGCCTCGCCGTACCTCTGCCGCCCCATCGACCACGGCGCCGACATCGTGGTGCATTCGGCCACCAAGTTCATCGGGGGCCACGGAACGTCTATCGGCGGCATCATCGTGGATAGCGGCCGCTTCCCGTGGGACAAGGGCCGTTTCCCCCAGCTGCTGGAACCCAGCAAGGGCTACCACGGCATCCGCTTCTACGAGACCTTCGGCGACTTCGCCTACATCATGAAGGCACGCGTGGAAGGCCTTCGCGACCTCGGGCCGGCGCTCAGCCCCTTTAACTCGTTCCTGTTTCTGCAGGGACTCGAAACTCTCAAACTGCGGATGGAATGCCACTCCGCGAATGCGTTGGCGGTGGCCGAATTTCTGAAAGGGCATGACCGCGTGGCGTGGGTCAATTACCCCGGGCTTCCCTCCGGCAAGTATCACGCGCTCGCGGAGCGATACCTGCCGCGCGGCAGCGGAGGCATCCTCACCTTCGGCATCCATGGCGGGCTGGAAGCGGGCCGCCGCTTCATCGAGTCGCTGCAGGTCTTCTCGCATCTCGCCAATGTCGGCGATGCCAAGAGCCTGGTTATCCATCCCGCGTCCACCACGCACCAGCAGCTCAGCACCGAGGAGAAACTGGCCGGCGGCATCGGCGACGATCTGATTCGCCTGTCCGTCGGGCTCGAAGAAATTGACGACATCATATGGGATCTCGATCAGGCTTTGAGGGCCAGCGCATGAGCGTCGTGGCCTCGTCCGGCGACGGCCGCCAATGTGCGGTCTCCTTCGCCGACTTCTCCGCCGACGGAGTGGGCGGCAACTCGCCGGTGAACCGGAGCCGTTTTGCGAACTCCGCCTTCGACCGGCTCCGCATTCTGGAGTCTTACCGCCGCATCGGTATGGTCGGGCTGTCTTCGAACCCGTTCCGGCCGAGCCACTTCGCGGCCATCTACCTGCTTTCGGAAGGGTACACGGTGATTCCCGTGAACCCGCGCGAGTCACAGGTACTGGGGCAGACGTCGTACCCGAGTTTGACCGCGATTCCCGGCGGGGTCGAGGTGGTGGACATCTTCCGCGAGCCCGCGGCGGTCCCGTCCATCGTGGACGAAGCCATCGCCATCGGCGCCAAGGTGGTGTGGATGCAGCTCGGCGTGATCCACGAAGAGGCGGCCGAACGGGCCCGCAGCGCCGGCCTCGAGGTGGTGATGGACCGCTGCATGAAGATCGAACACGCCCGTTTCTTCGGCGGCCTGAATACCATCGGAATGAATACCGCGGTGATCACCTCGCGGCGGCGCAAGTTGCGGTAAAGGCGGCGTCAAGCTCTCCACACCTTCCGGTCGTCTGGCTCCAGGTCTTATCCAGGAAAGCCCTTTGCGCCGGCGATGTGGCGCGGGCACTCGAGCACGGCGAAAGAAGCGTGCGGCTGGCGCTACGCCTTCTTAGAACGTTACCTTCACCGTGAATTGCAGCGAGCGCGCCGGCAGTTGATTCGTAATCCCCACCAGCGGCGCGCCGAAGCCGGGACCGGCCGTCGCGCCGTTGCCGTAGGTTCCGCTGTAACCCACGAAGTTGGCGTGGTTGAAGACATTGAACGACTCCGCGCGCAAATCGAGGTGCAGGCGCTCGGTAAACAACGGGAACTGACGCTCGAGGAAGGGCGACAGGTCCCATACACTGTTACCCCGGCCGGCGTTGCGCCCGATCACCACGCCGTTAATCACGGGACGGTCCGTGGTGGCGCCTGTATCGCCGCTGTTGTTGACCCCGGTGACGATGTTGTACGGCAGGCCCGTGCCCGCCGTAAACACGCCGCCCAAGCCGACCTTCCCGGGCAGCATGTACAGGCCGCTCAGAACGAAGCGCTGACGCTGGTCGAAAATCGCGCTGCCGTACTCTACCCTTCCCGTGAAGTTCGCGTCGTTGGGATTCTGCCCGGGGATGTCGGGATCCACGTTGTCGAACGCGTGCGACCAGGTGTAGCTTGCCAGCATCGACAGGCGCCGGCTGAAGCGATGGCTCAGGTTCACATCGAGCGCATCGTAGTTGGCGTATCCGTCGTTCACGTCGCTCTGGATTACGGAGTACGGCGGCTGCGGATTGGTGGCTGTATTGGGATTGCACGTGGTTCCGTTCTGGCTGTACCACCAGATCCAATAGGGGCGCGTGCAGTTGGCCGCCTGTGCCGTGCGCGTCTGCCCGGGAGCGGTGCGGATGAAGGGGCTCGGAGGATCCACGTCGCGCGGCCGGTTGATGCGCGTGGTGTGCGACCCGACATAGTCCACGCTCAGCACCCATTCCGAAGCGAGCCGCCGCTCAACGCCGATCGTCCACTGCTCCGAGTACGGGTTCAATAAGGCGTTCGGGTAGCCGATTAACGTGCTGGTGGGGAAGAATTGATTGTAGTAGGAACCCTCGCCAGGCCGAATGTAGAGGCTCCGCAAGGGCACGGGAGCGCCCGCCGGGAAGGCGGGCAGCGGCGCAGCAGCCACGCTCGTGGGGAAGCCGATCTGCCCCGGCGCCGCGGTGTAATTGAAGACTCCGGTGGGCCCTGTCAGCGCATAATTCGCTTGCGAGTTATCCACGATCTGCGAATAGTAGATCCCGAAGCCGCCGCGGATCACCGTCGTGCCATCGCCGCGCAGGTTGTAGGCGAAGCCTGCCCGCGGCGCGAAGTTGTGCCGCGAATCCGTGAAAGTCTGCTGCTCATAACGCAGCCCGAGATTCAGGGTCAGATTCCGCGCCGCCCGATAATCGTCCTGCACGAAGACGGACCATAGCGTGTCATCCACCGTGTAATTCGCGATGCCGAAGCTCTGGGTGTAGCTTCGGACATTCGCGATATTCCCCAGGAACGCACTGCCCTCGCAGACGGAAAGCGGCTGCGTACAGGTGTTATAGATGAACTGGCCGAGATAGATGGGCCCGCCGAACTCCTTGCTGTTGCCGCCCGTGTGGACTTCCAGCACGTCCGCGCCGAACTTGAGCTGATGCGCCTCCTTCACCACCGAGAGCGTGTCCGCCACCTGGTACTGGTGATTCAGCAGCAGCGCCGACTGCGATGTCCCCGTGGTGAACGTGCCGCCCGTCGAGATCGGCACCTGGTATTGGGTGCCGTAAATCACCGGGTCGAACTCGGTGATCGGCGAGGCGAGTTG
>DATJWB010000245.1:0-25581 GCA_035501495.1 Bryobacteraceae bacterium | reverse complement strand
TCTGGCCCAGCTCTGATGGGGAACATGTGGCGGTTCGAAGTTTGTTTTGGGCCCTGGTTTTCGTTTTGGAGCTGGGCGTGTGCCTGGTGCTGTCGATTGCTGGACGGTCCTTCTTCGAGATACACGGAATGCCCGCACGCGAAATCCGAATCGGCCCATCGTCCGCTCATCCGCGGCTGGCATTTGCCTGCGAAATGGACACGCCCGAACTGCAGGCCCTGTTTGCGAATCCCGAGGTGACAGCGGACCTGCGCCGGCTCGGCGCCCGTGTCAGCCTGTCGCTTACCGACTTATCATCCGGCCGTGCAGAGGTCGTCCGGCATCTGAACGCCGCCGGCATCGCGGTCACCGCCTGGATGTCGCTGCCCAAAGAGCAAGGTTACTATCTCAACTCCGGGAACGCCTCGGAGGCGCTCGTCCGTTTCGGCGATTTTCAGAGGTGGACGGCGGCTTACGGACTGCATTGGTCTGGAGTTGGTCTGGACATCGAGCCGAATCTGCGGGACTTCGGCTCCGTTTCGGAGGCGGGCGCTTCGATTCTCCGGCGGCTGTTTCATCCCGGACTGGTCGGCCGTGCCAGGGCTTCGTACGCCAGCCTCGTTTCGCAGATTCACGGCGCCGGCTACACGGTGGAGACCTACCAGTTTCCATTCCTCGCGGATCAGCGCGAGGCGCACTCGGACCTGCTGGAGCGCCTGTTCGGTATCGTCGATGTTCGCGGCGACCAGGAGGTCTTGATGCTGTATTCGAGCTTCAATCATCCTGCCGACTCGGCGATCGTCTGGCAATACGGGCCTTCCGCGCAACTCATCGCAGTCGGCAGCACTGCCGGGGACACCACGGCGGGCTCAAAGTTCGTCCCGCTGAGTTTCGAAGAGCTGTCGCGCGATCTGATCGTGGCCGGCCATTTCGCTCCGGTCGTGGGCATCTACAATCTCGAAGGCTGCGTAAGCCGGGGCTTTCTTCCGCGACTCGCGGGCTTCGATTGGAATCAGACCGTGATCATTTCGACGGAGGCGGACAGCCGCGTGATCCGCCTGCGCGCCAGAGTCCAGTCCACCCTTTGGGCGTTGGGCCAACTGCCCTACTTCGCGGCAGTGATGTTCGCGATGGACCTGTGGCTTTCGCGGTGGCGGCGCGCTGGGCAACCTCGACTGGCAAGGTGATCATAGCAGGGTGCTCATCCATTCACACTGCCGCTGCGATTCGAAATCCATAGTCGGCGTATCGGAATTCGGGTGGGATGCTGCTCCTCGCCGCACACCTGGCAATCTTGATATGGTGCCGCCACGCGCCGCCGCGCGACGACCGGCGCGTGCCTGTTTCGGGGCCGCGTGGATCCTCGCCCGGAGAAACAAGATAGTACGCGGGGTCGTACCAGTCGGAGCACCATTCGTGTACGTTCTCGCACATGTCGTACAGTCCGTAGGCATTCGGCTCGGACATGGCGATCGGCTCCGGGCCCCCGCGCCAGCGTTCCGCATATCCCGGGCGCGCGGTCACCGGCGCATCGCCCCAGGGATAAAGCTTCTGCTCCATGCCGCCGCGCGCGGCAAACTCCCATTCCGCTTCTGTCGGCAGACGAATCTCCATGTCCCACTGCGCTGACAGCCACCGGCAATACTCCAGGGCGTCGAACCAGTTCACCGAGGTGACAGGCAGGTTCGGATCTTCGCAGTCAACTTTGCGAAAGGCCGCGAAGTCCTGATTCGTCACCTGAAAGCGGCAGAGTCGAAACGGCGACACGGTCACGCGGTGGACCGGGCGCTCTTCATCACGGCCATCGTCCTGTCCCATCAGGAACTCGGCGCCGGGAATGGGAATCAGATCGGTCGGGGTCACTCTCTGATTAGTGTATTTTGATGCAAAAGAAATTGCGAACTTCACCCCGCCTCGAACGTATCTACGGGTATCTATGCAATTCTTCGGGCAACAGGTCCGGCATGTCTTGCGAAGTCTGGGGCGCGCCCCGATGTTCACGGCTGTGACGGCGATTACGATCGGGCTGGGCATCGGCGCCAATACCGCGATCTTCAGCGTGGTGAATGGCATTCTGCTGAAGCCTCTTCCCTATCCCCGACCGGGGGAGTTGGTGAGTGTCATGCAGTCCGCGCCGGCGGTCGGGATCCCCGATTGCGAACTGGCGCCGGCCGATTACTTCAATCTTCGCGAAGAGAATCAGACCTTCCAGAGCTTCGGCATTTGGAATGATGACAGCTCCACCATCACCGGCACGGGCGCCCCTCCGGAACGGGTGCGCAGCCTGGATGTCACCGAAGGCGTCCTGAATGCGCTCGCCGTTCAGCCCCTGATCGGCCGCTGGTTCACGCCTGCGGACGACAACCCCTCGAGCCCTCGCACCGTGATCCTGACGTACGGATACTGGCAGCATCGCTTCGGCGGTGACGCCTCGGTCATTGGCCGCAATCTGATGCTGGACAGCGAACCGAGAGAGATTATCGGTGTCCTGCCACAGAATTTCCGCTTTCTGGACGACAAGCCCGAACTGATCCTTCCGTTTCGCTTCGACCGCGCCAAGACCACGCTCGGCAATTTCAGTTTTCACGGAATCGCCAGGATGAAGCCCGGGGTCACCGTGGACACGGTGAATGCCGATATGGGCAGGATGATGCCGATGGTGTACTCGAAATTCCAGCCGCCCCCCGGCTTCAGCGTCAGGCTGTTCGAGGAGGCGCACCTCACGCCCAACGCGCGGCCGCTGCGGAACGACGTGGTCGGGAGTCTCGGCAAAGTGCTGTGGGTCTTGATGGGAAGCATCGGGGTCGTGCTGCTGATCGCTTGCGCGAATGTGGCCAACCTGCTTCTGGTGCGGGCCGAGGGCCGGCAGCAGGAACTCGCGGTGCGGGTGGCGATCGGGGCCAGTTGGCGGCGGATAGCGGGCGAATTGCTGATGGAGAGCGTTCTTCTCGGTCTGCTGGGCGGGGTCGCGGGCGTCGCTCTGGCTTACGGTGCCCTCCAGTTGCTTCTGTCGAACGCACCCGCCTTCCTCCCCCGGATCGAGGAGATCACGATTGATGCCCCGGTACTGCTGTTCACGCTGGTGCTGTCGTTGCTCGCGGGCCTGGTGTTCGGGCTGATTCCGGTAATCAAGCATGCCGCGCCGAAGGTCACGCAGGCGTTGCGGGCCGGCGGACGGACTTTGAGCCAGAGCCGCGAGGCGCACCGCGCGCGCAATACCCTGGTAGTGCTGCAAATGGCCCTCGCGGTAGTGCTGCTCATCGGCTCGGGCCTCATGATCCGCACTTTCCAGGCTTTGCGGAAGGTACAGCCGGGATTCACCGGTCCCGCCGAGTTGCAGACTTTGCGCATCTTCATTCCGGAGGCTCAAGTAAAAGATCCGGAGCGCGTGGTTCGCATGCAGCAGCAGATGGCGGAGAAGCTGGCGGCCATTCCGGGTGTGACCTCGGCGGGGTTTGCCAACTCCGTGCCAACCGACGGCAACAATAGCACGGACCTTCTCTATGCCGAGGACCGCACGTACCGCGAAGGGCAATTTCCGCCGCTTCGCCGGTTCAAGTTCATCGCTCCGGGTTTCTTGCGGGCGATGGGGGTGGGGCTGATCGCGGGGCGAGACCTTACCTGGACTGACGTCTACGACAAGAGAGAAGTCTGCCTGGTCTCGGAGAATATCGCTCGTGAGATGTGGCACACTCCTTCCGCCGCGCTGGGCAAGAGGATTCGCGAAGGGATGAAGGATTCGTGGCGGGAGATTGTCGGCGTGGTCGCGGACGTGCGGTATGACGGCCCTGACCAGAAAGCTCCTACGACCGTCTATTGGCCGGTTCTGATGTCGAACTTCTGGGGCAATGCCGATTGGGTGCAGCGGGCCGTAGTGTTCGCGGTGAGGAGCAACGGCGCGGGGTCGGAGAGTTTTCTGGAGGAGGCGCGGCAAGCGGTATGGTCGATCGATGCCGACCTTCCGATCACACGGGTTCGCACCATGGAGCAGGTGTACCGCGACTCCACCGCGCGCAGTTCGTTCACGCTGGTGATGCTCGCGGCGGCGGGCGGGATGGCACTGCTGCTGGGGATCGTCGGGATCTATGGTGTGATCTCCTATTCGGTGTCGCAGCGAAAACGCGAGATGGGGATTCGGCTGGCGCTGGGCGCGCCGCAGATGTCGCTGCGGGGGATGGTGGTCCGACACGGCATGCTTCTGGCCGCGGTTGGAGTGGCGATCGGGCTCGGCGCGGCGGCAGCCATGACGCGCATCATGGCATCTCTGCTGTTCGAAGTGAGCCCGCTCGATTCCGTCACGTACTCCGCGGTTGCGGTGGTGTTGCTGGCGGCAGCGGCGGCAGCCAGCTATTTGCCGGCGCATCGCGCCTCGCGGGTGAATCCGGTGGATGCGCTGAGGGCGGAGTAGGGCTGATCACGGCGGAAACGTCCCGAGGAGTCGGGGCGCGGCATGAGTCCCCCCCGCACACTCACTGAATTCGATACACCCCGTCGAAGTCGCAGAAGTAACACTCCACCGCGAGCGAAGGCTCCGCCGCCAACACCACGCCCGCCGCCCGAACTACATCCGCGACCACCACCTCTGTCGCCGCTCCCCGATACGCTCCGCACTCCGCATGAGCGAAAATCATGGCGCGTTCCGGACGATGCAACCCGATCGACGTCCGAATCATGCGCAAGACAAAGTCGCGGTCGCTCTCGGACTCTGGCGCGGCCAGCGATTTGGCCGAGCCGGGAATCATGACCCGATCGTAGGTCCCGATGCCGGTCCGCCTGAGAAACTTCCGAACCACCAGGTCGAACCGGGCGTCGAAGCAGGAGATCACACAGGCATCCGCCTGGTAGACCTCCTGCGGCGAATCGAAATGAAACAGTTTCTCCATAGCTCTGAGTGCCTTGACGGTCACGCAAACACCGCCGTCAGTTTCCGCCCGCGCCTCATCAGGTGCGGCGCCCGCTTCGCCATGTCGGCGACAAACGCTCCCAGGTCGGCGGGAGTAATCACGATAGCCGATGCCAGGCCGTATTGAATGCAGATCCGGCCGGACGACGGCGAAGAGCCCTCCGAATCCTCCGCGTCGGGCCCAATGTAGCAGATCGCCTGATACGGGATCACGATCTTTGTCAGGGCGGTGCGAATTTCGAGCCCCTTCGCCGTCGTCACATACGACTGCGGATACGCGCACAACAGCAGAATCAGCAGGGTCGGCCCGGCGATCCAGTAGTCCCCGAGCAGAAACACGCCGATTGCCATCACGATAGCGGCCAGGATATACACGTCTACCTTGGAATGGTGAGTCATATGTCCCTCCGTGAAATCTCAGGTAATGGTGGGCGGCCGGCAGGATGCCGGCCGCCTCTGGGTCAGGCAGGACGCCTGGCCGGGCTCCTATCCGGCCTTGCGCTTGGACTTGATCTCGGCCAGCAGGCGATCGATCTCGCCTTCTTTTTCCATGGCGGCAAAGCGGTCATCCACGTTGTCGGCCACCAGTTCGGCTTTCGCCTGGGCGGCCGCCTCGCTGTGCCGCACCTTGCTCTTCATCCGGTCAAAGGCCGCCGCCTTGGAGTTATCGCCCATCGCCATGCCGGCGTCCGTGGCTTTGCCCAACGCCCGCGAACGGCGGTGCTGCGCCACCAGCATGTCGCTCTTGGACTGAGCTTCCGCCAGCTTCTGTTGCAGGCGGAGCAGAGCGGTTTTGAGGTTCTCGACCTGCGTCTTCTGATCCTCCACCTGCTGACGGAAGCTCTCGCTCAGAGACTTGTAGCTCATGGAGCGCTCCACCGCGGCGCGCGCCAGGGCATCGTCCTTCTTGTCCACGGCCATCTCCGCGCGGCGCAGCCACTGCTGCTGATTCTCTTCGTTCTCCTTCAGTTTCCGCTCCAGCACGTGCTGGTCGGCCATGGAGATGGCTACCTGGGTCTTTACCTGGAGAAGTTGATTCTCCATGTCCAGGATTACCTGTTTGATCATCTTTTCCGGGTCTTCGGCCTTGTCTACCAGGTCGTTGAGGTTTGCCCGGACCAGCGTTGCGACTCGTTCTAACAGTGCCATCGTGATTCTCCCAAAGGCCGCGGCCTTGCGGCCGCGGCTGCTTTATTGCGCTGCGCCCGGCGCTGCGCCTTTCGGTTTATCGTTCGGCTTGGCGGCCTTGTCGCCGATCTGCCGCACCTTCGAGAACAGGTCGCTGAGGGGCATGCCCGACAGCGTCTCGAACAGCGCGGGGATCTGCGCCGCCATCTCGGTTATATCTCCGGTAATCTTGTTCATCCCGGCGGAGTGGCCGTTGCCCGTGGAAACGATCGTGATCTTGTCCACGTTGGCGAGCGGCGCGGCCAGCGCCCGCACAACCTCCGGCATGTTGGTGATCAGCTTGTCTACGATCGCCGCCTGGTTGAATTCCTGGTACGCTTCGGCCTTCACATTCATGGCCTTGGCTTCGGCTTCGCCCTTCTTGAAGATGATCTCGGCTTCGGCTTCACCCTGCGTGCGAATGGATGCCGCGTGTCCTTCGGCCTCCATGATCAGGCGCTGCTTCTCGGCCGCGGCCAGAGTCTCGATCCGCTTGCGCTCGTACTCGGCCTGCTTCATCACGGTCGCGGTGAGTTCGCGGTCGCGGCGCAGAATCTCGGCGTCCTGTACCTTGACTTCGTGCTCTTTCTCGATCTGATGGATGGTGACTTCCTCGGCGCGCACCTTCTGCTGCATGATGTTACCCTGAATCTCGTAAGCCTTGTCGGCCTGGGCTTGCTGCTTCTTGGTGGTCTCGAGGAACTCCGCCTTCTTCACTTCCAGGTCGCGCTGCGCCTCGGCCTGCTTGGCCTGCGACTGCGTTTCGGCCAGTACCCGTTCCTGGTCGGCCTGCGCCTTGGCGACGGCCGCCTCGCGAGAAGCTACCGCGCGCCGGATGGCGGTATCGCGTTCAGCTTCCGCGGTAGCCACGTCGGCATCGCGCTTGATGCGCGCCACGTCCGGGCGTCCCATGTTGGTGATGTACTCGTTCTTGTCGCGGACTTCCTTGATGGTGAAGGAAATCACTTCGAGCCCCATCTTGTTCATATCGTCGGCGCAGGTGGACCGCATGCGGTCGCCCACCATTTCGGGCTGTTTCACGATCTCTTCCACCGTGAGCTGGCCGATGATGCCGCGCAGGTGGCCTTCCATCACCAGGCGAATGAGGGCTTCGCGCTCGTCCGCAGGCTTGGTGAGGAACTGCTCGGCGGCCGTCAGAATCGACTCCGGATCGGACTTCACTTTGATCTGCGCGACAGCTTCCACCGTGACCGCCACGCCCTGCCGGGTGTAGAGGTCCTGCTTCGGCGCGACGTCGAACGACATCAGCTCGAGCGACAGCCCACGGCAGTTCTCCACCATGGGAAAGATGACAGTGCCGCGGCCCTTGACCACTCGCGTGCCGCGGAAACCGTAAACGATGAGCGCCTCGTGCGGCCCCGCCTTGCGGAACAGCTTGGCAAACATCGCCATCAGGAACAGGATCGCCAGGATCATCAGAAGGGCGATCACGATCGTCGGATTGGCTTCCATAACTGGATTTCTCCTTTGGTGGACCACACGGGCGGCGTACGCCCGCGCCACCGCACTACAGTTTCAAATCGTCCGTCGGGTCCTCCCAGGGCCGGACGTACGCAATTCCTTTTTCATAGCGCGTGACCATGACTTCCGCGCCCTTGGGGATCTCCGTGCCGTCCTCACTGCGCGCGCCGGTCACGCGGCGCGTTCCTTCCTGCGAGTAAATCAACTCCCCGGTGCCGCCGCGCCGGATGGGAATGCTCAGGCGGCCCAGCACGCCGGTCATGTCGTAGTCGATCGGGTCGAGCGCCGCCTCTCGCGCCATCAGCACCTTGGCGAGGAACAGGAACACCACCGACGAAGCGCCGATCCCGCTCACCGTCGCAATCCCAAGCGCGAGCACGAACCAGACGCTGTAATACCGCTCCAGCAGATACCCCGTTCCGCCAAACCACGCGAGGAAGGCGGAAATCGTGCCGAAATTGAACCAGGACAGGTCGGCGCCTCCGCGACTCAGCCCCCGGCCGCCCACGCCTCCGCCGGCGTGAGGCACGTGGATACCGTGATTCATGTGCAGGTGCGGCAGGTGCAGATGCACGCTGCCGGCCAGGAGCGCCAATGCGCTCAGGCCGAAGCCTACGAGGAAACAAACGAGATAGAAGTTAGACCAGGTCATGACCGCCTCCTCGGTTTGGAATTCGATTTCGCCGGGGCTTTCAATACCTCGATCAGCCGCTCGGCGAGCCCCGGGTTCTCCAGGATCGTGCCCAGCAGGACCAGGCACAGGCGCGAGTCCGAATGGCGCGCCACCGTAAGCAGCGCCTCGTGGAGCTCGGGATCCTTGCAGAAGCGCTCCGCGCCCCCGATCAGCCAGAGGTCGAGCTTGTCCTCCAGCACGCCCAGGTCGGAAATCAGCTCGTTCTGGTAGCCCTCCGGATCGTCCACCAGGTACCCGGGATGAACCTTGAAAAAGTGCGCCAGCAGCATGCGGCTGGAATTCGTCAGGTGCGGCCGCGCACCGCTCTCGATCTGCGACAAATAGCTCTGGCTGATGGACTTGCCCAGCTCCTTCTGGATCAGCCGGGCCAACTCCTGTTGGGAGATCTCGCGGTCGAGGCCGCGCAGTGTGCCTTCGACCTCCCGCAGGTACCGGATTTTCTCACCGAGCCTCATATCGCAATCTGTGATTATCCTATTGCAATTTGTAATTAATTGTCAAGGGGAGAATTTGGTCTGTTATCAGGGGTTTAATGGCCGCGCGAGGCGCTACTCGGCGGGTCGCGATGCAGGTTGCATCGCCGGATGGCCTTCCCTACCGAGAAACGGTTAGGGCCGGATTTGACAAACGCTTTCCGGACCCGCTCCAGGGTAGCAGACAAGCTTGGTGAGGGAGCCGGACGTCGATGGGAAGAGACTGAAAACAGAGGAGGTATTTTCCGGTAGCGTATGAGCCCGGGCACATGACCGACATTGGGTCCCGCGGCGCGCCAGTCCTTGAGGATAAGATCGTAACTCGTGTGCCTCAGTTGTGAAGTTATGGGCGGCGCTACGAAATCGTCGTCGCCGGTGTCAAGCAAGACCAGCGCCGGACGGACTTTTCACCTGTCGTCTGGTGAAACTGCAGTTTAATGAGGACGACTTCACCGAATCTCAAGGATCATCGGTCAGTTGCTCATAAACGGCGTCTTCGGGAGAATAAACTGCTTCGAACCGTTGTCGGCCGGCATTCCGCCATGCCACGTCGAACACCCGGAGTTGCTCGCCCGGTGGGATCTCGCGCGCGGCGGAGGTGCTCCCCCAGTTGAAAGCCTCCGCCTCGTGCGTGGTCGACCGTTTGGCGTCATTATTATGATATCCTTCATATAGGAAATCTTCATATGGACTTGCTCAAAGGTACCCTGGACATGCTGGTGCTCCGGACGCTGGTTTTCGGGCCGCTGCACGGCTATGCCATTGCCAAGGCCATCCGGCAGACCTCGGATGACGCACTGGAGATCGAATTCGGCTCGCTCTACCCTGCGCTGAAAAGGCTGGAGCTCAAGGGCTGGGTCGCAGCGAAATGGGAGAAGTCCGAAAACAACCGCCAGGTGAGGATTTATCGTCTGACACCGGCCGGGAAAAAGCAGCTCACTCAGGAGCATGCGAAGTGGGCCGATTTCGCGGGGGCAATCGCGAGAGTGATGGGCCCGGCTCCCGAGATTTGAACCAGGCGCCTTCCAGGAGGAACCGATGCCCCGGAAATGGAGGTACCTGATCCCGCATCTGCGACGTAAGGCAGAGCGCGAAATGCAGGAGGAGTTTCGGGCGTTGCAAGAGATTGCCGGGAAGCGCGAGCTCGGGAATCTGACCTTGGCCGCGGAAAATGCGCGAGCGGTATGGGGCTGGCCCCGATTGGAAGGGGTTTGGGCGGACGTTCGATATGCGATTCGCGTCTTGCGCCGGAAACCGAGTTTCGCTACCGCTGCCGTGGTTTCGCTGGCGCTGGGGATTGGCGCGAATGCGGCGATTTTCAGCCTGATGGACGCGTTATTGTGGCGGGAACTCCCCGTGCGCGATCCGGAGCGGCTGGTTACGTTCGTCAACAGTTCGCGCTCCTATTTCGGCTATTCGCGCTTTGCCGGAAATCGAGGCGGATCGATGGAGAACATCGCCGCTTGCTCCGGGAGCCTGGTCCGCCGGCTGGACACCGGACGAGGGCCGGAGCGCGGGCAGGTGGAACTGGTGACCGGCAACTTCTTTGAGATGCTGGGCATTCAAACGGACGCAGGCCGGCCGATCACTCCGGAAGATGATCGGCGCGGGAATCCGGCGCCAGTAGCCGTGCTCAGCCATTCCTACTGGCAGAAGGCTTATGGCGGCGCCGCGGTGCTCGGCCGCACCATCCGCGTTGAAAAGGCGCTCTTCACGATCATTGGCGTGGCTCCCGCGGAGTTCTTTGGCGTGACGGTAGGAGAGGTCCCCGACGTATGGCTGCCTGTAAGCACCGCCAACAGCGTTTTTCCGGGCCCGAGCTGGCTCGACGGGAAGAACAATAACTTCCTCACGATTGTCGGGCGCTTGCAGCCTGGTATCAGCATGCAGCAAGCTTCAGCGGAACTTACACCAGTCAGCATACAGATCGATCTGGAACGTAATGGGCCGCCGCGGAGCGAGAAGGACCGCAGAAGTCTGTTCGAAAGCAAGCTCATACTGGAATCCGCGGGAAAGGGCATCTCTTTTCTGCGGGACCGGTTCTCCGAGCCGTTGCGGGTAGTGTTCTGGATGGTGGGGATCGGGCTTTTGCTGGCGTGCGTGAATGTCATGAGCCTGGAGTTCGCACGCGCAGACGAACGGCGCAAAGAGTTGACGGTACGGCTGGCGATCGGCGCCAGCCGCGGGCGGATTGCGCGGCAGCTACTCACAGAGTCGGTGATTCTGGCCGCGGCGAGCGGCCTGATCGGCGTGCTGCTGCGCCAGCCTCTAGCGGCTGCCCTGGTGCGCCTGATATTAGTTTGGGACGACCAGCCCGCACGGCTGAGCCTGGAGACCCACTCTGCAATTCTCCTCTTCGTGGCAGCTGTCTCGGTAGCAGCCGCTTTGGTTTCGGGCGTCATGCCGGCGCTACGAGCGGCCCGCGGAGCCGTGCAGCCGGGACTCCAACAAGGGCCGCGTCCGGCAGGCGGGAGTCCCTCTGGAAGGTTCCTTCGGCGTGCCGTGGCAGCGGCCCAGATTGCCATTTCCCTGGTCCTGGTAGCTGCCACATGCCTGTTTGCATACAGTCTGCACCAGTTACGGCAGTTCGACGGGGGACTGAACCGCAATCGTCTGCTCGTTGCCGATGTGGACCCGGCGGATGCGGGCTACGAGGGCCCTCAGCTGATTGGGTTGAACCTGCGGCTCCGAGATCGACTGGCCGGGGTGCCGGGAGTGGAGGCCGTGAGCTTCTCGCAGAACGGAATCTTCTCGGGCCGGAACTACTCTACGCATTTTGATGCCGACGGCTTTTTCAATGCGGACCAGCGGACGCATTTCTCAGCGTTCGATCACGTAGGACCCTACTTCTTCTCCACGGCCGGCACTCACGTGATTGCCGGCCGCGATTTTAATGAGCGAGACGACCCCGGCGCTCCCAAGGTTGCGATCGTAAACCGGGAGTTCGCCCGCCGTGTTTTTGCGGGAAGCGATGCGGTTGGGCGCAACCTTTATGTCACGGCGGCAAAGGATACCATCCTCTCCTACCAAATCGTAGGCGTAGTTCAGGACATTCGCAATGATGTACGCCGGCCGAAGCCAATGTTCTACCTGTGCCAGATCCAGACCCAAACCCAGGCCTTCAGCACGCGATTTCTCGTGCGAACGCGCCTGGATCCAACGGCCGTGATCCCCAGTCTGCGCGCCACCCTCCGCGCGGAAGCACCGGCACTACACGTTGACCAGATCGATACGGCGGAGGAATTACTGGACCGGACCTTGGCGACAGATCGCTTGATGGCGGTGCTTGCCTGGGGCTTCGGCGTGTTGGCGATCATCCTGGCAGGCGTGGGGGTCTATGGTCTCCAGTCGTATGACGTGACCCGGCGAACGGCGGAGATTGGCATTCGCATGGCAGTCGGTGCGCAGAGACGGGATGTCGTTTGGCTGGTGATGAGGGAAGTCGCTCTGATTTGCGGTAGCGGTATTGCGGCGGGTACCGCTACAGCGCTGCTGATGGCGAGATTTGTGGAAAGTCTGGTGTTTCAGATGAGAGCCGCAAATCCGTTAATCCAGGCCGCCGCCGCAATCGTGTTAGTTGTGGTCGGTGGCGGTGCGGCCTGGATTCCCGCGCGGCGGGCAGCACGGATGGATCCCGTAGCTGCCCTGCGCAATGAGTAAGCCGCTCCGGCGGCACATCGTCACGCGCTCTGCCCCTCGCTGGGAGCTGGATCGAGCCCGCAACGTCCGCGCATGCTCTGCCGGAACCGTTCGCGTTCCTCGGGAGTGAGCGCCTCCCATCGATCGGCCATCCGCTTCTCCATCCGGTCGGCCATCCGCCGCCCCATTCTCGGTCCGCGTGGACCGTGCCCGCCCAACCCGCCGAACAGAATCCGGCACAACGCCAGCAGTGCCAAACCCTGCCAGAAGGTAATCTCCGACCAGCCAAACAACGGCGGCAGAAGCCAATTCCACAGCGACTGCACGATGACGCCGCCCAGGGCGATGAATGCCGCCAAAGCCACAATCGCCAGCGGAGCCAGCCAAATCCATTTCTTTCTCATATGTCGGTTCCTCATCCTCTCATAAACTCGTCGTGAATCCGTTTCAGCCGATCGCGCAGCCGCAGCACCGCGTACCGCTTCCGCGAGAGCAGCGTATTCACGCTCACGCCCGTCGCGGCGGCCATCTCCTGGAAGCTGCGCCCTTCCAACTCGTGCGCCACAAATACCTCACGCTGCTCCTCTGGCAATTCCTCCACCGCCAGTTCGAGTTCCTCGAGCAGCACGCGTCTGGCATACAGCGCCTCCGGTCCGGCATCGGGCGAAGGCAGCAGCTCCTCCAATCGCAAAAACCCGTCGTCTTCGTCCTCGACCGCCAGATCGCTGAAGCTCTCCGGCTTCTTCTTGCGAAAGAGATCGGTGATGCGATTGCGCGCCACGCGGAACAGCCAGCCGGTGACATGCTCGATCGGCATCAACAGGCGGTTCGCCTCCACCAGTTCGTAAAAGACGTCCTGCAGGATGTCCTCGGCATCGCGCCGGTCCGGCACGCGCCGCCGAATGAACTGGAACAGCCGGGACTGCTCCTGCTCGAGCACCTCGCCGATCCGCTGATCCTGTTCGAGAGCCATCCGCGCCGCGCTCGCTTGTTCGTTCACCTACTTTGATAGACGAATGAGGGGGTACGGATATTGTAGAACCGGAACAAACGCCAAAAGGCCGCGCGCCCGGAATGCTCCGGGAATAGGGCATGGCGAGCAATCCCGCCGCAATCGCCGCGGCGCTGTTGGTACGGATTAACGCACTCACCCTTGGGGATGGGGACCAGGCGGAAAGCGGACCGGGCCTGAGCAAAAAGCGCAGAATCGCTTGTGTCGTGCTGCTCCGTCCACAAGCTGAGGTAGTATACCAGCCCTTCGCGTCGCCGAAAAATGACGAGGCGTTCGCGTAGCCGCAATGTACCGCTCGTTTGGACTCAGTATCGCGCTTGCACCGCGGGCAGCCCCTGAAAGCGTTGAACGAGAGTGCACCTGCCGGTCGCGGCTCCTCCTCATCGACTGATTCCCCGCCGGCGTTCCGGTGGGTCAATTCAGGCCGGCGTCAGGGCACGATGATCCTCCAACGCTTAAGAGTCACAGCCTGTAGCGAACTATATCTCGCCACAGTTCAGAAATTTACAGGCCTGTAAGTCTGAATTTGGCCCGCCGTTCTGCTATACCGGAAACAGGATCATAACGCCATGCAACCACTTGCGCCGATCTGTCGTTCCTCATCCGGTCCTGGCTCACGGCTTTTTGTGACGAATCCTTGCCCGTTTTCAACCACGATGCGTCACAAGAAGATGCGTCGCAAAACCCCGAGGTGAATATGCTACCGGATCTTTCCCTTGGCTTCCGCATGCTGGCTCGGAACCCCGGCATGAGTGTGGCCGCCGTTCTGACCCTTGCCCTGGGTATCGGCGCCAACACCGCCATGTTCAGCGTTGTGAATAGCGTGCTCCTGCGACCGCTGCCTTATCGCGATCCCGGCCGCCTCGTCACCATCCGCGCCCAGCTCCCCCACTCCAACATCTACGGAGCCTTTGTCGAATACAACACGTTCGTCGAATGGTGGCGCGCCCGCACCCATTCCTTCGAAACCCTGTCCTCCTTCACGCCGGGCTCGGCCAATCTGACCCTTGGCAATGAGCCGGAGCGCGTCGCCACCTGCCGCGTGAATGCCGGCTTCCTGGAAATGTCCGGCATCCGCCCGACGCTTGGCCGCGACTTTCTGCCCGAGGAGGATCTTCCGGGCGCTCCGCATGTCGCCATACTCAGCGACGGCCTGTGGCAGCGCCGGTTTGGCGGCGATCGTTTCATCACCGGCCGTGCCATCGTACTCGACGGGAACAGTTACACCATCGTAGGAGTCCTGCCGCCCGGCTTCGACCTCTATGGCAGCGACGTGGGGGTATATATGCCGATTGCGGCGAGCACGGCGCGGGTCCCCGGAATGCCGTCGGTCGGAGTGTACGGGCGGCTCGGGCCCGGCGTTCCGCTCGGTACGGCGCAGGCCGAAATCGACCAGCTTTGCCGCGAGTGGGTCGCCCGGTATCATTACCCAAACGACTGGGGCGCCCGCGTCTGGACGCTCCGCGAATTCGCGGTGCGGGATGTGCGGTCCAGCCTCGTGCTGCTTTCGGTCGCGGTCGTCCTGGTGCTGTTGATCGCGTGCGCCAATGTGGCCAACCTGTTGTTGGCGCGCGCGGGAAACCGCCAGCGCGAGATCGCGATCCGCACCGCCCTGGGGGCCGGAGGCGGCCGCATCGTCCGGCAACTGCTGACGGAATGCGCGGTGCTCGGTTCCAGTGCGGCTGCGTTGGGCCTGGCAGCCGCATGGGCCGTGGTCCGAGTCCTCGCCTCCGGACCCGCCTACCTGCCGTTCCAGAAGGCTGCGTCGATCGATCGGGCGGTCTTGCTGTTCACGCTGGGTGCGGCACTCGCGACCACCCTGCTCTTCGGCCTGGCGCCCGCCCTGGCCGCGGCTCGTACGGACCTCGCCGCGAACCTGAAAGAAGGCGGCCGGGGAGGGGAAGGCGCAGGCCGCAGCCGCTTCCGCGCCGCGCTGGTGATCCTCGAAGTCGCCCTGGCGATGATGCTCGCGCTCGGGGCCGCACTTACTACGCAGAGCCTCGTCCGATTGCAAGCGGTCGACCCCGGTTTCCAGCCCCAAAAGGTGCTGGCAGGGTCGGTGACGCTTCCGGCCGCCGCCTACTCCGCGCCTGCCCGGCGAACGGCATTCGCCCAAGGATTGACTGACCGCCTTCGGCGGATTCCTGGTGTCACGGCCGCCGGCATCGTCTCTCACCTGCCGTTCAGCAATGCCAAAAGCGGCAGCAGCATTGTGGTCGAAGGCGCGCCACCCCCGCTCGACGGCGAGAAGCCCGTGGTCATCCAACGCACCACCGACCCTGGTTACTTGGCCGCCATCGGCGCCCGCCTGGTGCGCGGCCGGTTCTTCGACGCACACGATCCGCCGGGTTTTCCCGTGGCGATCGTCAACGAAACTATGGCGCGTCGCTGCTGGCCCCATCAGGACGCCGTCGGCAAGCGCTTCGGGGACGGCGCTCCGGACCATTGGATGACCGTCGTCGGTGTGATTGCCGACTTGCGGCAAACTTCATTGTCCGACCAGCCGGACGCGGAGTCGTATGTACCCTACGCACAGTCGCCCGTCCTTGCTATGTCCCTGGTCGTGCGGACATCAGGCGACCCGATGCGGCAGGCGCCTGCCATGCGTGCCGCGGTCCGCGAGTGGGACCCGGACCTGCCGCTCTCGGGAATCGTGACGCTCAGCGACAGTCTTTCCAGGTCCACCGGCGGACGGCGCTTTGCCGTTGTGCTCCTCGTCTCTTTCGCCGTGCTGGCTCTGCTTCTTGCGGCCGTCGGGATCTACGGCGTAATTTCACAATCCGTGGCCGGGCGCACAAGGGAAATCGGAGTCCGCCTGGCCCTTGGCGCGGAGCGCGGCGGCATCCAGCGCATGGTCGTGGGGCAGGCTCTGCGGCTGAGCGGGGCGGGTGTCGCAATCGGCGCGGCTGGAAGCCTGGCATTGTCCCGCCTGCTCCGGTCGGTGCTGTACAGTGTCAGTGCCACCGATCCGCTTCTGTTCGGCGCGGCCACTGCGTTCCTGTTGGCCGTCGCCGTCCTCGCCGCGTACGTGCCCGCGCGCCGTGCCGGAAGCACCGACCCCTGGATCGCCCTTCGAAACGAATAAAAGATGCGGTCAGCGGAAACTACCCAGGATGGCTGCGCTTGACATAGAATACCCGCTATGCACTCAGGAACCCAAATCGCCTTCGTCGGCGATTACAACGAACAACAGAAATCACATCAGGCGGTCTCCAGCGCTCTGGCAGCCGTACCAGGCGGAGAAGTCACCGGCGTCTGGGTCGCCACCGATTCGATCGGGAATGGAGAATCTCTGGCAGAGTACGATGGCATCTGGTGTGTTCCCGGGATGCCGTACCGCAGCGCTGACGGCGCTCTGACCGCTATTCGTTACGCGCGCACCACGCGGACCCCCTTTCTGGGGACATCCGCAGGTTTCCAGTACGCGCTCATCGAGTACGCGCGCAACGTTCTGGGATTCACCGACGCCGAACACCAGAAGAGCAAGCCGAACGCCGCCATGCCGCTGATTTCCCCGCTCGGCTGCGCACTGGTCGGGATGAAGGCGCGGGTGCGCTTCACAGACGGCTCACTCCTACGCAAGGCCTACAGCTCTAAAGAGTCCGTGGAGCATTACCACTGCAGCTTCGGATTGAACGGGCGGTACCGTCGCATCGTGGAAGGCGGCCAGATGTATGTCGCGGCTCTGGACGACCAGCAGGAGATCCGCGCGGTCGAACTCGACGGGCACCCTTTCTTCGTCGCCACGCTCTTCCAACCGGAAATGGGCGGCGTCCCGAACCCGATCGTCACCGCCTTCGCCGCTGCCGGCGCGCGCCATCACCGCAGTATGGCCAAGGTAGCAAGCTAGGACGATCGAGGACGGGGACGCACCGGACAGACCTGCGACTTGCCAATCCCGAGGCCGACCCTGTAAGGCCACCGTTCAATAGGTACCGGACACTCCAAGGAAAACGGGCAACGACGTAGAGAGGTGAAACTGCGAGTCCCGGTGGTCAAGCGCGGCGCTGAAGCCGCCGGTCAGGCCGAACTTCAAGAGCGCGGGCCTGCCGGAATCGCCGGAGATAATATCGTAGCTGAGGCCCGCGGTCACGGAGGCGTTTCCCGTCAGATACCACTTGGGGTCGGTGTCCTGATGGACGACCCCGAGTCCCGCTTTGGCGCTGAGAGTCAACAGATCCCAACGTCCAAAACGGAACATGTCAGGTGCCAAAGTGAGGGCCAGGGAGCCGGTGGCCGTATACTTGGCGCCATCGCTAATGGGCAGCCCGACCCCCAGATCCGCACCCAGGGAGTAAGGTCCGTCGAGATAGCGTGAGTGGAAGCGCCCCGCGTGAATCAGCCCAATCCAATCGAGCGTCAAGGTGTGCGTGTCTGGAGTCGGTTTTTTGGGTTCGGGAAGTTGCTTGATGGGAATCGAGAATTGGTCACCGATCTTGTAGGAACCGATTTTGGGCGGCGGCGCTGTCTTGGGATTAGACGGGGGAGGCGGCGCAGGCATAGGCACCAAAGTGCCCGCTCCGGGCACGGCGCCAATAGTCACGGGGAGAACCGGATGTGAGGCGGGCGCGATCTGGCGCGACTTGGGCGCCGAAGTCGGCCCGCTCGTTACGCACAAGCGCGAGTGATAAACGCCTACCGGGTAGAGAGCGAGGCGGGTTTTGGGACCGAAGATTCCGTCGGGGACCAGATGCTTGAGCTTCTGGAAGGCCTGTAGGGCGCACCTGGTCTTCGGCCCGAATATCCCATCCAGTCTCAGGGGCTTCAGGCCCAGTACACGGATATGGAGGTTGAGCGCTTCCTGTAAGGCTCGAACATCTGGACCGCAGAGTCCCTCGTAAAGGTTTCGTAGCATGACAACTCCTTGGCAAGCGGGCTCGACCAATCCCGCATGCTAGTCTCGGTCAGGGTACGTTCGAGGTGACGTTTGAGGATGTACCCGATTCAGGGTAGAAAGCGGGGCCGAAGAGCAGTAGATCGGAGTTTATGAGCGGCTCCGTACAATGGGACGGAGCGACAGCGTACAGGATCGGCCGCTACCTGCCCTTCATCGCCGTGTCGAAGGAGATGTGATTCTCTTCCAAAATGCTGCCCATGGCCCTCTGCAGCGCCGCGCGGGCTTTCACCCAGGAACTCTTCGCCGCGACTTCGGTGGACTTCGCCTGCGCCAGCAGACTCTCGTACTGGATCACGAAGAAGCTTGTGGATGCGCCGACCGCGAACTTTTCCTGCTCGGCTTCGAGCGACTCCTGCTGCAGCTTGCGGGCTTCTACCGCCGCCTCGTACGACGAACGCGCGCGCCGCATGGCGATCAGGGCGTCTTCCACCTCGAGACGCGCCTGGTTCTGCAACTGCTTGAAGCGGATCTCGGACTGCTTCACCTGGATCTCATCGCGCGCCAGATCGGCCTCCGCGATGCGGTTGTGGATCGGAAAAGTCACCTGTACGCCGATCCCGTAAGTCGGATAGTTGCGCGCGAAGACCTGCCCGAGGGCGCTGCCGTACCCGCCGTTGAAAGTGCCGTCCGGACTGGCAATCAGCGGGTTCGTAATACCCGCCAGGCCGTTGTTCTGCATCAGGCCCACCAGGTCCACTTCCGGCAGCGTGGCGTTCTTTGCTCCCGCCAGTCCAATGCGCGAATTATCGATCTGCAAGGCGGCTTGCCCCAGGTCTGGGCGGCCCGCCAGGGCGTCGCTGATGAGGTCCTGCATGGGCCGCACGTCGTCCTTCTCGGGGATGGTCAGCACATCGGTCGGGATGATGTGTGCCCCACGCACCTCCGAATCGCCGTTGCCGGTCCGCGTCAGGACGTTCTTGAGGATCGCCTCCTGCTCTTCGCGAAGGCCGCGGGCATTGATCAGGTCCTGGCGCGTGGAAAAGAGCTGGGCGCTCGCCCGCGTCATTTCCACCTGTGCCAGCGTCCCTTCTTCCACCTGCGCCTTGGTATCGGAAAGCAGTTTCTCGGCCAGGTTCACGGTCTCCTGTTTCACCTTCTCATCCTCGTAAAGCGCGACGAAATCGGTATACAGGCGGATCACGCCATAGACCGTGGCGATGAGTTGCTGGCGGAACAGCAGGGAGGTGATCTTCTGCTGATTGGCCGCGATCCGGATGAATCGGCGGTTGAGGCTCATGCCGAAACCGCGAAGCAACGGCTGGGTAGCCGTCAGGCCCAAGTTCGAATTGGTGAACGGATTGTATCCGCTCCGGATGGAGTTCAACGACTGGCGGCTGTTGTTGAAGTTCAGACCGACCTGGGCTCCGCTGGCAAAGCCCTGCTGAACGCCCGCATTGGCCAGCGTGGTATTGGTTACCAGCGAATCGGTTCCGGTGGTGACGACGTTGGTCTCCGGCGTGGTCTGGTGCGTCCAGTTGAGTTGCCCGACGATCGCGGGATCAAAGACCGGCACGGCGGTACCGTTGGACTGCAGGATCGTGCCTTGCAGCGACAGGTTGTCCTGCGGCTCGCTGAGAGCTCCCAACTCCAGTGCGTTCGTGGCTACGGACGATCCGGCCGTCGCCCGCCCCGACGTAGCGGCGGTCGTCACCACAGGGCTGAGCGGGCCGCCCACGCCGGTAGGCACTTCCGCCAACGTGTAGTTCAGCCCGCGGGTAATGCCGCCGCCCTTGGCGCGCAGCAGATCCATATCCGCAATCGGAAAACTGAGGCGCTGCAGCTCGATATCGAGGTTGTTTTCGATCGCCAGAGCCAGGGCGTCCTCCACCGACAGGTACAGGTTGCCGGCGCGAATCAACGGGTGGATGCGGCCCGAGTTCTCGTAGCTGACCTGGGGAGTGGCCCGCGGAACTCCAGTCTGCGCCACGGCCGGCGCAGTACAAAGCAGGAATGCTAGAAAGACACTGAGTGGTTTCGAGGGAGACATCGTGAGACTTCCGTTATCGGGTGGCCGCACCGGGTCCGCCCGGGCCGCCGGAGCTTCCGGACGTCCGCACCTTTACGCCTTCGCGGATCAGGTCGCTCGGGTTCACCACGAGTTGCTGCCCCTGTTCGAGCCCGGCGAGCACTTCCAGGTGATCGCCCAGGTCGCGGCCCAACTCGACCCGCGCGAAATGCACGGTTCCATCGGAACCCATGACGGCCACTTGGGGCCCATCGTTGCGCACGATCAGAGTGGATGCCGGAATCAGGAGAGGCGGGTTCTTCCGGGGCACCGCGAGGTCTACTTCGGCATACTCTCCGGGAAGGAGCAGTCCCTGGGGATTGGGCACTTGTACCTCCACCAGCAGAGTGCGGGTGGAGGGGTCGAGCGCATTGGCAGTGCGGGCCACGGTCCCGTTGAATTTGCGGCTTGGCTGATCGGGGAAGGTCAGGGTGGCCTGCTGTCCGACGCGCACCGATTCCGCGTCGGCTTGCGGAACGTTCAGATAGGTGCGCAGACGGTCGGTCTGGGCGATGCGGAACAGCAAGGTGCTGCCATCGGTAACGAGCACTCCGGAGTCCACGTTGCGCAGTGTGATCACGCCCGCGAACGGAGCGCGCACCGTCTGGTAAAGGAGGAGCTGATTCAGACGGGCCAGGTTGGCCTCCGCCGCGACAATGTTGCTCTTGGCCGCGGCGATGGCCTTTTCGAGCGCCTGCACGTTGGATTGCTGCGCCTGGTACTGCGCCTGATAGGTATCGTTATCCTGGCGGGACACCACGCCCTTCGCGAGGAGGTTGGCCCAGCGGTCCGCGGTGACCTTCGCCAGGCTGGCGTTGGCCTTGCCTTGCTCGAGGGCGGCTTCGGCCTGCTGGGCCGTGCTGTTCGCCTGGTCAACAGTCGCCTGCGCCTGCTTGATCTGCTGGTTCAACTCGGGAGCTTCGATCTCCGCCAGCACTTGCCCTTCCTTCACGCGGTCGCCGATATCGACGTAGCGCTTCCTGATGTAGCCGCTCGAACGCGCCAGGACCGGCCCTTCGGTGACCGCCTGGATATTGCCCGGAAGCACCAGGTTGGCGGTCGTGGCGGATCGCTTGACCGGCTGCACCGTGACGACGGGAAGGTTCTGCCCCTCGGCCTTCGCCTCCGCCGCCAGCACCATCTCCCGCCGCTGGCGGGGCAGGTATCCCAGAAAGAAGCCAGCCGCGATAAGTCCCCCAAACAGCAGCGTGAGGACCACCAGCGTTCCGGCCGAAGGGCCCTTGGTCTGGGGCGCGGGCGCGTGGCCACCGTGATTTCGAGCCTCCTGTAACTGGCGTTTCAGGTTTTCGATTTCCGCACGGAGCCGGTCTTCGCTCGTCCTGGTCTCGTTCATTGCAAATCCTCACGCATCATTTCGTCTCGCAAGTACTCGTGCTCCTCGTCCACGATCCTCCGTTCGAAATCAATCGGCGGCCTGCTCCGCAAAAGGCTATAAACCAATGGGACCACAAAAAGCGTAGTGATGGTGGCCAGAATGAGTCCGCCGATCACCGCCCTGCCCAGGGGAGCGTTCTGCTCGCCGCCCTCGCCCATTCCCAGGGCCATCGGCAGCATACCGATGATCATGGCGCTGGCGGTCATCAACACGGGACGGATGCGGGTATGACCGGCCGAGAGCGCCGCGGAACGGGCGTCCATGCCTTCTTCGCGCTGGTCGTTGGCAAAGACCACCATCAGAATGCTGTTGGCGGTGGCCACCCCAATGCACATGATGGAGCCCATCAGAGAGGGAACGCTGAAGGTTGTCTGGGTCAGGAAGAGCATCCAGACGATGCCCGCGAGAGCGCCCGGCAGGGCCGTCAGAATGATGAACGGGTCCAGCCACGACTGGAAGTTGACGGCCATGAGAAAGTACACCAGCACGACCGCGAAGATCATCCCCAACCCAAGGCGGTAAAACGAATTGGTCATGGTGCTGAACTGTCCGCGCACTTCGACGGTGGTGCCCCGTGGGAGCTTGGACTGTATCCCGTCGACGAGCTTCTGGACTGCCGACCCCACGGATCCCAGGTCGCGCCGATCGACATTGGCATAGACGTCGAAGACCGGCTGCACGTTGTAGTGGTTGACGATGGCGGGGCCGACGCCGCGGGTGGTGGTAGCCAGGTTCGAGAGAAGCTGCGGTCCGCCGGCCAGCGCGCCCGGGTTGCCGAAAGCCACCGAGCTCTGGCTGGGGCCGATTCCGACCGCGGAGATCCCGGCGTTGGCTGTCCCCGCCAGCGACGTCGGCGTGTTGCTGATCACGTTGGCGAAAGGCGCGCCGATGGGCGTGCTCATCAGCGCCTTCATGGAATCGACGCGATATTGGGGCGTCTGCACCGTCACGAAGTAGCTGACGCCGCTGTTGAAGTCGAGCCACTCGGTGGGAGCGATCTGGGAACTCCCGCTCAGAGAAATCAGGACGCTGCCTGAGACATCCTTCTGCGTAAGCCCCACCAGTCCCGCTTTGCTGCGGTCCACAGTCAGGTCGATTTCGGGATAGTCCACCACCTGGTGAATATGCACGTCCGCGGCGCCGGGAATGCGCGCCATCTGCACTTCCAGATCGTGAGCGATCTGGTAATTGGCGGCGGCGTTGCGGCCCAGGACTTGGACGTCGATCGGCGCCGGCAGGCCGAAGTTCAGGATCTGATTCGTGATGTTGGCCGCTTCGAAGAAGAATACCGTATCGGGGAACTTCTCGCGCAGCCGCTTGCGCAGGATGTCGGTGTATTGAGCCGTCGGCCCGTGGTCGTCGGCCTTGAGCGAAATGAGGATGTCGCCGTCGCTCACGCCAATGGTCGGACTGTCGCCGAACGCGAGGTTGAAACCGCCGTTGGGGATGCCGATGTTGTCGATGATGGTGTCGATCTCGCGGGCCGGGATCACGTCGCGGATCTCACGCTCGATATCGGCGAACAGCTCCTCGGTGACCTCGATGCGCGTGCCGGAGGGCGCCCGCGCGTGCAGCCGCATCTGCCCGGAGTCCACCGTGGGGAAGAAATCGCGGCCGATAAACACGGCCAGGCTGAGCGACGCAGCTACGAAGATGACGAAGCCCGTGAGCACCACGGCGCGGTGGTCGAGACTCCAGTGCAACAGCGAAGTGTAAGAGGCGCGCATCAGCTCGAAGCGCCGGTTAAAAAGGTAGTGTACCCGCCAGATGAATCCCGTTCCCCCTTCGGCGTGCTCGCCTTGCGCGTATAGCTTGACTTCCGGCTTCAGCATGTAGTGCACCATGGTCGGAATCAGGGTTCGCGACAGAAGATAAGAGGCCATCATGGCGAATACCACGGCCATGGCCAGGGGCGTGAAGAGGTACTTCGCGGCGCCGGTGAGCAGCAGCACCGGCACGAAGACGATGCAAATGGAGAGAGTGGAAACGAAGGCTGGGGCAGCGATCTGCTGCGCGCCATCGAGCACGGCGCGCACGAGTGGTTTCTTCATCGCCATGTTGCGATGGGTGTTCTCGATTTCCACGGTGGCGTCATCCACCAGGATGCCGACCGCGAGCGCCAGCCCGCCCAAGGTCATCACGTTGATGGTCTGGCCCATCAAGCTCATCACGATCAGCGAGACCAAAATGGAAAGCGGGATGGAGATGCAGACGATGACCGTGCTCCTCCAGCTTCCCAGGAAGATCAGGATCATCAACCCGGTGAGAAAGGCCGCCGTGACGGCCTCCCGCACGACGCCGTTGATGGCGGCGCGGACGAACAGTGACTGGTCGAACAACTGCCGCACCTGCAGGGTGGAAGGCAGGCCCGCCAGGATCTTCGGCAGGTAATTCTTGACGTTGTTCACCACCTCGAGGGTGGAGGCCTTGCCGCTTCGCAGAACCGTCAGCAGAGCGCCCCGCGAGCCGTTGGCGCGCACAATGCTGGTCTGCACGTTGTATCCGTCGCGCACCTGGGCGACGTCGCGCAGATAAACAGTCGCGCCATTCACGACCTTGATGGGCAGATTGTTCATCTCGTCGAGGACGCGCGGGCTGCTGTTCAGCTTGATCTGATAGTCCTTGTCGCCGATTTTGGCGGTGCCCGCCGGAAGAATCAGGTTCTGGTTGGCCAACGCGGTGGAGACGTCGGCCGGCGAGAGCTGTTTGGCGAACAGCTGTTCGGGGATGAGGTCCACCAGCACGGCGCGGAATTTTCCGCCGTAGGGCAGCGGGACTGCGGCTCCCTGAATGGTGGCGAGCTGGGTGCGGATGAAGTTCTGGCCCATGTCGAAGAGTTCCTGCTCGCTCATGGTCTTGCTCTCCAGGCCAAGCTGGAGAATGGGCACGCTCGAAGCATCATATTTGATGATGCTCGGCGGTGTGGTGCCGGGCGGAAAAATGCGCAGCAGCGTCTGCGAAATGGCCGTGACTTGCGAGAGCGCCAGTTCGACCTTAGCGGTCGGCTGGAAGTACACGCGGGTAACCGAGACACCGTTGTACGACTGGGATTCCATGTGCTCGATGTCGTTGACGGTGGTGGTGAGCGAGCGTTCGAAGATGGTGACGAGGCGTTTTTCCATCTCCTCGGGAGACAACCCGGCATAATTCCAGACAATGCTGACCACGGGGATATCGATGTAGGGAAAGATGTCCACGGGCATGCTGACGATCGCGCTCACGCCGAGAATCGCGATCAGCATCGCCATGACAACAAAGGTGTAAGGCCGCCTCAGGGCGAGTCGAACAATCCACATGGTTTACACGTTTAGGAGGGGGCTAACATCAATGATAGCTTAAGCTTCTATGCCATGTGATGACGCCTGGGAAGCACCCGCTACTGGCCCTTTGGAGCCATGATTGGCACGCCATCCGGCGGTCGCTTAAACGGGCGCGCTCCGCGGCGGCCGATGCCCACTGGGCTCCAGCGATCCAAGCCATCGATCTCCGCGGTGTTGAACTCGTCACGGGGAGTGTGATCTCCGCAGGATCGATTTAGGTCTATGGTCTTCCCGGCAGTCAGCACCCATGTGAAACTGGGCATCTGTACGGCGGCTGCGCCCTTGTACACCTTGAGTCGGCAGAAGGTTTCTCCCAAGACTTGGTGGACATCGAATCGGTAGACGCCGTCGTCGGAGAGTTGCACTCCCTGCACACACGAAACCTCGTGACCGAGCCCACTAGACGTCTGTTCGGACCAACATCTGAACAAAAGTGTCAAGTTTTCGCCGCAGCACACACCACCCCTCTCCATGGTTCGGGTTACTCCGCGGCGACGTGAAACGACTGTGGATCGGCTGCATCAAGGGCCTGCAATACGCCCATAAGGCAATGCTTCCGACCACAAGGGCTGGATCGCTCAAAGCGGGAAGTTCTCCCGTTTCCGCAGGCTAAA
>DATJWB010000244.1:0-2861 GCA_035501495.1 Bryobacteraceae bacterium | reverse complement strand
GTAGATCCATAGTCCGAATCCTGTCTACGGCCCTGGCGGAGATCCCCCGCCAGGGCCTTTTCACGTCTTCTGGGTTTTCCGAACCGCGGGCTCCCCTGCCGCTTTTCCGGAAAATGATTTTTGCGCCAGAAAGTAGCTAGCGCAGAGCCCAGAAGGTGGGCAAGAAGCCAGGAGCGCAGGCGGCACCGTCTGCGCTACCTTACTCGGGGAAGATTTCGCGGCTCACGTCCTCAGGGGCCTCTGGTGCGCAGTGTTCCAGCGCCCCATCACGGGTCGTGAGACCTCCTGGGAGCAGCAGGTAAGCAGGAGGACCTTCGGCCGATATTCGTCAGGCTCCCTGCGCAGGTTTCATCACTCTAGCCGAACGGCGTCCGCATCAACTTCAGCGAGGCAAGTGTGAAGTAACGGTTACAGGTTCCAACGTGCAGCCGGCGCCATCGGCCAATGGGCGAATCGCGGCTTGGAGAGTTGTTGTCGATCCGGTCGAGAATCCGCGCGGTGCATGCCTGCGGCGCGCCGTGATCTATAGAGGTGACCGCTGCGGCCGATTGGAACCTCGGACGGGCAATCTCCCAACAGCCGGAGCGGATTTCTGGCGGGTTCAAGAAGCTCCGTACAAATGCGGTTCAGGCGAAGGAGAAACGAAATGAAAGGATCCATGAGTAGTCGAATAGTTCTGATTACGCTGGCCGGGGCGCTGCTTCTGTCGATGCCGGGTTTGGTCTCGGCGCAAAGCGCGGCGGGCCGCCTGCGGGCTGGCGCTGCCAAGGTGGACATCACGCTGCAAGTCTCGACGGATTCGATTCGCCATCATCTATTCGTTCGCGCGATCGTCGTAGATAACGGGGCGAGCTGCGCCGCTCTGGTCGGGGTCGATGCGGGCGGCCTCAACAACGCTGTAGTCAGCGACGCCGTCGGAAAGGCGTCAGCGTCGACCAAATGCCCCGCCTAGAACTTCATCATTTCGGCCACGCATACGCACAGCGGCGGCGTCGGAGGCCCGGCGCCGGAGGGGGAGTGGGACCGGCAATCGTGTCCGCCATCGAACAGGCCAAGGCGAAACTTGCTCCCGCACGGATCGGCTACGGAACAGCCAAGATCGATCTGAACGTCAACCGCGACCTGTTCAACTCCGAACTGGAGTGGCGCCAGCAGCCGGATCCGAATGGGCCTTCAGACAAGACGTTGGCCGTGGTGGAGTTCGTCGGCGCAGATGAACCTACCCATCGCCGTCTACATGAACTATGCCATGCACCCGGTCAACTACTACATGATGGGAGTCATCAGCGCCGATTTCCCTGGCGAGGCCGGACGCTACGTCGAAGAGCTATTCGACAACAAACCCGTGGCCGTTTTTAGCAACGGCGCGGAAGGGGACCAGAATCCGCGGCTGGCATACACCGCTCCGTTCCGCTTCCGGCAGCCCGCTCAGCCTCGGCCTGCTGAAGCCCAGCCCGGCCAGCCGGCCACCGGGTTCAACCCGCGGACAGCGGCGGCTTCGCGACAGGCCGTCGCGCCCGAGAACCTTGCTGCTTACAAGAAAGCCATCACCCGAACCGGCGATTATGTGGTAATGCTCGGGACCATGATGGGCACAACTGTCACGCGGGTCATGCGTTACCTTAAAGTGCTCGGCCTCGCCTGCCTCGCGGAAGAATAAGTTCATGTAGAGCCCTTGCCGCGCGGCATCCGGGATCTGCGCATCTCGGTACCAAGCCACGACCTTGTCAATGTCAGCGTGGAGTCTCTTGTCGACCTTGTAGACGACTACGCAGTCGACCTGGCCGGCTCCGATGTCGGTCATCGGAAGCCGCGGGTCCTCGGTAGGCGCGACACGCGCTTCGATGATGCGCGTTTCATCCAGGTCCTCCTTCAAGAAGTTCCTGGGAGCCCGGATTCTGAGGTCGGCGTCGTTGGCGATCTCCAGTGCGCGTCGGCGCGCGCGTTCCGAAAGGCCACCGAAGGCGTTCGCCTGCATCCGCCAGGCAATGCGCCGGAAAAGGAACTGCTTGTGATTCGACCGGCTCGATTCGCCGAAGACATCACGGTACTTGTCTTTGAGCTGCCCGACGGTCATGTGGCGCAAGGCCTCGATCTCTTCCCGCAGGGGCCGTTGATCTGTTGGTCTCTGTTCTCATAGCGTTAACCACCAGTCACATGAAGGCGGGAAGTCTCGGCACAGTCAACTTCCTTCTGGAGAGGTTCGGGGAAGCGCAGGCGCACGTAGGCGGCGGAAAGGATTGCGGCGATCTGGCGCACGGCCTCGGCGCGATCCGCATCGCGGTCATTCATGAGCGGTCTCCTTGGAGGCCACCCACGACGATGTCCGCTTCGCGGTCGAGCGCCGTCTGGTGGGATTATCGACGCGGTCTGTTTCCGCGTCCGTTCACTATATACGCAGGGAACGTGGAAGATGTCTCATTCGGGTTTGGCGACCGTGCGCTGGCGTTAACAAACTCCGGGAGACGGAACCAGAGACGCAGAGAACCGGCGCGGAGAGGAGTGGAACCAGGGGGGGACTTGGCGGCCCAGGCGTGGTGGGGCTCGAATGGAGAGACGAACGAAGACGCGAACCCCTGCCAAAGACTGCGCGGCGGCGCGAGAGGATGCCGTCAACAAACGGGCATGCAAATCAATGGACGGAAAGGAATTGGCTCCTCACGTAGGACCCGAACCAACAACCCTTCGGTTAACAGCCGGACGTTCTTACCTCTCGTCAATTCAATTGTCGATAAGAGGGATTGGACTAAACCGCTTCGCGGTAGTCCGTAGCCGGTCGGGCATTGCGGTCGCTGGCATCGCTTAGCGCGCCGTGCGGTTTCGCCGGGTTAATTGATCGGGGGCTTCCATTGCGAAAGGAT
>DATJWB010000243.1:0-21182 GCA_035501495.1 Bryobacteraceae bacterium | reverse complement strand
CTGGGCTCGCCTTTCTTCAGCACGGCGAGGTAGAGGCCGAAGTTCTCGTTGTGGTCGTAGGACGTCATGTCGAGCCACTGCGACTTCAGTCCGAAATCGGTGGAGGCCAGAAACCAAAGATACTTCCCGCTGGCGTCCCAGGCGGGCCAGACCGCATCGGCGAGCGCATCGGTCACCTGCTTCGACTCGCCGGTTTCCGCATTGCTGATGAAGATCGCGTGGTACAGGGACTTCAATCGGCTGGAGTACGCGATCCATTTTGAGTCCGGGCTCCACACCGGATTCAGCGTACGCTCGGGGACCATCCAGGGATCGTTACCGACCATCTTTGCCTGTCCGGAAGCCACATCGAGGACCCACACCTTGAGGTTCGTATCGGTGTAGACCAGCTTCTTCGAATCGGGCGACCACGACGGCGTGTAGTAGTGGGTAGGATGCTGGAGCGCGATCTCGCGCGGCGGCGTGAGCCCGTCGGCGGCTTCGATGACGAGCTTGTATTCGCCGGAGCGATCGCTGAAGTACGAGATGTACTTGCCGTCCGGCGACCACGCCGGGTCGTGTTCGGCCGACCCGCTGGAGTGGCTCAGGTTGCGGACATCGCCCTTTTCCGCCGGCACCGAGAAGATTTCGCCGCGTGATTCGAGAACCAGGCGCTTGCCGGTCGGAGAAAGCACCATGTTGGTCATGCGAGAGGTGACGTCTTCCCAGCGCGGCATCATCCACGGGAAATCGCCGGTCGCGGTGATGTTCACCACTTGCGTCTTGCCGGATTTGGGATCGAGCATGTGGATGTAGCCGGCTTGCTCGAAGACCACCGCGCCGCCGCCCGTGTCCAGCGTCTTCACGTCGAAATCGGTGAACTTGGTATGCTCCGCGAGCTTCTTCGTCTTGATGTCGTACGACCAGACATTCGCCACGCCATCGCGGTCGGAAATGAAGTAGACCGTGTCGCCGAGCCAGGCCGGGTCCATGTCCTTGGAGTCAGTCCAAGGCGGAGTCACCAGGTCGAAGGTCTTCAGATCGACGACCCAGATGGGCCGGTTCTGCCCGCCCCGATAGTTGCGGCGCTCCTCGTCCCAGGAGTTATTCATGCGGTATGCGATGTGCGTGCCGTCCGCAGAAATCTTGCCCTGGTAGCCGCGCGGGAGTTGCATCGGCTCTTCGACCCCGCCCTCGGCAGGGACGGTCCAAAATCGGGGAGCCGCGCTGGGCGCCCAACTGGCTCGCGCTGAGGTGAAGAGGACCGACTTGCCATCGGGGGTCCACCCTTGCACCGTGTCGGCGCCGGGATGCCAGGTGAGCCGCTTGGGCTCCCCGCCCTCGGAAGGCATCACGTACACGTCGGTATTGCCGGCGTATTCGGCGCTGAAGGCGATCCACTTGCCGTCGGGTGAGAAGTGCGGATTGGAAGTCTGGCCCTGGAAACTCGTGAGGCGGCGCGCGGTGCCGCCGGCGCGCTCCACGACCCAGATGTTGTTCGCATAGGCAAACGCGATATGGGTGGCGCTGACGGTGGGCATGCGCAGCAGCCTTGTATTGGTGGCGGCGGCCATACAGGCGGCGGCCAGAGCCAGAGTGGCAAACAGGACGGTGGATAGACGCTTAAACATAACTAACTCCTGCCGACGGCCCAGGGTTTTCGGGCCGGGATCTCGCTACAGTTTATACCGAACATGGGGACGGGATTCAGAAGTACCCGTAGGCCAGCCAGCCGCCATCGACGTAGAGGGAATGGCCGGTGATGAAGCTCGCCTGGTCGCTCAACAGAAATGACACGGCATCGGCGACGTCTGCCGGTTGGGCAAGACGGCCCAATGGAATTCGCGCTTTGATTTGCGCTTCGTTCACGTTCCCGGCCGTGATGTTGCGCTGCGTCATTTCCGTGGCCACATAGGCCGGGCCGACGGCGTTTACGCGGATGCGCTGCGCGGCCCACTCGATGGCCAGCACCTTGGTGAGCATCGCCACCCCCGCCTTGGCCGCGCAATACGCGGCGCGACGGGGGAACGCTGCCTCGGCATTGGTGCTGGTGATGAAGACCATCGCGCCCCCCGCGGTCCACATGCGTTTGGCGCACGCCTGAGCGGAGTAGAACACGCCGTTGAGCTGAACATCCACCATGCGCGCCCAGTCGCCGGGCGGTAGTGTGACGGAATCATGCGGCTTGCTGATGCCCGCGCAGTTCACCACGCCGTCGAGCCGGTCGAATCGATCGATGGCAGCCTGTGCTGTCCGGTCGCACTGGTCGGGATCGGTGATGTCGCATGCGGCGGCGATGGCATGTCCGCCGGCGTCAGCAACGGCCCGCGCATTTGCTTCCGCCTGGCCGGCGTTCCGGTCGGCGATGACCACTTGCGCGCCCCCCCACGCGAGACGCTCGCTGACCACCGCCCCGATGCCGCCGGCTCCTCCGAATACGACGATGACTTGCCGTGGTTTGTCTGACATGGAATACCGAGGTTAACATCGGAACACCAGCAGTGCAGCCAGTTATAATTAAGACAGTGGCGACGCTCTCGCCTGCGCCTCGGTATGTTAGTGCGATCTCTCGCCTGTGTTTGTCTTCTGTTGTGGCCTGCATGTGCCGCACCGGATATGGCTCGCGAAGCCAAGACACTTTATGAGAACACCGACTATTCGGGTTCGCTGCGGATGCTCAAAGCAGATACCTCGACGGATGCATCAGGCTACCTGCTGATGGGCAAGAATAACTATATGCTCGACAACTTCGCCACGGCAGCGCACTTCTTTGAGAAAGCCCTGACGCTGACCCCGCACAGTTCCGAATGCGAGATGTGGTTGGGGCGTGCCTACGGCAGGCGGGCCGAGAATGAGGGATTCGTGACGGCGATTGCGTACGCGACCAAGGCCCGGCAGCATTTCGAAAAAGCTGTCGAACTCGACCCCAACTACGCCGACGCGCGCAACGATCTTTTCGATTACTATCTGAACGCGCCCGGAATCCTGGGTGGCGGGCTCGAGAAGGCCGAAGCGATCGCGCGGCAGATCGCCGCGACAAGGCCAGCCGAGTCCGAGTTCGAGCTTAGCCAGATTGCCGAGCATCGGAAGCAGTTAGCCGAGGCCGAAAACCATCTTCGCAGGTCAGTCGAACTCGCGCCCGGCGATGTGGGCCGCATGCTCGATCTCGCGCGGTACCTGGCAAAGCACGGCCGGATTCCCGAAAGCGACGCCATCTTTGCGCAAGCCTCCGGCCTGGCGCCCAACGATCCTCGCGTGCTTTTTGCCCGGGCAAAAACACTGATGGAGCAGCGGCGCAATCCGGAGCAGGCACAAAAGCTTCTGCGTCAATACCTGGAATCGAAACTGACCCCGGACGATCCTCCCAGATCGGCTGCGCTGAAACTCCTGGGGCAGGCCGGCGGGCGATGACCGCCACGCGAAAAAAGCAGGCTTACGCGTTCCGATTGGGAGTCATCCTGGTCCTTTTCCTTACGCTGAAAGCTGCTGGGAACCTGTCTTTGGCGCTGGGGATGAAACATCTGCCACCGGCATCGCCCGCCAATCCCCTGGCTTACGTCCAGGCGATGCTCGATCCGTTCGTTGCCGCGGGCGTGGCGGCGCTGATTCTTGCGGTACTGGTGAGGATGGCGCTGCTCAGCCTCGCAGACCTGAGCTTCGTGCTTCCCGTTACCGCCGTCGGCTACGTAGTGGCGGCGTTTTTGGGCAGGACCTTCCTTCATGAAGCCGTCTCGGCGCAGCGTTGGCTCGGCACCGCCTTGATTGTCGTGGGAGCGATGGTGGTGGGCTCCACAACTCATTCGACGAATGGGGCGCGACCGAAATGAAGTGGATTCTGGTGGCGGCCATGGTTTCGGCAACGGTGCTCAGCGATCTGCTGCAGAGCTACGAAATGAAGCGGGCGGGCGAGCAGACCGTGGACGCCCGCGGCCTGATGAAGCTGCTTCGAATGATTGCCCGGCGGAGCTTTCTCATTCTCTCGATCGGGTGCCTGGCAATCTCGTTCTTTACGTTCATGGTCCTGGTGCAGAGGGAGCCGCTCAGCTTTGCCGTGCCCGCCTCGGCAGCGAGTTTCGTCCTCGAGGCCGTGGCGGCGAAGATCGTGCTGCGCGAGCACATCAGTGTCCGGCGGGCCACGGGCGCGCTGATCGTGCTGTGCGGCGTGATTCTGGTGGGCGGATGATTATTGCTTGGCGGAATTGACCGCCACCGGCACCAGCTTTCCCCCGCGAATGTAATAGTCGGCGTTGCGCCATCGGATGCTCCGGAACAGGTAACTCGCCAGCCAGATGCAGAACGCCACCCCATCCCACAGCGGAATCAGGGGCATCTGCTTCCAGAAGCGTGGCTGCTTCAGCCCGTGGATGCCGATGAGCCACGTCATCAGCACGCGCAGGAAGTCGTATGTCCCGAGATACGCGAGGGCGACCGTCCAAGTGGGGTGGACAGCGAGCGCCGCAAGGCACCACGGCAATCCTTGCGTGAAGAGCAATCCGAAGTGGCCCGCTGGCCGCATATAACGCATCACGACCATCCAGCGCAGTCGCTTTCGGAGAAGGGCCTGCAGCGAGTGATAATCGGGCACGGTATCGATCGCATACCGCAGCAGGACCACCTCGTGGCCCTGCTCCGCGATGAGGCGTCCGACGAGAAGATCGTCCGCGGGCTGGTTCTCGATCGAAGGATAGCCGCCAAATCCGGCCAGCCGCGTGCGCGTGGTGGCGATGGTGGGACCGAGAGCGAATTTGACGCCGTCCAACTGCCACGCAACCAGGATGCCGGCGTAGAAGTCGGAGGTCATACCGGCCGTCTGCAGATGGTCGGTGAAGGTGCGGATGCTGGTGGGCGTGTAGAAGCAAGTCACGGCGCCGATGTTGGGGTCGTGCAGTGGGGCGGTGACGCGGCTGAGATAGTCGGGACGCACGCGGACATCGCTGTCGCTGATCACCACTAGCTCGTGTTCGGCCTCTTCGACCAGGCGTGCCAGTTTCGCGACCTTGTCGTTGGTAGCAACGCGTCCCGACCCCTCGAGAACGCGAATGCGGCGCTTCGGGAAATCCGTTTTGAGCCGCTCGATGACCGAGACTATGGCTGCGTCATCGGGGTCCACGCAGAAGACGATTTCATAATCGGGATAGTCCTGGCGGCAGAAGCTCTCCAGGTTCTCGTAGGCCTCAGGGTCGAGGCCGCGGAACGGTTTGAGGATGCTGACGGGGGGCAGGAATGACGGGTCGGGAGCATCGTCGGGCTGATGAAAGTAACGCCACGAACTGTAGATGGAGATCAGGTAGTAGATGAATGGGATTGCTGCGACTGCCAGAAACAGGTCAGTAATCATTGTATGCCGCCCGCCGGTGAAGGCTGGTTGGTGAGAATCAGTTTACCGCCGCTTTGTGCGACGGTGTGAAGGCTGCCGGAACCTACGAGGTTTTGGAATCGCGGCAGCGCCGTAAGGCTCGCCACCACGTAACAGCGCTCCGGCGCCTCCCACAAAGTCTTCCACTGCTGGTCGTCGATGAACACATCGGGAGCGCCCGGCGAATAGGATCCGTACACCAGGTTGTTGATACGCCCATTCAGCAGGAGGGCGTCGCGATTCGTGTAGAAGAAGATCGAGGAAAACGTGTAGTAGTGATGGTCGACCACGAGCTTGCCTTGCGGCGACCGTAACAGCGCGTCCGCCAGCGGACGCGAAGACATGTAGGGGTCGAAGACCACCAGCGCCATTCGCGCGGCCTGGAAAAACAGCACCGCCATGACCGCCGCGGCCAGAAATGCCTTCGCACCGGTGGCGCGGAAAGTCCCGGCCGCACCGATGAGAAAGGCGACAGCAGCGACTAGCAGCGGAGCGCGCAGGTAGGCGAACGACGCCAGGGTCAGATCCCCGATGTGCCCGAGCGATAATGTGTACGCGCCCGGATGGAGGCTCAGGGCCGAAGAAATGTCGCCCGGCGCCGGCAGGTTCCGTGCCAGGAACCAGATGGTGAAGGCCGCGATGGAGGCGCACAAAAGCACAGCGCAGAGGGCGCGAGTGCCATATCGAATCCAGTCGCCTCCAGCCGCCATTGCGGAGCCGGTCAGCAGTGCCAGCGCCGGATAGCATGGCATGGAATAGTATTCCTGGGTGGTCGAAAACGTGAAGAACAACAGGATAAAGCCCGTCCAACAGAGCGCCAGCAGGCGCGCGCGGCCTGCGCGATCGCTCGGCCGAAAAGACAGTTTCGCGATTGGCGGAAAATATACGCTCCACGGAAACAGCCAAATGAAATGGAAGATCCAGAAGTAGAGGCGCGGGACGGTGTTGTAATCGCGAGGATAGCGGAGATTCAGGAAGCGCAGAACCTGCTCATTCATGAAGAAGAACCACAGGAAGCCGTGATACTCACCGGGAGCGCTGTGAAACGACAGATCGAAATACGGCGGATTCCGCAATGTGGCCAGCACGTGCCACGGCGCCGCGATTGCGAGAATGACGAGCACGCCCGACACCGGATGGAGCCGCCGCCAAATCTTTGCCTGGAACAATTGCCGCGTGATCGCGAGATAGAAGAAGCCGGCTCCCAACGGGAATACCACCCCGATGGAGCTCTTCAGCAGCAGGCTGACCCCCAGGCTGGCAGCCAGCAGAAACGCCCACCAGCGCGGGCGCGGCTCTTGCTCGTCGATGGCCCGCAGGAAAGCCCACATCGAGAGTGTCATGGCCGCCGCGACCATGACGTCGGGAATGAGAATCCGGGTGAACAGGAACAGACCTATGCAGGTCGCGATGCTGAGTCCCGCATAAAATCCGGCGCGCTTGCCGAAAGCCCAGACTCCGAACGCCGCGGTCATCCACGCTAGCGCCATCGCGGAGAGCACCACAGGAATTCTCGCAGCCCAATCGAACGGCCCGAAGATGCGGAAACAGATCGCCATCAGCCAGTAGATCAGCGGGGCTTTTTCCAGATACGGGATACCGTCCAGCCGCGCCGTCACCCAGTCGTGCGACGACAGCATATTGCGCGAGATTTGGGCCTGTACTGCATCTACGTCGTCCATCAAAGATGGCGGAGAGACCATGGTGCCGGCGTATACCGCGGCGGCAAACAGCACTACGATTATATAGAGCTGGCTCTTACCGAGACCTTCGCCTGCTCGGCCAAAGGACTCGTTTGAATATGCCATCTTTGAATCCACAGGAACAGGATTAGCAAACCCCACAGATGATACCCGAGATTCGCCCGGCGTTCGATGTGCGCCCGCACCAGGGCGTCGATCCGATCGAACCGGAAGAGGTCGGAATGCCTGGCAGCCGCGGCAGTCAGTGTTTCGTTGAGCAGCGGCCGGAGCACCCCGCGAAACCACTCATGAGCCGGAATGTCGAAGCCGATCTTCTTGCGCGAGAGCACGGAGGGGGGAAGCTTGCCGCGCATCAGCTCCTTCAAAATCACTTTCTGGCGCGAGCCGCGGATCAGTTGATCGGCCGGCAGTGAAGCCGCGAATTCCACGATGCGATGATCGAGAAACGGCGGCCGAACTTCGAGCGCATGCGCCATGCTGATCCGGTCCACCTTGGTCAGAATATCATCGGGCAGGTAGTATTTCTGGTCGAACCAGAGATACGAGGCGAGATCGTCGCCCGCGCCAGCGAGGTCCGCGAGAGTGATATCCAACGTGGCGGGCAGCGGCGCACGAAGCAGGCTGCGCTTGCCGTCATCGGAAAAAGTCCCGTTCCAATACACATGGGCGCGCTCGGGCGCCATGCGGCAGCCCTCCAGGAATCGCTTGGCCTTGTATTCGAAACTGATCTTGTCATCAGAAGCAGGCAGGCGCCGGATGGCCGCCTGCAGCAGATCGAGTGACCGGTCTGGCAAGCGCCTGACCCTATGCGCAAGCATGCTGGCGCGATGGGTCAGATAGCCCCCGAACAATTCGTCGGCGCCTTCTCCGCTGAGTGCCACGGTGGCGTGACGCTTGGTCAGGCGCGAAAGCAGCCAGACCGGAACGGCGCCCGCGTCGGCATTGGGCTCGTCGCAATAGTAGGCGAACTCTTCGATGCTGGTCGCCAGGTCCGGCTCTTCACTGATATCCCATTCGTGGTGCCGGCAGCCGTAGTGGCGGACTGCCTCGCGGATGTAGCGCGCCTCGTCGAAGCTGCGGCCCCGAAAGGAGATGGAGAAGCTCTGGATGGCCGAACCCGCCGCCTCGCTGGCATAGTGCAGCATGGTCGAGGAATCGACCCCGCCGCTCAACCAGATGCCCAGAGGTACGTCGGCGACGAGGTGCTCCGCAACTGATTGCCGCAGCAGCCGGTCCAGCTCGGCCTGCGCCTCCCGCGGATCGCAGCGACGCTTCTGCCCGAACGGCAGGCGCCAGTAGCATTCCGACCGGGTCGAGCCGTCCCGCCATTCGAGCCAGTGCCCCGGCAGGAGTTTGAGGATGCCTTCGGCCAACGTAAACGGACCGGGCACATAGTTGAGGGAAAGGTAGCCATCGAGCCCTTCCGGGCTCAACGAGCGCCCGATCTCTGGGTGGACGAAGATGGCCTTCATTTCCGAACCGAAATAGAGATCGTCGGCGCGCCGGGCATAATAGAGCGGCTTGATGCCGATGCGGTCGCGGGCGAGTACGAGGCGCTTCTCGGGCTCGTTCCAGAAGGCCACGCCGAACATGCCGCGAACCCGCGTGAAGCATCCGGTGTCCCACTCCAGGAACGCCCGCAGGAAGGTCTCGGTATCGCTCGAGGATTCGAATCGATGCCCGCGGCCCTCCAACTCGCGCCGGATCTCGCGGTGGTTATAGATTTCGCCGTTAAAGGCGATGACCGTGTCGCTCGCCGGATCCTGGATGGGTTGATCGCCGCCGGAGAGATCGATGATCTTGAGACGAGTCGCACCCAGCGACGCTGTCCGCGATTCGAAAACGCCCTGCTGATTTGGCCCGCGATGGGTCAGCGACCGTGTGGCATCCTGAATCCTGCCGGGATGCGCCGCGTGGTGCCGGTGCGTGTACCCGGCGATCCCACACACTCAGCCACCCTCGATCCGGAAGCACGAGTGCATGCCGGCATCGCCGGTCACGCCCCGCCCCCCAAGGCGCCGACCGTCGCCGCGGCCGGTCTGCCCATCCGGCTGCGACCGTTCGTCCAGTTGACCTGCGGAAGAAAAAGGCTGGCATCGATGCGGTCCTGATACTTCACCGCGATCCGGAGCAGCGAATCCAGGAGCGAGTCGTTCAGGTAGTGCGGGCGCAAGCCAAGATCCATCAGCTTGGTGTGCCTGGCGTTGTAGTAGTGCTGCTGCGCCTCGACGCGCGGCCCCGGAATATGGTCGATGTCCACGCGCATGCCCAACTTGCGGGCAGCGCTTTGAACCATTCTGGCCAGTTCCAGAACTGAAAACTGCTCCGTGAATTGATTAAACACGCGGCATTCGCCGTGGGCCGCCGGATTGAGGCACGCGAGTTCTATGCAACGGACCGTGTCTCGTATATCCAGAAATCCCCGGGTCTGGCCGCCTTCACCATACACCGTCAAGGGATGCCCGGTGGCCGCCTGCACGCAGAAACGGTTCAACACCGTGCCGAATACGTCGTCGTAATCGAAGCGGTTGACGAGGGCCTCGTCGAGCGTCGTTTCCGAAGTGACTGTCCCGTAAACCACCCCCTGATTGAGATCGGTGGCGCGGATGCCCCAGATCCTGCAGGCGAACATGATATTGTGGCTGTCGTGCACCTTGGAGAGGTGATAGAACGACCCTGGCTGCTTCGGAAACGGAAGCACGTCGGAGCGTCCGTTGTGCTCTACGCGGATATAACCTTCCTCGATATCGATGTTCGGCGTGCCGTACTCACCCATCGTGCCGAGTTTAATCAGGTGACAGTCCGGCCGGATGTCGTGGATCGCGAACAGCACGTTGAGCGTCCCGACCACGTTGTTCACTTGTGTGAACACGGCGTGCTGCCGGTCGATCATGGAATATGGCGCGGCTCGCTGCTCGGCGAAATGGACTACCGCATCGGGTTGAAACTCGTGGAACACAGCCGAGAGGAACGCGTAGTCAGTCACATCGCCGACGAACAGTTCAATGGACTTTCCGGTGTGCTCCTGCCAGGCGCGGAGGCGCTCATTCAAAGGCCGGATGGGAGTCAGCGTTTGAACGCCCAGCTCATGATCCCACATCCGGCGGAGATAATTGTCAACAATGGCGATCTCGTGTTCTCTTCTGGAAAGATGTAGGGCCGTCGCCCAACCGCAGTAGCCGTCCCCACCTAATACGCATATTCTCATGCGACTCGCCTCTGCCCCTTCTTACTGCCAATCTGCGACAAAGCAAACCGAAAACTTCGTAAGCCATCGGACAAAACTCCGGTGCTTCCCACAATCCAGACGGGTTCCTAAGCTGCGGTGCGATATGTACAGATGTGAGCTCTGAGCGGAGGGTTACCAGCCCTTTTGGGTCATTCTGACCTAAGTGTATGTCCTGATCCAGGTCCAAGTCCTGGATGTAGGGAATTTGGCCTAACCGAGTATGCCTGCAATTGCAAGAATGGGGGGCGGGTTACCGATACTCGTCCAGCCGCACGGGGCGCCGCTCGTCGTATGACTTGCGGGCTGCCAGTCCCATGACTACTGCCACACGGCCGTCCTGGCCGGTCACGGGAGTTGGCCGATCGTGGATCACGGCATCAACAAATGACCTCAGTTCCGCGGCGAAGCTTTCGAGGTACCGTTCCATGAAGAAGTTCAGAGGCAGGTCCTGACACACCGCGCTACCGTTACTCACGACCGCCTGGTTGGGGTATCGGTTTTCGGTCGCAATTTTGCCGAGGCTGCCCAGGATTTCCACCCTCTGGTCGTACCCATAAGCGGCCTGCCGGCAATTATCGATCGACCCGATCACACCGCTGCGAAAACGCAGGAGCGTGACTGCCGTGTCCAGATCGCCGGCGGCGCCAATGTCAGGGTTCACCATCACCCCGCCCGAGACAAAGATCTCCTCCACTTCGTCTCCGATCAGGAATCGCGCCATGTCGAAGTCGTGGATCGTCATGTCGAGGAACATCCCGCCCGATACCTTGACATACCCGATCGGCGGTGGCGCCGGATCGCGACTGAATATGTGCAGCAAGCGCGGAGTTCCGATCTCGCCGGTTTCCACTGCGCGCCTTACGCGGGAGAAGTTGGCGTCGAATCGGCGATTGAAGCCGATCTGCAGTTTCACGCCGGCCCGAGCCGCCGCGTCCAGAGCGCCGTCGATCGTCTGCAAGTCGAGCGCAATCGGCTTCTCGCAGAAAATGTGCTTGCCGGCCTGAGCCGCCTGGATGATCAGACCCGCGTGCGTCTCCGTGGAGGAACAGATCAGCACGGCGTCCACGTTCGGATCGGCGAGCACCTCATGGCTCGAGGCGGCGACGCGCTCGATTCCGCACCGGCCCGCCAACTGCTCGGCGGCCTCGCGGTTGATGTCGGTGACGGCAGCGATCTTGGCCTGCGGCAGTCCGAAGGCGATCGTCTCGGCATGCACCTTCCCGATCCGTCCTGCTCCGATGAGGCCCACCTGCAGTCGATTGACGCTCATAAGACCTCCGCGTGCGGGCGCGGCTGAAAGTTCGATTCAATGGAATGCAGATACTCGCGGTTCCGCCGTGCGCTCTCTTTGGGAGCGCCCCTACCCGGCAGAACATCCTGTTCCACCAGCACGTAACCCTCATAACGATGCTCCGCGAGCCAGCGCAGCGTCGCGGGAAAATCCACGCAGCCCTTCCCGAGCTCACAAAACACGCCATGCCGCAGCGCCGTGAAGTAGTCCCACCCGTTGGCGCGGGCCTGGGCGGCAACCGCGGGGTCGCAATCTTTGAAATGCATGTACCAGACCCGCTGGCCGAAACGCTCCAGCGCCTCCACCACCCGCGCATGGCCGGCCCCGTAAGCGAAGTGGCCTGTGTCGAAAACCAGGCCGATCTTGCGCGGATCCGTCATTTGCAAAAAGCGATCAATCTCTTCGGGGGTTTCGACATACCCCGCGCAGTGGTGATGGAAGACGGTTCTGAGTCCGGTTTCTTCGAGAACGGCGCTAGCCAGACGATTCGCTCCCGCCGCAAATTGCTCCCATTCGGCGTCACTCAGCCCTTCGCGCGGGGTAATTCGCCCCGCCATACGAGTCCGGACGGGATCGGTTCCGTTACTGTCGGCCAGCACGAGGTACGGCTTAGGCGCGGAGGCAACGGCGCCCAGCAGGCGTGCCGTCTTCACGGCGACGGCAATGCCGGCAGCGTGCTCGTCTGCGTTCTTAAGGGCGACTGGAACGAAGGCACCCAGCATGATGAGCCCACGGCGTTCCAACTCGCCGCGCAGGACTCCCGGATCGATGGGCATGTAGCCCCAATCGCCGAGCTCAGTTCCGGTGTACCCGGTTTCGGCCAACTCGTCGAGCATCTGGGAGAATCCAATCTGCTCGCCTTTGGCCTCCTCGAATTCCAGCGTGCCCCACGAACACGGGGCGTTCCCGATCAAAAGTTTCGACATAATCAATCCTTAACCAGCACTGCCTCCGTACCGTGGCGCAGGCACTCTTGGCTGCCGTGCCGAGACTCATCTCAGCGCTTTTTTGTTGTTGGCCGTCCGACCCAAAGCCGCGAGACCAATCTGGTGGCGACCACCAGCGCCCCGATGAGTCGGGGCGCGGCAGACACGAGTGTCCGCGCCACGTCGCGCATCGAAAACCGGCGGGTTTCGGGTAGTTTCGGTGCGCGTCACGGCCCCTGGGCACACGCAAACAGGGCGCGCCACATCTACAGGTGGTAGCGTTCCTTTCCGCGCGCCTCCACATACCGCGCCCGAGACTCTCGCACGCTCTCCATTTCCGAAACCTCCGCCACGGCCACGTCCCACCACGATTCGTAGCCGGGCACCCGCACCTCCCGCTCCGTCTCAATCACGATGACGGTGGTGCGATCGACGCTCTTCGCCTCCTCCAGCGCCTGTCGCAATTCCGCAATCGAGTGGGCGCGGATGGCGTGCGCCCCCAAGCTGCGAGCATTAGCCTCGTAGTCCACCGGCAGGATACAGCCGTTCAGTTCTCCGGACTCGGGCTGCCTCGCCCGATACACGGTGCCGAAGCCCTGCTGCCCCAACGATTGGCTTAACCCGCCGATGCTCGCGAACCCGTGGTTGTCCACCAGCACGATGATGATCTTCACGCCCTCCTGCACGGACGTCACAATCTCACCCGGCATCATGAGGTACGTTCCGTCTCCCAGGAACACGTAGATCTCGCGCGTCGGGTCCGCCATCTTGGCGCCCATCGCGCCTGGAATCTCGTAGCCCATGCACGAGTATCCGTATTCCATGTGGTAGCCATTGGGCGTTCGCGTGCGCCACAGTTTGTGCAGGTCTCCCGGATGGCTTCCGGCAGCCGAAACCAGGACGTCGCGAGGCCCGGAAGCTTCGCACATCGCACCGATGACCTCGCTCTGCGCCGGCCGCGGCTGCTGTCCCAGGTGGTACAGCCGGTCAACCTCGGCTTCCCACTCCTGCCTAAGATTGGCGATCAGTTCGGCGTAGCTGCCTTCCACGCGATAGCCGGCCAAGTCCTTCGTGAGCCGCTCCAGCGCGACCTGCGCGTCCGCCACCACGGGAACCGCGGAGACCTTGTGCGCATCGAACTCCGCGGTGTTGATGTTGACAAAGCGCACGTCGGGATTCTGGAAGGCCGTCATGCTGGCGGTAGTGAAATCCGAATACCGTGTGCCGACCCCGATCACGAGGTCGGCATCGCGCGCCACCCGGTTCGCCGCCAGTGTTCCCGTTGCCCCCACCGCGCCCAACTGCTGCGGATGGTCGTATGCAAGCGAGCCCTTTCCGGCCTGCGTCTCCCCGATGGGAATGCCGGTGGATGCGCAGAACTTCGCCAACGCTTCCGAGGCTTCGCTGAACAACACACCGCCGCCCGCAACCAGAAACGGCTTCCTGCTGGCGCGAATGGCATCCACAGCTCGCGCGAAACTGACAGCGTCCGGCTCGGGACGCCGGATGAGCCACACGCGTTTGCGGAGCAGTTCTTCGGGATAATCGTAGGCTTCCGCCTGCACATCCTGCGGCAACGCCAGCGTCACCGCCCCACAGTCCGAAGGCGACGTGAGCACCCGCATGACTTCCGGCAATGCCATGATCAACTGCTCGGGCCGATAGATGCGATCCCAGTAGCGGGAGACGGGCTTGAAGCAGTCGTTGACGCCGATGTCCTGCGTCGAGGGCGATTCGAGCTGCTGCAACACCGGGGCCACATTTCGGCGCGCGAAAATGTCGCCCGGCAATAGCAGCACCGGTAGTCGATTGATGGTAGCCAACGCGGCGCCGGTAATCATGTTGGTCGCGCCAGGACCGATTGACGAAGTACAGGCAAATGCGCGCAGGCGGTTGCTGGTCTTCGCGTAACCCACCGCCAGGTGAACCCCGGCCTGCTCGTTGCGGACGGGAATGTAACGAAAGTCGGGGTCCTGCTGCAGGGCTTGGCCGATCCCCGCGACGTTCCCGTGGCCGAAGATGCCGAGAACCCCGGCAAAGAACCGGTGCTCCACGCCATCGCGCTCCACATACTGATTCTTCAGAAAACCCAGCAGTGCTTGGGCCATGGTCAATCTTCGCGTCCTCACGTTTCCTCCTTGCCTCAGAGAGCCGCCGACAGGCGTTCCATCGCGGAGCCGCGCACCGCGGCCATCGAAGCCAGCGCGTGCTCCACTGACCAGTCTTCGTGCACGATGCCGCCGGTGGCCTCCGCCATCGGCAGCGGATCTTCCGCACCGGGGTAGAGCACATTGCGTCCGACTAGCGCGCCACGGACATTCGGACCCGCACGCAGGGCCGCCACCAGTTGCCGCAGAAAGGGCGCGGGCTCACCAGCCGATTCGCCGCCCAGTAGGAGAATCGGCAACGTGGTGGAGCGCGCTACGATTTCATAGTCCTCGCAGTAAGGGAGCTTCAGCCACGTGTACCGGCTGCTATCTCCCAGTGCCGATGCCACGCCCGCCAGCCGCGCCAGCGCCTCGCTGGTCTTCACTACCGTATAGCCTTTATCGGTCCGGGCCACGGGCAGCGGCTCCAGGAACATGGGCAAACGCAGTGCATTGCACTCGTTTATCGCCTGCACGCTGGCCTGCAGAGTCTTCAGTGATGCCGGTTCCTTCGGATCCACGCGCAACAGGACCTTTGCGCCGTCGAAGCGCCATTCCTTGCACGTGGCCGGAGTCGCGTCCGTCATCGGGTCGTCGAGTTCCCAACTCGAACCCGCCAGTCCTCCGCGATTCAGGCTGGCGACCAGCAGCCTGTTGTCGAGCAGCGTCTCGGCTCCCGCGGCTCGCAGGAATCCATCGATCGAGAGCAGGTCCTCCAGGATGTCCATGGTGGCCATGACACCATCCACCCGGGCGCTCACCAGCACGCGCACAATCCGGGCCAGGTAGTCGCGCCGGTCGGCCATCGCCAGCGGGTTGTCGCCGACTTTAGTCACATACCGCGCCGGATGGTCCGCCGCCAGGATATTCAGCTTGCCGGTGGGCGCCAGGTGGCTCCGCCTCACCCGCGCCTGCGCCGCACGGCAGGCGAACTCAGGGTCATTCACCCGAGTGGCAGTGATGCGCGCCACCAAAGCGTTGGGGAGGAATTGGCTACTCGCAAACACCGCCGTGGGCTCCTTTGCGCTGGCCTCCAATCATGGCTTCCACCTCGGCGAGCGTGGGCATCGCCTCCGAACAGCTCAACCGGCTCACTACGATGGCGGCCGCGGCGTTCCCGTAATGCAGGCACTCCATGACGGGCTTGCCACCGAGCAGCGCATATAGGAATCCAGACGCAAACCCGTCGCCCGCGCCGATCGTAGAGACTACCTCGACCTCGTAAGGCGGGAGGAAGGTCGATTTCGCGCCCTCCCACACACGCGTGCCCTGTTCGCCGAGCTTGCTGACCAGGAGCGGGACGCGCTCCCGCAGCATCGCCGTCGCGCGATCCAGATTGTCTTCTCCCGCCACCAGCCGCAGTTCCGGCTGATTCCCGATCAGGACGTCCAGGAACGGGAGCGCGAGGCGAATCGCCTGTCCGGCAGCGCCGGCGCTCGGCCACGACATGGCACGATAATCCACGTCGAACACCACGCGGCATCCGGCTTGCTTCGCGCGCTCGAGAGCCAGGTATGTTGACTCGCGCGAAGGTGAGGCGCACAGAGATGTGCCGTTAGTGATGAACATTTTCCCCGACGCGACATACTTCAGGTCGTCCTCGGTGGCTCGCAGCATGGTGTCCACCGCGTCGTGGCGGTAGAAGACTTGCGGGAATCGGTCCGGCGGCGAGACCTCCGTGAGACAGAGCGAGGGCAGATAGCCGGGCGCCCGCTGCACGTGGCTGGTGTCTACACGCTCCGCTTGTAGGAACCCGACCAGGAACTCGCTGAGGCTATCGTCCCCCAGACAGGCGATCATCCCGACCTTCGCCCCGAGACGCGACAGCCCTACGGCCATGTTGGCGCTGCTGCCGCCCAGGTACCGCGAGAAGCGCCGCACCCGAGGCAGTTTGACATGCGGCTCTTCGGAGTACAGGTCGTAACCGATGCGGCCTACTATGGTCACATGCATGCGGGCAGTTCCTCAGACCAGTGGAAGGCGCGAGTCCTTCTCGCGCCAGCCCGCGCGCACCCACGCGTAATCCGGATCGTCCGACGCCGCCATCGAGCGCGCCGATCCGGCCAGTGCGTTCAGGTAGTACACGTCGTAGCCGTGAGCCGCCACCACGGGGTGATAGCCCTCCGGTATCAGCACCATCTCTCCGTCGCGCACCGTCAACGTCGCATCGATCCGCCTGTCCTTGGTATAAACTTTCTGAATCGCATATCCCTCGGGGCGGCTGATGCGGTAGTAGTAGATCTCCTCCAGATCCACCTCACCGGGCGGATTGTGCACATCGTGTTTGTGAGGAGGGTAGCTCGACCAGTTGCCCGCCGGCGTGTAGACCTCCACGATCAGCAGCCGCTGCGCGGGGAAATCGGGTTTGATCATATGGTGGATCTGGCGTGTCGCGTTCCCGCCGCCGCGGATCTCCACCTCCACCTCTTCCGGGGGCACCAGGCGGGCTTCGTGCGCCTCCTCCGACTTCGAGTAGCACAGAGCGAGATCGCAGCCCGCTTCCGTTGCCACCGTGAAACCGGTATGCGGCGGCAGGTAGAGCGTGTAAGGCTTGCCGTCGAACACGTGGGCGCGTCCGCCGATGTTCCGCCATGCGCCGCGCGAGGACTCGACCGAGCAGCACCCGCCCAGAATCACGAGCGCCAGCTCGCGCGCCGCCGTATCGTCTTCGTGCCGTTCGCCGGCGCCTAACTTCACATTCGCAAAAGTCAGGTACTCGTATCCGAAGGCCGCGGTCTGTCCGGCAAAGCGGTCCGGCCTCAGCAGTAGTTCTTGCATCATCGATTCTCCTTGGGTCGCGCGGTGGATTGCCGCACGATCAGTTGCCCTTCCACCCTCAGGTTGTGAGTAGAGTGCGGGCCGTCAAAAATGTGGAGGAGCGTCTCCATGGCCATGCGCCCCATCTGGCGCATCGGCTGCCGGACCGTGGTCAATGGCGGCTCCAGGTATTGGCTGATGTACAGGTCGTCGAAGCCGGCCACCGAGAGGTCGTCGGGAATCCGGAGGCCGGCCGCCCGAATCTGCCGCATTGCTCCCAGCGCCGACATATCGTTGTAGCAGAAGACAGCCGTAGGCCGCCTGGAAAGTGCCAGCAGCTCCCCGATCGCCTTCATGCCGCCTTCCGGCATGCCGTCCCCGTGGACCACGAACTCAGGTGCGAACTCGATGCCGCCCTCCTTCAACGCGCGCCGATACCCGGCGTTGCGCTCCTTGTCCGACTGGTGGCCGAAGCGATCCCCCAGGTACGCGATACGGCGGTGGCCGAGTTGGATCAGGTGGCGCGTCGCCTGATAGCTCGCCTCCAGGTTGTCGATCAACACCGAATGTACGAACTCGCTGGGATGCTGGTTGTTCAACAAAACGACCGGCACCTGCAGTCGCTCCATCAGTGGAACATAAAGCGCACCCACCCGCGACGAGGTCACGATAATCCCGTCCACGCGCCGCTCCTCGAATGAACGCACCACGCGCATTTCCCGCTCCGCGTCGGCATTGGAGTTGGCCAGGAAGACGGAATAGCCGTGCTGTTCCGCCATGTCTTCGATGCCTCCCACCACCCCGGCGACAAAGGGATCGGCGATGTTCGTGACCACCACGCCGATGGTGCTGCTGCGCCCCATCACCAGGCTGCGCGCGGCCGCGCTGGCTCGATATCCGGCCTTCTCTGCGATCTTCCGGATGCGAGCCGCGGTCTTGGCGCTCACCTGCTGGTTGCCGTGCAGCGCGCGGGAGACGGTCGAGTGGGATACCCGCGCCAGGCGTGCGATGTCCTTGATGGAGGTCGCTCGTGGGTGGTCCAATGCCGGCATTGAGAGTCCGCACACGTGTGCGTTACTGCGCTCCTTTATGACATGGATGCGTGCCGGTTGTCAATGGATTTCTTGTGCGCGAGACAGCCCTGGAACTGCGCGAACCTGCACCAACCGCCATCTCCTCGCCATCTCAGGCTCGGTTGACTCCGTCCGCGCTTGACTGTACAATCAGTTTCGTTCAGCGCAAACGTGTGCACGGCGCTGAATCCCGCCGGACCCGGTCCGTCCAGCCGGAAAACGCCAGCCGCTTGCGGTGACGTTCGATTCACCCTCCTGCGAGGAGTTGAGATGTCAGGCATGCGCTGGCTCCAGCCCGCGGCACATCGCGCCCGATTGCCCGAAGAACAGGTGCGGAAGCTTTACCCCAGGCTCCGCTGGCAGATCCTTGAGTCGACCTTCATCGGATACGCCACCTTCTACTTCGTCCGCAATAATCTACCGGTCGTATCCAAGGAGATGGGCCAAGCCTTGCATTACAGCAAGGGGCAGATCGGCGACATGCTGGCGCTGACGGCCATCTCCTATGGCGTCGGCAAGTTCCTGATGGGCGCGTGGTCGGACCGCAGCAATCCGCGATACTTCATGCCCGCCGGCCTGCTGCTCACGGCCCTCTGCAACTTCCTGTTCGGCGCAACGAGCAGCTACGGAGTTCACCTTGCGCTCTGGACTCTGAACGGGCTGGTGCAAGGAATGGGATGGGCGCCGTGCGGCCGCTCGCTCGGCCACTGGTACAGCGTCCGCGAACGGGGCACGATCTTCGCGTTCTGGAACATCGCCCATAATGTGGGCGGCGGCCTGACCGGCCTGATCGCCGCCTACAGCACGTCCTTGTGGGGATGGCGTTCCGCTTTCTATGTGCCCGGAATTCTGGCCGTCCTCTGCGCGGCCTACCTCATCCTGCGATTGCGTGACACGCCGCAGTCGATGGGGTTGCCTCCGGTCGAAGAATATCGTAACGACCATCCTCGGCAAGGCGAACGCGACCGCGAAGTCGAGTTGGGCACCCGCGACCTGCTGGTGAACTATGTCCTCAAGAATCGCTACCTCTGGCTGTTCGCGGCGGCCAATTTCTTCGTGTACATCGCCCGCTACAGCATGCTCGACTGGGGCCCGACGTATCTCAAAGAAGTCAAGCACGCCAGCCTCGAGTCGGGCGGATTGAGCACCGCGATTTTCGAGTTCGCCGGCATCTTCAGCACCATCCTGATGGGGTGGCTTTCGGACAAAGCGGGCGGCCGGCGGGGGATGGTCAGCTTCGTCTGCATGGTCCCGGTCTTTCTGGCCTTCGCCGGCATCATGACTACTCCGCCCGGAATGCTCTGGCTGGACCTGACGCTGTTCGGAATCGTCGGTTTCTTCATTTACCCGCCCGTCATGCTGCTGGGTGTGACGGGCCTGGATTTCAGTTCGAAGAAGGCCGTGGGCACCGCCGCGGGGTTCATCGGCCTGTTTGGTTATCTTGGCCGGACCGTTCAGGGCAAGGCACTAGGGGTCATCGCCGAACGGTACGGCTGGAATCCGTGCTTCTATGCCATCCTTGGCGCTACGTTTCTGGGGATTGTACTGCTCTCGATGACCTGGAAGCTCAAACCGGGCGCGACTGGCCCGCAAACCAAGCGCGCCCCGCAAACCGCGCCGGAAAAGGTGGGAGTCACACCAAGAGGTTAGACCATGAACAAGTTTGTGAAGATCGCTTTGCTGCCGGCGTTCCTGGCCGGCTTGCTCTTCGCCCAGTTTGAAGCGGCCGAGGTGCTGGGCACGGTCAGAGACAGCACTGGCGGCGTTGTGTCGAAAGCGGACGTCATTCTGCTCAACCAGGACACGGGCATCCAAGCGAGGACTTCGACGGATGCGAACGGAAATTACTCGTTCTTCAATGTCAGGGTGGGCCGGTATACCATTACCGTGCAGGCCACCGGCTTTCAGAAGTTCACCACCAGCGACGTCACCGTACAGGTGAACGCACGGCAGCGCGTGGATGCCACGTTACAGGTCGGCGCGATGACGGAATCGGTCGAAGTCAAAGCGGCGGCGGCCGTGTTGGATACCGACTCCAGCGACCGGGGCCAGGTAGTCAATCCCGCGGCTGTGGCCGAACTTCCCCTCAACGGCCGCAATTACGCCGATCTGGCGCTGTTGTCCACCAATACCGTCAAATCTCCGATTGCCAATTCGTTTTCGCCCAGCGGCACGCCGCGCGAGGGCGCGTTCAATGTGAACGGCATGCGGAGCACTTACAACAACTTCCTGCTGGACGGCTTGGATAACAACGCCTATGGGACCAGCAATCAGGGGTACTCGGCCCAACTGGTGCAGCCTTCCCCAGATGCGCTTGCCGAGTTCAAGGTGATCACCAGCAATTACAGCGCGGAGTACGGGCGCGTCGGCGGCGCGGTGGTAAACGCGGTCATGAAATCCGGAACCAATGACTTTCACGGCTCCGCCTACGAGTATCTGCGGAACACCGATTTGAACGCCACCGGCTTCCTGTTCAGTCCCGCGGTCTTCGTGAAGCCGACCTTGCAGCGTAACCAGTTCGGGACAACCATCGGCGGACCCTTCGTCAAGAACAAGCTCTTCTTCTTCGCGGACTACGAAGGCTTCCGCCAATTGCAGCGCTACCTCAATTTCGACTCCATCCCCAGCATGACCGACCGCCAGGGAATCCTTCCCGTGACCGTCGCCAACCCGTTGACAGGCGCGGTCTACCCCGCCAATACGCAGATCCCGATAGCCCAG
>DATJWB010000242.1:0-9132 GCA_035501495.1 Bryobacteraceae bacterium | reverse complement strand
TGTGCGTTGAGGCGGTTGGCCTCGGCGCGTTTGTTTGAATCGGATTGACTCATAGGTTGATGGGAAGAGGAACATCTCCCTTCCTCAACCTCACGGTAAGGGGGTGACTGGGGGAATCCTCACCTCAGAAGGGGGTGGGTTTTTGTAAGTGATGGAGGATGAGTGGGTTGCGGGGGGTGGGTTTATTTTCTCGGGTTGTGACTGGGCTTTTGGGGAAATGTCAGGCTACTGCTTATGGGTGGTTGGCAGGCTGGGTGGGTCCTCGCGTTCGCGCCGCGTCGATGAACTTGCGGGCAACATCGCGGCGATGTCGAGGGTTTGGCAAGCCCGCGCAAAGAAGGCGAGAGAACCTATTTCTAGGAGGAATCGCCGAGTTCGGCGTACTGAAGTGCGCCTGGACCCGGCGGCCACCGCGGCGGCCGATCCGCTGGAACTCCTGCCGGGAGTGTGTTCGGGATTCCGCGCGGGGGAGGTCTTCGCATCGCGTACCCAGCAGTTTGCGTTTTACGTAACATAGTGGCACCGCGATCACGCAGGTCCCGCACAATCGCGGTGTCGAACGCTCCGATGCGGCCTCTGTAAACAGGAGAGCCGGATGCTATCACCAGGCCCTTCGTCTCAAAGACGTCCTTGGGCGCAGAACGGTACAGAGACGGAGATCTCTATTTGCTCCAACCTGCGATTCGGACGCGTCATAGCTAATTGATGACAATTAGTTCATACTCAATACGGCCAAGGAGCCGCACTTGTCACAAGAGCATGCCGCCACACTTCTCAACCTTACCGGTGATCTCTTCCCGGCCGGCGCCACACCACCGGAGCAATTGTCCGAACTGCGCGTGATTCTCCTCACCGCACTTCGTGCCGGCGAGACGCCGGCCGATATCGGAGTCCGCCAATTCGCGGGCGAACCTGTCAATGGAGCCGCGGAAGAGATCGCCGCACTAGGCGACGCAGACCCGCCGCCTCCCTCGCTGAACCGCGTAGCGCGGCGGAGCGCGACGATACAGGCAGCCGATCAGGTGACCGGCGGTCCCGCGTGGACATTGGCGCAAGCCCCCGGGCGCAGGTTGGGCCCATTTCAGGATGGCGGCGGGGCGCTCCACTGGTTCGACGTCTATACACCCGCCGACACGTTCTTCATCCGGTCGCAGGGCCTGGACGATCCGATCGCGCTGCTGCCGGCGGGCACGGTACGAAACGCGGATGGCACACTGACCATACCGGCGGGGAATCTGTGGCTGAACGGTCCATCCATCCACGCTTCGGCGCCACCGGGTTCCTGGGCAGGTCTGCGGATCAGTAGTGGAACGATCACGCTCTCCGGACCGGTGCTGATGACCGCGGCGGGTGTGATCCTGCGCGCTCAAGCGGGAACCGGAGCGACGTTACACATTACTCTGGACACCCAAGAGGTTTTCGGCTTTCCGGACAAAATCACGATTGGCGCCTCCGCCAATGGGATTCGTATTTTCGACCTGGTACCGGGTTTCGTGACGGCATTCGGCAACAGGATCGCTGTGAACCCGCCGAATGTGATACCCACGGTGTCGGGCTACGACCCCGAACTGCACAGCCTGCTCTTTCCGGTGACGCCTGGTGCGGGCATGTTCACACCGGTCCAGGAGGGGGACGGCGGGCTGTTCCCGATGTCGGGATCGGTGGCCATTCAATCGGCGGCGTGGACGATTCCGGTCACCCTGGAAGTATTCGACGCACTGGCGGATGCGGAAGGACCGGGGACGTTCGCGATCACGGTGCAAGCGGGGCTGGAGGTGGCGCTTCCCGGCACGGCCGGCGGCAACATTGCGCTTCATCAATCGACCATTCTGGTAACGCCCGGCCTCACCACCGTATTCTCCCCGGCGGCGGCGAATCCGGGCGCCACCCAGACGTTGTCTGGGTGGTTCGAAGACCGCTCGGAGCAGCGGTCCTCAGTGGAACTCACGCGCGAGGAGCCTTTCGCATCCTGGTTCTTCCAACTCGATACTGGAGAGCAGGCCGTAGTCACCCGCGCGCTGGCGGCGCTGCAGATCGATCGGCCGATGCGGGCCTCGGGCGAGCGATTGGGAACGCGTTATCTGGCGCAGCACATTCTGGAGCAGGACGAGGCCGGGCCGCGAATGGCGCTGCGGGGAGCGCGGATCCGGAACGGCGCCGGCATTCACGCATTGGCGCTGCCGAACGCATTACTGACGGTAACGGAGCCGATCGTGCTGGAGTTGAACGCCGTTCTCAACGGGCCGAATGAGATGCGGAGCGGTGCGATTCACCTGGCATTCGCACTCGCTCACGTGCTGCCGGCGCTGCCCGATCCATACGCCGCCAACTTCGATCCGAAAGTAAACCTGGCTCAGTTTTCCGGCATTTTTGTGAATGCCACTGTGATCTGGACGGAGCCGTTCGACGCTCATTTGGATGTCGTGCTGAGCCCGCCTCCTTTCAACATGCCGGCGATGGCAGGAGTGCTGCCGGATTTCCCGGCGTTGCCGGTCAGCGCGGGGCTGCCGGACACTTTCGACTCGCTCGGGCAACAGCGGATCGATCGCGGCCTGGCGCTGTTGGACGTGTCTTCCAACGCAGGGCAATTGGGCATGGCGCTGGGCTTCGACGATCGGCCGGGCGGAGGCTTATCCATTCGCGACCTGGCGCTGAATGTGGCGGGGTGGAACGCGATGGTGTTTCTATTGCCGCAGTTTCACTGCGAGCCGGTGTTCAACAAGGCAAACCCACAGGTCCTTGGGGAGTCTGAGGGGAGGCTATTCTACAGCGATGACGGCGGGCCCACGCTGGCTGCCGCGGACACGGTTCGATTGGTGCAGGTGCGGCCCATCGCCTTGCTGGCGGAGGTGGTCCAATCCTACATGCAGGACCGTCACGACGCCGCCGTCTTGTTCACTCTGCCGTTCGGTATCGCGGCAGTGGCTCAGCTCAATCCGTTGGACCCGCAGTTCGGTGTTCTGCCGCAGCTACAGATGGTAGCGCCGCGCTTTGAGAATTTCGAAGGAGCGCCGCAGCTTTCTCTGATCGCGGGGGTTCCCGCAAACGGCGCCAGTCAAGCCTGGATCGCGGGTCAGACCGTGCAAAGGAGTAGCGGGGCGAACGGCCCGCCTTTCAACACGCTGGGCGCGGTCGTGGGACCCGCCTTTGATACGGCATTCGAGAAGGGCGTGCCGATCGACCAGATCGGCCTGTCCGGGTATGGGGCGAACATCTTCAGCCGGTGGTCCTTGGACGGGCCGGATCCTGATATTGGAATCACGCAGGTGGCGTTCGATGGTATCAACGGACGGACCTCCTATGAACGCGTGATGTTGACCAGCTACCTGCTGCCATGCTTCGCGCGTGTGGTGCGTACGATCACGCTGGAACGGTACGGCAACGGCGGGATTGTGCGTTGGGACAGCGGATGGCTGGCGACGACGCCCGGCCGTTTCTCTCACCAGGGCTACGTATTTCACCCAGGCGCGATCCTCGCGGTCCGCGACATCCGCGAAATCTCAGACACCGATTACACGGTGAAACTGAGCGATGGTTCGGTGCTGCAGGCGGTTTACTACGACGCCGATATCCAGGTGGACGGTTTGATTCGCGGCAGCGACAGCAACGGCCACGTGCCCGCGCGGCGGCACCTCGGCTTTGTGCAACAGCTCACGATTCCGGCCGCCCCCGGTCCCGGACCGGTTACGGCCAAGGTGATCGATAACGTGCGGATGAGCGAGCTATTGAAGACGCAGGGGCGCTTAGGCGGGCCGATCGATTGCCAGATACCCGTGGGCTCGTCGCCTCACGAAATGAAGGTCTCGGGCGTGTTCGTCGAGAATGCGACGAACAATGAGTTCGTGGTGGCGTTGTACGGCGTTCCCTCATTGCAGGCCGCCGGGCAGTGGAGCGTAGTGAAGACCAACAACTCTAGCCATCAGACGGAGCCGGTGGATCCCGCGGTCGGAATTCCTCTGGTGCAGGCGAATATCGGACCATTTCGTTGGGCGGACCCGGCGGACCTTTTGCTGGACAAACCGGCTTCCGACTACGGCTTTCTTTTTTCCAGCAGAATGCAGCGCATCCTGTTCGCGAGGCCGAAGGTCGAGGTGGGTGCGGCGACGATTACCAGCAAGCTCCCGCCCCTGCTGGCGGACCCTTACTCGCTTCTGAAGGCGCCTGGACTCTTTCCGGCCGCCAATCAGGCGATCCCATTCGACCTGGCCAATTGGGCCCTGGAATCGGCCGACGGCAAGTTGCAGCTTACGCCGACGCCCTTCCCGGTGACGGTAGCGAAGGCGGGATTCGACCTAGTGCAGGCATCGGACTGGGGCTCGAAGCTCTCGTATGAAGACGCCGATGGGAAAGCGACCAAATTCGTCATCGATTCGGCGGCGGATTGGGTGATACACGCAACGGGAGTCGAGCAGGTGCTCACGTTCCCCGTGGTTGGCACCGTGATGCGGGTGGTTCATGGCATCGATGCCCCGGCCCTCGGCGATGGCAGTTTCCCGGACGCGAAATTCCTCTTCAACGACGCGTTAAGCGCAGTGGCGGACGTGCTGGACATGCTGAAGACGTGGGCTCCCAATCTGCCCGGGGGCTTGCACGTGGAGCCGTCGTTCTCCGGATCGACGTTCCGCCTCAACGCGGTTGCCGATTTCGACATTACGGACGCGGACGGGAACGCCATCGACTGCGGCATGGGGAAGCTAAAGGGCGAACTGAAACTCGGCGCAGACCTTTCGGTGGAGATCTCCAACCGTACCGTCAACGGCTCGATCTTCTTTGAGGTCACGGGCAGTTGGCAGCAACTGGTGTTCCCGTTCATCTATGGCGGCGGGCTGATGCGGTTCTCCGTCGGCGCCGATCTGTCCGGCGGCACCACGCTGGAACTGGACGCGGCCGTCACGGGCTCCGTGGGCGGGGATATCATCCCGTTCCTGGTCAGCCTGGAGGCCACGGTCCGGTACGGCTATTTCCTGGCGACGAACCCCATCGCGCCCGGATTTCTGGTGGGGATTGAAGGCCGCGCCAAGCTGCTGTCTGGATTGTTGGGATTCAAGCTGAGCATCGATGGACGAATCTCGGTTGCCCGCATCCACGGTGATCCCAACAATCTTTGTACGCTCCACGGGGAGATCCTGGTGGCCGGCACCGTGACCGTGTGCTGGCTGGTGGACGAACGAAAGTCCTTCCGCACGCACTACGACGTGCAGGTGGGTTGGGAACTGGCGCTGATCCTGGCGAAGACGGCGATCCTGCCCGTGCCGTAGGCGATCCGGAAAGAGAAAATCATGCCGATCAAAAGCGCACCATTCAATCTTCTTGCCTTCCCGCAGTTCTGGGAACCGCCGATTCTATCCCTCAATGTCCTGGTGTTGCCGAAGGGCGATCCCATGGCATTGGCGCCGCCCTTTCCCGCAGGCGTCCTGGCACTGGAAGCGGCAATCATTCCGGGGACGCAAGCGTTGCCCGCGGCCGCGGCGGTGACAGTTCGACGTCCTCTGGACCTGGTGATCGCGGCCAACCGCCCGGGACTGTTCACGGCGATCGCGGCTGCGATTCCGGTGCGCGCACATGATGCCGGTCCGGTGGCGCTGCATCCGGCCGTGCAGGTGAAGAAGAGCCGCACCGAGCCGTACGCCGCAGCGACAGGCAACGGCCAGAGCCGCACGCCGTTCCTGGTCTCAGGGGACGAGTACGAGTGCGTGGTTCGCGATAGCGAGTCGGCGCTTCCGGTTCCGCCGGGTGACCCACCGAGGGATTTCTTTTGGGAAGAGATCTACGGGTTCGTGCTTCGGCAGCCGTTGCTGGCGCGCGAACTCGGGCTGCTCTACCAGACGTCGGTGGATCTTACCGGTATCGATGCGCTCTTGCGCGGCGGATATCTTTACGCGGACATGGCGGCGGGCAGCGATTACGCGGCCCTGCCGCGGTCGCTATTCGCGGCGCGGATTCCGGCGCTGGGCGAGCGGCGCCGCGTGTTTGCTTCGGTATTGTTCCCGGTGGACGACGCGAGCAACTTCGATCACGTCACGAGCGAGGCCGCCGCCTACGACGATGGCTTCGCCAAGATCGTTCACGCCAGCCAGGCGCGCACCGCGGCCGTGGTGGAAACGGCGCGCACCACGATGGCGCCGGTGAAGGACATCGGAATCCGGCTGGGCTGGGACGACGAGCAGGTCGCGATCTGGATGAATCGGCAGTTGGGAGTGAATGCCTACGATCCCGGCCAGCCGCCCCCCGGTTCTCCCTTGGGCGTGGCGTCCTACCGGGTGGACGTGTTTGACGATGCGGCCGGTCAGTGGCAGTCTCTGAATCACGCGCAGGCCGACTTGGCGCTGGCGGGAATTCCGATTGGCGCCTTCGATAGCGAGCTGGGGGTAGAGACGCTGCCAGTGAATCTCGGCAATGATCCTAAGGGCGAGTTCTGGCTCCCGAGTTTCTTCACGACGTGGGGCGGCGGTTCTCTTGCGGTGACCGACCCGACTCCGTTTCAGCTCTCGGGCAAAATGGACCCGATCGGCGTGCCCGTTTACACAGCGGTGGGCGCGGATGCGGTGCCCTTGCGCTACGGGCGCGACTATCAGTTTCGGGTGCGGCTGGCAGATCTCAGTGGCGGTGGACCCGGCGCGGATGAGATGCCGTTCAACCCGGCGCGCGCCGCCATCGCGAAGGCCCCGTTCCGACGGTTCTCCCCGCCGAAGAATGTCCGCGCGATCCGCACCGATGGGGCCGAGGCAGGCGCCCGCGCGGCTCACTATCGGATCTTCCGGCCGCTGCTGGGCTATCCCGACATCCTTTACACCGATACGCCCAACGCGGTCGCCGACCTGATGACGCAGATCGATCAGGCGCAGGAGGAGCGGCGCGAGACGGCTCTGCCCGATCCGGACGCCACGCAGATTCGCATCGATGTGGCAGTGCAAACCCTGGTCCGCGATCCGTTGGCGCGCTCGACCGCAGCCCAGGCGTTCGTCCCGGTGTACTCCACGACTCGCGATTTCCCGGGCGACTCGTCCGAGCCTTTGGAACTGGACGTGGAGTTCGCCGACGCCGGGAGCGTCACGAATTTTCAGGCGGGAGCTCCGGCGGAAGGTACGTTGGTGCTGCCCTCGGCGCGCGCGGTGCGGCTGACGTTCACACCCATCGGCAGGCCGGACGACGCGCAGCCTTACTGGGGATCGGAAGCCGCGCGGGTCGGCAGCGCGCCGGTTTCGTTGTATGTCTCGGCGCCTTCGGCGGACGAACGCAATCTACTGCTGCCGCCCGCACTGGGTCCGCAGATCATGGCGATCTTCCTGCAGCCGGACGTGGAGCGGACGCCGGTGCAGTTGGCCGAGATGGTGGCGGCGGGTCTGCGCCATCAGGCTCCCGCCGATCTGGCGAGCCGCCTGGCCGCGCAGTTGGACGTGCCGCACACGGGCCTGATATTCTCGGCGCCATCGGGCACGCGCACGGTGTACGCCTGTTCCTCCGGGTTGCGCCACACCCTGAACCCGGACCGCAGTTCGATCAGCTTCAGCGCCAAGACGGACCTGATCCATCACTGGCTGATCGCGATCCGCTTCACGATAGACCGCGATTGGACGTGGAAGGCTCTGGGCCAACCCGCGTTCGAGGTGCTGCGCGATGGTTTGGCGGTGGGCCAGATTCAATTGCCCGGGATCCTGGGCGACGCGGCGCTGCAGCAGGGAGATCGCGAACATACATCGGTGATCTTCATGGACGCTTTCGATCCCAAGCCGGGGCCGCCGCCCGATTTTCCAGCCGAGATCGAGACCCTCTACACCGTGAAGCCCCTCTTTGGCACGGCGCCGGACGATGCGGATGGGCCGTTCGACTTTCGCTTGCGGCTGCCGGTGACCACGCCGCCGCAGCAAACCCCGAAGCTGGTATCGGCGGGCCTGGCGCTGGGTCCGTACCAGGCAGGGGAGCGCTATGCGTCCACGGAGGAGCGTCCGCGCATGCTGTACCTTCAGTTCGATGGCCCCCTGGCAGATGGCCGGGATCAGTATTTCGGACGACTCCTGGCCTATGGGCCCGACCCGGTGTTGACCGATCCCTCCGTGACGGTGCCGGATCCCGCGGAGCCGCCGCTGCCCCTGGACCCCGAGGAGATTCGCGTGATCGAACAGGGTCAGCCGGCGGATCTTGCCGGATTCAATGCCATGCAGCCGCTGACGCAATCGTCGGGATCGGACAATTGCTACCTGTTGCCGCTGCCTCCGGGTATGAATCAGGATTCGCCGGAGCTGTTGGGGTTCTTCGTGTACGAACTGCGGGTGGGGCATGACAAGCAGCGATGGTGTACCGCGCAGGCGCGCTTCGGCAGGCCTTTGCGGGTGGCCGGGGTGCAACATCCGGCGCCGCCGCTGCGTTGCACGGTCAGCCGGCACGCCGATGCCGTACGGGTATCGGGCCCGTTCGCCACACCCGTGCTGGGCGGCCGGAACGTCCGCGCCGTTCCGCCGAATACGCAGATGCATGCGCTGCTCTACGCGCAGGTGCTTCAGGTGGACGGCCAATCGTGGCGGAACATTTTGATCTTGCGCTCCGCGGGCTTTGTCCTCCAGCCGCAGATTCTCGTCCAAGAGGACGCGCAGTTGCTGTCGGCTTTAGCGCAGTTCCAGCAGGCGGACATCGTGAAGGCGCTAGGGACGCTGGGGCTGCCGCTGGATGCCCCGCTGAGCGTGGTCTTGATGGAGATGCTGCCGCCGCATTCGAGGGCCGTGGTGCCCGTAGAGGTGCCGCCGCCATCGCCCGTAGGCGCGGGGCTGGGCCAGGTGCGTATCCTGCGGGCTTCGGTTTTGACGCCAGTGCCGGCGATCTGTCCGCCGAAGGTCCCGATCATGTAATTTGCGGGGCGACCCATCCTACTATGCGGCGGCGGGTGTGGCGAGCCTAGCCAGCGTCTCGCGGGAATTCCAGGGCATCCATTCCGAAGGCTTCTGTTTCATTTTCTCGGTGAGATTTCGGCAACAGTGCGCCCTTGTGGGCAGAAGGACATTTTGATTCACTGGAAGAACACGCCGTCGACCGGAAGTTTGCAGCGCTACTCGACGAGGTGTCACGCCGCCACGGCTTTTCGTCTTATGGCTCGGTTCTACGCGAGACCATCGCCCGCCAACCCAAATCAAAACCAAA
>DATJWB010000241.1:0-126890 GCA_035501495.1 Bryobacteraceae bacterium | reverse complement strand
AGGAACGGAGACCAATCTGAGCCAAGCCTTTCTGCGAGACATGTAGGATCTTTAGGGTTATCGTGCCAACGTTTTTCAAGAGCTGGCAGGAATTTCAGTAGTTCTGTCAACCTACACAGGAGCAGGCGCTTCACTTCACGTATTTCGGCGACTGCCCCTTTCCCCACGGGTCGTACTCCGCCGCGAACCGCACGCGATCGCTGATCGACGGATGGTCCTCCAGCCAGAACTTGACGAACTCGCTGGGGTTGGGGTCCGAGAGCCCGACCTCGCCGAGAATCTGGAAGGCCGTCGCGGCCGCCTGCGCCGAATTGGGCACAATCCCATGGACCACTTCCAGCCCGTAGATGTCGGCATTGTGCTCCAGCATGCGGCCGAAGGAATTCATGGCCGGTTCGGCCAGAAATCCGTACACCGTAACGGCCAGAATGAGCACCGGCAGCGATGCCCAGTCGTCCATACCGCGGATCTCCCACCGCGCCCCCCACCGCGACAGCGCCCAGTGCATCGAATGGTAGCCGAGGAACAGGAATAGCAGGAGAATGAGGCAGGTCAACCCGATGCCGACCCACACGTGATGGAGCACATAGTGGCCCATCTCATGCCCGAATACGAACAGGATCTCTCCCGTGTTCATCTTTTCGATTGTGGTATCCCAAACCACCACGCGCTTGGAGGCGCCGATGCCGGTCACATAAGCATTCAGCGTTTTCAGCTTCTCGCTGGCCTTCATCTCGAACATGCGATCCGGCGGAATCTCCAGACCGCCCCGCGCCACCACCTTCCCGATCTCTCGCACCAGCCCCGGCTGCTTCGCCGCCAAGGGATCGAATTGGAAAAACATCGGCTCGATGACAATGGGAGTGATGAACAGGAGAAACACGACAATCGGCACGGCCGCCAGCCAGAAATAGAACCACCAGCGACGCGGGCTGCGGCGGATCACCCCATACAGGATCCAGATCACCACGCCCAACAGCCCGAACTCCAGGAATTCGCCCTTGGTCCAGTCCCAGAACCACGAGCCCCACCCCTGGATCGATTGTTCGTATTGGCGCGCGAGATACTGATCGTAAAGCAACGGCGGGAGACCGACGACGTCGAGGGCGAGGAACAGCAGCGGCGCGAAAATGTAGGCTTGGGCAATCCGCCGGCGCGAACCTTCGGCCCAGGTGCGCAGCCCCGGCGCGATCCGCCACGCCAGGAACCCCACCAACACCAGGATGCTGTATCCCACCCCGATGAAGTGCAGGCGATTCCGGGCGTTCGAGTACTCGATGGCCTTCTGCAGCTTGTCGGGCGGCAACGTATAGGTCTTGACCTCGCGCTCGCCCGGAGCGGCGGGAGGTGGAGGCGCGCTCGTTTGGGCGCAAGCCGCGAACGCCAGCAACACGAGGGCAGGTAGAAGCTTTCCGATCACACCACGCCTACTTTCCGGCGACCTCGCGGAACACCCGCAACGTATTACCGCCGAAAATCTTGCGGATGTCCGGTTCGCTGTAGCCCTTCTTCCGCAGCGCCGCCTTCAGAGCAGGCATCTTGGAGATATCCTCCAGGCCCTTGGGCGGCGAGGAGATGCCGTCGAAGTCGCTGCCGATCCCCACGTGATCGATGCCGGCGATTTTGACGGCGTGGTCGATGTGGGCCACGGCGTCGTCCAGGGTGGCCGCGGTCGGATGCGGCTTCATATCGCGATGCGCCTCGTCGGCCGCATACGCGTCGAGAGCCTTGCCCGTCAAAGACGGCTCGTGGTACGAGATGTTGCGGATCGCCTGCTTCAGCAGTTCCCCATCCTTGGGGTTCAGAAAGCCTTCGCCGAAGTTGATCGCCACTACGCCGCCGTTCCTGGCCAGGGCGCGGATCATATCGTCCGTCATGTTGCGCGGCACATCCGAAATCGCCCGGCATGAGGAGTGCGACGCGATCACCGGCTTACTGGTGACCGCCAGCACGTCGCTGAAGGTCTTGTCCGAGACATGCGAGATATCGACGATCATTCCGACACGATTCATTTCGCGGACCACTTCCTTGCCAAAGTCGGTCAGGCCGTTGTGCGCGGGCTGGTCCGTCGAGGAGTCCGCCCAGTTGGTATTCCGGAAGTGCGTGATGGTCATGGCCCGGATGCCCATCCGATAATACATCCGGAGCACCGCCAGGTCATCGTCAATCTGGTGGCCGCCCTCGATGGTCAGGATGGCGGCGATCTTGCCCGACCCGGTGATCCGCTCCACATCGCCGGCCGTCAGCGCCAGCGCGATCTGCTCCGGATGGGCGTCGAAGAGAGCTTGCATGGCGTCGCGCAGATCCAAGGTCCGCCGCACGGCCTCCGCTCCTTTGTAATAAGTGGGGACCCAGAGCGCGAAGAACGGCGCGTTGACGCCGCCTTCGCGGAGCCGCGGCAGGTCCACGTGCCCCACTGTGGATCGCTGCGTCAGGTCGGCATGGTCGATCAGCACCCGCTGGGCGGTGTCGATATGACTGTCAATTCCGACCTGGGCGAACAGAGGTATTGCTGCAAACATAAGGGGAGCGAGCCGCATTGCGCCAGCATACCGCGCCTCGACCTCGCCCTGCTATCCTGTCCCCATGTCTACTACCGTCAATCCCATACCGCCCGGATTCCATTCCCTCACCTTACACCTCGGCGTGGAGGGTGCGGCTGCTTATATCGACTTCCTGAAAAACGCCTTCGGCGCCGTCGAGATCTCCCGCTCGCCGGGGCCGGGAGGCAAGCTGATGCACGCCCAGCTCAAGATCGGAGACTCCCTGATCATGCTGGCCGACGACTTTTCCCAGGAATTTGGGATGCCTCCTTATGTCCGGGGTAATCTGCCCTTTCACATTCACCTCTATGTCCCGGACGCCGATGCCACGTTCGCCCAGGCAACCGCCGCAGGTTGTCAGGTGACCATGCCGATCGCCGACCAGTTCTGGGGCGACCGTTACGGGCACGTTCGCGACCCGTTCGGTTTCAACTGGGCGATCGCCACTCGCAAAGAGGCTCTGACACCCGAGCAGATGCAGGAACGCGCCGCCAAGGCATTCGGCGCCGGCCACTCATAAGGCGGCGCTCTAGCCCACTCGGTCTCCGCACATCTCCAGAACCTCGATCAACTCGAGGCAATTCTGGGCCACGCTGTTCGTCGAGATGCCGGTGACCTCCTCGATAGGCGCCAGGACATCCGGTCCTTGCAGGCTCGTGCTGGTGTACCGGCCGCCCCGTGGACGATTGGGGCCGCCGGTCACACCCGCCCAAGCCTTGGCGGCGAATGCCGGGTTCTTCGATTGCATGTAGAGATAGCCGGACAAGCGCCCGGGGCGTGCGTACTTTCCATCGCCGCCCTCAGTTCCCGACGTGTTGTCCTGCGCCACTACTGCCTGCGGCGCGGTGTGAAGCCGGCAGAACTGATCCCATGCCTTCTTCCATCCGGGATGGTCGATCAACGTGTTCAGCTCGAACACCACTTCGCCGCCGCCCATGATGGTGGCCAGGTTATAGGTGCCCACCCGGTCCTCCAGCACGAACAGTTTGCCCGTGGCGGGATCGTACCCGTAGAGCTGGTTGGGACCGCCGGTCAGGAATCCGAACGGCATTTTGGCAATCGAGTCCAGCCCGGCGATGATTTTGTCGCGGTACCGGGTGTTGCCGGCGCGTTCCCACTCGGTCATCCAGTTGCCCACGAAGGCCAGCCAGTCGGGACCGCCGCGGACACGCGCGGGATAGGGCAGAGGCGCGGTGAGCGGCGCCGCCAGGCGCATGGCATCGATCTTGGTGGATTGCGAATCCGCATCCGCGACTTCGTGCATCAGGTCGCCCACGCGCTCGTCCGTGCTGAGGTAGTAATAGAAACGGCGATAGGCCGCCTGGCTGATGCGGGCCTCCTTGGCGCCGCAGCCCCAATGCCGCACGTTGTGGCGCGAGCCCAACATCGCAAAACGTCCCAGGTGGTAGACGTCCACCTCGCCGGTGTGGCGCGTCATCGCCTCCGCCATACGGAAGATCTCGGCCCGGCCGGTCCGCAGAAAGCTGTACCACAGCCACATGTCCGTGCCCAGTTCGCTGTTGTCCCAGGCGAATCCGCCCACGTCGTAGCGCCACATGTGCCGCGGCCCATCGTGCTGGTGCATCACGTCGCCGAAATTCCAGAAGCCGTACCAGTGGCGCTGCTCCACCTCACGGTGATACAGCTCGAAGGCGGCATCGAGCTGATCTTCCAGCGCGGCCCTGGCCGGCGTCGATCGGTCCGGCAGGCTCCAGATTCCGAATACGCCGGTCGAGTGGATGTGCTCGGGCGTCGCCACCAGCATGGGGGGCTCGCGGACCACCGCCGCCTGGCGCGGCACTTCCTCCCGCGCGGGCACTCCGGCGCTCGGGAAGAGCGTCAGTTCGCTGGTGCGCGCCACGCCGTGCGGCGTGCTGAAGCCCGGCTGCACATCCTCGTAGCTGGAGTCGAGATCGTGGGCCTTCGTGTCGTAATGCCGCAGATCCATGGCCGGCGCGTCCGGCGACCAGAGCCAGATGTACAGATCGGCCGCCGCCGTCGAGGCCCCCTGCACTTCGAGCGCGCTGGGGTACGACTGCCAGAAATTCTTCACTCCGGCCGCCAGTCCGCCCGAGACGTCCCCGGCAAACACCAGGCCGGACGCCCGCTTGCCGCCCGCCGCATCCAGCCAGCAGCTCTGCGGATTCGTCCGCTTCTGGATGAGGAACCCGTCGGCGGTGGGCTGCACCAGCTTGTAACCATCCCAAACGGCCCAGTCGGTGAGTAATTTCTGCCCCGCTGTGTTGAAGGCTTCCTTGTTGGGGAGGCGCTTGCCGGCAATCTGGTCGGCGAACATGCTGCCCGGGCTTCCGCCTGCGGGCGCCGCCAGGAACCTGCGCCCCGTGGCGGGTTGCACGGCCTCCGCCCACAGTCCACCGCCCTCGCCGGAGAAGCGAACGTGCCGATTGTGCACCTGCTCGCGCATCGGCACCGAGAACACCAAGCCCAGTCCCTTGATGAAGTCCTTCTGATCGTCGCCATCGAAGACGATGGTGTGGATCAGCCGCACCTGCTCCGAACCCGCGAAGAAGTACATCCGCACGACGAACGGGAGCCACTCGCGCACACCCTGGTCCGCGCGGTGGACACCTTCGATCTTCACTACGGCGCGCACAGGCCCGCTCTGCTCCACGGAAACGTTTCCGACCCGGCTGGTGAAGCTCCCCGCCCCGTCCAGCCGGCATACCAGGCGCGCTTTCTCCGCGACCGTTCGCCCCTCCACAGTCATCGACTCGATAAGGAACTGCCCCTCGCGCGGCATGCGGCATTGCAGGCGTCCCGTGTCGATGGCGATCGCGCCTCCCGTAGTGCTGACACGCACCGGAGACGAAGGAGAATCGGCCGTGCCGGGCGCCAGTCTCAGGGCGCCGGTAGCCGCCGGCCCGGCGACCGTCGCAAAGCCGGTCCACTTGATCGACCCATCGGGCCAATAGGCCAGCGGCCAGCTTTGCAACGGCAGGGGCCGATCGCCCGCCGTGAGGCTGAAGGTCTGTTCCTGGCGCACCGTTCCCCGAGGCCACGGAACGCCCCAACTGATGCCCGCCTCGATCGGCGGCGGCGCGCCGTCCAGCCAGCGAACCGCGGCACTCCCGTTTGAGGGAACCTGTGCCGATGCCTGCTGCTCGACGGCCGCCGTCGCCGCCGTGCTCGCCAAAACGCCCATCGCTTTACGTCGGGTGATTTTCATTCCGAGACCTCCCTGCCTGCGCCAGCCAGCATGCGCCTCACCGCGTCCGCGCACGCGCGAATGGTCTCCACGCGGCCGTCCATGTGCGGTTCGAGCGAAATTGGCCCTTCGTACCCCGCCTCATCGAGCGCCCGAAAGTGCGCGCGATAGTCGATCATCCCCTCGCCTGCCGGCACCCACTCCGGCTTCCCGGGCCCCTGCGTCAGGGGCCTCAAATCCTTCACATGCACGTTCGCGAGCCACGGCGCCACGGCATCGAATTCATCCAGCGGGTCGCGGTTCTCGAGCCACGCCACGTTGCCGGGATCGTAGTTGATGCGGACGTTCTTCACGCCGGCGCGCCAGATCAGATTCGCGGCGGCGCGCCCGGTGTCCGCCCAGCAGATCGGCTCTGGTTCGACGATCAACTGCAGGCCATCCGCATCGGCCCGCTCTTCGGCGATCGCGAGCCGTTCGAAAATCTCGGGCGGCGCGTGTGCGCTCGAAATCGCGGCGGCGTTGGCCTCGGTCGCGCCCTTCTTGTGGAAACCGAAGACAATCATTCCCTTCAGACCCCACCGGTGCGCGAGTTCCGCGGCCTTCGGATAGATCTCCTGCATCTCGCGGTGGAAAGTCGCGCCATCACTGGTGAATTTGAAGAGGCCGGGCGAGATCGCGGTAATGGTGACGGCTTCCCGAACGATGGTGTCTTCCACGGATTTCAGGTCTGATGGATCGCACAGGGGAATTCTTCCGGAGGGCAGATTCCGGACCTCATAGCGTTCCAGCCCCGCGCGTTTGCCGATCCGCACCGCCTCCCGAAAATCGCGGCTGATCTCATCGGCAACGATCCCAAGCCGGAGGTTCATGGCATCCTCCTCATGATGTGGCGCAGGCACTCCTGCCTGCTGCGTCCCCACTCATGGGGGCGCTTGTCGGGCGTGTACAGCGCCAGTGGCGACGAGGGGTTTTCGAGGCTGCTGGAATGTGCGTCGTCCGGTCGACCAAAGAGCGTCGGCATGAGTGCCGTGCTCGCAAGGCGAGACGCGGCAGACACGAGTGTCCGCGCCACATCGTCATCGCACCTCCACCGCCCGTCCGCTCCGTGCCGATTCGTATACCGCCGCCACCACCCGCAGATCGTCCACGCCCGACGCGATCGAGACGGGCGCGGGCCTTCCGTCCCGCACGGCCTCCAGGAACGCCCGGTGCTGATTCAGCGGATTCGCGATGTCGCCGAAGGCGGGCGGCCGCACCTCCATCTGCTGCTCCTCGCCTTGCGGGCCGCCGAAGGCAGGCACCAGTCCGCCGATTCCAGCCGAATAGCGCGCCACCCGCCCCTCAAACGGCCCCGCGCCCGATGACAATTCCAGCCACCGGCTATTGCGGTACGTCACCCGCCCCAACGTGCCGTGCAGCGACAGTTCTTCGCCATTCGTACACCAGGCGGTATCGAGCGTCGCCATGGCGCCCGAGTCCATCTCCAGCAGCGCCACCGCCAGGTCTTCGCCTTCCAGTCCGGGACAATGCAGGTTCCGCGTGAAGCCCGTGGCCCGCACCACCTTGGCCCCGGTCACCCATTCGAAGATGTGGATGTAGTGGACCGCCAGTTGGATGAAGCATCCGCCGCCGGTCTGCTCGATCGATCCGCGCCACGTGTGCTTGCCCCTGAGTGCTTCGTCCGACCACATCATGCCGCCCTTGTGCATCAGCCGCGCGTAGCAGTGCACTACGTCTCCCAGCCAGCCGCGGCACACCATGTCCCGAAGGTCGTGCACCAGCGGCTGGTCGAAGTAGCTCATATAGAGCCCGACCGTTCCCGCGGACTGTGCCGCCGCGATCGCTATGGCCTCGGCGTCGGCAAGCTTCGCCGCCACCGGCTTCTGCAGCAGCACGTGCTTCCCGGCTTCGATCGCCGCCACCGCCTGCTCGCGATGGCAGCCATTCGGGGTGTTGATGATGACGGCGTCCACGTTGCTGTGGAGGGCTGCTCCGAAATCGGCTGTGGCCGCGCCGCCGGCCGTGGCCGCGGCTTTCCGGGCGCTTTCCAGGTCGGTGTCCACGCACGAAACCACGCGCACCCAATCCAGGTCACGATACACGTTGAGGTAGTGCGCCGCCATCCCGCCGCACCCCACGAACGAAACGTTTATGCTTCCGGACATTGGTTCCTCGTCAGGTAGAGCGACGCCGACATGCCCGCCAGTGTCAGGGCCAGCAGACCCCAGGACTGCGCCGCACTCAGCGGCAGGTACAGAATCAACACGCCGCAGAACATCACCGAGGCGGCGATCACTTTGTCGGTAATCTCCCGCTCCCGGAAAAACAGCCACCCGGCCAGCACCGACAGGATAATCCCTGCCCGCTTGATGCTCACCGTGATCACCACGCTGATGTACGCGTAGGAAGCCAGTTGGAACAGCAGCGAAACGGCGTCGAACAGTCCGGCCAGGGCCACCCACTTGACGTTGCGGCGGATCGCCGCTCCGAAGTCGGCATGCTGCGCTTTGCCCAGCAGGAAGAAGGCCAGCACGAGGCCCAGCCCGTACGCCACCGACTCCGTGAATACGTCGCTCATCAGCACCAGCTTCTTGTCGAGCGGATTGGTGATCGAGAACAGGAACGACACCGTCAGCATGTAGCGGCTGCCCTTCTCCTCGAGGATGGCGCGCACCGGAGCCATCCAGCTCACCGCAAACAGCCGCCGATGCATGGCCAATGACCCGATCACGATCAGCAGCACGCCCAGCAGTTTCACCGCCGACGGCAGTTCGCCCAGCATCACGAACCCGGAGGGAATCAGGAAGACCGGCGTGAACGACAGAAACGGGACGCACAGCGAAAGCGGGGAAACCTGCAGCGCACGGAAGTACAGCCACATCACGCAGGTGATGAGCCCGACATCGAGCACCAGGTAGATCAGGAAGGTGGGCACGGGGGCCGGGTGCAGGCGCGCGATACCAAACAGCGGGCCGGCGTCGCGGATCGTCACCGCCGCGCCGCGCAGCACCCGCACCGCGAGCACCACCATGAAGATCAGGGCGACGGCCACCCGCATCCAAAAGGTCGCGGGAATGAGATCCCGCTTGTGGAGCGCATGTTTCCGCGCCACATCCGTCAGGACGTTGACGACCGACATCGCCGCGGCCAGCAGCAGTCCAACCGGAGATAGCGCCAGTTCACCCATGGAAAGCCCGCACCGTCATCGTGTCACCAGCTTGACTGGGCCCAGCAAACCCGAGGGGACAGGCCGCACCGCGTTCATGTCCTGGGCCTGGAACCGCTCGCCGTACCTGGCGTTCAGCGCCTTGTAGTCCGGCAGCGGCCCTTTCGCCATCAGATTCAGGGCGGTATTCGCCACCACTACGCGAATGGCATTCTCGCCGTCCTTCAGCAGGCCGGCCACTTCCACCTCATAGGGCTCGCACCACACAGACCCCGCCCGCTTGCCGTTGACGTACACCACCGCAGCCTCGCGCACCGGTCCCTCATACATCGCGCGCATCCCGGAGCCCGACCGCCGCTCCTCGGTGGTCACGGGCATGCCTTCGCCGAAAGTCAGGTAGACCTCCTGACCGCCGGCGGCACCGTGATAGACGACCGTTCTTTCATACGTCGCCCTCCCAGAAAAGTATTTGCGCGATTCGTCTTCCGTCCAGGAGTGCCCGGCATCCATGGTGACGGCCGCCGACCCCGCGAACGTCACTCTCCACCCCGGGCTCAGATCGATTGGCGGCGGGTGGGTGGCCGCAGTCTTGGGGGGCAGCGGCCCGTGCTCCTTCGAGAACACCACCACTCGCGACTCGTACGGTGCGAGCGTCACATCGACCCGTTTACCGCCTGCCCAGGTCTCCTTCCCCGTCAAGGGATCCCAAGTCGACGCCTCCAGGCCATCGGCCACCCGGAAATCCGCATTCGCATGCACGGGGTGATTGCTGGTATTGGCCAGGAAATACACCTCCGCGAATCCCAGCTTGCGGTGCAGGAAACCGATCTCGGGTGCGGTAGCCACATCGGGCGGCAGCGCCGCGTGCAGCGTCGCACCGAGCTTCGTCTCGTCCGTGAGAAGCCGCAGCTTGCCTGCCAGTTCCCGAATCTTCAGCGTATCTCCCCCTTCCATCAGCCCCGGCGCCAGCGAGGGCAGCCGGCGGGTTGCGATCGCGACACCGCCCTTCCGGACGTACTCGTCGATCTTCTGCATGGTCGCCAGCGGAATACGCTCCACATTCGGCAGCACGAGAATCGGGTACCGCACACCAACACGAGCGATGGCGCCATCGTCGATGAAATCGAAGTTGTATCCGGCGTCCAGAATCTGCGGAATGACGGTCGGGCCGATCAGCCCGTCCATGGCCTGATTCACCGAATCGCGCCCCAAAGTAAAGCCGGCGAAGGCGTCCGCCGCCGGGAGATAGAGCGCGACATCGTTGGCCGGCTGCCCCTGGCGCAGCAGGTAGCTGATGCGCTGCAGGTAGGCCGTGACATCGGGCATTACCAGCCACCACGGGTTGTGGTTGTTGAACACCGCCGCCGCGTAGAATCGCCAGCCCGGCTCCCCGGCTTCAGGCGGCGAATACGGCCATCCATGCCCGACCAATTGATTGATGCCCTGCAGGAAGTGCAGGTCGGCCTCGGCCTTCATGTCGAGCGGCGTGGCGCGGAACACCGGCGAATGCAGCCAGGTCCACGTCTCCGAAGACGTCACCGGACGCCCGTACAGGTGGCTCGCCGAGGCCGCCCAGCGTGTCGCGGAGAAGTGCCTCCACTGGGTACCCTCGCCTTCCGGCAGATCCACCAGCGAGCTGCTCGACAGCGTCACCGGCGGGATTCCGTAGCTCTGCGAGCGGAAGCGCGTGCCGTGTTGCCGCGCCCACTCGCGGAGCGGCGTCAGGTAGTTCTCGTCGGCAAGCTCGCTCAGCGTCTTGCCCCAATCGTGGCGGATGGCGCCGGTCTTGTCGCCGGTGTCGCCGGCCAGGGCGGGCAGGTAGGGAGTCAGGTCGTATCCCCGGCGCTTCCGGAACTCCTCCAGAAAATCGCCGGTCCAGTCCGAGTTGTAGACCTCCAGGCTGTCGCTGAAGATGGCGTAGGGTGGCGTCTTCTCCAGGGCGCGGAGCATCGGCTCGCCCACGGTTTTCAGGTGCGTTTCGATTGCGGCGCGATCATAGTGATCCAGCACGAAGCCCTCGGCGCCCACCGCCGGACGCTTCACCGTCTGGCGCGTGCGGCCGGCGACGAAGTAGAGTGTCGCGGACCCCTGCGGCACCTGTGCGATCAGCTTCTCACCTTCCCCCAACGTAGGCGGGGTGCGTGACACCCGCAGCCTGCCCGCCGCCTGCGTAATGGGGATGTGAGGACCGCCGAATGGCCATCCGCTCCCGAGCGTCAAGTCCATCCGCAGCCCCAACTCTTTGGCCTTCTCGCCGGTGAAACGGAGCATCTCCAGGAATTCGGGAGAAAGGTAGGGCAGGTTGCGGATGCCGTGCGCCGGATCGTCGAGTTCCAGGGGATAGGTCGGCTGGACTTCAAACCCGCCGATGCCCCCCTCCTTCATGGAGCGCATCTCGCGCTCCAGTTCCGGCCTGGTGACTGCGGGCCCGAACCACCACCACCGCACCAGAATCCGTGCATCATCTGGAGGATGAAGGAAGCCCTGCTTCAGTTCAGCGATTGAGTTCGCCGCGAGTGCCGGCAGACAACATGCCAGCGCTGCGAGAATGATGTGGCGCAGGCACTCCGCGGCAGACACGAGTGTCCGCGCCACACTATCCCAGCTCTTCATCGAAGCACACCGCTACCTTTCCACATCTGCCCGAGGCCATCAGCGCATACGCTTCGCCGACTTCTTCGAGCGCAAAACGGTGAGTCACGAGGTCCGCAGGATGCAGTTTCCAGCGAACCAGCCGCTCCACCAGCTCTTCCATTAGCCAAGTCGAAGTCACCCACGACCCGAAAATCGTCTTCTGGTCGTGAATCATGTCTGGCGACGGGTTCAACTCCACGCGCCCGCCTTCTCCCAGGAACACAATCCGGCCCCACTTTCGGGTCGCCCGCACCGCCGTGGCGCGCGCGGCGTCGTTCGCCGAGCAGTCCACCGCCCGTTCCACGCCGTGCCCGCCCGTCAACCGGCGGACCTCGGCAACATTATCCGGCCCGCTGGTGAGTGCCTCGTCGCACAATCCCAATTCCCGCGCGAGCTGAATGCGTTCCTCGATCACATCGATGCCGATGATCTTCGTGGCGCCGAGCTTGCGGCACAGTGCCGCGGTGGCGAGCCCGACAGGCCCCAGTCCCGTGATCAACACCGAGTGGTTGCCGCAGATCCCCACCTTCTCGAGCCCCTCGTAAACCGTGCCGAAGCCGCAGGCCACCTGAGCGCCATCGGCATACGAGAGTTCGTCCGGAAGATGGACCAGGTCCTTCTCCTCCGCCAGCAGGAACGGCGCCATGCCGCCGTCGCGCTGCCAGCCATAGGCGCGGCGGAATTTCTCGCTGGTGCACGAGATCATGTAGCCGCGCCGGCAATCGTTGCAAAGCCCGCACCCCGAGATGTGATACACGATCACGCGATCGCCGACCGCGAAGCGGCGTAGCCCGGGCCCGGCTTTGACAATCTGGCCGCACGGCTCGTGCCCCGCAATCACGCCCTGATACCCCTCCGGACCCTTGCCCAGGTGCTCGTGGTAGATGCAGCGGATGTCCGACCCGCAGATCGTGGACGCCTTCATCCGCAGCACCACCTCGCCATACCCGGGCTCCGGATCGGGCGCCTCACGCAATTCGACCGTGCTGTTCCCGGGTAAGTACGCGCCGATCATGCGGGGATCTCTCCGTTCGGATCCCAGAGGTCTTCCCAGCTCTGGTCCGGCTTCCACAAGAACACCTGACCTTTAATCAGGCGGCAATTCCGGCCGGTGCCGGCGATCTCCCTCATCTCTTCCTCCGTCAACGGCTCGCCCGACACGCCCTCCAGGTTCGCCCGGTAGTGGTGAATCGAAAACGGAATCGGCGTCTGGCCGCGTTGCACGGCCCACTTCACGCACACCACCGCGGGATGCAGGCCGTGCTTCTCCGCAATCCTGACGATCACCGGGTCTTCGGTGTCCACCGTGTCCTCCGGAGTCCGGTCGCGCTCGGGCCTCCCCGGCGAACCGATCGGGCAGTAGCCGACCGGCTCGATACCCCGCGCCCGCACATACTCGAACAGCTCCGGCTGCTGGAAGTGGGGATGCAACTCCATCTCGTTGACCGCCGGTTTGATGCGCGCGTCGCGCAACACCAGTTCCAGCTTCGGAATGGTCATGTTGGACGTGCCGATGTGCCGCGCGAGCCCCAGATCCACGAGTTCTTCCATTTTTCGCCAGGTGCGCATGAAGTTCTCGTGAATGTAGGGGCGCGCATCGGGGCTCCGCGAGCCCACGTCGCAGTGGGGCGGGTGGAAGTTCGGGAACGGCCAGTGGACCAGGTACAGATCCAGGTAGTCCAACTGCAGATCGGCCAGCGACTGCCTGCAGGAAGGGATCACGTCGGCTTCGCCGTGCTTGTCGTTCCACAGCTTGGAGGTAATCCAGAGGTCTTCCCGCGGAATCCCGCCGGCCACGATCTCCCGCAGCGCCCGCCCGATCTCTTTCTCGTTGCCGTATACGGACGCGCAATCGAAATGCCGGTAGCCCACAGCCGCCGCGCCTCGGACCGCCTCCGCGATCTCAGCCGCGGAAACACTGTCGGACCCGAATGTTCCCAGCCCGATTGCGGGCATGCGGGCGCCCGTGTACAGCGTACGATAGGGAACCGGGTTCATCTCAAAGCGCCTTGTCCGAAAAGAACTTCGCCGAACAGCGGCTCGACCTTCCCGGGACCAAGCTCATCGTACCTCCTGGCGATCGGATCGTTGAGGTCGAGGAACCCCGCCCCTTCCGCCCGCGCGACCTCCGCCGCCCATCCGGCGTAGCACCCGGAATCCCGGACAATGTGCCCGTCCTTCCAGATTTTCCGCGGGATCAGCGAGCACCCGATCGGCGTCGCACCCCGGGCTCGGGCGCCGGCAACAAACTGCCTCAGGTACCAGCCGCAGGTGTGAACCACCTCGTGCTTCCTGGTGATGGGATTATCGATCTCGCGAATCTCCTCTCCCACGCCCGGGAGGGTTCCGCGCGCTGGCGCGGGGTCGTCCAGAGGGCCGCCGTCGTTGTGGCCGAATTGCAGGATCACGAAGTCGCCCGGCTTGAGCATCGCGAGTACCCGGTCCCAGGGCCCCATCGCCAGGTAAGTACGGCTGCTGAGGCCGCCCACCGCCCGGTTCACCAGGTTGATCCTGGCGGCACCGAAGCAGTCCACGATCGGCTCGCCCCAACCCCACTGCCCGTTGGCTCCGTCGCCCCGCCCATTGCGTACCGTGGAGTCCCCGATCAGAAACAGGGTAGGGAGTTTCGGGTTGGCCGGCACCGGCAGCCACAGGCGTGCCTCGTCTTGTATTAATAATGTTGGGTACGCCACCACTCCATGCCCCTTGGCCGACAGGTAGGGCAGCAGGGGGTAGTCCTTCCATCCTCCCAGCGCGGCCACTACCAGCGAGGCATTCTGGTCGGCGCCTGGGGGACTGGTGTGGGTGTGGTCCTCGGGGAATAACTCCTTCACCTTCAACTCGCCCATAGCCTCGTAGCGGTCCGCGATTGCGTTCGTGACATCGAGGAAGGGGACACCTTGGGCCTCGGCAATCTCGCGGGACCACGCGCTGAAATTGCCGGGACCCCGCTCCACCCTGCCGTCCTTCCAGATGTTGCGGACCGCCGGCGAAAGAACCACGGGCGTCGCGCCCTTGGCCTTCGTCTCCGCGATGAACTTGAGCATGTAGAAGCCGAACGTATGGATTGTCTCCCGGGTGCCGTTCGGCAAGGTAATTTCCTTCGACTCGCCGCCGATGCCCGGCAAGGAACCACGCGCCCGGTCCTGATCCGGGGGCCCGCCATCGTTGTGTCCGAACTGGATCAGCACGAAATCGCCTCTGGACAGGTCGAGATGGGCCGCACAGGGATCCGCCCACCCGCGATTCTGATTGTTGGCGGTCGAATCACCGATAATCCAGATGGCGGGAGAAGCAGCGCCCAGACTAGCCGCCGCCAACAGCATTACGATGAGGCGCGACGTGGCGCGGGCACCCGTGCCCACAGCTTCGTGACTCGGCGCCGTCACAAGCGATTTCCGCATTTCTCTCCATACTGAAGGCCGGTGGCGCCCGGAGTCAAACCATTCACGCGCGACTCGCGGCGTTTTATATCGCAAAACAAACGCCGGCCTGCCGCTCCGGCACGATCGCCCAATCCTGGCTGCGTTTACAACGCGGCCGGGTTCGGGGCCTTCGAACCTGGCGCGCGGCGGCGGCGGCCCGGACATTTCGCCGCGCGATACGTTTGGCAGGCTCTCCCGCCCCAGCCGCCAAAAGAGCTCTCCACCCATCCGCTACGCGGTAAGATAGGATGGTTTTGTTCAAATGGGAAACCTGATTATCCTGGGCTCTCAATGGGGAGATGAAGGTAAGGGGAAGATCGTCGATCTCTTCTCGGACCGGTTCGATATCGTGGCGCGCTACCAGGGTGGACACAACGCCGGCCACACTGTCTTCATCGGGGAAAAGAAGTTCGTCTTGAAGTTGATTCCCAGCGGAATCCTTCGTCCCGGCAAGAAGGCGGTGATCGGCAACGGCCTGGTGATCGATCCAGCGGCGCTGCTCTCCGAGATCGAAACGCTCGAGTCCGTGGGAGTGCAGGTGGCCGGCAACCTCGCTATCAGCAACCGCGCGCACGTTCTGTTCCCCGCCCACCGCATGCTGGAAAAGATGTCGGAAGGACGCCCCGGCCGCGTTTCGCTCGGCACCACTTCGCGCGGAATCGGCCCGTGTTACGAGGACAAGATCGCACGCCGCGGCATTCGCGTGGCCGACCTGCTCGATACGGACTTCTTCCGCGCCCAGTACGACTCCGTGATGGAGGAGAAGATCGCGATCGCCAAGACATTCGACATCTTTCAGGAGATGGACTTCCACCGCATTCGCGACGAGTACGAGGCCTTCGCGGAACGCATACGGCCGATGGTCTGCGATACCGCCTGGCTGCTCAACCAGGCGATTCGCGCCGGCAAGACGGTTCTCTTCGAAGGCGCCCAGGGCACCATGCTCGACGTGGATCACGGGACTTACCCGTTCGTCACGTCATCCAGCGCCAGCGCCGGCGGCGCCTGCACCGGTACGGGCGTTCCTCCCACGCGCATCGACGGCGTGGTGGGTGTCTCCAAGGCCTACGTCACGCGCGTCGGCGCCGGGCCGTTCCCTACCGAAGCCCTGGACGGCGCGGGAGAACTGATTCGCAAGCGCGGCAACGAGTTCGGCGCCGTAACCGGCCGGCCGCGCCGCTGCGGTTGGTTCGACGTCCCTCTGCTGCGCTACACCGCCGCGATCAACGGCTTCGAGAGCATCGTGGTGACCAAGCTCGACGTCCTGGACGAGTTCGACCGGATCCCGGTATGCGTGGGCTACCGCCACGACAAACAGGATCTCGCCGAAATGCCGCCGACGGTGAGGGCGATCGAAAAGGTGGATCCGGTGTACGAGTGCCTGCCCGGCTGGAACCAATCCACGTTCGGAGTCTCCTCATACGCGGAACTGCCCGCGAAGGCCAAAGACTATCTGGCGTTTCTGGAAGACCGGACCGGAGTGGAGATCGGCTGCATCTCCACCGGGCCGGAGCGCAACCAGACTATCCTCAAACCCGGGTCGCGACTGGAGAGGCTGATCGCGTAAGCGGTCGCCCGAGCGCTACCGCTCGACCCACAGCTCCGCCTGCTGGAAGGCCACCGAGCGAATCTGCTCGCCCAAGGTGCTGTACTTCACCAGCCCGCTGGCCTCGCGCAAGCGGGCGCTTTCCGGGACAGTCAATTCGCGCAGATAACGGTCTGCCCGCTCGCGGTAGGAGTATCCCGCGTACGACATGCGCTCCGCGCCCAGCACCTCGATCAGCAAATCCCAAAAGGTCCGGCGTTGGAACATCCCCTTGCGCGCCGCGGCCTGCCGCGGGATTTCGATCGAGTGCCGGCCGCCCCGCAGAGTCGCCCGGACACACCGCTCGGCCGCGAACGGGCGCGACGGCTCCGGATCGGGAAAGGTCGCCAGGATCTCACGCAGCGCTTCGGATTCCGCCTCGAGCCCCGCCCATCGGAACCGTGAGGCGCCGCTGACCAGCGTTCCCCGCAACAGCAGTTCCTGAATTCGCGCCTCGTCTTTACCCACCACACCGAGCATGTGCTCGACGAGCTCTCGCATGGGCAGTTCCTGCACGACCACCGGCGTGAGCGAGATGGCCCCCGCTGCCTCCGAACTCAGCTTCACCCGAATGGTCTGCGGTAACGCCATGTTTTGATTTCACGCTAGCATAAGTCCGTGACTCCTCTCGACAAGGTGGAGGCGGAGATAGCCCGATACGAACACGCTTTGCTGCGATTCTCCGCCCGCGAACAGCACGGCGCCATCGAACTCGTCATCGAACTCAAAGACAACGGTCTGGGATTGCACACCTACTATGCCCCGATTCATCCCCGGGACATCGAACACCCGCAGTTTCCCTGGACGTTCCAACGCTATCTCTACGACTGCATGCACGACTACCTGGTGGAAATGTTCCTGCACACGCCGCAGAGCCGGGACCAGGGGCGATGACTCCCGCCGGAGAGATCCTTCGCGAAGAAATCCGCCGCCATGGTTCCATTTCGTTCGCGCGCTTCATGGAGGTCGCGCTCTATCATCCCGAGCACGGATATTACCGCAAGCCGCGAGACCCGTTCGGCCGGCACGGCGACTTCTTCACCGCCGAGCAGCTCCAACCCGTCTACGGAATTCTGATGGCCGCGCGCATCCGCCAACTCTACCGGCAGATGGGCTCGCCTCGCGACTTCACGGTGCTGGAGTTGGGCGCGGGCCGTGGGGAGATGGCCGAGGCATTCTCCGAATGGCCGTATCTCCCTCTCGACTTGGATGTCGGCGAACTGCCGTGCGAGTTCCGGGGTGTAGTTTTCTCCAACGAGTTCTTCGACGCCCTGCCCGTGGAGGTCGCGATGTATCGCGAAGGGGTGTTCCGCGAGCAGCGCGTGGGCTTTGCCGGCGGCCGCTTCCTCTGGGAGACCGGCCCTGCGGTTTCCGCCGAACTCGACGCGTACTTCCGCCGTTACTTCGTTCCACCGGAGGACGGCCGCTGGTACGAAGCCAACCTCGAGGCCCTGCGCTGGATGGAGCGGGTGGCTCGCGCGCTCCAATCCGGCTATGTGCTCACCATCGATTACGGGTACACACGCGCCGAGTCGCTGCGCTTCCCATCGGGAACTCTGATGGGCTATCGCCGCCATACTGCGCGCGAGGATGTGCTGGAAGACCCTGGAGAGCGGGACATCACCGCGCACGTGAACTTCTCTGCGCTGGAAGAAGCGGGCTTCGCTCACGGCCTGCGCACCGAGCGTTTGGAGACGCTGGCACAGACGCTGCTTGCCGCCGGTGAACCCGATCAGTTCGCCGCCGCGCTCGGTCCCGGGGAAGACCTGCGGCGGCGGCTGCAGCTCAAGACGCTTCTCTTCGGTATGGGCGAAACCTTCCGCGTGTTGTTGCAGCGGACCTGACGTACTCTCTCGCCGTGGCGAGCACAGGAACCGCCGGCGCCGAATCATCGGCGACCGAACGCGGCGGCACTGTGCGCCGACTCGGTCATCGGTTCAGAGAATCGTGGGCGCTTCTCGGGAGTGGATGGGTGGCGCTGCTTCTTCGAAGGTCCGGAACCAGGAGGGGGGATTCGAAACCGGAGGGGAATGCCTGAAAAATGAAAAAGGCCCCGGAAAACCGGGGCCTTGAAGAAACTTTTGGTTTAACCCTCTCGAGGGCGCGCCCGCTTACTTTTTCTTCTTCGCGGGGGCCTTCTTCTTCGGGGCTGCTTTCTTGGTTGCGCTCTTCATCGATTGATTCTCCCTAAACATCAAAATTTTGCGATCAGAAAATCGCAATGTGATTCATATATAAGGTTGTTCGTCTCGAAAGTCAAGAGAAAAATGCATCTCGGGACCATTTCGCCTGGTTTCGACCGCTTCCTTCGCGCTTCTTCCGCGAAGGAATCTGCGTTCCGCTAAATCTTGATCGCCTCTTCGACTCGTATATACAATAGTCGCGCCGGAGGATTCGCTCCTGAATGCGGTTCTGAGGACGCGATAACGTGAATGATGATGTTTTTTCCCTTGTGGCTGGCCATCCATGTCGCGGGCAGCGATGCGGAATTGATCGAACGGCTCCAGCGCCATGATCCCCAGGCGCTGGCCGAACTCTACGACCGCTATGGACGCCTCGCCTACTCCCTGATTCTCCGGGTGGTGCGAGATACGGGCATCGCGGAGGACCTGGTGCAGGAGACGTTCATGCGGGTCTGGAACCGCGCGCAAGGCCTCGATGCACAGAAGGGTTCGATCGGACCGTGGCTGCTTGCCGTGGCGCGCAACCGCGCCATCGACTACTTGCGGTCGGCAGGAGGAAGGGAACGCAATGCGCTCGAGTTCGACGACACCGATCATCCCGCGCTCTACATCGACATGGAGCGCGACATCCTCTCCTCCGACAAGGCCCGGCGCGTCAAGACAGCGGTCCAGAAGCTTTCGCCTCACCAGCGCGAGGTGATCGAGTTGGCGTACTTCGAAGGACTTTCACAAACCGAAATGGCCGAGCGGATGGGCCAACCGCTGGGAACGGTAAAAACCTGGGTGCGCGCCGCCCTTAAGAACCTGCGCGACGAACTGGGATCGGCGGTGCCGGCATGAGATGTGAAGAATTGAGCGATCATTACGAGCTTTATGCTATGGGAGCGGCTGAGGAACCCGAGAAGAGCGAAATCCGGGAGCACCTCAATCGCGGATGCGAGGATTGTATGGCAGGAATGAGTCGGGCGCGGAGCATCACCTCCTTTCTGAGCGGCACTGCGCCACTGGCCGCTCCATCGCCCAAGTTGCGCCGCCGGATTCTGGCGTCGGTTGGGGTGGAACAGCGGCGCTTCGGATGGATGCCGTTGCTGGTGATGGCCACCGCGCTGTCGCTGGTCGCCGCGGTCTACTTCAGCGGCAGGGAACACGAATTCGCGGTGATGGCCAACAGCCTTCGGGTGCAGTTGGGCCGGCAGAATGTGGAACTCACGCGTCTGAACGAAGCCGTCGCGATCATCAACGGGGTCGGCACCACCACCGTCGCCTTCGGCCCCGGCAAGAACGGCCCGTCCAACGGCAAGGTCTACATGAATCCGTCGCAGGGTGTGTTGCTGGTGGCCTCCAACCTGCGGCCCGCACCCCGAGGCAAGAAGTACGAGATGTGGGTGATTCCCAAGGGAGGCAAGCCGGTACCCGCCGGCCTGTTCCAATCCGAAACCGACGGCAGCGCCATGCACGTGCAACCCGGATCGTTAAATCTCGGCGCGACGGCCGCCGTCGCCGTCACCCTGGAAGATGAGGCCGGCTCGCTGGAGCCTACATCTCCCATCCTGATCGTAGCCGCACTCGAGTAATGTGGCGCAGGCATTCCTGCCTGCGCCACGTCGTCAATATCCGGCGGGGTCGTAGCGCCGCCGATCCAGCAGCGCCTGGGTCTCCGGCTTCAACAGCACCCAGAGCCCGTAAATCCCGAGCGCCAAACCAAAGGGCACGTTGAGCAGGTCGATCGCCGAGATCACGATCATCAGGATCCGCGACCAGGGCGCCAGCCGCAACAAACCGATCCCGCCGATCAAACCCGGGAGCGAGACCGCCACAATCACCAGGCAGATGACTCCGGCGATGGCGACGAGCACCGGCTCGGCCTGCGGCGGAAGATTCGCACCGTGGTCCGACATCCGGATGATGCCCGCCAGCCCGCCGAAGATCACCAGAACCGCCAGCGCTCCCAACAACCCCATCGACGAGAGCACGATGTGCAGAATGCCCAGCACCTTCACGTGCGATTCCATGGAGGATCTCCCTAGCTCCACCGTCCGCCCAGCGGCGCGGACGGCTCGGCGATCGACTGGAACCGCGCCAGCCGCACCCGATCGCTCCCTTTCATCGAGAGCAGCGGCATCAACCCGCGTTCGAGCAGCAGTTCCGCCGATCCCTCGGTCAGCAGCACCTCCGCGCAGGGCTTCAGTTCGGCCTCTCCGTCCTTCTGATAAACGTGCGCCGGAAGCCCGTCGATCTGGCTGACTTCTCCGGGACGCATGGACCATCCCGACCGCGTGAACGCGGTGCCCAACAGGTACGCGCACGCAATCGCCGGATGGCCCCACAGATAGCGCTCGTGCTCCGGAGGCTCCGGCATCTCTTCAAAGGCGAATCTCTCGGTGCTTTCGGTCTTGGCGCCGTACGGCAGCCGCAGCAGAAAACGCGGCATCGCCAGACCCACCCATCGCGCATCCGCCGACCGGCGAAGGGTTGGGAACACCGGCGCCAGCCCCACCACATCCCTCGAAACCCCGGCCAGAAATGGTGCGCCTGCCGCCCGCGCGATGGCCGCAATCTGCGCCAGCGCGGATTCCTGTTCGTTGCCGAAATAATAAAGTCCGGCAATCACGCTCCACGGTTCCGCTCCCGGCGTTCCTACCGTTTCCTCCACGGCTATCTTGCGAAATGCCGCCAGCCCTTCCGGGCTGAGGAGGTCCGCCTGGGGCATGTCCCAAACGTACACCTTCAACTCCGGGCTGGTCTCCAGCCGCCGGATCAGGAAGAACAGCCCGCGCCAAAGGGATTCCAGGTCCTGATATTTCGGATGGTGCAGTACGCCGCGCATTTCGCCGCTGATGGCTTCATCGGTTTGCGCGATCATGGCGGGTTGCCGCCGGTCCGGCTTCGGTTCCGCATAGGGCGCCACCATCTCCTGCAGCATCGCGTCGAACGCGCTCTGCTCCCGCGCCGGGGCAGTTGCGGGAGCCTCACCCATCATCGTGCTGAGCAGGTCCGCGCCGGAAAGTTTGCCGAGCGACGGCTCCTCCGCGGGTATGGCCCCCTCTTCGATCTGTTGCCGGAGATTCCGCAGCGCCTGAAACGGCGGCAGCCTTTCGAACAGGCTGTCGGGATGAAAATCGTCCAGCTCCCGAAAGTGAATGTCCACGGGATTCCTGGCAAACTCCAGCCGGATCTCGGGTCCGTAGAGATCCAGCACCTCTTCGAAACTGTCGCGATCGACAAGGACAGGCTTGCGAATCCGGCTCGCCCCACCGCTGAAGTTGCCGGCGACCAGAATGCGGAACGGCGTATCCGGTTCCTGCCGCGGAAGTTCCTGCGGCTCTTCATTGACGTCCAGGTGTACCGATGCTAGAGAACTGCTTCGAGGCATGGTATTTGAACTGTAGCATACCCCGGCAGGAGTTCCGCTGGATTTTGGATTGTCCAGCCGGACCGGACAATCGATCCAGCAAATTTCCCACGGCATGCATCGAAGACCCCTTCGCCGCCAGCGGCACCATACACACCCGGCAAGCGTCCCGATGAGTCGGGACGCAGGCATGAGTGCCTGGTATGAGTGCCTGCGCCACATCGCCGGCGCAAGGGTATTCATGGAGCCTCACAACGGTCCGGCCCGAGCCAGCCCCTCCCTGGCCTCCTTCATCAGCCCCAGAAACTGCGAGTTCGGGCGCGAGTTCATACGCGAGAGCCCCTCGCCCAGATCCAGCGCCCGACGGTAGTAGCGCGCTGAGTCCCGATACTGCTTGATCTCGCCGTGGAGTCTCCCCAGCGCGCATAGCACGTACAGCAGCCGGTCCTTCGCCTGCTCGTCGCGATTGTCTCGCTCGACCAGTTCCGCGCGGATGGCCAGGACCTCCTGGAATTGCCGAATGGCGCCCTCGAGGTCGCCGGTATGTTCATACCAGCTCGCCAGCATGCTGAGGTCGAAGGAAAGCTCCAGCCGGGCCTTGCCGTCGAGGGGACGCTGTTGCACACGGCGGCGGTCGATCTGCACGGCGCGCTCCGCGAAGCTCCGCAGCTTGTCGTATTCGCCGCGTTCATCGGCCCGGCTCGAGAGATTTCGCGACACCAGCGCAATGTCTCTCTGGTAGCGCTCGTTCGCGGGATCTCTGGCGGCCAGTTGTTCGTACAAGGCCAGGGCGCGCTCCAGATCGGGTTTGTAGAACATGGCCGCCGCCAGGCCTTCGAGCGCCTTGGGGCGCTCCGGATACCGGCTGGCAAGCTTCTCCCAATACCTCACTCCTTCGCGGAGGGTCGCTCCATAATCTTCGTTCGGTACGCGCTGCTGAATGTTCCCCGCGACGAAGATCACGTTTCCGAGTTCGCATGCGGCGTCGAAGTCGAACGGCCGCAGCCGCAGCAGCGCCTCCAGCGCCGCCCTCGACTTCCGGATGCTGGCCAGCCCGCCCGGGAAGTCTCCCAGGTTCGCGATGGAAGGCTGGCCCTGCACCTGTGCCAGGCGTTCGTATCCCTTGCCCAGATCGAGAAGCAGCCCCGGGTCGTGCTGCGCATCGGCAGCCAGCGAGTCCAGGTACTCGAGCGACCGTTTCACCATCTGCCTCCGCACCTCCAGCGTGCCGGGCAGCAGGCTGATGTTGTCCTGAAACTCGAAGATCACGGAGTCGGCAAGCTGCCGCAACTGATCGAACCGGTGCTCGGCTCGATTGCGCTGGCGGGTGGCCACAATCGCGCTGGCCGCTATCAGAGACACCGCCATCGCCGCGCCGGTCACCGGAAGCCAGTGGCGGCGAACAAACTTGGATGCCACGTACCACGCCGCGGCCGGGCGCGCCTTCACCGGTCTTCCCGCCAGGAAGTTGTCGATGTCGGCCGCCATCTCGGCCGCGGAGCCGTAACGTCCCGCCGCATCGCCGCTCATGGCCTTGAGGACGATCGCGTCCAGCTCCGCTCCCAGACCGCGGCGGCGCGCGCTGGGCTTTTCCGCCTGGCCCCGGCCGGCTTCGGATATCACCTCGCCCAGGGTCTTGCCATCGAAGCGGAAGGGGCGCTCGCCGGTCAACAACTCGTACAGCACCACCCCCAGCGAATAGACATCTGTGGAAGTGGTTACCGGCTCGCCGCGCAGATGTTCGGGGCTGGCGTATTCGAGAGTCAGGGCGCGGGCCACCGGCTGCGTGGCATCCGTGGCCGAATGGCCGGGATCCACCATCCTGGCGATCCCGAAGTCGAGCAGCTTCACCTGTCCATCGGCTGTCACCAGCAGGTTCGAGGGCTTCAGGTCGCGATGCACCACCAGGCGCTGATGAGCATAGGCCACCGCATCGAGCACCTGGCGGTACAGAAGGAGAATCTCCGCGATCGAGAGCCGCTGCTGCCGGCAATACTCGTCGATGCGCCGCCCTTCCACCCATTCCATCACGAGGTAGGGATGGAGCGGCTCGATCATGCCGGCATCCAGCAGGCGGGCGATGTGAGGATGGTCGAGTTGTGCGAGGATGTCGCGTTCCAGCAAAAAGCGCTCGATGGATTGACCGGTAGGAAACAGCGCGGAGAGAAACTTCACGGCCACCCGCCGCTGAAACTGCCCGTCGGAGCGCTCGGCCGACCACACCACCCCCATGCCGCCTTCGCCGGCCAACTCCGAGAGGCAGTAGGGCCCGATACGGCGGCCGGCCCAGAAGGCTGGTTGCGGGGCGGCGAGCGGCTCCGCGTCGTCGGCTTCGGAATAAGCGAGCAGCGAAAGGGCCTCGCGAATCAGCTCTTCGCGCCCCTCCAGGCGGCGATGCAGGAAACCCTCGCGTTCCGATGGCGGCAATCCCAGCGTATCGGCGACCGCCTGGTCGAGTTCATGCCATTCCTCCCTCGTCACTCGGAGCACTGTCGCTGATTTTCGCTCCCCTGTCAAGTTCGCGGCGCAGCCACAACCGCGCCACGGACCACTCGCGCTTCACGGTGGCCTCGGAAAGACCGAGCGCCTCCGCGACCTCCTCGATGCTGAGTCCGCCGAAAGAGCGCAGCTCCACGACCTCGGCTTTGCGCGGGTCCAGGTCGTGCAAGCGGTTGAGGCACTGGTCCAGCACCAGCACATCCACCAGGCCCGATTCCTTCGAGCCGGCCTCTGGAAGGGCCACCGTGGCCGGGTCGAAACGGCGCTTCAACCGGCCCTGCTCGCGCGCCAGGTCCACCAGGATCTGCCGCATCAGGCGCGCGGCAATCCCAAAGAAGTGCGAACGATTTTCCAGTTCGGGGAGGTTCTTGGGCAACCGCAAAAACAGTTCGTGGACCAGTTCCGTGCGGCACAGCGAGATCCTCCGCTCGCGGCGCAGATAGCTGTCGGCCAGACGCCGCAACTCGTCATAAACCAAAGGCATGAGGCTGGTGGCCGCCGTCCGGTCGCCCTGGTGCCAGCGTTGGAGAAGTGCGGTAATCGTCTGCGCTTCGCTGAGCGGCATCTCTCTGTTTCCGTCAGGCCCGAGCCCAGATGCCGAGCGCATCGGCGGCGAGTTCTCTCGTCAATTCTTCCGCTCCCATCGACTTCCCGAGGTGTGCCGACTGCCCCGACAACAGTTGCATGTAATCGACCGACCCGGCTTTCTCCGAGGCGGCGCGCAACGGCGCGACCAGCGTCGCGGCGTGAGGAAACGGAAGCGCCGCGTCCGAAATCAGGCCGCATTCGCGCATATAGCGGTTCACGATGCCTCTCGCCGGGCGTCCGCTGAACAGGTTCGTCAAGGCGGTGCCGTTTTCGGGAACTTCCGTGAGGGCCTTCCGGTAGAGGGGAGAGACCCTGGCTTCCGGGCAGAACAGATATGCCGTGCCGCACTGCACCGCAGAAGCGCCCAGAGCGAACGCGGCGGCAATGCCTCTTCCGTCAGCGATCCCTCCGGCCGCGATCACCGGCACGCCGGCACGATCGGCAACCTGCGGCAGCAAGGCGAATAACCCGGTTTGCGTGGCCAGATCCGTCTCGAGAAACATACCGCGATGTCCTCCGGCCTCCAGGCCCTGCACGATGATCGCATCGCAGCCGCGCGACTCGAGCCAGGCGGCTTCCCTGACGCTCGTCGCCGAGGACAGAATCCGGATCCCGCGCCCCTTCAAGCGTTCGACGAGTGCCGGTTCGGGCAGCCCGAAATGGAAACTCGCCACCGCCGGCCGAATCTCCTCCACCACGGCGCACACCTCGGCATCAAATGGAGTTCGCAGGCGAGTCGGCGGAACGGCCTCGATGTCGAGTCCCCAACGCTCGTAGTGCGGACTGAGGACGTTCTTCCACTTTTCGGTTGCCGCCGGATCGGGAGCGGCCAGAGTATGGCAAAAGAAGTTCAGGTTGAATGGCTTCGCCATCCCCTCCCGCAGCTTGTGCGCGGCTTCCCGCACCTCTTCCGTGCCCAGCAGCGCGCAACCGAGCGATCCAAGACCTCCCGCCGACAATACCGCGCGCGCCAGCGCCACCGAATCCGCGCCGGCCATGGGCGCTTGAATAATCGGGACGTCGATCCCCAGCAAATCGATGATGCGGCGATCAGGCCAGCCTGGCATAGGGTTCACTCATCGGCTCGCAATTTTCCAACGGAAACACGCCGGCTCCGTAGCCGTGACGGATCTGGCACATCGCTGTGACCTGCTGGCCTTCCCGCAGCCGGCGCAGCCCATCCCGGTGCCCGGCGGAAAAGCAAAGCTGCCTGCGCCGCCCGTCATCTAAAATCAGCGAGACGAAGACAGCGTCTCCCGCGAGCGAATCGGCGGTTCCCTCGAAACGGCCGGAGACCCATATCCACCGGTTCAGATACGGGACCAGCAGCTTCTCCGCCCGCATTCCAGGCTCTGTGTTGCGATCCAGCAGCCCGGCGGGACTCCCGGCGAAGACACGGGCGGGAGTTGGGTTCTTCTTTTCCGCCGCAAGGGCCGCCTCCGCGGTGCCTGCTCGCAGCCTTTCCTTCCGCCAGACGGAAAAGGACGCGGATGCAAACGCGCCGAAGTACAAGGCCCGCTTCACTTCGGCCGGCAGCGGCTTCCGGGTGACCGCCTCCCAGACCAGGACGCCGCGCCACACCGCCGGCACGTCCGTGCACTTCAGCACAAACTCGAGCATGCTGACCAGCGACCCAGGGACGGTGGAGTGCCAATCGTCCTTCATCGCCCCCAGAATACCGCACCATCCGGCGACTCTGCCCTCGCTGACAAAAGTGAGCATTGCATTGCTCCGCCAGGCGGCGTCAACTGGCGTATGAGAGGATGGCCAAGGCCCGGCCAAACTCAGATGTTTGACCCATGCCTACCGCTCATTCACTGGCCCCGATTGCGTTCGCGGCCGTGCTTTCCGCCCTCGCGCAGCAGACTCGCGATCCGGTGACATTCTCCGGCACGGTGATGAATACGGCCACCGGCCGGCCCATCCGCAATGCCCGCGTCACGCTCTGGTACAGCCCCGGCGAGTTCCAGCCCGTCAACGGCGGCACGATCCAGACCGACGCCGCCGGGGCGTTCCAGTTCCCGAAACTGGAGCCCGGCGACTATCGGCTGATGGTCGCCAAGAACGGATTCACGGCAGCCGAAGATCACCCCGACGGCTATGAAATATCCTTGACCGCGTCGACGGAGAAGTTCATCGCCGGGCTGACACCTCTGTCTTCGATTCGGGGCCGCATCACCGATGATGCGGGCGATGCGGTGGAAGGAGCGACCATTGTGGCGCTGCAGTCGCCGATCGAGGATGGCCACCGGCGCACCCAAGCCGTGCAGGCGGCCATCACCGACGATCGCGGCGAGTATCGCATTCCGTTGCTCCCGGCCGGAAAGTACTGGATCAAAGCCAGCGGAAACTCATCGCGGCGTTCGTATTACGGCGCGAACGCTCCGCCGCCGGCCGGCCGCGAGACCTTCGCTCCGGTGTACTTCGGCGGATCGCGGCAGATGGCCGGCGCTGCGCCGGTGGCCCTTCAGCCGGGCGTCGAGACGCGCGCCGATTTTTCGGTGACCCTTGAACCCGCGCACAGCATTCACGGCCGCATCGCCAATCTCAAGCCGCACAACAGTGCGGACCTGCAGCTCTCGAGCGGCGACGAAGACCTGGGCCTCGCGAGCACCACCATTGAACTGGCCACCGGCCAGTTCGAGATCCACGGCGTACTGGACGGGACCTACCGCCTGCGGGCATTCCAGCGCGGCGATGCCGACCAGTTGCAGGCAGCCGAACAGCGTCTCGTGATCGATGGCCGCGATGTGGATGGCATCCAGCTCACACTCCAGCCCGGCGCAAGCCTGAAGGGCAAGATGCGGGTCGAGGGTCCGTCGGATCGGGAGATGGCAGACTTTGCGATCATTCTGGAATCCCAGGACAGCCTGCTGTCGCAGAGCCAGAAGCGCATGGATCGCGCTTCGAGCGAGATCAAAGACGGCGCCTTCGAGATTGCCGATGTTCTTCCCGGCAGGTATTGGGTGCGGCTCGATTCCGAATTCGGCATGTATATCGCTTCGGCACGCGCCGGCAACACGGATCTCCTGGCGGCGCCGGAACTGGTGGTGACGGCGGGTGGCTCGCCGGAATTGGAAATCGTTCAGCGCGCGGATGGCGGCGGCGTCACCGGCACGGTAGCCGCGGAACTGGCGCGCAGCCCCGAGCTGGTGATTGTACTCGCCCCGGAGTCGTGCAGCCGGCCAGTCGAGGCCACCGGCATGGAAGAAGGCAATGCCTTCTCGTTTGAGGGTGTGGCGCCCGGAATGTACCGGCTGCACGCCTGGAAAGCCTCGGCGGAGGTCGAATACGGCTCGCCCCGGGTGGCGTGCGCGCTGGCGCGGAGCGGGCTCCCGGTGGAGGTCAAGGCCGGGCAGGAGACCAAGGTGCAGTTGCAGAAACTATCGGAGGAACCTGAGTGAGCGGCAGGATGTGGACGACCGCCGGCGCGACGGCAGCGTGCCTGGCGGCCGCAGCCCTTTGGCCCCGGTCTGTAAACGGCGGGACCTATCGCATTTCCGGTGTCGTGGTGAATGCCGTCACCGGGCAGGTGATGTCGAAAGTGCGGGTGCTGGCCGCCCCCGACGACGGCAGCGCCAAAGAAGTCGAGAGGACCACCGGCGCTGATGGGGCCTTTGCATTCGACCGGCTGGCCGCCGGGTCGTGGACCCTCAGCGCGGAAGCGCGCGGGTTTGTGCGCCAGAACTACGGAGAACACACGCTGTACGGCGCCTGGGGAAGTTCCGTGGTGACCGGGCCGGAGGGTGTCTCGGAGAACCTCACGTTCCGGCTGAATCCTCCGGCGTCAATCCGGGGAAAAGTCGTCGATGAAGACGGGGAGCCGGTGCCCTACGCCCACCTTCAGTTGTTGCTCCAGATTCCAGGAGGACGGAAGGAATTCCTGGTCCGTAAGGTAGCAGCGACCGACGATCTTGGCGAGTACCGGATTTCCGGCCTTCCCGCGGCGCCCTGCTTCCTGCTGGTGGTAGTCCCGCTGCCTACCGGCAACTCGGGCGAGGCGGCCGGATTTATGCCGCAGTATTATCCCAACGTCACGGATTACCGCGCCGCGCTGCCGATCCAGCTTCGCGGAGGCGAGGAGTTCACCGCCGATTTCACGCTGCGCCGCGGGCGTGGCGTCGCGGTGGAGGTCGAGGGGTCGAGCGGAATCGTGAGCGGAAACGATTCGGAGCTGCTGGTGCTGCTGGCGCCCGGTCCGCAGGAATCCGAGGTGTCCGCCGGAACCCTGGGGCCCGGGCAGGGACGCGTCTTCTATAATGTGTTTCCCGGACGTTATAAGCTGATCATCGGGGACGTCCGCAGCACCTTTGCCACCAGCAAGTGGATCGAAGTCGGTCTCCGGGACCTGACGGTGAACCTGCCTTTTCCCGACGCGCCGCAGGTCACGGCGAAGGTGCGTGTGGCCGATGGCGACGCCAGCTTGCTGGGCAAAGCGATGCTGCGGCTGCACACGTTCGCGGACGCCGGCAACAACTCGCGGCCGTTGGGGCCGGACGGAACCGCGGTCTTTCCCGCGATGGCCGCGGGACGCCACCAGGTGACGCTGGCCGCGCCGGGTCTCTACGTGCGGAGCGTGACGGCTCGGAACGCCCGAGTGTCGGACGGCCTGGTGGATCTGCCGGAGAAGGGGCCGGTGCAACTGGAGATTGTGGCGGCGGCAGACGGCGCGCACATTCGGGGGAAGGTGCGTGCGGACGGCAAGCCGGTATGCGGAGCGCTGGTAGTGCTCGCTCCCGCCCGGCCATCGGCGAACGCCGACGACTACCACGGCTATCAGTCGGATAGCGACGGCACCTTCGATTTCCCGAGCATCAAGCCGGGCGACTACACGATTTTCGCCACCAACGACTGGCAGTTGGAATTCGCCAATCCGGCCGCGATCGAGAAATACCTCGCCGCGGGCAAGCGCGTCAAGGCCGCGCCGAGGGGAAGCGTGGAACTCGAAATCGCGCCGTAGCACGAAGTGGCGCAGCACTCGCCTGTACCCATGGGCTTGGCACTGTGCCTGGCACTGTGCCTGCCGCGCCCCGACTCCTCGGGGCGCTTTGGACGCGCCGGGCAGCCGCCTTAAGCCTCAGGAACGTTACCACGCATTGCGGCCGATGAAGCCCAATTAAAATCAAGACATTAGCGCGCTCCAGGCCGCCTGCCACCCGGCCTTGCATTTTGCTAACCAGTTAAGCAGACCATAGTCTAAACGGACAGCAGGATGGAACTGACCGATGCAGTGTTCGTCAGCAAGGCACGTTCGGGTGATCCCGAGGCTTACCGTGTTCTGGTGGACCGCCACAGCCGGTCGCTGTTCCGATTGGCTTTTCGTATGACTGGTAATGAACAAGACGCCGAAGACGTGGTGCAGGAAAGCTTCCTCCGCGCTTACCGCCAACTCGGCAAATTCGACGAACGCGCGAGTTTCGGTACGTGGCTTTACCGCATCGCCACAAACTATTCCCTCGACCTGGTGCGCTCGCGCAAACGGCGCTCGGCCAACCAGGCGCCGGCCGACCCGGAGAAGGACGATCCGATGATGGCGCTTCCCTCCGGCGACCCCACCCCCGAGCGCATGGCGCTCAGCGGGGAGGTTCGCGAGCGCGTCTCCGAAGCGATGAAAGATCTCAGCGCCACCGAGCGGACCGCATTCGTCCTGCGCCATTTCGAAGGGATGTCGATCGAAGAGGTAAGCCGCGTACTGGATTGTCAACCCGGCGCGGCCAAGCACAGCGTATTCCGCGCGGTGCAGAAATTGAGAAGGGCTCTCGAGCCCTTAGTGAGTACGGCCCAATGAACCACCTGAGCGAAGAACAACTGATTCTGCATTACTACGGCGAGGAGGGAGACACCCTCGCCTGCGAGCAGCATCTCGACGAGTGCGAGGAGTGCCGCGCGCTTTACGGCTCGCTCCAGCGTGTGCTCAACGTCGTGGACTCGCTCCCCGTGCCGGTGCGCGGCCCCGAGTACAGCTCGCAGGTGTGGCAGCGCCTCGAGTCGCGGCTCCCCGTGCGCCGCCGCATGTGGACGTTTCCTTCGCCGCTGCGTTGGGCCGTAGCCGGCACGGCCCTGGCCGGCTTGCTGGTGGCCGCCTTCTTCGCCGGCCGCTTCTATCCGCGGCCGCGCGTCAATCACCCGGCGCAGATGGCGAATGCTCCGGCCGATCCGCAAGCCGGCGAGCGCATTCTGCTGGTGGCCGTCGGCGATTACCTCGAGCGCTCACAGATGGTGCTGGTCGAGCTGGCCAATGCCAACCCCAAAGCTCCGATGGACATCTCGTCGGAACAGGAGCGTGCCGCCGACCTGGTCAGCGAAAGCCGGCTCTACCGCCAGACCGCCGCCCACACCGGCGATACCGCGGTGGCCAGCGTCCTCGACGACCTCGACCGCGTCCTGCTGGAGATCGCCCACGCGCCCTCGCAGATCTCGCCCGAGGAGCTCGAAAGATTGCGCCAGAGGCTCGAAGGCGAAGGCATTCTCTTCAAGATCCGCGTTCTGGGCAACAATGTCCGGAACCAGGAAGAGCCGGCCGCATCGACGGCCCGGCAAAAACTATAAAACAAGAGGTTACGAACGTGTTTCACTCTCGAACAATGATTCCGATTGTTGGTTTTCTCGTTACGGGCACACTCGCCTTGGCGCAGACTCCCGCGGCGCCGCCCGCTCCTCCGGCGCCCGCCGCGGTGCCGGCCGCCGAGGCACCCTGGCCTCCGCTGGCGCCCCAGGCCCGCCCGGCACCGGCGGCAGTCCCTGCCCCGGCCGCCGTCCCGGCGCCGACTCCGACGCCGGCCCCGCGGGCCCTCCTCGATCCCGACGATCTCGATCGCATCCGCGAAGCCGCGGAAATGGCCCGAGATCAGGTTCGCGTGAATCTGGATCTGGATCTTCATCTCGACCAGATCGACATGGAACAAGCCCGGCGCGCGGCGGAAGATGCCCGCGAGAAGGCACGCGAGGCGTTGGAGAATATGCGCCTGGACAGCAAGGCGTACGCCACGTCCGGTTTGGGTAGTGGATTCGGCGCGGGGATGGGAGCCGCCCCCATGGCGTTCAACTACAACTTCAACAGCCCTATGGCGTTCGCCCAAGGCGCCGCGATCGCGTCCGCCCGCCGCGGGATGAGCGATGACAACCTGTACAACGCCGGCCTCCGGGCGCTCGACAGTCATCGCTGGGACGAGGCCCTGGAGGATTTCAACCAGGTAGCCTCCCGCGCCGGCGCCCGTGCTGACGGCGCTCTGTACTGGAAGGCCTACGCTCTGAACCGGCTTTCCCGCCGCGACGAAGCCCGTGCCGCTCTCGCCGATCTGCGCAAATCCTACGCCACCAGCCGCTGGCTCGACGAAGCCAAGGCCCTGGAAATCGAGATTCAGCAACAGGCCGGACGGCCCGTCTCCCCCGAAGCCGAATCCGACGAAGAGCTCAAGCTGATGGCTCTCAATGGCATCATGCAATCCGACCCGGACCGCGCCATTCCTCTCGTCGAGAATATCCTGAAGGGCTCCGGCTCGCACCGCCTGAAGTCGCAGGCCCTGTTCGTGCTCGCGCAGAACGGCAGCCCCCGCGCCCAGCAGATCGTGGAGCAGATCGCCCGCGGCGCCGGCAACCCCGACCTGCAGGTGAAGGCCATCGAATACCTCGGCCAGAGGCGCGGCAGGCTATCCCCGAACACCAACCAGAACCAGCTCCTCATGGAGATTTACAACGCCAGCAACGACACGAGAGTCAAGAGCGCGATCCTCGACGCCTTCCGCAACTCGCGCGACCTCGAACACCTCGGCCAGATCGCCCGCACCGAGAAGAACCCGGATCTTCGGATCCGGTCCTTCGACCTGATGGGCGACACGGTCGGCCAGCCGGAGCTCTGGCAGATCTACCAGTCCGAAACCTCTCCCGACATGAAGATCGCCATCCTGCACCACATGTATCACAACGGCAACGGCGACAAGCTGGTGGAAGCCATCAAGAAGGAAACCGACCCCAAGGTGCGGCGCGCGGCGATCGAGGTGCTTGCTCAGCAGGACTCGGGTGCCGGCGACCGGCTGGTTTCCATCTACGGTACCGAGCAGGATCCGCAGCTCCGCCAGGCTGTGATCGAGGCCCTCTCCAACCAGCGCAACGTCAAGTACCTGATCGAGCTGGCGCGCGCCGAGAAGGACCCCAAACTCAAGATCCGTATCGTAGACCGGCTCTCCAACATGCACTCCAAGGAAGCCCAGGACTACCTCATGGAGATCCTCTCCAAATGAAGACCGCAATCTGCCTCATGGCTGCCGCTCTGCCGCTGGCCGCGCAGCCCAAACTGCTGATCAACGCGCAGGTACACACGCAATCCGCGGCATCCGGGCTGGAGGGCCAGTACAAGGCCCTCCTGACCGCCCAGCCGCAGCCCATGTGGATCGGATACAGCGTGCCGTCGGTCCGCAGCTATAATCTTGGCTGCGACTACGTGCGCGATGGCTTCAACCAGCCGGGCGTGGTGCACCTCGAGCCACCCGACCACGCGGTCATCCTGTTTCGCATCGAGAACAACCAGTTGAACCGCATCCGTACGCTGTCCCCCGATTGCGAAATCGATGCGGGCGGCGTACCCGTCCACTGGCTCACCGACGTGCAGCCCGCGCAAAGCGTCGCCCTGCTGGTCTCCCTGATGGCGGACCGCGATCGCATCGGTGAAAGCCCTATAACCGCCATCGCGCAGCACGCCGATCCGGCCGCCGAACAGGCGCTGGAGCGCTTCCTCGATCCAAACCAACCCGAGACGTTGCGTTTGCGCGCCGTGTCGGCTATTGGAAACACGCGCGGCCGCCGCGGCTACGATCTCCTGAAGAAGCTGATCGCGAACGACCCGGACGAGCGCGTCCGCGAGCGCGCCATCTCCAGCCTCTCCTCGAGCCGCGAGCCCGACTCACAGGACCTGCTGATCTCGATCGCCACGACGGATAAGAATGCGCGCATGCGCCAGCAGGCCGTTTCGGCACTGGCGCGCAGGCCGGGGACGGCCGCGGTCAGCACGATTACCAAGGTGATTGAAAGCGACCCGGATCTGCAGGTGAAGCGCCACGCCGTGTCGGCCCTGAATCAAGTCCCCGACGGGGCCGGCATTCCAGTCTTAATCCAGATGGTGAAGACGACGCAAAACGCGGAGGTGCGGAAGCAGGCGATGAACACCCTGCAAAACTCCCGCGACCCCCGCGCCGTAGCCTTCTTCGAAGATGTCTTGAAACACTGACGTAGGGCGGCTTCAGCCGGCTTCTGACTGCGACGATTACTTGATCCCGATGACCATGGAATCGGGGCCGGTGAGGTGTTCGACGCGAGTTTCGCGGAAGCCGGCTTCGCGCATCCAGCCTTGGCAATCGGCGCCGGTGTAGTCGAAGCCGCCCGTGGTTTCGATGAGCATGTTGAGGCTCATCATGAGGCCGAAAGCATTGGCGGAACGGTCGTCATCAATGATGGCTTCGTACACCATGCAGGCGCCTCCGGGCGGGATGGCTAGGCTTTGCGCAGGAGCATCTTCTTGATTTCGGGATCCCAGTCATGGAGGATGTGGCCCATAACCACAACGTCCGCGCCGGGTAACGGGGAATCGAAGAAGCTGCCCTGCACAAAGCGGAGGCGCTGCGAGACGCCCAGCCTTTCGACGTATTCCTCGAAGATGGGGCCGACTTCCGGGAGGTCGAAGCCTGTGCCGTTCAAGTGGGGATGGGCGAGCGAGATCTGGGCGGCGGTGTCGCCCTGGGCTGTCCCGAGATCGACGAAGGTGCCGTATTGGCTCCAAGGGAATTTGGCGGCGATGGCCAGCGCACAGCCGTGGCTGATGCCGGTCATGGCGGCGAGGAACTCGCGGAGGCGGGCGGGGCCGGCGTAGAGAGCTTCGAAAACGGGCGTGTCGCCGGTGCGAGCCTCATTCTGGGGCTTGCCCGTACGGACGGCTTCGGTCCAATGGCCCCAAAACGGGTAGAGGCGGTGGTTCGCCATCTCGAGGATGCCGCCAATGTAGGAAGGCTTGCGGCGGTCGAGAAACAAGTCTGTGGAGGGGGTGTTGCAGTAGCAACCGTCGCGGCGCTCGAGGAAGCCGAGAGCGACTAGCGCGTCCAAAGAAGTCGCGCGCCGCGCGGGGATGCAGGCCGATGCGTCCGCGGAGGGAGCCGAGAGATTCGGACCCGTGGGCGAGCTCGGTGAAGATACCCATTTCGACCGCGCTGAGAAGCGCCTTGGAGGGCCAAAAACCAAGGCCAACCTGCATGATTTGTTCGGGTGTGGGTTGTTCGCTCATCGATTTTCCCATGGGATGAAGTGTTGTATACCAATGTGGGGCTGATGCGCAGAACGAAGCCCCATGGCAGCCGCTTCGCGTGCGGGTAAGCCCTCGGAGACCCCTCGCGGGCACAGGAATTCGAGGCGGCCAAAAGGCGCCCCGATGAGTCGGGGCGCGGCAGCCTCGAAAACTCCTTCGCCGGCACTGGCACTGTCCACGCCCGGCAAGCGCCGAGATGAGTCTCGGCGCGGCAGGCAGGAGTGCCTGCGCCACATCAGTTACAGGCTATACCTTCCCGCCGCGATCGCATGCTTCGCGATCTGTCTGCCGAGCGAAACGGTATCCGCCGGCTCGTGTTTCGCCAGGCGGCGCAAAATCGCCATCTGCGTCCGCAGCATATCGCCTTCGGCCACATGCGCGATCACCTTGCGAGCCGCCCGCTCCAAAGTCTCGGACGACTTCGCGGCATAATATCGCGTCATGGCGATCGCCTGCCGCGCCCCGTTCTCCCCGCGGTTCGCGACCAGCTTCTCCGCCCGCAGGATCGCCGACTCCAGCGCGTACACCTCGATGATGCAATCCGCCAGCGCGCCCATGACTTCCTGCTGATCGGCCAGCGCCTGCATGTACTTCTGCGACGCCGCGCCCGCCGCGAACAGCGCCAGCTTCTTGCCGTTGGCCAGCAGCTTGCGCTCCTCGGCGAGCGGCCCTTCGTAGTCAGCACCGGCGGACGGCCCCGACATCACCTCGTCCATCAGCTTCTTGATCGCGCCGAGCAGCGGCAGTTGCCCGGCCATCGCCCGCTTCATCAGCCAGCCGGTGATGATCAGCCGGTTGATCTCGTTGGTGCCCTCGAAAATCCGGTTGATGCGCGAATCGCGGTACGCGCGCTCGGCGGGGTACTCCTCGACGTAACCGTATCCCGCGTAGATCTGCAGGACGTGATCGACCACCATGTCGAGCATCTCCGACCCCCAAACTTTGAGGATCGAGCACTCCACGGCATACTCTTCGATGCGCTTCTGGATCTCCTTCGAAGCCCCTTCCGCGCTGGCGTCGAGCCCGGCCAGCGCCGCGTCGATCATCCCGATCGTGCGGTACACCAGCGATTCGCCGACAAAGATCCCGGTGGCGCTCTCGGCGATCTTCTCCTGGATCAATCCGAATTCCGAAATCGATTTGCCGAAGGCTTTGCGTTCCTTGGCGTATCCGATGGCGTTATGCAGCCCGTTGCGCGCGCCGCCCACGCACGCCGCCCCCAGCTTGAACCGCCCGATGTTCAGGATGTTGAACGCGATGTGGTGCCCCTTGCCGACTTCGCCCAGCAGATTCTCCACCGGCACGTGGCAATCCGACAGGATCAGCGGGCAGGTGGACGATCCGCGTATGCCCAGCTTGTGCTCCTCCGCGCCCACCGAAAATCCCGGCGTGCCGCGCTCGATGAGGAACGCCGTGAACTTCTCGCCATCCACTTTGCAGAAGACCGTGAAGATGTCGGCGAACCCGCTGTTCGAAATCCACATCTTCTCGCCGTTGAGGATGTACGATTTGCCGTCCGGCGACAGCACCGCGCGCGTACGGCAGTTCATCGCGTCCGACCCGGACGATGATTCCGACAGCGCATAGGCCGCAATCCACTCGCCCGTCGCCAGCTTCGGCAGGTATTTGCGCTTCTGCGCCTCCGTACCGTACCAGACGATGGGCAGAGTGCCAATTCCCACGTGCGCGCTGAACGCCACCGAGAAACTGGCAAGCTGGCTGATCGATTCCGCCACCAGCGCCGAAGTCACCTTGTCCATCTCGAGGCCGCCGTACGCCTCGGGGACATCCACGCCCATCAGCCCCAATTCTCCTGCCTTGCGCAGCAGGCTCTTGGTGACCGTGAAATTCTTCGCCTCGATCTCATTCGCGACCGGCATGACTTCGTTGGTCGTGAAATCGACCGCGGTCTTCGCAATCTGCCGGTGTTCTTCGGAGAGGTCCTCCGGTGTGAAGATGTCCTGCGGCACGCGTTCTTCGGTAAGAAAGCTGCCGCCTTTAGCCGGTTTCGCCATCACATGCACTTCGGTCGTCGCCATTTTGATCACCCTCTAGTTCCAGTTTTCGTAGATCCCCGCGGCGCCCATGCCGCCTCCCACACACATCGTCACAATGCCGTATTTCGCGCTGCGCCGCTTCATCTCCTGGAGCAGGGTCGCCGTCAGCTTGGCGCCCGTGCACCCCAGCGGATGCCCCAGCGCGATCGCGCCTCCATTCACGTTGACCTTCGCTATATCGATCCCCAGCGTCTTGATGACCGCCAGCGATTGCGCCGCGAATGCCTCGTTCAGCTCGAAGATGTCGATCTGATCGAGCGTCAATCCCGCCATCTTCAGCGCCTTCGGGACCGCGTACACCGGCCCCACCCCCATCTCCTCCGGCAGACACCCGGCGTAGGCGAATGCCACCAGCCGCGCCAGGGGCTGAATGCCCAGCGTCTGCGCGCGCTCGAGCGACATCAATACCGCGGCCGCCGCGCCGTCCGACGTCTGCGACGAATTGCCCGCCGTGACCGTCCCCCTGGCGTGGAATGCCGGCTTCAGCTTGGCCAGCGCATCCAGCGAGGTGTCCGCGCGCGGGCCTTCATCCACCTTGAACTCCACTTCGGTCTTCTTCACTTTCGATTTGCCGTCGGGCGCTGCAAACGTCACCGGAACGGGCACGATCTCGCAGGCGAACCTGCCCTCCGCCTGCGCCGCCAGCGCCTTCTGATGACTCGCCAGTGCGAACTGGTCGGCCTCCTCGCGGCTGACGCTATAATGATGCGCCACGCGCTCCGCCGTCAGCCCCATCGACAGATACGAGTCCGGGTAGTTCTCCATCAGCCACGGGTTGATCGAAATCTTGTTCCCTCCCATCGGCACCATCGACATGGATTCCGTGCCGCCCGCGACGATGACCTCCGCGCCGCCGCCGCGGATCCGCTCCGACGCCAGCGCGATCGCCTGCAGACCGGATGCGCAATACCGGTTAATCGTCATCGCCGACGACTCGACCGGCATGCCGGCCCGCAAGGACGCGATGCGGGCCACGTTCATTCCCTGTTCGCCTTCGGGCATGGCGCACCCGATGATGACGTCCTCCACCTCGCGCCGGTCCAAATTCGGGACCCGCGCCAGCGCACCCTGAATCGCCACCGCCCCCAAATCATCCGGCCGTGTCGCGCGCAAAGTCCCCTTCGGCGCCTTGCCCACCGCCGTCCGTACCGCACTGACAATGACTGCGTCTCTCATAAAGCTCCTCGTAGCGCAAGCACTCCTGCCTGCCCCTGTCCTCCGGCAGACACGAAGGTCTGCGCCACACCTAGTTTCTCAGCGGCTTTCCCGTCTTCAGCGTGAACGCAATCCGCTCCTGCGTCTTCTTCTGGCCGCAGAGCGAAAGGAACGCCTCCCGCTCCAGATCCAGCAAATACTGCTCGCTCACCAGAGTTCCGGGCGTCACGTTCCCGCCGCACAATACGTGCGCCACCCAATTCGCCACCTTCACATCGTGATCGCTGATGAATTCGCCCTCGCGCATCATGTACACGCCCAACTTCAGCGTCGCCAGGAAATTCCGGCCCGGCGCGGGAATATCGGTCCGCGGCGTGGGCGGAGCATAACCCGCATGCGCAATCTCGAGCGCCAGTTCTTTGGCATCGGTCAGCAGCCGCTCGCGATTCATGGTGATGCCATCGCTGGGCGTCAGGAACCCGAGCTTGTGCGCTTCCACCGCCGAGGCCGAGACCTTGGCCAGCGCCACCGTCTCGAAGTTCCGCCGCAGCACTTCCAGAAGTTCCACCGACTCGCTCCTGCCACCCTCGCGCACCCCGGCCGCGGCGTCCACCGCCCGCAGCGTCATCTCCTTGCATCCGCCGCCACCCGGCAGCAGACCTACTCCGGTCTCCACCAACCCTATATACGTTTCCGCGTGCGGCTGCCGGCGCGCGGCGTGCATCGCCATCTCGCATCCGCCGCCGAAGCAGAATCCGAACGGCGCCACCACCACCGGCCGCGGGCAGAACTTGATCGACGACGTCATCCGCTGAAACGCGCGGATCGCGAAATCGATGTCGTCCCACTCCTCTTCCTGCGCGCTGAGCAGCAGTTGCATCAGGTTCGCGCCCACCGAGAAGTTGTCCCCATCGCCCGAAATCACGAAGGCCTGGAAGTTCCGCACCGCAGTGCTCTCCGGCCGCAACGTCTCGGTCACCATGCGGACGATGTCTTCCCCGATCGCGTCTTTCACGGAGTGCAGCTCGATGCAGGCCACGCCATCGCCCAAATCCACCAGCGACGCGCCCGCGTTCTGCCGCACCACCCCGTTCGACGTCTTGAACTGCGCGATCCGCGCAATCCCCTCGGGCTGCGCAATCGGCTGGTAGCCGCGGGCCGCCAGGTTGAAGCACTCGCGTCCGTGATTCCGGTACCACGACTCCGCGCCCGACGCCAGCAGCGCCTCGACATGCGCGCTCAGCGGCTCGCCCGCGGCCTTCATGCGCTCCACCGTGCGCCTTACTCCGGCGGCGTCCCAAAGCTGGAACGGCCCCATCTCCCAGTTGAATCCGGCCCGCATCGCGCGATCCACGCTGTCGGGCTCATCGGCGATCTCCAGCAGGCAATCCGCCGCGTAGTTCCACAGTCCGCTGAGCAGCCTCCAGTGGAAGCGCGCCGCGTTGTCCTTGCGAACGTCGCCCGTCAGCAGTTGCGCCAGCCGTTCCGGCAGCTTCTCGGCGTTCTTGGCCATCTCGAGCAGCGCCAGCTTGGGCTTCAGCGCGGGCCGGTACTCCAGCGTCTTCCAATCCAACGCCAGGCGCACCTCCTTACCCTCGCGGTCCCTCTCTTTCTTGTAGAAGCCCTGCTTCGTTTTATCGCCCAGCCAGCGCCGTTCCAGCATGGTCTCGACGAACCCCGGGATGGCCATCTGCTCTTCCGCGCCGGCATGCGAGCGCGGGAAGTTCTGCGCCACGTGCGCCAGCACGTCCAGCCCGACCAGGTCGGCCAGCCGGAAAGTCCCGGTCCGCGGCCACCCGATGGCAGTGCCGGTAAGAGCATCCACATCTTCCACCGTGAGTCCCTCGGCCTGCATCAGCCGCACCGCCTCCAGCATGATAAAGACGCCGATCCGATTGGCGATGAAGTTGGGTGTGTCGCGCGCGAACACCACCTCCTTGCCCAGGCGCAAATCGCAGAAGTGCGCCACCGCCTCGACCGCGGCGGAATCCGTCTCCGGCGCGGTGATGATCTCCGCCAGCCGCATATATCGCGGCGGATTGAAGAAATGTGTGCCAAAGCACCGCGCTCGCAGTTCCTCCGGCAAGCATCGCGCGATCGAAGCAATCGGCAGGCCGCTGGTGTTCGTGGTCAGAATCACCCCCGCCTTGAGGTGCGGCACGACCTTCTCCAGCAGCGCCTGCTTGATGGCCAGGTTCTCGGTCACCGCCTCGATCACCCACGCGCAGTCCTTCAGCAGCCCGAGATCGCCGTCGAACGTGCCGCTGCGGATTCGCGCCGCGAACGCCGGATCGAAAAACGCCGCCGGCTTCGCCTTCTTCAGACCTTCCAGTGCCTGGGCGGCCGGGTGCGGCGGATGCTCCGCCGGGATATCCAACAGCACTACCTGCAATCCGGCGTTGGCCAGGTGCGCAGCAATTCTCGAACCCATGGTCCCGGCCCCCAGCACGGCCGCTTTCTGAATCAGAATCGACCCCGCCGCTGGCAACGGTCCGGCTCCGGCCGCCTTCACATCTGCTTCCGCGATCATGCGATTTGCTCCTGTTTCGTTACTCTAGCGCTGGCGCGCTGCCGTTTTCGGTTCGCCAGCCCCTGCGTCAACGTGCGTGCGAACTGGGTCGCGATCTCTTCCGCCGGAAGCGCTCCCTCCGGCTCGTACCACATGCAGATCCAGTTCAACGCCCCGGCGATGGAAAACGCCGCAATCTTCGGATCGCACGGCGTAATCGATCCGTCACCGATCCCTTCCTGTATGAACGATCGCAACCGGCGATCGATCTTCCGCTTATAATTGCGGACTTCCGCCAACGCTTCGCTCGATAAGTCGCCCTGATCCAGCCGCATCACGCATCGCCCGAAGTTCACCGTCATGACGTTGGCGTACGAATAGATAAATGCTTCCACCTTCTCCAACCCCGTCCCGCAGTGGTCCGCGATGTCGTTGAGGATGTCCTCGATCATCCCGGTGCCCAGGCGATAACACTCCAGCAGAATCTCTTCCTTGTTGCGAAAGTAGTGGTATAACGCAGGCTTGGTAATGTTGAGCCGCTCGGCCACATCATTGAGCGAAGTCCGCCCGTAACTCTTTTCGAGAAACAACTGGGCGGCGGTCTGCAATACCGCCTCGCGCTTCGTTGCGGGGTCGCGGCGCCGGCTGGCAAATGCTTTCCAGTGCGATTGCGGGAGGACTGCGTCTTTGGGCATGGACGGAGTTGCACAGCATGGGTTGACACGCGGTGCTGGCAACTGATATCTTACCCACGGGTAAGAAAAAACGCAAGGGGCAACCCAAGCGGCCGGCTGCATTGCTTTTTGTGGCCTGCCAATCGTTGCGAGCGTTGAAGAACCCAACACGCAAAGCGATAGACGACCGTATTCAATCGTCCGTCCTGCCGCGCAATATCGGGAGAACTGATGATGCGCAATCTGACTGATGATGACCTGCCGTTACAACGCGCGTACCGCTGGGAGCGGGAACGCGCCCACCACGTCTTCCTGACCCAGCCGTTCGACGGCGGCAAGCTGCGCGAGTGGACCTGGTTGCAGGCGATGAACGAGGTTCGCGCCATCGCGGGCTTCCTCAAAGCTCAGAACTGGGAGCCGGGTACCCGCGTCGCGATCCTCTCCAAAAACTGCGCCTGGTGGATTCTTGCCGACCTCTCCATCTGGATGTCCGGATACGTCTCCGTCCCCATCTATCCGTCCTTGAAAGCACATACCGTGCGCCAGATCCTCGAACATAGCGAGGCCAAGGCGTGCTTCCTCGGACCCACCGACGAAAACGAAGAGCCCTTCCGCGGCATCCCCTCCACTGTGCTGTCCATCGCCTTCCCCACCGCGCCCGGTGGCGAATATTCCGATTGGGACACCCTCGCCGGGTCCAGCACGCCGGTGAGAGATTCCCCCACCCGGCCCAGGAACGAGTTGGCGACCATCATTTACACCTCCGGCACCACCGGTACGCCCAAGGGCGTCATGCACCACTTCGAATCGCTGGCTCTGGACGCTTTGATTTGCGCCCAGGTATTCGAAATGAAAGCCAGCCAGCGGATCCTCTCCTATCTGCCGCTGGCGCATGTAGTGGAGCGCGTCGGGGTGGAGGCCGTCTCCATTTTTCTGGGCTCCCACATCTTCTTCACCGAAGGACTGGAGACTTTTCTGGCAGACCTGCAGCGGGCGCGGCCGATTCTGTTCCTGTCCGTGCCCCGCCTCCTGTTGAAGTTCCAGCAAGGCGTCTATACCAAGCTCCCCAAGGAAAAGCTGGACCACCTGATGCGCATTCCCGTAGTGAATCTCGTGGTCAAGCGGAAAATCCTGCGGCAGCTCGGTCTCAGCAGCGTCCGCCTGGCCGCCTGCGGGGCAGCGCCACTGCCCGTCGAGATTCTGTTCTGGTATCGCAGTCTCGGCCTCCAGTTGGTGGAAGGCTATGGCATGACCGAAACCTGGGTCACGCACCTGCCCGCTCCCGGCACGCTGCGCCCCGGCTACGTCGGAGCCGCCCTCCCGTTCGTGGAAGCCGCGCTCGGAGACAATGACGAGCTGCTGATCCGCAGCCCCATGAATATGATGGGCTACTACAAGGATCCGCAAGGCACCGCCAATGCCTTTACCGCTGACGGTTTCTTCCGCACCGGCGATGTCGCCCGCATCGACCCGGACGGCCAACTGAAAATCATCGGCCGCGTAAAAGAGCAGTTCAAGACCAGTAAAGGCAAGTACGTCGCGCCGGCGCCCATCGAAGGCCGCCTGATCACCCACCCCGCCATCGAAGCCGGCTGCCTGATGGGCGCCGGGCTGCCGAGCCCGTTCGCGGTGATCCTGCTCTCCGAGCATGCCCGTACGCAGTGCGCCGACCCGGCCGGCAAACGGGCCGTCGAGGACGCCCTGCGGGCGCAAATGGCGCAACTGAACGATCAACTGGACCCCCACGAGCGGGTGAAGTTCCTGGCAATCGCCGACGGCCCCTGGACGATCGGCAACGGCCTGGTAACCCCCACGCTCAAGATCAAACGCGCCGTCCTGGAGGCCCGCTACCAGGCCTTCATCGACGACTGGCGCAATCGCGACAGCGACATCGTCTGGGAATCGGACCCCCTGGACGACGGGTATCGGGACAAGGTCCCCGTCGAGTCCCCCGCGCGCCAGACAGAGTAGGCTTTCCCGGGAGGCCCTGCCCGGACCTCGAAAGGGAAGTTGTACGATTCCCTCATGGACGCCGTGAAGACTGTCCCGCCGCCCGAGCCTCGGGCCATGCTGCGGTCGCTCGGCGGAGAAGACGGATGCCGGCGCCTCTCGAGGGAATTTTATGCTCGAGTTGCTGAAGACCCACTGCTCCGCCCGCTATTTCCTGGCAAGAGCCTCCGCTGCGCCATCGAGGCGTTCGCGGCGTTTCTGATCCAATTTCTGGGCGGAGACGAGCAGCAGACTCAGTCCCGCTGGTGGCTCAGCTTGCGCGAGTCACACGCACGCTTCCACATCGGCGCCGCTCACCGGAGCGCCTGGCTTAAGCAGATGCGGGCGGCCCTGGACGCGGTGGCGCTCCCTGCGGACATCCGCCACGCGCTTCACCGGTTTTTCTCGCATACGTCGCAGTATGTGATCGGCGGCGAGACTCTGGGGCTTCCCGAGGAGAACGAAGAACTGGCGATTCGCTGGAAGGGCCAGCAAACCCTGGACGATGCCGTCGCCGCAATCGCCGGAGGGCACGACGTTCAAGCCATCGCGCTGGCCTCGCAGTTTGCCTCCCGTCCGACGGTGTTTGTGGGGCTGCTCGCCCGCATGATGAAAACAAGCCGTTCGGGGCTGGTTCGCTTTGTCCGGAATTCCGTTGAACGTGACCCGGCATTGGGCTCCGCTCGATTCAATGGACGAACGTTGTTGCATCATGCGGCCGGCTCCGGCTGCATCGAAGTGGTCGAACTGGTCCTGAAACAGGGTATCGACCCCGACATTCCGGATTCCGGTAGCCATACCGCGCTGTATCGCGTCGCCAACGAATGCGCGACCGAGGCTGGCCCTGAGTTGGTTCGAATGCTGGTGCGGGCGGGAGCGGACGTCGATGCCCGCGCCGGCGTCACCTGCGCAACCGCCCTTCATATGGCAGCGCGGCGAGGACATCTTGAGATCGCACGGGCGTTGATCGAGGCTGGCGCAGCCCTGAATATCCGTGACAAAAAGGGCGCTACTCCTCTCCAACGTGCCATCAATTGCCGCCGCAAAGACGTCGCTCAGCTATTGAGGAATCAGGCTGCCACGACGTGGCGCAGGCACTCCCGCCTGGCGCCTTGACTGACGCAGATGGGGCACGGACCGCGGCCATCCTCAGCTTTGAGACGCTTCCAAGCAGGGTCGCCAGCTAATGGAGACGCCTGTCGGGCACTCCTGCTTGTACCCATGGCTCGCGCCCGGTCCGCGGCAGCCTCGAAAACCAGTTCGCGGACACAGGCTTTGGGCGACCAAAAAGCGTCGGCATGCGTGCCGGCGCGGCAGGGCACGAGTGCCTGCGCCACGTCGCCGGCGAGGACTCACCAGCTCACAGCGGCAGACTCGCCATCGAGATGCCGCCCCGGCAGAGGGACTGCCCGCCGTCGCACAGGTACACCGCGCCCGTGATGAACGACGCCGCATCCGAACAGAGAAACAGCGCCAGGTCGGCCAGTTCATCCTTGGTCCCATACCTCCCCAGCGGGATATTCTTCTCCACCGCCTTCCGCGCTTCCTCGTTCGGAGCAAGCCGGCGCATGCCCTCGGTATCGTCGGTCGGACCTGGCGTAATGCAGTTCGCCCGAATCCCGTATCGGCCCCACTCGAGCGCCAGAGTCTTCGTCAGCAACTCCACCCCGGCCTTCGCCGCGCACACGTGCGACTGCCAGGCGATGGGTATCGCCGCGTGATTCGCCGAAATGCTGAGCACCGACGCACCCGGCTTCTTCAGATGCGGATACGCCGCCCGGCAGGTGTTGAAGGTTCCCAACAGGTCGATATCGATCACCGCCTTGAAGCCATTCGCCGACATCCCGGCGACCTGCGCCGGAAAATTCCCCGCCGCGCCGCACAGCAGGATGTCGATCTCGCCGAACTGCTCATGCGTCTTCTGGAGCGCCGCTTCCAGCGCCTCGTACCCGCGCACATCCAGCCGGGCGGTCTCCGCCGTCCCTCCTGCCGCGCGGATCGCTCCCGCCGCATCGTCGAGTTTCTCCTGCTTACGGCCCACCAGAACCACCTTGGCTCCATGCTCGGCAAACCGCTCGGCCATCCTCCGGCCGATACCGCTGCCTCCTCCCGTTACAAACGCCACTCGATCCTGCAGCAGGTTGTCGCGAAAAATGTTGGTCATGAGTCGATTGTGACACCGAGTAAGATGAACTATGCGTCGAATTTTTCTGCCATTTGCAGGCGCCGTTCTGATCTCGCTCGTGTTCCCGGCCGCTCGCGCCGCCGATCTCACCGTCGGTACTGCCACTGCCCGGAGCGGACAGAAAGCCACCGGCTACCTTCAGGTGCCCGCGGGTGTGGACGCCGCCAGCAGTGTCCCGGTCATCGTTATCAACGGCGCCAAACCAGGACCCACCCTGGCACTGGTCGCCGGCTCACACGGAACCGAATATGCCTCGATCCTCGCCCTCGAAAAGGTGGCTCAATCCGTCGATCCGTCCGAACTCAGCGGAGCGCTCCTGATCGTCCCTCTGGTGAACCCCGCGTCCTTCGCGCAGAAAGTCCCGCACCTGAATCCCGTGGACGGCAAGAACATGAACCGGTTCTTCCCCGGCAAAGCGGACGGCACCCAGACCGAGCGCGTCTCCTGGGCAATCGCGCAACAGGTTATTGAAAAGTGCGACTACCTGATCGACCTGCACGGCGGAGATCTCGACGAGAACCTCCACGCATATTCGTACTGGGCCAACACCGGCAAGGAGTCCTTCGATGCCACCTCCCGCACGCTCGTGCTGGCGTTTGGCCTGGACCACATCATCATCCAGGACTATCGGCCGAACGGCCCCAATCCTCTAGGGACATCCGGTCCCACCTCTCTCAGCCGCTATGCCGAGAGGCTCGGCAAGCCTGCAGTCGTCGCCGAGGCCGGCCACGCCGGCACCACCCATGCCGAAGACGTGGACGCACTCGTCCGGGGGGCGCTCAGCGTCATGCGCCACCTGAAGATGCTGGCCGGCGCGCCCGCTCCGGTCGAACACCCGCTGTGGATTGCCCGCATCCACGTCCTGGCCAGCGAACACGACGGTATCTTTTATCCGTTGACCGTCCCCGAAGCTTTCGTCCACCAGGGAATGCGGATCGGCTACGTCACCGACTACTTCGGCAACAAGGTATGGGACGCCATCGCTCCCGTTTCCGGCGTCATCGTCTACATCGGAGCGGTCCCGTCCATGGTCAAAGGCAACACCGTGGCCTACATCGGAGAGCTTCAGTAAGCCGGGACGCCATTCCGCTGCGTGCCGCCGTCCAATTCCGGCCGGACCGCCACCCACGCGTCGCTCAGGGGATCGTGATAGACCACCTTCAGCCCCTCGCGGCTCGCAAACTCGCGGTCGTCGGCGGGAAACAGCACGTACAGCGGCCTTCCCGGAGGGATCGGCCGCTCCAACTGGATCGGTTCCAGCGTTTCCTGTCCGGAGATGGTTCGGTAATAGTTCAGCACCGCCACGTAACGCCAGTTGGTTCCGATCGAGCGGACATCGCGAGCGTGGTTGTAGTGCGCCACCACCTGATACAACCGGTCCGCATTGGCGTTCCAATACCACTCCGTGAACCAGGTCAGCCGCAGACAGAGAATGAAGTAACAGCCCGTGGCTGCCAGCAGGCCCGCGATCGCGCGTTGCGATGCGGCGCCCACCTTCGAAGGACTCGGAAGGGCCGCCAGCGCGCCCACCGCCAGCGTGCACAGCGGGGGCACGAACAGCCCGGTCCGCCCGCGCGGCCACAACACGTGAAAGGACCACACCAGCACAGCGTGCAGCGCGTATGTCAGAACCGCCCCGCAGCACGCCAGCAGGCCCAGGCGTACGAGCCACTGGGTGCGGCCGTCGTGCGCCCGGTTCCGCTCGCGCAGCAACACCAGAAGACGCCACAGGCATGCCAGCCCCAGCAGCGGCAAACACACGTCCGCATACCGCGACAGAAAATCGTAGAGCGGCTGGTTCACGAGGTACGGGCTGAGCTTGTAAAAGCACTGCTCCCCGATGCTCTGCAAACTCCAGGCGAAGGTCGTGGCGCCCCAGCGGAGGTCGTTCCGGACCCAGTGCGCCAGGATGGTGCCGGTGAGGTAGAGCGACACCAGCAGCCCCGGAACGGTCGCGGCAACCGCAATGCGCCAATACTCCCGGGCTGTGCGCTTCGCCGGAAGACACCACCCGGCAATCCCGGCCAGCGTCACGGCGTCCGCCAGTGCAAACGAGAAGTTCGCGGCGAAGGATAACGCCAGCAGGACCGAGACGATGCTACACGTCCGCCGCGGATCGCTCTCCGCCGCCCGGTCCCGCGCGGCCACCGCAATCGCCGACATCAGCAGGCCCAGCGCCAGGCTGTAGCCTCTCGCCGCCACCAGGTAGTCCATCACCATCGGATTCAACACCAGGCAGGCCATCAGCCCCCAAGCGGGCAGCGCCCGCCGCGCCAGCAACCGCACCAGCAGGTAGACCGCTCCCACATAGAGCACGGCGCCCAGCAATGCCGGCAGGCGCATCGTGAAGTTCGAAACGCCGAAAACCGAAGTGAACAGCCGCATCAACATCGAATTCAACACATGGTTGTTCGACGAGGGCAGCCAATGCGTCGCAGCCGGCGTGCCGACATAAGCGAGATAGGTGTCGGCCTCGTCAATCGTGATGGATTGGATACAGGCGCGCGCGGCGATCCAGATCAACGCGAACGCCGCGGTGCCGGCGAGCGGCCACTCCCGTGTGTGCTGAGCTAGGTCGTGACGACTGGCCTGCTCCATCGATGTGACTACGAGAATAGCATTTTCTGCGAGAATGCCCCCCGCCAAGCCCGGGAAACGCCGATTTCTTGAATGCCCGGTGGGGCCGGCCGATGTTGTATGATCGAACCGTGGACGTGACTATCGAAAGGACGGATGCGCCGCCGCAGCCGCTGACCGCCCTGAGCGAAGAGGAACGGTTCTTCCAGACCACGGTGCGCAAGTTCGCGCGCGAGCAGATTCGCCCGCATGTCCGGGAAATGGACGAGGCCGGCGTCTTCCGCAAGGACATCATCCGCCAGTTCTTCGAGATGGGTCTCATGGGAATCGAGATCCCGGAAGAATACGGCGGGCAGGGCGGGAGTTTCTTCCAGGCGATTCTCGCGGTGGAGGAACTTTCCGCCGTCGATCCTTCCGCGGGCGTCATCGTTGACGTTCAGAACACCATCTGCAATAACGCGTTGCTCCGCTGGGCCACCGCCGCGCAGAAAGCCAAATATCTGCCGCGGCTGGCGGAGAACATGGTGGCGTCGTATGCGCTTTCGGAGGCCGGGTCGGGTTCGGACGCTTTCGCCATGGCCACCCGCGCGGAGGACCGCGGCGATCATTTTCTGCTCACGGGGCGCAAGCTCTGGATCACCAATGCGGCCGAAGCCGGATTCTTCCTGTTGTTTGCCAATGCCCATCCGGAAGCGGGTTATAAAGGCGTGACCGCCTTCCTGGTGGAGCGCGAGTTTCCGGGCTTCCAGGTCGGTAAGAAAGAAGACAAGCTCGGGTTGCGCGCCTCTTCCACCTGCGAACTGATCCTGGATAATTGCCTGGTCCCGCGCGAAAACGTGATGGGCGAGGTGGGCAAAGGATACAAAATTGCGATCGAGACCTTGAACGAAGGCCGCATCGCGATTGGCGCCCAGATGATTGGCCTGGCGCGCGCGGCGCTGGAGCACGCCGTAGCGTACGCACGCGAACGGAAACAGTTCGGCAAGCCCATCGGGGAGTTTCAGGGGGTACAATTCGAATTGGCGAGGATGGCGACCGAAGTGGAGGCCGCGCGCCTGCTGGTCTATAACGCGGCGCGGCTGCGCGATGCGGGAATGCCGTTCCTCGCGGAAGCCGCCATGGCCAAATACTACAGTTCGGAAATCGCCGAGAAGGCAGCCTCCAGGGCGATCGAAGTACACGGCGGCGTCGGCATTACCAAGGACTACCCGGTGGAGAAGCTCTATCGGGACGCCAAGATCGGGCGGATTTATGAAGGGACCAGTAACATACAACTGGTGACCATCGCGAAGAAACTGTTGGGAAAGTGAGCTCGTCTCACGATTGAGGGGAACCATGCGTGGAATCGTTCTTTCGGCTGCGACCGCGGCCCTGTGCCTGCCGCTGTTCGCAGCGGACACCAAGGACAACGTTAATCCTCAGGAAATCATCCAGAAATTTGCCGCCAAGGAGGCCGAATTTCGCGAGGCGCGCAACAACTATACCTATCGGCAGACCGTGAAACTCGAAGAACTGGATGCCGGCGGCAATCCTACCGGCGGGAAGTGGGAACTGATCGAGGACATCATCTTCACGCCCGAAGGCAAGCGCATGGAGAAGGTGGTTTACGCCCCCGTGCAGTCCCTGCGGCAGATCATTCTGACTCCCTCCGACGAACAGGATCTGCGCGACGTGCAGCCCTTCGTGCTCACCACCAACGAAATCAACGACTACAACATCGAGTACCTGGGCCGCGAGAAGGTGGATGAGATCGGCTGCTTTGCGTTCTCGGTGAAGCCCAAGAAGCTGGCCGCGGGCAAGCGCTACTTCGAGGGCCAGATTTGGGTGGACGACCGCGACCTGCAGATCGTCAAGACCTACGGTAAGGGCGTCGGCCGCAGGCAGGGCGACGACCAGTATCCCAAGTTTGAGACCTACCGCGAGCAGATCGACGGCAAGTACTGGTTCCCGACGTATACTCACGCCGACGATACTTTGCACTTCAAGAATCAGTCGGTGCGCATTCGCGAGACGGTGAAGTATCAGGACTACAAACACTACGAAGGCCGGACGACGATCCGTTACGGCGACGTAGTGGAAGACAAGAAGGAAACTCCGACCAAGAAGCAATAGGGAGGCGAGTGCCGGCACGGTACGCTCGTTCTAAACTACAAGAACGATGCGAAGTGAACGTGCATTCCTTCTCTTTCTGATGGTGGCCGCGACCCTCGCCGCCCAGTCCCGGGTGGTCCGATACGTCCTCAAACTGCCGGATCTCAAGTACACCTTCGGTCCCGCCGCGCCCGTCCTGCGGGTCCGTCCGGGCGACACCATCGAGACCAACACCGTGGACGCCGAGGGCAAAGCGCAGCAGGCCGCGGGTGTCAAAGCCACCGGCCCCAACGCCCTCACGGGACCTTTCTACATCGAAGGCGCGCAGCCGGGCGACACGCTGGCAGTGCGCTTTCTGGCGCTCGAAGTCGATGGCAAGGAAGGCTACGGCGACGCCGGCCCGGGCTTTGGCGCCTTGAACAGCAGCGACTACACTCCTATGCTCGGCGGCGGCATCCCCAAAAAGGAGTGGGTGTACCCCATCGACAAGGCGGCGAACGTGGCGACCTTCCGCGCCAACGACTCCAACTTCTCGGTGAAGATTCCGCTCCATCCCTTCCTTGGCTGCGTAGGAGTGGCTCCGGCGGCCGGGGAAGTGCGCAGCTCCATCGTTCCCGCCGAGTTCGGCGGCAACATGGATGCTCCCGAAGCCAGCGCGGGCAATACGTTGTACCTCCCCGTAAACGTCCCCGGTGCCCTGCTGTATCTCGGCGATGGCCATGCCGCCATGGGCGACGGCGAAATCGCCGGCACAACCATCGAAGTTTCGATGAAGGTCCGCATTCAGGTGGATGTCGTCAAAGGCAAGTCGATCCGCTGGCCGCGCTTCGAGAACGACACTTATCTGATGGCCGTCGGGATCTACCGTCCGCTGGACGACGCGCTGCGGATCGCCTTCACCGAACTGGTGAAATGGATGCACGAGCGCGCCGGCCTGTCGGAAATGGACGCCTACGAACTGCTCTCCAAGACGGCTGAGATCCATCTGGACGAGATGGTCGATCCGAACTACGTCATCGTAGCCAGGATCAACAAGAAATTCCTGAGCGGCGCCGCGGCTCGCCGGTAAGGGTACCTATGGAACGTATTCTGGCGATCTCATTGTGCGCCGGTTTCGCGATTGCGCTGAGGGCGCAGCCGGACATCCATCCTGCGAAGGGGACGCTGGCCAATGGCAGGGTCTCCGCCCAATTCAACAGCCGGGGCCTTTCCACTCTCACCGATTCCGCCACCCACTCCACGTTCCGCTTCGATAAAGACGAGTTCTCCGTGACGCTAGGTGGGCGACGGTACGACAGCGCTTCGTTGGGGCCGCCCGCGCGCAAGAACGAAGACGACCGCGTCACCTTCTCCTATGCGGCGGATCCCTACCAGATCGACGTAGTCTACGAGCTGCGCCCCACCGGCCGCTTCGTCACCAAGCGCCTGGTCATCCGCGGCGCCTCACCGGGCAGATTCATGCTCGACGAAATCACCGTCTTGCACGAGGTGATGGCCGATCGTGTCCGCGATTCCGCCGTCGTGCAGCGCGCCCGCGAGAATCTGGGCACGGGCGATTACGGCGGCTTCCTGCACTTCGACAAATTGCGCGGACTGCTGGTGACGGCGCAGAATCCGTTCCTGTCGTTCCATCGCGATGCCCAGGGTTTCTCACTCGGCTACCTGCCTGCTATGGAGTGGGACATGGCTTGGGGGCCTTTCGAATCCGACCCCGGCCTGCTGGCGCCCTACGAGCTTTCCGGCAGAACGCTGCCCGACAAGATGCTGCCCGAGTGGCATCTGGGGCCCATCGACCCCACACCCGGCCTGGACGAGACCGAAGTCGCGGCCTTCACGGATGCGGTGCGCGCCTCGCTGCTCTACAAGCCGGCAAACCCGCTGAACATCATGGTGGGATGGTGCGCCAACGACTACCAGATCGATATCGCCACACCGGCGGGCCGCGCGGAATACAAGCGGATTCTCGATATGGCGGCCACTCTGGGCGCAGAGCATGTGCTGTTCGCACCCGCCAATTCCGAGATCTCGCGCCGCGAGGACAGCCGCGACGACTGGAAGTGGGAGTACACGCTCTGGCTCGGGCTCGGCCAGAAGATCCGCCGCAACGAGTGGGACCCGTCGAGCGGGCCGATCCCGGGTTCTGTCCGGGAGATGCTGGACTATGCGCGCGCCAGGAGGCTCGGGCTGGTGGCGTACGTGTATCCCGTGATGGGTTTCACGCAGAATCCCGAGTGGCTGTCCGTGCACGGCACCCGCGCCAACCTCGGCGCGCACAGTTTCCAGGACTGGCTCATCGGCGCGTTGGAAGGCTTCCTCAAACACACAGGCATCAGCGGCTACGCCTTCGACCACACCTTCCTGACCTTCGATGGCGCCAGCAAGTACGCGCAGTGGTGGGGCTGGCGCCGGGTGATGGAGACGCTCCGCCGCGACATCCCCGACATCGTGATCGACGGGCGCCAGGCGTATCAAAACTACGGCCCGTGGACGTGGCTCGCGGGCAGCTATCCGCATCCGACCTCCACCGACGAACAGCCCGAAAGCTTCGTCTCGTTTCCCGACCTCAAGCTCGACCGCGTCTCGGCTGACCGGGAACGCTATACGGCCTATCGCTATCGCAACTACGAGTTCGCGCCGAGCGAGATTGTGCCCGGCTTCATCACGCACCAGACCCCGCGAAACGACGACACCGGCCACATGCCCGTAACGCAGACGCCGGCGGGCGAGATGCTGCTGCCGCTACGCGCGCGCGACTGGGACTACCTGGGCTGGCGCTACTCGCTGCTCTCCTCGATCGCCGTCGCCGGCTGGAACAATGTGCTGAACATGATTCCCGCGCGCGATCCGGACGAGTTCAAGGATTTTTCGGACGAAGACCGCAAGTGGTTCCTTCACTGGATCGATTGGGCCGATGCGCACAAGAAATATCTGCGACACACGCGTACAATCCTGGGGCAACCGGCGCTCGGAAAGGTCGATGGCACCTCCGCCATGCTGCCGGGCGGCGGCTTCGTGTTCCTGTTCAATCCGAATGGCCGCAGGCTGAGCGCTACCTTGACACTCGGCGAGGCCATCGGTCTTACGGAACACGGCAGGTATACCATTCGCGAACTGTATCCACTGGAAGGCCGGCTGATCGGGAAGTCCGGCGAAGGCTTGTGGTCGTGGGGCGATATCTTTACGAGGGAGATGGACGGTGGTTCGGCGCTGGTGCTCGAGGTCGAATCCGAAGACGATTCGAACGAAGGAAAGCACGAGGCGCAGTTGTTCAACTCACCCGGAACGGCCGTGCTGGAAGGACAGGTTCTCCGACTGGACGGTGTAAAAGGAGAGGCAGGAACTTCGGGGACCCTGCTCGTGAGCGTGCCAGCGTCGGCCAAGGTCGAGTCGGTTCGGGTGGGTCCGGTGGAACTGAAGGACTCGCAGGTCCGCGTGGTAAAGCCGGGCCTGATCGAGATCCCCGTCCAGTTCGCCGGCGCGCCATTCCGCCACTATCAGCAGATCGACCGGTACGACCCGGCATTCTCCGGCGACCGCGTCAGCGCGAATTTCCGGATTCCGAAGCGCGTCTTCGATCAACTCGCGGCGCGGGCGAAAGCCTGGCCGATCCCCTGGACTCCGGAGGATCTCCGCAGCACCTGGCTCGCGCCTCAGCGCTTGCTGTTGTACGTACAGTTGGCGGAGCCCGATGATCATTGGAGCGCGTCGCTCAAGATCGACGGGCGTCCGGTCGATCTGTTGAAGGCATACGCGTCGGTGCGCGCCAACCGCCGGAACTTCGTCGGCTTCTACGCGGATGTCTCGAAGCTGACCGCGGATGAGGAGCACAAGCTGGAACTGGAGTTGCCGCAGGGCTTGAAGGCGGGGCAATATCAGGGGGTGTTTTTCGAGAACATCGAGACGGAGTACACCTCCGAGCTCGTGCGGTAACCGGACTAGACGGGGCCCCTTGGGCTTCGTGCGATCCGGAAAAGCGCCGGCATGAGCGCCGACGCAGGGCAGGCGGTTTCGCCTGCCCAGATTTCATGTCTGAATACCGCGGAAGATTGCCTCATTTCCAACCCCTCATCGCTTATCTCTTCTTGACTTGGCGTCTCTCCGGATCACTGGCCTCCACTGTGGACCGCTCTTCCATATACCGCAAGCGAGGCCAAGCCTTTGTTGCCTGCGACCGCGCTTTGGATCGGCAAACTTCAGGGCCGCTCTGGCTCAGCCTCAGATCGCCGGTCTGGTGGCGGATGCCATTCTGATCGCTGAGTGCGAGAGGCACTTTTAATGAGCTCACTGCCTGGGCGGTGATGCCGACATGTTGTGCCGGCGCTGTTATATTCAGAAAGTGATCAAGAGCGCCCTCATCCCCGTCGCGGGGCTCGGCACGCGACTTCTGCCGGCCACCAAATCGCAGCCCAAGGAGATGCTCCCGGTGGCACGCAAGCCCATCGTGCAGTACGTGGTGGAGGAACTGGTGTCCAACGGCATCCGGCAGATCCTGTTCATCACCGGCCGCAGCAAGGCTTCCATCGAGAACCACTTCGACAACGACCCGGAACTGTTCCGCAACCTGACCGACGCGCACAAGCAGGATTTGCTCAAAGAGGTGGACTTCGAGGACCTCAAAGCGAATTTCTTTTACACTCGCCAACGCCAGCAAAAGGGACTCGGAGACGCAATCCTGTGCGGGGAAAACTTCGCGGGAGAAGACCCGTTCGTGGTCGCACTGGGCGACTCTATCCTGGGCCTCAACGCGGTCTCGCGCGCGGTGAGCCGCATGGCGGACGTGTTCGATTCCAAGCGCGCCAGCTGCGTGATCGCGGTGGAAGAAGTGCCGGCCGAAGAGACCAGGCACTACGGCATCGTGCAGCCCGAAGACCATGACAGCGGGGACGTCTTCCGCATCGTAAACCTGGTGGAGAAGCCCAAGCCGCAGGAGGCTCCGAGCAACCTGGCGATCGCGGGGCGCTACATCTTCTCCCCGGTGATCTTCGATCTGATTCGCCGGGTGGCGCCCGATGGCCGCGGCGAGATTCAGCTCACCAACGCCATCCAGTTTCTGTGCGAAGAAGGGCGCCGCGTGATGGCCGTGAAGTTGCCGCCCGCGGAGAAGCGCTACGATATCGGCAATTTCCCCAGCTACTTCGAAAGCTTCGTGGAGTTCGCGCTGGCGGACCCGGTCTATGGCGCGGGACTGCGGCGAACGCTGGAGCGCCTGCTGGCAAAGTCCGCCGCTGTGGCCTGATGCAGTGCGCGGACACCTGGGAAAAGGCACTATTGCGACTTGGGAGTCACGTAGCCTTTGCGCGCAAGCACTCGGGCTTCGGGGTAACGTTGTAACGCGGCCTCGCTCAGCTCCACCGAAACCGTCCGCGATCTGCCGGGAATGCCGCGCGGCATTTCGTAATAGATGCTGTAGCGCTTGCGTATCCGGTGCAGCATCTCGCGGAAGGCGTGCCCCGGATTGTCGGCATTTACCACCTCACCTCCGGTCTTGTGAGCCACCCCCGTCATACTCTCGGTCGCAACGGGGATCATTGGGCGCCGCACGGACCCCGGGGTCGGAATGATCAACCCGCAGAGCAGCACGTCGGACTCCCACATGCGATCCACCACCTTCTTCTCGCTCGCCGACGGCTGACCGTCGTCGTCGGTGAAGATCAGAATCGCCCGGCGCCGCTGCCGGTCGGCGTGCTTCGCGAAGTACTGCGCAGCATCGTTGATGGCCGACAGGATGAAGGTCCCACCGCCGAATCGCAGATCGACGACACGGCTGACGGCCTCTTCCACTTCCTGCAAGTTGTCGTTGAATGGGGTGATCAGCCAGCTCTTGGTATTGAATTCCGCGAGCGCTACCCGGTCCCCCTGGCGAAGTTCGGTCAGCGCCGTATGCGCGGACGCCGCCAGCCGCCGGAGGCCCGGATACATGCTCTCGCTGATGTCGAACAACAGCATCAGGTCGAGCGACTGCTCGTCCTGCGAGCAGTAGAGAATCGAGCGTGTCACGTCGTTGTCTTTGATGACGAAGTCCTCTTTTTGGAGCCCGTCGATGGCCTTTTGCCCGTCGGTGACCTGCGCGTCCACGCGGACCAGGGCGACATCCGAGCGGAAGACCGGGTCCTGTCCGAACAAGAGCAGGGAAGCACCGACTCCTGCCGCGATGGTAAGCGTTCGGAGAGAGAGCAGAGTGCGACCCATTTGGATCAATGCTCCAGCTTGATGGATGTGAGCTTCCGGACCACGGCGATGTCTGTGGGCCCCTTGACCTCGATCCGCACGGCAGTCCCCTCGGCGTAGCGTTTGGCCTGGTCGATGATCTCGATCACTTGCCGCGGAAGGCCGCTCTGCCGTGCTGCCCTCACGGCTTTGTCCCCCAGCGCGAATGCCGCTCGAAAACCGCCTTTGCACGGCGACAGGTACACGATATTTCGCTTCTGATGCTTCAGCCGCAGAGCCCATCCGGTCTTGGGTGAGGAAGAGTTCCACTCCCGGTCCACCAGGCCGGACTCGCCGGCCAGTTCGGCCAGCAGAAGGTCCCAAAGCTCCTTGGCCGGACCCAGTGCGTCGGCGACCTCCGCGTCCGTGGGAGCCTTCGTCTTCCCGATGAATGCATTGGGAAGCATTCTATTCGATCCCCAGTATGTGCTCCATCTCTTCGAGCGAGTGTCCCTTCGTCTCGGGGTACGTCGCCAGCACCACAAAAAACTGGACGGCCATCATGACCGCGAAAAAGACAAACGGCGCTCCCCCCGAAGTCTTCGCCAATATCGGAAAGGTGCCGGAGATCAGGGCATTCATGATCCAGTGAGTAAAGCTTCCCAGGCTTTGTCCCTTGGCGCGCACCAGCGTCGGAAAGACTTCGCTCAGGTAGACCCAGATCACCGCGCCTTGCGAGAAAGCGAAGAAGGCGATGAATCCCACCAGGCACCAGACCAGCAAGTCCTGATGGGTGCCGGCGAAGAAGATCGTGGCCACTCCACCGAGCGCCAGCGCGGTGCCGACCGACCCGATGAGGAGGAGCGTCTTGCGCCCGATGCGATCGATCACCGACATGGCCACCATGGTGAAGACGAGGTTCGTGGCGCCCACGGCGACCGCCTGCAGGTCGCCTGAAACCTTGCTGAAACCGGCCTTGGCGAAAATGTCGTTGAGGTAGTAAAGCACCGCGTTGATGCCCGAGAACTGGTTGAACATCCCGATGGAAACCGCCAGGAAAATGGGAAAACGGTATTTGTGCTGGAACAGAGGCTCGTTGGGAGCCCCGTGCCGGGCATCGACGGATTCGGCGATCTCGGCCAGGTCCTTCTGGTAGTCGGGATCGCCGGTGCTGCGCAGCACGTCCTCGGCTTCTTTGATGCGGCCCCGCCTGGCCAGCCAGCGCGGGCTCTCCGGAATGGTGAAGAGCATCAGGAGGAACAACGCGGCGGGAATCGCGGGAACACCCAGTTTCCAGCGCCATTCCGCGTCGCCGAATCCGAAAGTTCCCACCACGTAGTTGGAGAAGTAGGCCAGCAGGATTCCGAAGACGATGTTGAACTGGAAGAAGCCCACCAGCCGGCCGCGCTGTTTGGGAGGAGCGATTTCGGCAATGTACATCGGGCCAAGCACGGAGGAAGCCCCGATTCCCAGCCCGCCGATGAATCGAGCCAGGACGAAGGCGTACCAGTTGAAGGCAAAGGCGCACCCGAGCGAAGAAAGCAGGTAGAGAACGCCGGTGATGCGCAGGCTGGCGCGGCGCCCGTAGCGGTCGCCCGGGATGCCGCCGAACATGGCGCCGAGAACCGTTCCGTAGAGCGCGGCGGCAACCGTCAACCCGAGAGTGCCGGGCGTCAGCCCATAGACGGTGGTCAGGGCTGCCGTAGCACCGGATATCACGGCGGTATCGAATCCGAAGAGGAGTCCTCCCAGGGCCGCTACCAGGGAACTCTTGGCCAGATATGAGTTGATGCTCATGTGCGTTGGAGGAAAAGGAAAGAGTATCACGATAGCGCTTCGCTCACGGATGCTAATCGAAAGCTCTGGCCCGGACAGGATGGCGGAGGGGCGCGCAGAGTTCCAGCAGTTCAGTGTTGAACCGAACCGGATTGCCGCGCGATCATGGATTCGACGGCAACAGCAGTTCACCGATGCACGCTGGGCAACAACCGGACCGCATTCGAGCTACCGATGGGATACACAACTCGTTTTGAGGGTGTCTTCAAAGTGACGCCCGCGCTGAAGCCTGAACACCAGGAATATCTCGAAGCGTTCGCACGAACCCGACGCATGAAGCGCGACGCCGCTGCCACCGAGACGCTACCGGACCGCCGCCGTCTTGCAGTTGGACTGGGCGTTGGGGACGAGGGCGGCTACTATGTCGGGTCCGCCGATGACGGCAACTTCGGGCAAGGCGACAAAAAAAGCCCCGACAAGACAGTTCTGAATCCGAATCGGGCGCCGAAAGGCCAGCCGGCACTCTTCTGCGATTGGGTGCCGGCCAAAGACGGCAACGGCATCGAATGGAGCGGTGCGGAGAAGTTCTACCGCTACGTGGATTGGCTGGAATACCTGATCGGCCACTTCCTCGCGCCCTGGGGCTATAAGGTCAATGGAGACGTCAACTGGCAAGGAGAAGTCAGGGAGGATTTCGGCACCATCCACGCCCGAAACAATTCCGTCACTACGAGCGGCGCGCCAGGCGCGTGAGTAACGGCTGCTCGCGGCCGATCCGCCTATCCACCCTTTTTGACGAGCCGGATTTCAAACAGCTTCGGCCACCGCTTTCCGGTGACGAACAGGCGGTCGTGCTCGGCGTCGTACGCGATACCGTTGAGCACGTCGGTGGGGAACGACCCGTCTTCGACCCGGTCAGATGGCGTCAACAGTCCGGTGAGATCGATCCATCCCACCACCTTGCCGCTGGCGGGATCGATTCGGGCGATCCGGTTGGTCATCCAGATATTGGCATAAATTTCGCCTTTCACCCACTCCAGTTCGTTGAGATTGGGCACCGGCTGGCCGTCTGCCGTCACATGGATGACGCCGGTTTCTTTGAGCGTTTCGGGGTCCCAGATGCGGATTTCCGGGTCGCTCTCTTCGGCGCCGACTATGCGGGATCCGTCCATGTAGATCTTCTTGCCATCGGTCGTGAACGCCCACCCCTGGCCGGTATAGTGGAATTCGCTCTTCTTCTCGAAGGTGTTGAAGTCGAAGATGAATCCCACTTCGGTCTTGTAGGTCATCTGGATCAGGCGGCCCTTCCAGGCAACGATACCTTCGCCGAAATACTGGCTCGGGAGATCGCGTTTCTGCACTACCTCGCCAGTTTCGAGCTTGACCTTGCGCACGGAAGACTGCTCCTCCACGCCGGTGCTCTCATAGAGAAAGCCGTTGTAATAGAACAACCCCTCGGTGAACGCCAGCTTATCGTGGGGATAGGTGTGCACGACTTCGTAGCCCCACTCGGGAATTCCGCCTGCCTCGGTGGCGGGGCCACAGGCACACGCCGCCAAGGCGGCGGCGACAATCATCATCCGCATTACCGTCCATTGTGACACGGCGGACGGGGGCGCAAGGCACGGGCGGCCGGAGCATTTGCCGGCTGTGGCTCCTGTTAAACTCGTCTCCATGGATGTCGATCTCCGATACCCTATCGGCAAATTCGATATTTCCGCCGCCGTCCCCCCGGGAAGCCGCGCTCAGCTGATTGACCAGATCGAAGCCGCGCCCGCGGGACTTCGCGATGCGGTTCGCGGACTCAGCCCCGAGCAACTGGACACGCCTTACCGTCCCGGCGGCTGGACCGTCCGCCAGACCGTCCACCACGTCGCCGACAGCCACATGAACAGCTATATCCGCCTGCGCCTGGCGCTTACCGAAGACGAGCCCGTCATCAAGCCCTACGACGAGGCGAAGTGGGCCGAACTGATCGACTCGCGGATGCCCGTCGAGGTTTCGCTCGACCTGCTGGAATGCCTCCACCGCCGATGGGTGGTGCTGCTCCGGAACCTCAGCGAGAGCGATTTCGGGCGCAATTTCCGTCATCCCGCGATCGGACTGGTGCGCCTCGACACGAACCTGGCATTGTACGCCTGGCACGGCCGGCACCATACCGCCCACATTACGGCCTTGCGCCACCGAAATGGTTGGTAATAACTTAGAACCAAACCAGTACCCAATGCGTCCAATGGCTTAGAGGCAGGGGTACGCCTGTCCGTTCAACGTTCTGTATAATGACTCCAAAGGCCTCCGGAGCTTTCAGAAACCTATGAGTAGCCGTATCAAGTATTTCATCGTGAGTTCGTCTACCTGTCTCACGCTTCTTCTCCTGATTGGGGTGGTCCTTAGCAAGGGCGCTTCCAGCGGGGACGATACCCTCAAACACATTGGCGTCTTCAGCGACGTGGTCGCCAAAATCAAGACCGACTATGTGGAAGAGCCCGACATGAAGAGTGTCACGCTGGGGGCTCTGAACGGACTGCTCGAGGCGATTGACCCGTTTGCCAGCTATCTGAATGCCGACCAATACAAGGAATACCTGAAGAACAAGGACGTCAAGCGGGCGGAAACCGGCCTGCTGCTTTCCAAGAAGTTCGGCTATGTGGGGGTGGTCGGGGCGATTCCGAATTCTCCCGCGGCCAAGGCCGGGTTCTCCACCGGCGACATGGTGGAGAGCATCAAAGGCATCGCCACGCGCGACATGCCGCTGGCCTATGCCGCCATGCTCCTGCAGGGCGATGTGGGGAGCACGGTGGAGATCAGCGTGGTGCGCGTCCGCCATCCGGAACCGCAGACTGTGAAGTTGACCCGGGCGATGATGGTCCTGCCGCCGGTGGAGAGCAAGATGATGCCGGGACAGGTGGGTTACATCAACATCGACGCGCTTTCCCCATCGCACGTGAAAGAGACCGCCGCCGCCATCCAGAAACTGCAGAAGGATGGTGCCCAGAAGCTGGTGGTAGACGTTCGGAATTGTGCGGTGGGTTCGCCTGAAGATGGGATCGCCCTCGCCAACCTGTTCATGACTCAGGGCCGCATCACCTACCTGCAGGGCCAGCGGGTGGCTCGCCAGAATTTCGATGTGGATCCCGGGAAAACGGTTACCAGCCTTCCGGTCGCGGTGTTGACCAATCGCGGCACGGCGGGAGCGGCTGAGATCATGGCTGCGGCGCTGATGGAGAACAACCGGGCTCAGGTGGTTGGCGAGCGGACATATGGGGATGCCGCACTGCGCAAGGCGATCACCATGGACGACGGCAGCGCCATCATCCTTTCCACCGCCAAGTATTACGCCCCATCGAGCGGCAAGGCGATTCAGGATAACGGCGTATTGCCAGGCACCCAGGTTGCCGAGGCGGATGTGCAGGTGGAGTACGACGACAACGGCGAACCGCTGCCGGAGACCAGCCCGCAACAGCAGCAGGACATCAAGAAAAAGCTGGAAGAAGACCCGGTGGTCAAGAAGGCGCTCGAAGTCCTCGGCGTGAAGGTCTAGACGACTCGGTCGATTGGAATTGTCGCGGGGCAGGCTGACCACCTGCCCCACGATCGTTTCAGAGGGTCTTCAGGTAGGCGATCAGGTCGTCCTTTTCCCCGTCACCCAGCATGTCCTTGTAGGGCGGCATCCCGTTGCCGCCTTCGTCAATCTTGGCGCGGATGTTGGCTTCCGTGGGCTTCTTGCCGTTCGTCAGTTTGTCCCGTTTGAAAAGCCCCTTCAGCCCCGGCCCCATCTTCTTTTCCTCGCTGTCGGCATTGTGGCACACGGCGCACTGCTGAAAGACTTCCTTCCCCTTTTCAGCATCCCCTTTGGGGGCCGCCCAGACGGCCACCGAACCAGCGGCGAGGGTCACACACACAGCCCAAACACGAAATCGATCCATGATCATCAGCTTCTCCAAGTGAATATCTTACAATCTTCCCAAATGGATGGACGGATGGGTGGGGCGGTTGCGCATTAAAAGGACGTTAAATTGCGGATGCCGCGAGGAATCAGACTTGTAAAGAACTGATTTTGGAGTGGAAAGCGGGATCAGGCCAGTTGACGCTTGGCGCGCGGAGCCTGCGCGATGCTGACCACTTCGCGGTCGAAGACTGTCATGTCCTGCACCAGACGGGACACGTCCGCGCCGTCGTCCATGACGATTTCATGTTCGATCCAGTCCGAAAGCGGAATATTGCGAAAGTACATTCGTTCTTGCAATACGAGGCTCTTGCGATTATGCATCAGCATCCGGTTTTCGCGCGTGTAGTGGCGCTGTTCGATCGTCAGTTCATTCAGGAAGTTGTCGAGAGCCTCGCGGCGGGCGCCTTCCTCGGCGGCACGTACCGCGTTCTCGAGCGACATCCGGACGCCGACCTTCTCCGCGTCCAGCGCCCCCCGTTCGGCCGCCAGCATTTCGCGCTGCTCGGCCAGTTTGACCTCCATCCGCGACTGCATAACGAACCAGGACAACAATCCGGAGGCCAAGGCCACAAACGACGGCAACAGTATAAAGAGCCACGATTCCATAGGGGTAGTGTGATCCAGACCACAACCGTAAGACTAGATCCCGAAAGGTAAGCGTCGAATTATAACCAAGGAAAACGGCGGTTTTCAGGCTTGAGTCCCGTCGATCTTCTGGCCGGACAGGGTGTACTTGAGCTCGCCGAACCGAAATCCGAAGAGCGGCCCGAAGATCGCTGCCAGGCGTGCTTGCAGGCCGGTTCCGAAGCCGCGATATTTTCCCAGGAACACGGCCCTGCCCAGCAGAAAATCGGCGCGTTCGAATGCCGTGTTTTCACTGCGGGCACGGTGGAGAACTTTCGCGGTGGAGAGCAGAAGAATCTTCTTGGACGCGGCACGGATTTGTGCGGCGAGGTCTGCATCGCTGCCGAACTGCCCGTAACGCTCGTCAATCTGGCGGATGGACTTGATCAGGAACACCCGCATCATGAGGGCGGCACCGCGCGGATACTCGACGGCCATCGGTTCACTGCCGGAAGCCGCGGCGGGTTTCCATTCGCCGGTAGGAGGCAACTCGCCCAGTTGCGGCGCCGGACGGCCCTGCTCGTCCACCAGGAGTGGGCACGCTGCCGCCGCCTCGGGACGGGCATCGAGGAGGTCGGCGAGACGTACGATGGCGCTCGGGTCCACCTCCGTGTCGTCGTGGAGGAAGAAGACGTACTCGGCGTCCGCGGCCCTCCAGCCCAGGTTCAGGGCCTTGGTGAGGCCGAAGTTCTTGGGAAGCCGGATGAATTGCACCAGGGGGAAGCCGGTGTCTAGCTGCGCGCTTCCGTCGGAGGAGCCGTTATCGACCACGATCACCTGCAACCGGTCGCGGCCTTCGGATTTTTCGATCGATTCGAGGCAATGCCGCAATAACTCCAAGCGATTGCGGGAGACGACCACCACGGATACGCGCGGCGGCAGTTTCTCCTTTTCCGATTTTGGTTGTGGCGTCAAGCCAATAGCATAACGCGGACAGCGGGCACCGCCCGGGAAAAGGGGAACTATCGTTCCGCATTTCGTCCGTAAGCAAAGCTAACTATCCTGTTTGCAACAAACCGAGGCGGAACTGGAGTTCCGGTATTAGCGGCTTTGGTCGGCTTGTGCGCCGAGTGGCGCCGGCGGAGAATGCTCATCGGCCTTCATGCCATCGGGTTCGAGGTGGAATCCGTATTGGGCGCAACTTCTGCTGGCATCCACGAAATACCTGTCCAACAGCCTGACCAGATAGAGATTTCCGAAGTCCCGATAACCCATGCGATAACAGGATTTCAGGGAACTGAAATTGTTCCACTCCACGTAGGACACGAGACCGGCGTACCCTTTTGCCAGGTAGGCAGCCAGCGCGCGGGTCATGGCCACTGCGTGAAGGCGCTCGCCGCGATACTTCACATGAGTGAAGCCCTTGTACATGTAAATGTAGCGGGGGTTGAAATGGAGGGTGACACCGGGCGCATCGATGGCCGTGGGCCGGTTCGAGTACCACCCGTAAGCCGCCAGAACCGGCCCGTCCAGAATGCCGTAGCACTCGTCACCTTTGGCAAAAGCTTCGCGGAGGAATCCATCGGACATCTGGTACTCGGGCCGATTGCGAACCAGGTCGGTCAATGCCGGCCGATCCAGAAACATCCCCTCGTAAGACTTGGCGCACTCGAGGCATGCGGCATTCACACAATCGATCGTGACGCCCTTCAGAATCCTCACCATGGCCAAACGATTTAATCCTCGCAACCCAAGGTCCTGGACTGTTTTGAAGATACCGAAACGCTGGACTTCCTGGACAAGCTCCTTGCGCGTCATGTCAGTTCATCCTGTCACACCAGTAAACTCTCCGCTGTATCAAATTGATCACGAAAAGACACTCATTCGAGCGCGTTCGAACAGAAACCGGGAGGATACCCGTAGTGTTCTGAATTGAACAGCCGGTGAGATAAGGGGCTTGTACACTTGAACTCGGAGCCAAATGGTCTTCTTGGGATGAACAGTGAGATCGAGCTGTTTTCGACATGCCCTGTTGCGGCCGGTGCCGGCGGGCGGGCATACATGCAGGAGATTGTCGAGGTTGCGCACTGGAGCGAGACCGCCGGTTTCACCGGCATGCTCGTCTATTCCGATAACAGCCTCCTGAACCCGTGGGCGCTCTGTCAGATCATACTCGAGAACACCGGCAGCATTTGCCCGCTGCCGGCAATTCAGCCCGTTTACATGCATCCCTATTCGGTCGCGAAGGCAGTAACTACGCTGGCTTACCTATATGGCCGGCGAGTGTGTCTGAACATGATTGCCGGGGGATTCACCAACGACCTGGCGGCTTTGAACGACACCACCCCTCACGACAAAAGATATGCGCGGCTGGTGGAATACACCGCCATCCTCCAGACCCTGCTCGCCGGTGAGACCACCAGCTACAACGGCGAGTTTTATAAGGTAGACAAGTTGCAGCTTCGTCCGCCTCTCCCGCGTGAATTGTCCCCTGGAATCTTCATCTCGGGCTCTTCGGACGCCGGACTGGCGGCTGCGCGAGCGCTTGGGGCCACGGCCATCAAGTATCCGCAGCCGTCCCGGGAGGAGACCGGAGTGCCTGGCGATGGCATCCCCTATGGAGTTCGCTTGGGAATCATTGCCCGGGAGAAGGAAAGCGACGCCTGGCGGGTGGCGCGGGCCCGGTTTCCGGAGGATCGAAAGGGTCAACTGACGCAGCAACTGGCGATGAAAGTGTCGGATTCGGTATGGCACAGGCAACTTTCCACCGTGGAAGAGGAGAGCGGGGCCAGCCCTTACTGGCTGGTCCCTTTCCGTAACTACAAGACCTTCTGCCCATACCTGGTGGGCAGTTACGACCGGATTGCGGAAGAAGTCACACGATACATGGACGCGGGCTACCGGACGTTCATCTTTGATATCCCTCCAACCCAGGAGGAATTGTCACACATCGGCGCTGTATTCGAGAGGTCGCGGAAGCGGGCCGCCCTATGATCGAACGACTGCAGACCTGGGCCGCCATGCAGGCAGAGAGGCGGCCTGAATCGACTGCCATAGTCTACAAGGACGATTCCTGGACTTACGGCCAGTTGGAGAAAGTATCGAACCAACTGGCCCGAATGCTGGTCGAACGTGGGTGCCGCCGGGGAGATCGCGTGTGTCTCCTGCTTCCCAAATCGCCCGCGGCAGTCGTCGGGATTCTGGGAATACTGAAAGCCGATTGCATCTACGTCCCTCTCGACCCGGCTTGTCCGGCAGCGCGGCTGGCAAGAATTGTGGAGTCCTGCGGCTGCCGGTGGATTCTCGCGGGAGGCGGCGCGCGTCCTGTGTTGGAGGAGTTGACCGTGAGGTATGGTCTTGGATCGTCCCTAGCGGTCGGTTGGCTGGAGGAGCAGCCACCGCTCGAGGCGCCGCAAAACGGGGCCGGGAGTTTTTCGTTCGCCGACCTGGCTGAGCGATCCGGCTGGCCGCTGGATTCCCACAATACCTCGTCCGACCCGGCCTACATCATGTTCACATCGGGTTCCACGGGCGCCCCCAAAGGTGTCGTCATCACTCATTCGAATGTCATTCACTTTGTCGAGTGGGCCGTCACTTACTTCGGGATCCGCGAGGGAGAGCGGCTTTCCTGTCATTCGCCTCTGCACTTCGATCTCTCGGTGTTCGATATCTTCGGCGCATTCCGGGCGGGCGCGGAGTTACACCTGGTTCCGGCGAACTGCAAGGTGCTTCCGAACAAATTGGCGGGCTTCATACGCGATTCGGAGCTAACGCAGTGGTTTTCCGTGCCTTCGGCCCTTACCTACATGGCGAAGTTCGACGTTGTCGGAGAGAATGACTTTCCGAGGCTGAAGCGCCTGCTGTGGTGCGGCGAAGTTCTTCCCGTGCCCGTTTTAACGTACTGGATGCAGCGGCTGCCGCATGTGACCTTCACCAACCTGTACGGCCCCACGGAGGCCACCATCGCCAGCGCGTATTACACGGTGCCGGCCTGCCCGGACGACCCGCGAGCCTCGGTTCCGATTGGCCGGGCATGCGCCGGCGAGGAACTTCTCGTCCTGGATGAAAATCTGCGGCCCTGCGCGCCTGGTGAGAGGGGCCAGCTTTACCTGGGCGGCGTCGGACTCAGCCCCGGCTACTATCAGGACCCCGAAAAGACTCGCGGAGTTTTCGTTCCAAATCCGTTCCGCAGCGATCCGTCTTGCCGCCTGTACAAGACCGGCGATCTGGCGAAAGTCGGGGAAGATGGTCTGGTGTACTTTCTGGGACGGGGCGACACGCAGATCAAGAGCAGGGGCCACCGTATCGAGCTGGGCGAAGTTACCGCGGCCCTCAATTCGCTGGATGGGCTGCAGGAATCGGCAGTGGTGGCCATTCCGACCAGCGGCTTCGAAGGCGCCATCATCTGTTGCGCCTATGTCACGGCGCCCCACCGCTTCGTGAGCCCGGCCGCGTTACGGAGTGAGCTGAGCAAGATGCTGCCGGGATACATGTTGCCGAGCCGCTGGATGGCGATGCAGGCGCTGCCGAAAAACGCCAACGGCAAAATTGATACTCGGCTGGTGAAGGAGCAGTTCCCCCTGGAGGGGGTTTCTTAGATATGCCGGATCGGGCCATGTGCCATGAGGTTGCCAGATTCTTTTCCGAACGTTTGAATATGGAGGTTTCCTCGTTCGACGAAGATCTTTTCGAAACAGGAGCACTGGATTCGTTGACGTTTGTGGATCTCGTCCTGTATCTGGAGCAGGAATACGGTCTTCACATCGGCAGCGACGAACTGGAGCCCGAGTATTTCCGTTCCATCGGGAAGATCGCTGCCTTCGCAGCCGCCCACAGCAGCCTCAAGAAGATCGGCGCCGCCTGACCACGATGGACCCGGGTGTCAAGAAGAAAACCCTCCGCCTGCTCTCCAATGGCGTTTACATCCTGACTTCCCGCGCCGGAGACCAATTCGGCGCCGCAACCCTCACCTGGGTATCGCAGGCGTCTTTTCAGCCGCCGCTGCTCATGGCGGCGATTCGCCGTGACAGCAGCGTGTTCCGTTGCATGGCCGAAAGCTCCGTCGCGGCATTGCACATCGTAGCCACCGGGCAGGTTCAGATGGCGCAGAAATTCTTCAAACCAACTCGAGCAGAGGATGGCGAGATCAACGGCGAACCCTTCGGGGAGGGCGAGACTTCCGCGCCGATTCTGGCGAATGCATCGGCATGGGTCGAGTGCCGGGTCCGGCAGGTGATCGATCAAGGCGGTGACCACGACATCGTGATTCTGCAGGTGGTGAACGCGGCCTGCCGCGAGCCGCTGGAGCCGTTGACCATCGCGCAATCGCCATGGGAGTACGGAGGCTGAGATGACATGCCAGCGTGTACGTCCGTTCGTGGCCGGCGACATTCCGCAAGTGGCGGAGTTGCACAGGAGAATGTTCCGCGCCTGCGACACGCTTACACCCGAGCTGGAGCGGTCGTACCGTGGCTTCTTTTTCGACGTTTACCTCAACAATCCCTGGCGGGACGATGAGCTTGGCGCGCTGATTTGCGAAGACGCCGGCGGCAAGATCATTGGCTTTCTGGGAGTGATGCCGCGGCCGATGCGGTTCAATGGCCGCCCGCTGCGCGCCGCTGTCAGCTCGATGTTCATGGTCGATCCCGGCCGGAGGAGCGGGCTGGCGGCGGTTCAACTTCTGCAGAGTTTCCTGTCGGGCCCGCAGGATCTGTCGTATGCCGACGAATCGACGGGGCCCTCGCGCAGGCTCTGGGAGCGGCTCGGCGGCGCCACCTCCATGCTCTACAGCATGCACTGGATTCGCCCCCTGCGTCCGGCCGGATTCCTCAATGCCCAAATCAGCCAGAGCAGCCATCTTCGCACCCTGGCAGTGCTGGCCCGGCCATTCTGCCGGGTCGCCGATGCCGCCGCCGCCCACATCCGATTCAACCCCTTCCAGTGTGCCCGCCCCCGGCTCTTCGGTGAGACCGCCGACATCCGCGCACTGCTCGAATGCTCGAGCGCGTGCTGCGATTCGCAGGCGCTACGGGCGGAGTACGACGAACGTTCGTTCCGCTGGCTGCTGGACCTGGCGAGCCATGGCGACGCTCTCGAAAAAATAGCGGTGCGCAGCCCCTCCGGTAACGTGGCCGGGTGGTATGTGTACTGCCTCAAGCGCGACCGGGTTGCCGAAGTGCTCCAGATCGGTTTCCTGCCGAATTTCGCGAAAGACGTCATCGAGCACCTGCTGAGCCACGCCGGGAACCGCGGCGCTGTAGCCGTCGCGGGCCGCCTGGATCCCCGCTTCGTGCAGGAATTGGGTTCCGGCTGCATCATGAGGCCGCGGTATTGGATGCTCGTCCATTCCAGGAATTCGCAGTTGTTGAGCATGATCGATCGTGGCAATACGCACCTGACGCGGCTGGATGGCGAGTGGTGCATGCAGTTTCACACCAGCCGGTATCGTGATTCCATCCCGCAGAAGGCTCTTTCCCCGGGAGCGCGCGCGGTCCCCTCCGATTCGGCGATCTCCGTCTGCCTGGAAAGAGGCGGGGCGGAAGTTGTGGATCGGCTGGGCGACGAATGGCGCCGCCTGTGCGAGGAGAGCCGGGGCCACGAGCCCTTCTACCGGCCGGAGTGGGTGGCGGCTTCCCTCCGCGCATTTGCGCCTCGCGACACGGTCGCGGTGGTCACGGTCCGAGGTAGCGCCGGCTTGCGCGCGGTGTTGCCGTTAATCGAAAGTTCCGGCCGCTTCTGCGGTGTGCCGGTGTCCAGGCTGCGGGGTGCGGCGAATGCGCACTCCTGCCGGTTCGAGATGGTCCGCTCCGCGGGTGCGGAAGGGGACACGGCGGTGCAGGCGGTTTGGCGGTCGCTGCGCGAGCTCCCGGGGTGGGATCTGATCGAGCTGCCGTACGTACCGGAGGGCGGCGCACTGGATGAATTGGCTGCGATCGCCCGATCGGAAGGCTTCCCCGTGGGCAGGAGCGGCCCGATGCGCTCTCCTTACCTTTCGCTTTCGTTGGACAGCCCGGAGCGCGACCCGCTGCTTTACCAGGCGAACTCCGGCTTTCGCGCCAACGTTCGCCGCAAGGAACGGCAGATCCGCGGCCTTGGCACCCTGGCCTTGCGTTGCGTGACAAACGCCGATCCCGCGGCGCTCGAGACGTTTTACGACCTGGAACGCTCGGGTTGGAAAGGCCGCGAGGGAACGGCCATCGCCTGCACCGCCGAGACGCGGCAATTCTACGACGAAATTGCCCGCCAGGCGGAGCGCTTTGGATACCTGCGGCTGTACTTCCTCGATTTCAACGGGCGTCCCATCGCGGCGCAGTTCGGCATCCGGCACGACGGCCGCTATTTCATGCCAAAGCTCGCCTTCGATGAAAGCTACCGGAAGTTCGGACCGGGCCACCTGCTGATTCACGCGATCCTGCGCGATTGCGCGGAGCACGGCCTTTCGGAGTACGACTTCACGGGGCCATGGGCGGAATACAAAGCGAAATGGACATCGTCGAGCCGCGCCCATTTCACCCTGACGATCTTCCGTAAGGGCCTTCTGGGATCGTCCCTGCACGCCGCGAAGTTCAAGGTCGAGGCCGGGGTAAGAGACGCGCTGCGCCCGCTGGTCAGGCGTTCCGCGCCGCATCAGCGCTGAAGGCCGCCTTCCCGGGTGGTATACTGCTCGACCGGAGGTGGCCATGGGGTCAATCTCAGTCGCTTGCTATAAGCCGCATGCCGGTTGCGAGGGCGCCCTGCTCGAGCTGGTCCGGAATCACCTCCCGCCGCTTCGCGCGGAGGGCCTCGTTACGGATCGGCCCTCGATCGTGATGCGCACCGCCGATGGAACGATCGTCGAGGTATTTGAGTGGGCCTCGCAGGATGCGATTGCCGCCGCGCATCATAACCCCGCGGTCCTCGAACTCTGGAAACGCTTCGAGGCCGTGTGCACCTACGAGATACCATCCAACCTGGCGGAGTTTCAAAAGATGTTCTCGCATTTTGAGCCGGTCTGACGTGGCAGCCTCGGAAATCCCTTCGCGGGCACCGGAGCTCGAGGCGATCAAAAAGCGTCGGCATGAGTGCCTGCGCCACAATGCTACTGCCGGCGCTTCAGCAGCCTGTCTTCCAGGAAGAGAAAATCGATGCCCGTGCCCAGGAAGGTGGAAATCGCCTCTCTGGGGGTGTTCACGATCGGCTGCCCTTTGACATTGAAGCTGGTATTCAGCACCATCTCCCGCCCCGTCGCTTTGCCGACTGCCTGTAGCAGAGTATGGAATTCCGGATTATCTTTGGCGGAAACCGTCTGGATGCGGGCCGACCCGTCAATGTGAGTGATGGCCGGGAGTTGTGCCCAGCGCTCGCGTCGCACGTCCACGGTCGAAATCATATAGGGATGCTCCGCCTTGGGCAGAACTTCGAACCAGGCAGGGGACTGCTCCACGGTAACGGCGGGCGCGAACGGGCGAAACGCCTCCCGCATTTTGACCATCGCATTGATGCGATTTCGCATGTCGGGGCGTCCGGGGTCCGCCAGGATGCTGCGGTGTCCCAGGGCGCGCGGCCCGAACTCCATCCGGCCGCGATACCAGGCGATCACCCGCCCCTCCGCGACCAGCTTCGCGGCCTCGGCGCAAGTCCGGTCGAGCGACTCGAACCGCTGCACTTCCACCCGATCCGCAAACTCCGTAAGCGCCGCCTCAATGCTTGCGGCCGAGTACGACGGTCCGTAAAACGGCGTCGGGGACCGGGCATTCCGGACCTCTCCGCCCAGCCACGCGCGGTAGAGAGCGGCGCCGAGGGCCGAGCCGTCATCCGCGGCGGCCGGCTGAATATAAACTTCATCGAACAGCCCGGAGCGCATGAGCCGGCCATTCGCCGTGCAATTGAGCGCGACACCTCCGGCCATGGCCAGGCGCCGGAGGCCCGTGGCGGTTCTGAAGAATTTGCAGATGTGCAGCATGGTGCGGTTGAGGCATTCCTGCAGCGCGGCCGCGGCGTCGCAGTGCTCGCTTTTGATTTCGCTGTCCGGTTGACGCTCCGGCATGAGGTTTTCCGACAGATACCGGCGGGTAGCGGTATAGTTCTCGTGCTCATCGCGGGCGCGGTTGAGTCTCAGGATGGGAATCCGGATGGTCCCGTCGGCGCACAACTGCACTGCCTCTTCGAAGAAAGGCCGAAAGCGCTCCGGATTGCCGTAAGGAGCCAGCCCCATGATCTTGTACTCGTCGGAATTGAAGTCGAAGCCCAGGTGAAGCGTGACCAGCGAGTAGAGGATGCCGATGGAGTCCTGCGCCGAAATCTCGCGGAGTGTGTCGAGCTGGTCGCCGTTGCCATGAAACACGGAAGCGCCATGGGCTTCACCCATGCCGTCCACCACCACGATGAGGCAGTCGTCCCAGCCGGACGTGAACCAGGCGCTGGCCGCATGTGCCTCGTGATGACTTACGTGGAAAACATACTCCGGAGGGAAGCCCGGCAGATCGCGCTCCACCTGCGTGAGGAGAGCTTCCCGGGAGAATACCTGCTCAAACAACGCGGCCGTAGTCGGGTCGATCGAGAAGGCTTTGCGGTACGGCGAGTAGTCGAATCCGTGGGCCAGTTCGTCGACATCGGCGAGCGAGATTCCCGCTTCGGACAGGCAATACCGAATGGCGTTGCCTGGAAATCTACCGCTGTGTTTCTGCCGGTTGAAGCGCTCTTCGGCGGCTGCCGCAACCGGCTTGCCATCGATCACCAGCGCCGCGGCGGCATCGTGTCCCTGCGACATCCGATACTCCCGCTCCGGCAGTCCGGGCCAATGGTCCTTCTTGAAGGCCACGGAGTTCTCGAATCCGCTGATACCCAAAATGTTCATAGTCAAGCCGAGGTTTAGGACATTAAAGCACGCGCGGTACCATCCTGACCAGTTCCGCTTCGTTACACGGTATCCTGAAACGTGCCCGGAGTTCTAGCCCTCTTATTCCTGGCTGCCGCTACACCGGAACAGCGGGCCATCGACTACCTGGCCGGAGAAGTTCCCCGCTGGCAGCAGGAGAACCACTGCTATTCGTGCCACAACAACGGCGATGGCGCAAGGGCCCTGTTCGCCGCGATGCGTCGCGGATACGCAGTCCCGGCCACCGTGCTTGCCGGCACCGCAGACTGGCTGCAACACCCGGATCGTTGGGACAACCACCAGGGCGCGCCGGGATTCAGCAGCCCCAAACTCGCGCATGTCCAATTCGCCGCCGCATTGGCGGAGGCCCGGCTGCCGGGGCGCGAGGCGCTGCTGGCTGCCGCTGAATCGCTGCTCGCCTTTCAGGATGCGGACGGCTCCTGGCGGATCGATACCGGGGGGATGCCGGGGGCGCCAGCCACGTACGGCCTCGCGCTGGCCACTTATATGGCGCGTCAGACGCTTGAAAATGCCGGCGCGGAGCGTTTTCGGGCGCCGATCGAACGTGCCAATCGGTGGTTCGAAGCCGCGGCGCCCGGCAATATTCTGGACGCCGCCGCGATGCTGCTCGCCATGCCACGATCGAAGACGGTGAGAGACAGGTGTCTCGGAATGGTGTTGAACGCTCAGACCAGTGATGGCGGATGGGGGCCTCAGAGGAATACTCCCCCTGAGGACTTCGATACGGCCATCGTCCTGCTGGCCCTTAACGCAATGCCAGACACCCACCAGGCGGCGAAGGCGTCCGCGCGGAGCCGGCAGTTCCTGATCTCGCGGCAACTGCCCTCCGGCGGTTGGATGGAGACCACGAGGCCGTCGGGGCAGCAGAGCTACGCGGAGCACATCTCTACCACGAGCTGGGTTCTGTACGCCCTACTGATGACGGATGCGAAACGGTAACGAGATCGTTTCGCGAGAAATGGTGCGGCTGACGCGCTCGAACGTGTCCACGTCGAACGGCCGGCCCACGTGGTTTCCGGCCAGATCTTCGAGCGCGGTCTGGACGACCAGTTGATAGTCGCCGGCCTTCCAGGGTTGCCGGGGAGTGAAGCGCCACTCGGTTTCATCCTGAACCACGGCCACGCTGCCCTCGATCCTGCCGGCGCCGGTCACTTCGATCATGTGCTGCAGGAGCGCATAGTCCATCGGCTTCGGGAAGTCGAGCACCAACGCTTCGGTGGTGCCTGCGCGCGGCGCGGCGATCCGCCACTTCGCGGGGTCCGGTGGAATACGGTCCGCCGGTCCCACGCGAAACTCCTTGCGATACTCCTCCACCAGCGGCGCGCCCCGCCCATCCGGCCAATCGCGATCGATTACCAGCGTGTAATGCTTACCGGCCACGATCGCGGGGCCGTCCTCCTGAAGCGGGACAAGTCCGCGCTTGATGCGGCCCGGATCGAACAGCACGGTGAGTCGGGTGTTGTCGCGGTCCCAAAGTTCCTCGTCGAGTTCCAGGAAGGGCAGCACCACGGGCGCATCTTCGGGGCCCAGGAGATGAATACGCTGCCACGCCTCTCCTTTCTGCATCGGGGCGGAGAAGTAGATGTAGAACTTGAGCTGATTCTCAGGCAAGATGCCGATAGACGGATAGACGTGGGCCACGTGTGCGGAAGGAACAGGAGCGGATTGTCTGGGGACATCGAAGGCACTCTCCACGGGGGCACCGCCCGGGGGCTGAAACACCGCCCGTACGTGCATTCCCGGAACGACCGGAAAGCGGGGCGTAAAGACCAGCGAACCGTCAGTGACGGAGAATGCGCCGAGCAGCGGCGGGACATCGCCCTCGCCGGCATAGACGGCGAAGACCGAAGACCAGCCGTTCCGAGGAGGCGGCGCCGCTCGCCATCCGATAACCCGGAAGGCGCCCGACTCCATGACGATAGACGGAGTTTGGGCTGCCGCGAGCGGCGCCAGGCAAAGCAGCAGGGCTGGCAGGCGACGCACGGCTTCTTAGGGCAGCGGTACGGTGCGAAGGTCCATCGAGCCGTTGCCGGTCATCAGCACGAGCGCGTTGGCATCGTCGAACTTATCGAGCTGCTGGACGCCCTTCAGGTCGGCGATGGTTTCGTACGGCACGCCCGCCGGCTCGGTCTGTTTGGTGATGGGCGAATAGGTCTCCAGGTTGTCGGCGGGCAGCTTCATCACCCCACGGGCGCTATTGGCCATCAGGATGTAGTGCTTGCCGCCCTTGCTGTAGACAATCATGTCGAGCGGGCGGTTGCCGGCGCCCAGTTCGGCAATGGTCGTGCCCTTCACCTTGTTGCCGGGCTTCAGTTCGGAAACGGGGATCTTCACCAGCGGTGTGCACGTGTAGGCGGCCAGAATGCTCGCCTGGTGATTGATCTCGTAGGGGACGAAGGTGCGCACCGGGGCGTTGGTCTCGAAGCGGCCGTGCGATCCGTGCCAGATCTCGATCCCCGCCGCCTTGCTGGCTTCCGTGAACGGGAAGGGAATGGAGCGCAGGCTGGACGAGAACTCCTCGTTCGAGAGGCCGGCGACGAAGACTTTACCCTCGACATACTTCACCGAAGTGATGACATCCATGCGCTGGCCCTGCGCGCGGGGATTGTCGCCCGCCGCGATGGCGGCCGGATCGGGCAGGCTCACCGAGGAATGCCTGATATTCTCGAGCGACACCTCGGAGATCCTACCGGCGGTATCGACGCGCAGAATGACGGGCACCGCATCGGGCCCCCGGCCGCGAGACACGGAGAGATACACATTCTTCGAAATCGGGTTCACCGCAACGTCCTGAATGGTGATCTGGTCGGCGGCGGTCCCGAGCATCGCGGCAATCTTCTCATTGATTCCCTTGACTTCGACGGAGCCGCCCGAGCGGGGCGTGTGGTCGTCCACGTCGAGCGCTACGATAGCGGCGCCGATCGAATCGCCGACGAACAGGATGCCGTCCGGTCCGAATGCCAGAGGTCCGGCGGATTTGAGGGTAGCTTTGCCAGTGGACATGGCGACAGTGCTGGCGCCAAAAGCAATCGCGGCCGCGCAGCAAACGCCAGCGGCCAGTCTGGTAAACGTACGCGAAAGTGTCACGAGTCCCTCCTCGGTTGGATTGGTTAGATGCTATCACAGGAGTGCCGATGAGTGAGGAAGGCGGGCTGTAAACTGTCAAGGCAGCCGCCCCGTGAATTGTGATACGGTAAATCTTTCACCTGAACTGGAGGACGCATGGAGGCCCTTGGCCTGATTGAAACGAAAGGTCTGGTCGGCGCGATCGAAGCCGCCGACGCGATGGTCAAGACCGCCAACGTGGTGCTGACGGGTAAGGAGTTCGTCGGCGCCGGACTGGTTTGCGTGATGGTCCGGGGGGATGTGGGCGCGGTGAAGGCAGCGACGGATGCGGGTGCGGCCGCGGCCCGCCGCGTGGGTGAACTGGTCAGCGTCCACGTCATTCCGCGTCCCCATGAGGAGGTCGAGAAGGTCCTCCCCGTGAATCTCAAGAAGTAGCGGTCAATGCTCGCCGATAAAGACCTTCTTTCGATCCAGGAAGTCCGCACCAAAGTCGAAAAGGCCCACTCCGCGTGGCAGACTTATCGTACCTTCCCGCAGGAGAAGGTGGATGCCATCATTGAGCGGATGGCCGCCGCCGCCCGCGCCAATGCCAGGCGACTGGCGGACCTGGCGGTGGAAGAGACCGGCTACGGAAACGCCAAGGATAAGTACATCAAGAACCTGCTCTGCTGCGACTGGCTTCCGAAACGCATGCGCGGCATGAAGACTGTCGGCATCATCCGCGAGTTGCCGGAAGAGAAAATCGTGGAGATGGCGGTTCCCGTAGGCGTGGTCGCGGCGATTCTGCCCACCACTAATCCGACCTCGACGGCGATGTACAAGACGCTGGTGTCGCTGAAGGCCGGGAATACCATCGTCATCAGCCCGCATCCGCGCGCGCACCGCTGCACCTGCGAAACCGCTGCTGTCCTGTACCAGGCGGCATTGGACGCCGGCGCGCCCGAAGGCGCTATCCAATGCGTGGAAAACGCCTCGATGGAAGGCACCAACGCGCTCATGCGCCATGAGCACACCGGCGTGATCCTCTCCACGGGCGGGCACGGTATCGTCAAGGCCGCGTACTCCAGCGGCAAGCCGGCATTCGGTGTAGGGCCCGGCAATGTGCCCGTGCTGGTGGACACCTCGGCCGACCTCGAAGATGCCATCGCCAAGATCGTCGCTGGAAAATCGTTCGACTATGGCACGGTATGCTCCAGCGAACAAGCCATCGTCGCCGAAGCTTCCCTGCGCGACCGCATCCTGAGCCTGCTCAAGGCGCAGAAGGCCTATCTGGCGAACGATGCCCAGAAAGACGCGCTCGGCAAACTGCTCATCATGCCGAACTGGACCGTGAATCCGCAGTGCGTGGGGCAGGCGCCGGCCAGAATTGCGAAGATGGCGGGATTCGAAGTTCCGCCGGATACCTCGATCATCTGCGCGGAGGTGGGCGGGGTGGGCAAGCAGCATCCGCTTTCGGCAGAAAAGCTCTCGCCGGTGCTCTCGCTCTATTTCGTGCCGGATTTCCAGGCGGCCATGGACACCTGCTATGCGCTGTTGAAGTTCGGCGGCGCCGGGCACACCGCGGCCATCTACTCGAAGAACGACGCGCGGACGCGCGAATACGCCATGCGCATGCCGGCCAATCGCGTGCTGGTGAACACCCCGGCGCCGCAAGGGTCCACGGGCATTACCACCAACGTGTTTCCGTCCATGACGTTGGGCTGCGGCGCGGTGGCGGGCAACATTACTTCCGACAATGTCGGCCCGCAGCACCTGTTCAACATCAAACGCCTGGCTTACGTGGCGCGCAAGCCGGAAGAGGCGTTCGAGATGCCGCTCGACTACGACGCGGCTCCGTCCGCTTCAGCCGGGGTCGCCGGACCGATCGATCGCGGTGCCGTAGTCGCGGCGATCGAGCGGTATCTGGCGTCGCGCGGCATTGCCGTGACGCCGGCCGCGCCAGGCGCCTCCTGCGCTTGCGATTCCGGGGCATCGGCGGCGCGTCCCACCGCGCCGCCACAGTCCGTGATCGCGAATGTCGCCGCCGAGGTGGTGGATAAGTTTTTGTCGCGCCGGGGAGCTTCCAACGCGAAGGGCGGATTTAGCTGACTGACTCCGCAATGCCCCATGACGCCGTCCGAGCCACCGCCGGAACCACCCGGCAAGCCGTTGGATTTCGTTTGCGAGGCGGACGTCCGCGCCGCGATCCGGGAGAAGCGCAAGATCTACATCGGGCCGAAGACGATTGTCACTCCTTCCGCCCGTGACCTGGCTGGCCCCTCTGATATTCTGGTGCTAGCACAGGCCTGAGGCATCGATACTGTGGACCTGAATCTAGACACACTCAAGCAAGAGATCCTGGAGTTTCTGCACGCCTCCGAATTCGCCGTCTTCCACAGCAATCCGGGAGGGCTCGACCCCTTCCCCATGGTGTTGTGGGATACCGAGCGCTTTCCCGACTACCAGATGTTTCTGGAAGTCGCCCGGCAGAGTGGGATCAAGCTGATCCTGTTTGCCTCGCGTGAGTTCGAATCCAGAGACCTGGACGACCTGTTGGCGCAACTCGACGAATGCGAATTGACGCGTGACGAGAAACGGGAGTACGAGTCGCGCTTGCGCGATCTGCGGATCTTCACGGGCGTCACCTGCAGTCTCGAACTGGCATTCGACTATCATTCCCGCCTCTACGTTTATGAGGTGCAACCCGACTGGTACGAGGACTTCCAGAGTATGGAAGAAGAGATCGCGGCACGCGGCGAAGACGAAGGCTCGATGGACGACGATTCCCTGGGCGGTTACTATTCCAAGAACTGAAGTGATAGGAGCGAGGTGGCGCGGGCATTCATGCCGGCCTTCGCGAAAGAAGCGCCGGGACGAGTCTCGGCGCGGCAGGCAGGAGTGCCTGCGCCACGTCTCGACATGGTGGATTGCATGACTACCGCGCGGTGGATTTTCCCTGATGTGGACCCGCGCGAAGTGGACGCTCTCGCCACCGCGTTGCGAATCGGACGGCCCGTGGCGCAGGTCCTGCGTCATCGCGGACTCGGCGATCCTTCCGCGGCACGGCGCTTCCTCTCGCCATCGTTTGACGACTTGCACGATCCGCTGATGCTCCGGGACATGCCGCGCGCCATCGAGCGGCTGCGCAAAGCGATCGCGTCCGGCGAGAAGATTCTGATCTACGGCGACTACGATGTAGACGGAACCTCGGCTGTAGTCATCCTCACCAAGGCGATCGAGTTGGGCGGCGGCTCGGCGCACTTCCACGTGCCGCACCGCTTGAAAGACGGCTACGGGATGCGCCCGGAGGTGGTCGAGACAGCGGCCGCCGAGGGAGTCAGCCTGATCATCAGCGTCGATACCGGCATCCGCGCTTCGGCGGTGGTGGAGCGCGCCAACGAGCTCGGCATCGATGTCATCGTGACCGATCACCACTTGCCGGAGGCCGAGCTTCCGCCGGCGCTGGCGGTGTTGAACCCGAATCGTCCCGACTGTCCGTATCCCGAGAAGAACCTGTGCGGTGCCGGAGTTGCTTTCAAGCTGGCGCAGGCGCTGGTCGCAAGCAAGGGATGGCCCGCCGAGAAGTCTCGCCGCTTTACGGAGTCGTTTTTGAAGTTGGTGTCGATCGCGACCATCGCGGATGTCGTGCCTCTGACAGGCGAAAACCGGATCATCGTGAAGCACGGGCTCGACGGCCTTCGGGACGTCCGAAATCCGGGGCTGCGAGCTATCCTCGAGGTGGCCGGATTTACACCCACCAGGCCGCCCACGGCTCGCCAGGTCGCCTTTCAAATCGCGCCGCGGATGAATGCCGCGGGCCGGATGGACACGGCGAAGACGGTGGTGGAGATGTTTCTGACCTCCGATTTGTCCCGCGCCCGCGAACTGGCGCGGCAGTTCCACGAGCAGAATGCCGAACGCCAGTCAGTGGAAGCCGAGATTCGCGAAACCTGCGAAGGTCTGGCCATCGACGACTCGGCAGCCGGACTGGTGTACTACTCCCGGAACTGGCATCGCGGTGTGTTGGGCATCGTCGCGGCCCGCATGGTGGAAAGACTCTATCGCCCGGTTTTCGTCTTGAGCCTCAATCCAGACGATGGCTTGGCTTCAGGCTCCGGACGGAGCATCCCGGCGTTCCATTTGCTGGAAGCGCTCGAAGCGATGTCCGACCTCTTTGTGCGCTTCGGCGGCCACCACCACGCCGCGGGAGTGACGCTCGAGCCGGCTCGTGTGGAAGAGTTCCGGCAGCGATTCAATGCCTACGCCGCGGCCCACCTGAGTCCCCAAGACCTCCTGCCGCAAGTGGAAATCGATGCGGTTGTCGAACTGCGGGACATCCACGATCGAACCATGCAGGAATTGTCTGCCCTGGCGCCGTTCGGGCACGGCAATCCCGTTCCGCTATTTGCGGCCCGCAACGTGGAGATCGCCGGGCCTCCAGCGGTCTGGAATGAGAAGCACCTCAAAGTAGCGCTGCGCCAGAATGGCCGCACGGTGGTGGTGAAAGCCTGGAATTTTGCGAATCGCGCCGGCGAGTTCGCTTCCGGCGGGCGAATGGACGTTGCGTTCGCCTTGGAGGAGGATTCCTTCTACGCGGCGAGGGGCGAACCTGCCTGGTGCGTGGTTCTCCGGGACGTCCGCCCCGCGGAACAGGTTCGCGACGCGGTTGCCTGATCGCCGCCCTACTCGCACACAGCCCGCACATTCTTCTCCACGCGCTCCAATTCCTCGATTTCCACTCCGAGCGGAGCGCTCTTCAATTCGGCAAATCTGCGCGCGCTGACCATCACGCGGCCCTCCAGCGAGCCCGTCGCGGCGTTGTAAGCTTCCACGGCGCGTTCCAGGCTGCGCCCCATCCGGTTCCAGTGATCGCCGAGATCCGAAAGACGCTTGTACAACTCCCGGCCCAAGGCGCTGATCTCCGCGGCGTTTTGCGCGAGCTTTTCCTGGCGCCACCCATAAGCGACGGCACGCAGAAGCGCGATCAAGGTGGTGGGGGTCGCCAGGATGATGTTCTGATCGACGCCGGATTCAATCAGCGACGGGTCGCTCTCCAGCGCGGCGCTGAAGAAGCACTCGCCCGGCAGGAAGAGGACGGCGAACTCGGGGGCGTCGTCGAATTGCTCCCAATAGGATTTGCGGGCCAACGCCGCGATCTGGTTGCGGACCTGCCGCGCGTGATCGGCAAACCGCAACTTGCGGGTCTGTTCGTCATCCGCGTCGATGGCGCGGAGGTAGGCATCCAGAGGCGTCTTGGCGTCCACCACGATAGTCTTGCCGGCAGGCATGCGGACCACCAGGTCCGGCCGGATGCGGACATCGTCAGACGCGAACGTGGCCTGCGCCGCGAAGTCGCAATGGTCGAGCATTCCGGCCATCTCCACTACGCGGCGCAACTGCATTTCGCCCCAGTGTCCGCGCACCCCCGGAGTCCGAAGCGCAGCCACCAGCCTGCCGGTCTCGGCCCGAATCTGGCCCTGAGTTTCGATGAGGCTGCGGACCTGCTCCTGTAGCGCCGCATATGCGCCGCAGCGGGCCTTCTCCAGGTCCTGAATCTTGGAATCGACCTTCTCCAGCGACGCCCGCACCGGAGTGACCATCGCCGCGATGGACTGCTGCCGCATCTCCAGGTCGTGGCGCGCGGCCTGCTGTGTTTCGGCAAGCGCGGACCTCGCAAGGTCGAGGAAAGCGCGGTTGTTGTGTGCCAGAGCGTCGGAAGAGAGGGCCTTGAAAACGGCCGCCTCTTCTCCCCGGCGCCCGCGAAATACGAGCCAGGCCAGGGCGAAGCCGGCGATAAAACAGAGAACTGGAAAAATGTTCTGCATTCCTCCGATTATCGCGCGTGCCTCGCCGTGCCGGCGATGTGGCGCAGGCTGTGCCGCCGCTTCTACTGCCCCGGATTCTGACCGCGCAATCGCCGCAGCAGGTCGGCGGCGGGCGCAAACCCGGGGCTAAGATCCACCGCCTTGACCAGGTGCATTTCCGCCGAGCGACGATCTCCCGTTTTCAGGTACGCCAAGGCGAGATTGACGCGGACCAGCAGCAGCCCGGCGTTTTTCTCGAGCGCGTCCTCCCACAGCCGGATGGCATCGGGGTATTGTCCGCGTTCCATCAGGATGCCTCCCAAACCTACCGATGCGGTCACCTGCTCGGGGCTGAGGCGGATGGCTCGCTCGTAAAGGGGAATGGCCGGCGCAGGTTGGTCGCTGTTGCGGTAGAGTTCCGCGAGGTAGAGCAGGACCTCGACATCGTCCGGCGACTCGCGCACCGCCTTTTCCAGAAGCTCGCGAGCGCGCGGTTGGTACGCTCGTTCGCGCTGGCCCACGATGGCGTAAGCGAGGGCGAGATCGCGCGTGGAGGCCTCGCCGCCCCAGAAGGGCACCAACTCCGCATTTGCCGGGGCGGCGGCGGGTGTGACGCGCGGGCGGCGCGGAATGGAGTGATCCGTGAAGACCACGTGGTCGGCGTCAGTGGTCGCGGCCTTCGGCATGTGGCACGAGGTGCAGTCGTCCCGCATCTCCCGGCGGGCAGTTCTGGACGCCTGGCAGTCTGCCGATTTGTGGCAGCCCAGGCATTTTCCGCGGAACCACGCCACGCGCTCTTCGGGCTTCGGAATGGTGTGCGGATCATGACACGTGCCGCACCACAAGCGGTCGCCGGATGCGCGTTGGCAGGCACTCTGCGCCAGTTTCTCGACATGACCCGTCACGGTGATGCCCGGCCGCGCCCCGGATTTCACGAAGACCGTGGTGGAGTCCGGGAGCCGGTCGCCCGGCACGAAGGAGCGCCAGTCTTTGCCGGGTCGCGGCACTCGGGTCTCGCCCGAAAGGTGGCATTGCGAGCAGATGCTGTCCCGCCGGTCGGGGGCCAGGTTGGCCGGGTTCACGATTTGGAGGCCGCCTGCGAAGTTGCCGGCTTGCATCTGTGCGATGTGTGCCGTTCCATCGCCATGGCAGCGTTCGCAGGCGATCCCGCCTTCGGCGAATGGCGGCGCAGCGAAGCGGTTCTGGGCATTGGGCAGCGGCGCCAGGAAGCTGGCGTGGCAGGCGAGGCAGCCCGGAACCACCGGCCTGGTCAAGTACGGGTAGCCATATTGACCGTAACCGGGAGTCAGGTCCCACGAGCGGGTGCGGGAGTAAAAGGTCACGGGAGACACGTATGCAAAGCCGTCGTCGATCAACAGGTAGCTGCGGGCGGTCGCGCCGGAGCCGACGTAATAGGGCATGGTCTTGCGGCCGTGGAGTCCCCCGTCTTCGCTGGTGAACTCAAAGGCGAGCGCATCCCGGTCGGCATAGACGCGGTAGCGGAAGCCCGTGGCGGAATGGGTGAAGGAAGCCCGCTCGTATGCCTCGGGCACGGGCGCACTGCCCGCGCGGCCGCTGCTGGTGGCCATCGGCGTGCGAGAGTAGCTATCGAAGATCGCCTGATGGCACACCGCACACGCGCGGCTGCCCGGGCCGTCAGCAGCCTGAGCGGCCAGACAGCTCAGAACGTACGGGAGCCAGAGTCTCGGCACGCTCTTGAGTATGGCAGTTCAAGAGACCGCGGCACACGCCCTTTCGCCAGGCCCGGCGCGAAGGCAGCGAGGCGGACGCACCCGAACAATCAGGCACATCGCGCCAGTGGTGTATCGGCTCGTGCGACTGTAGAATGGAACTGGTGCCTCTCGTTCCCCCTTATATCGAATCGCTCCGACCTTATGAGGCCGGCCGCACCATCGAGTCGGTGCGTCAGCAGTATGGCCTGACACGGATCGCCAAGCTGGCGTCCAATGAGAACCCGCTGGGCGCGTCCCCCAAGGCGATCGAAGCCATGAGACGGGTGGACGGGCTGAACCTGTATCCGAACGGCGGTCTCGACCTGCGACGGGTGCTGGCCGACGAGTTCGACCTCAAGGTGGAGAACGTGATCGCAGGCAGCGGGTCGGAGGGGATCATGTCCAACATCATCCGCGCCTTCCTCTGCGACGAAGACGAGGTGCTGACCACCGAGGCCGCGTTCATCGGATTCCAGGTGCTGGCGCGCTCGCGCGGCGTCAAGTACCGGACCGTTCCGTATCGGGACTGGCACTACGATCTGACCGCGCTGGCCCGCGAGATCAACGCCCATACCAAGATCATCTACCTGGCCAATCCCAACAATCCGACCGGCACCATCTTCACGAAGCATCAGTTCGACGAGTTTTACAAACACGTCCCCGAACGCGTGCTCATCATCCTCGACGAAGCCTACTTCGAATATGCCAAAGACAATCCGCGGTACCCGGACTCGATGCATTACCGCTATGACAACGTCATTACGCTGCGGACGTTCTCGAAGATTTACGGGCTCGCCGGGGTGCGCATCGGATACGGGTTCGCGCACGAGGAGTTGATCCGCAACCTGCTCAAGGTGAAGCTGCCGTTCGAACCCTCCACGCCGGCGCAGGCAGCGGGTATCGGGGCGCTGGCCGACAAGGAGTTTCTGCATCGTTCGCTGGAGTTGAATGCACGCGGGCTGAGCTATCTGTCGGAGGGGTTGGCCGGCCTGGGGTTGACGGTGGTGCCTTCGGAGGCGAACTTTCTGATGACCGTCCTCGATTCCGAACACCAGGCCAACCAGGTTTTTGAACATTTGCTGTCGCAGGGAGTGGTGGTCCGGCCGCTGAAGGCATTCGGGCTGCCCACCTGCCTGCGCATTTCCACCGGCTCCGACGAAGACAACCGGCTCTGCGTCGAGGCCCTGAGGAGAAGCTATGGCACAAGTATTGGAGCATCCCACCGCGGCTGAACGCGATTTCCTGCCGCTCAACGGCACCGACTACGTAGAGTTCTACGTGGGAAATGCGCGCCAGGCGGCGCACTATTACCGCACCGCCTTCGGATTCCGCCTGGCGGCCTATCGCGGGCCCGAGACCGGCACCCGCGACCGAGCTTCCTACGTGCTCGTCCAGGACAAGATCCGTTTTGTGCTCACCACCCCGCTGACCCCCGACCATCCCGTGACCGACCACATCCGGCTGCACGGCGACGGCGTACACGATATCGCCCTATGGGTGGATGATGCGGAATCGGCGTGGCGCGAGACGACACGCCGGGGCGCCCGCAGCGTGCGCGAGCCCGAAACCGTGAAGGACGACCAGGGCGAAGCTCGGCTGGCGAGCATCGCGACTTACGGCGACACGATTCATACCTTCGTGGAGCGAGGCAGTTTCTGGGGAGTCTTTCTGCCCGGTTATACGGCCGCGGCGGGCGAGGACTCGCTGGCGCGCCCGGTGGGTCTGAGGTACATCGACCACATGGTGGGCAACGTGGGCTGGGGCGAGATGAACCGCTGGGTGGACTTCTACCGCGACGTGATGGGTTTCAAGATGTTCCAGCACTTCGACGATAAAGACATTTCAACCGAGTACTCGGCGCTGATGTCGAAGGTGATGTCGAACGGCAACGAGCGGGTGAAGTTCCCGCTCAACGAGCCCGCGATGGGAAGGCGCAAGTCGCAGATCGAAGAGTACCTGGAATATTACCGCGGCCCCGGCGTGCAACACATCGCCATGGCCACCAACAACATCATCGAGACAGTGGCCGCGCTCAGACGGCAGGGCGTCGAGTTCCTGCGCGTTCCAGGGACCTATTATGACGAACTGGAGGCGCGGATCGGGAAGATCGAGGAGTCCGTACCGGAACTGAAAGACCTGGGCATTCTGGTGGATCGCGATGATGAGGGCTACATGCTGCAGATCTTCACGCGTCCGGTAGAGGACCGGCCCACGCTTTTCTACGAGATTATCCAGCGCAAGGGAAGCCGTAGTTTCGGCAAGGGCAACTTCAAGGCGCTGTTCGAGGCGATTGAGAGGGAGCAGGCGCGGCGGGGAAATCTGTAAAGCTCAAACCGCAGCAAAGCAGCCCCAACAACTTTACGCAGATGCGACAAATAGTGGACTGCGAAACAAAAAGCTAGGGCCGGCGCTACCCGGCCCAAATCTCGTTTACATCTTCACTTCGTCTACCGTGATGGTGTCCTTGTCGAGCTTTCCAGTGACGGTCACCTTTTTACCGGCAGCGTCTTTCACTTTGTCCTGATTGGCGATCTGATAAATCTTGCCATCTTCGGTCGCCAGCACCGCCGGGGCGCCTCGTCCGATGCAACGTTTCGCGCAGGCTTCGTCTCCCAACATCTCTTTCTTGCTTGCGCAGTTCTTGTCAACGATGTAGCCACTAAAATCCGCAGCCATCGCGGAGATAGCCGCCAACCCGAACACAAACAGCAATTTTTTCACGTGGTAACCTCCTCGGAGTCTTAGAATTCCCGGTTCAGCAATGACTATACCCCACTCCGGGGATCTCCGCAAGTTCGGGATCCCATTGAATTATTTACGGTTGTAAAGTAGCGGGAGCGATCGCACAGTACGCGCCGCCTGCCCCGGGCCGCCGTGGGACTAATAGAACAGGTATTTGCGCCACTGAGCGTCACCATTACCCAACATGCGCATCAGGTGGCGGCTGGTGTGCAAACTGAACGGGCGCGGCTGCCGAGCCAGTTTCATGCCGGCTTCTTCCGGGGTGCGGTTGCCTTTGCGGTTATTACAGTGGTGACAACACGCCACCAGGTTTTCCCAGGCGGACTCGCCGGCGCGGGAGCGCGGGACCACATGATCCAGAGTCAACTCCGACGATGGCAGCGTGTGATGACAGTACTGACATGTGTAGCGGTCGCGCATGAGAATATTCTTGCGCGATAACGCCCGGGTCTGGTGAGGAATACGCCGGTATTCGAGGAGCCGAATGACCGACGGTAATCGCATGTCCGATCGCGCCGAATGGACCGCGGTCATGGATTCTTCTTCCGCGGACGCCACGCCCTTCAGCACCAAGACCAGCGCGCGCCGCGCCGCGCAGATGTTAATCGGCTCGTAGCTGGCATTCAAGACCAGCACGGGCTTCTGTAATCGTTCGCTCCCCATCAGGATGTGCTCCCCACCAAGGAATGAGCCGCCGCATTGCGAAGACCGTCCATCCGCCGGTCCACGCGCGCGACGGTCAGTAGGGCGACCCGTGATGCGCCTCCCCGCTTGAGCGCGAGCGCGCACGAGGCCGCCGTGGAACCCGTCGTCATGACATCGTCGACCAGCAGAATTCGCCTGCCCTGGATTCGTGCCCTCCAGCGCGCGCCTCGCCGGCACTCGAACGCCATCGTAACGTTGTGCCGCCGGGCGGTGTTGCTCAGTCCTGCCTGTGTCTGGGTGAATCGCACGCGTCGCAGAGCGTTGACCGCCGGAATCCCGGTGCGGCGTGCAATCTCGCGGGCCAGCAGTTCCGACTGGTTGAAGCCCCGCTGCCATTGCTTGCGCCAATGCAGGGGTACGGGAGTTACCGCGTCATAGGCTTCGTCGCGGGGCAAGGCGGCGGCCAGCAGATCGGCCAGGGGGCGGACGAGCGTGCGGATCCGGGCATACTTATAAAGATGAATCAGTTCGCGGAGGGCACCCTCATAGGCTCCGAAACAATAAGCGGCGTCAAACCCGCGCAGACCGGTCCGGCAGAGCGCGCAACGCCCCTGGGCGTCCAGCGGATACCGATTCTGAAAAGGTGTCCGGCAACTGGCACAGTAGAACTCCGCCGACAGGGGTTCGGGTTTCCGGAGACATCCGGGGCAGACCGGAATGCGCGTGACTACGTCGAGGGTTTGTCCACAAAGCCGGCATTCGTCGGGAAAAAACAGGAAAAAAAGCGCGCGGAGGGTTGAGGAAACTGCCAGGTTACCGGTTTGCGCGACTGCGGCTCGTCTGCTACTCGAGAAGACCCACCTCCGCTAAAACATTATTGTACTAAATTCTCGTCTACGTGCGAAAGGCGCCGGCCGGCGCACTTACATTTCCCGAATGTCCGGCAGGGCAGTCCGGGTACTGCTGGAGCCCGGAAGCCCTTGTAACCCGCCCATGCACTCGCAGTACAATACTGTCCAAGAGCGCTCATGAACGTGCGTCGGATGATCGGCTGGCAACTGGGCCTCGGGATCGTGGCGCTGCTGGTGGGCCGCGGGCAAGTCGCGGTCATACCAAGGCCGAAACCCGAACCAGTAGCAGAGGCAGGATCGAAGCCAGCGGCCAATCTTCGGATTGACAGCAACCTGGTGCTGGTGCCCGTTTCGGTCTGCGATCCGATGAACCGCCCCGTCACAGGGCTGGAAAGGGAGCACTTCAAGATCTTCGACGACAAAGTGGAGCAGAACATCACTCACTTTGCGATGGACGACGAGCCGGTGGCCGTGGGGCTGGTGTTCGATACCAGCGGCAGCATGGGTCCGAAATTGCGCCGCTCGCGACAGGCCGCGGCCGAATTCTTCCGGACAGCCAATACCGAAGACGAGTTTTTCCTGGTGGAGTTCAACGACCAGCCCAAGCTGGTGGTGCCTCTAACCGGACAGACCGAAGAGATCCAGAACCAACTCACCTTCGCTCAGTCCCGAGGCCGGACCGCGCTGCTGGATGCCATTATGCTCTCGCTTCACGAGATGAAGAACTCGAAGAAGAACCGGAAGGCTCTCCTGATTATCTCCGACGGTGGCGACAACAGCAGCCGGTACACCGAGACCGAGGTCCGGAGCATGGTGCGGGAAAGCGATACTCTGATCTACGCGATCGGGGTTTACGAGCCTTTCGGGTCGCGAAGCCGCACGCCGGAGGAGTCCTCGGGGCCCGGCCTGTTGAGCGACCTCGCGGAGCAGACTGGCGGGCGCAGCTTCCCGGCCGACTCCGCCGAGCTTCCGGACATCGCGGCGAAGATCGGCATCGAGTTGCGAAACCGCTACGTGCTCGGATACACACCCACGGCACATCAGCACGACGGACGCTATCATCGCGTGCAGGTGAAGATGGTGCCGCCGCACGGCCTGCCGCCCTTGAAAGCATTCTGGCGGATGGGGTACTACGCGCCTTCCAACTGACAACCCCGAGTCTCACATGGGCGCCGTCGTGTCCATGATTGTGGACTCCAGAAAAAACGGCAGGAACGCCGAAGGCAGCCTCGAAAACCCCTTCGCGGACACAGGAGTATGAGCGGCACGAGTGCCTGAGCACATCGGCGGCGCCAGGGTCTCATGGATTGTTGTGCCGGCGGGGGCTCGTGGGTACTCGCGTGTCGCGGTTTTATTCGATGGCCGGGGCAGCCGGATCCATTTCGCACATTGCCAGGATCGCTTCCACCAATCCGTCCACAGTGAAAACACGTGCCTGAGCGGTGACTTCGATGCCCAGCTCGCGAGCCGTGCGTGTAGTGACCGGACCGATAGACGCTACTTTCACGCCGGCCAGGATTGCGCTTGCATCTGGTTCAGCGGATCCGGCCTGGAGCGATGCGACCAGGTTTTGGACGGTCGAGGAACTGGTAAAGGTGAGGCAGTCGGGACGCCGTCGGGCGCCCAGAATCTCCCGGGCGCGTGCCGGCGCCTCCTCCGGGATCACGGTGCGATAGGCTTCTACGATGTCGACGCGTGCGCCGCGACGGGCGAGTTCCATGGGCACCAGGTCCCGGGCGACCGCCGCGCGCGGCAGCAGAACGCGCTTACCATCCAGGGCGAAACCCGCGAAAGCAGCGACCAGTCCCTCCGCCACATACTCCTTGCCCATAAGGTCAACTTTCAGATGGAGGGCTTCGAGCGCGGAGCGGGTCGCGGGCCCGATCGCGCAGATCTTCGCGCGCAGCGCACGCCAGTCCACCGGGGACTTGCCAAGGCGGTCGAGGAAGAAGCGGACTCCATTGGCGCTGGTGAAGATGAGCCAATCGTAGGAACTCAATTCCGCGATCGCCCGGTCGAGCGGGCCGGGGTCGGCGGGCGGGCGGATTTCGATTGTGGGCAATTCGATGGCTTCGGCACCCAGCGACCGCAATCTCGCCGAAAGCGTTTCGGCCTGGCCTCTGGCGCGCGTCACGACCACGCGCTTACCGAACAGGGGAAGGCGCTCGTACCAGTCGAGCTTTTCGCGGAGCTTCACCACTTCGCCGACGATGATGGTCGCCGGCGGCCTCATGCCGTACTCGACGATCCGCGCGGGCAAGGTCGCGAGAGTCCCGGTCAACGTCTCCTGGTCGGGACGCGTGGCCCAGCGCACCGCCATGGCCGGCGTTTCCGGGGAGCGTCCACGGTCAATCAACTCGCGGGCGATTTCCGGGAACGTGGTCAGACCCATGAAGATCACCAGCGTCTCGGCGTGACCCACCTTCTGCCAATCGATGCTGTCCACCGCGTGGCCGGTCACGAAGGTCACGGCGGAAGTGTGCTCCCGGTGGGTGAGAGGCACGCCGGTGTACGCGGCGATGCCGAGCGGCACGGTCACACCGGGGACGACTTCGAATGCAATTCCGGCCGACGCCAGAGCCTCCGCTTCCTCCCCGCCGCGTCCGAAGATGAACGGGTCGCCCCCCTTGAGCCGCACGACGTTGAGGCCGCGCCGGGCGCGCTCGATCAGCATTTCGCAGATCTCTTCCTGAGTGAAGGCGTGCGCCGATTTCTTCTTCCCGACGTAGAGGCGCTCGGCGTGCGGGGGCGCCAGATCGAGAAGAGCCTCGGGAGCCAGGTGGTCGAACAGTATGGCGTCGGCAGTCTCCAGGGTTCGCCGGCCTTTGACGGTGATGAGGTCAGGGTCGCCCGGTCCGGCGCCGACGAGGTACACCTTGTTCCTAGGCGTGCCAGCACTGGAAGGCGCTCGACGATCAAACACTGTAGACCGCATCGAGAATGCGCCGGGCGCCCAGGCGCAGCAGTTCCGCGCCCAGCTCGCGGCCGATGGAGTCGGCACCCGCCGCCGGCCCTTCGGCTTCGGCGCGCACCAGTTCCGCGCCATCGGGCGAAGCCACCATGGCCGTGATCCGCAGCCATCCGTCTTCCACTGTAGCGTGGGCGCCAATGGGCACCTGGCAACCTCCACCAAGCGCGCCGAGCACGCCGCGCTCGGCGGTCACCGCGGCGTGGGTGGCCCCGTGGTCGAGCACCGCGCACGCCTCGAATCCCGGCCCGGACTCGCGTGTTTCGACCGCCAGTGCGCCTTGTCCGACGGCCGAGCACATCACCTCGGACGGGAGAATCTCGGCGATGCGTTCTGCCCATCCCAGGCGCTTCAGGCCGGCGGCCGCCAGCAGGATGGAGTCGTATTGGCCCTCATCGAGTTTTCGCAGACGTGTATCCAGATTGCCGCGTACGGATTCCACCTCGAGATCCGGGCGCAACGCACGCAACTGCGCGGCGCGCCGCAGCGAGCTGGTGCCGACCTTCGCGCCAGGCGGCAGATCCGCCAGACGCCGGCCTACCACAGCATCCCGCGGATCCTCGCGCTCGGGAACCGCCGCCAACACCAGCCCGGCAGGCAGTTCGGTGGGAAGGTCCTTCAGGCTGTGCACCGCCAGGTCGGCGCGCCCGTCGAGCAGCGCCTCTTCGATTTCCTTGGTGAACAGCCCCTTGGTCCCGACCTTGGCCAGCGGTACGTCGGTGATCTTGTCGCCGGTGGTCTTGATGATTTCGAGGCGGCACTGGTGGCCCGCGGCGGTCATCTGCCGCTCCACCCAGGAGGCCTGCCACAATGCCAGCTGCGAGCCGCGCGATGCGATGACGAGCATGAATCAGTCCTGGAGATGGAACGCTTTGCGGATGGCAGCCACGACGTGCGCTCCCTCGGGCCGGCCTGCGTGATTGCGCAATTCCGAGATGGGTCCGTGAGCGATCTTGTTTACGATGCCGCGCGTCAGCATTTCAATCGCCTGCTCCAGTTCGGGCGTGAACGGCCCGCATTTGCGCCTCACCTTTTCGATTTCGGAGCTGCGGATCGCCTCGAGCTGCTCCTGCAGGCCGACAATCGTGGGCGTGACTTCCGCCACCTTGAGCCGAGCCATCATGCGCTGGACTTCCTCGGTGACCAGGGTCTCGGCGTGGTCGGCCTCTTTCATGCGCTCGCGCAGGTTGGCGTTCACCACCTCCTGCAGGTCGTCGATGTCGTAGAGGAAGACGTTGTCCACCTCGTTGACGGCCGGCTCGATATTCCGTGGCACCGCGATATCGATCAGGAACATCGGCCTGTTGCGCCGCGCGGTGATGATCCGGTGCATGTCCTCCTTGCGCAGGATGTAGTGAGGCGCGCCCGAAGAGGTGATCACGATATCCACCTCGGGCAGCATGCTGACGAAGCGCGTGTACTCGACGGGCGTGCCCTGAAACAGCTTGGCCATTTCGACGGCGCGTTCGTGTGTGCGGTTGGTGACGAACACGTGGGAAGCGCCGGAGCGCCGCAGGTGGCGGGCTGCAAGCTCGGACATCTTGCCCGCGCCCACGATCATGATGGTGCGGTTGGAAAGGGACCCGAAGATCTTGCGCGCCAGTTCCACCGCGGCATAGCTCACCGATACGGCCATCTGCCCGATGCCGGTCTCCGATCGGACGCGCTTGGCGACGCTGAAGGCGCGCGCCATCAGTCCATCGAGCCAACCGCAAACCGCGCCGCAGTCTTTGGCGGCGGCATAGGCGCCCTTTAACTGCCCGAGGATCTGCGGCTCGCCGACCACCATGGAGTCCAGGCTGGCAGCCACGCGGAAAAGATGATGAATCGCGGCTTCCCCTTCGTGCCGGTAGAGATACGGCTCGATGCTGTCCGCGCCTACGGCTTTGCGGTCGGCGAGGAATGAGCTGACGATGGACTGGGGGTCGGCCTGGTCTTCGGTGGTCACCGTGATCTCCACGCGATTACAGGTGGAAAGGATCACAGCCTCCGTGACGCCTTCGCGCGATTTCAGGTCCGCCAGAGCCGACGGAAGCGTGTCTTCCCGGAACGCAAGGCATTCGCGCACCTCGACGGGGGCGGTCTTATGACTGACGCCGGTGATGAGCAGCTTCATGGTTTAAAGAACAACGTGCCGAGCCGCGCGTGGGCGGCCCAGGTGGCCGCGGACAATCCGAGAACGGTGACCGTCATGATGGCGGCCTTTCTTCCGCGCCATCCCGCGGTGGTCCGCAAAAAAACCAGGGCCATATAAATGCCCCACGAAAAAAATGAGAGCGCGATCTTCGGCTGGCCGATCCAGTCGCTCTTCAGTTCTACCGAGGCCCACGTGCTGGCCGCGATCACGCCAAGCGTCATTAGGACGAAACCCACCGCCATGAACTTCGAAATAAGATCGTCGAGGGTGCCCAATGCAGGCAGCCGGTAGTAAAACTTGCGGGGCTTTTTGGTCTTCAGCTCGCGCTCCTGGAACAGGTAGAGCAGCGAGGCGACGGCAGTGAACAGCAGCGCGGCGATACCCAGGAGCACGAGCACGATGTGCACGGTAAGCCAGGTATTGCGAACCACCGGGTTGGTCCACGCGCTCACGGGGTTGCCCAAGGTGGAGACCAGCGACATCACGAAAACCAGCGGGAAGATGAACACGCTGAGGCTCTCCATCCGGTAGCGCCAGTGCACGATCAGGTACACCACCACGATGAGGAAGGCGCACATGGAGAGGGTTTCGTAGATGTTGGCGATGGGGCAGCGGGCGTTCAGGAGGCCCTCTTCGACGATCGAGACAAAGTGGAAGACGGATCCCAGCCCGAAGGCGCCCAAGGCGACACGGAAGAGGTGTTCCCGCCTGCGGACCAGGGTAAGGATGGCGTGCAGGAGACCGATCGAGTACAACGCGGCGGCCACGCGCAGCCAGATGACGCTCATTTCAGCCATGGGGCGTTCCGGTAACTCCGAGTCTTAAATTACAGTATAACGTGCTGTTCTCATGGTACCCCCAAGCCGCAAATAGGGGGAGTGGGCGGGTATTTGGTAGGCGGGGACGTGCCAAATGTGTCGCGCTCACGCATTCCAGGCCCGCGGCCTAGCTTGGGCCGACCGGGCCCATGAGTACAGGCAGGAGGCCACCTGAAAGTCAAGCCCGCCTTCCCCTCAACCTCAGCCCTTATCCAGCAACTCCAGCAGTTTCTCCTGGACGGCCTCTCCGGTGGGGGTGTCCGGTGTGATCACCAGAATCGTGTCGTCGCCCGCAATCGTCCCGATGACCTGCGGCCACTCCTCGTTGTCGAGCGCCACCGCTACGGCGTTCGCGTTGCCGGGCGAGGTCTTCAATATGATCAGGTTCTGCGCGCGCAGGACGTCTTTGAGGAACTCCGCGGCCAACATCGAGAATTGCGGACCGATTTCCTCGGGCGCCATCTCCTGATAGCCGTCCCGGGTCTTCACCAGCCGCAAATCGCGAATGTCGCGTGACAGCGTCACCTGGGTGGCGGCGATGCCCAACTTCCCGAGTTCGTGGGACAGTTCGTCCTGTGTCGAAATCTTCATGCTGCGAATGAGCTTGAGGATCTGCCCCTGGCGGTAGGTTTTCGTCATGCCATCATCCTTTCGAGGCGCTCCTGGGCGGCGGAGAGAGCAGCCGCCACGGCTTTCGGTCCGGTGCCGCCCGGCACCTCGCGCGATCGCATGCCGCGCCGCGGATCGAGCAAGGCGGCCATCTCGCCGGTGAATTCCGGCGCAAAGCGCTGCATCTCTTCGGGAGTCCAGTCTCCCGGTTTCTTACCGCTGCGGACGCTCTCGAGCACGAACCGGCCCACGATCTGGTGTGCCTGGTGAAACGGGGTGCCGGCTCGCGCGAGCGCTTCGGCCAGATCGGTCGCGACGACCCAACTCTCCTCTGCGCCGGCCGCCGGGCGCGCCGCGTGCAGTTTCACGGACTCCACCACGGCGCGCGCCATTTCAAGTGATCCGCGCAGCTGGTCGGCGGCCTCGAAGAGGGGTACCTTGTCCTCCTGCATATCGCGATTGTAGGTCATGGGCAGACCCTTGAGAGTCACCATCAGAGAGGTCAGGCAGCCCATCACCCGCCCGCTCTTTCCGCGGATCAGCTCGAGCGAATCCGGATTCTTCTTTTGCGGCATGAGGCTCGACCCGCTGGTCACGCCGTCGCCCAACTCCAGCCAGCCGAACTCCTCGCTGGAATAGAGGATCCAGTCCTCGGCCAGGCGGCTCAGGTGGATCGTGGTGACGGTAGCGGCGTAAAGGAAGTCGAGGGCGAAGTCGCGGTCGGCCGAGACGTCCATGCTGTTGGCGGTGATGTCTTCGAAGTTCAGGTCGCGGGCGATGGCGGGGCGGTCGAATGGAAATCCGCTGCCGGCCAGCGCACCCGAGCCCAGCGGCAGCAGATTCGTGCGGCGGCGGGCATCGCCGAAACGCTCCCAGTCGCGCGCCAGCATCTCGAAATAGGCGAGAAGGTAATGCGGCCACAGGACTGCCTGCGCGCGGCGCATGTGAGTGTAACCGGGAATCACCGCGTCGGGATACTCCGCGGCCAGGCGTAGGAGGGCCTCCATGAGTTTACAAAGCAACCCGCGCACTTCATCGCACTCGGCGCGCAGCCACAGACGGGTGTCCAGCGAGACCTGTTCGTTGCGGCTGCGGCCGGTGTGGATCTTGTCGGCCACGGCGCCCGCGCGCTCCTTGAGCTTGCGGATCACCAGCGTATGGACGTCTTCATCGGTCGCACCTGCGTAGAAGGAAGGGTCGGCTGATTCCTCGAGGATCTGGTCGAACGCTGTCACGATCGCGCCGCGCTCTTCGACGGTGAGGATGCCGACGCGTTCCAGCGCGCGGGCGAAAGCCTGGGAGCCTCGAATGTCGGCGTCGATCAGCCGGCGGTCGAAGTCGAGCGATCCCGAAAAGCGCTCGAAGACCTCCGACGGCCCGGATTCGAAACGTCCGCCCCAGAGCTTCATTGCAGACCTTCCCTGAAAGCGTCCCCGTGAGTGGGGACGCGGCAGGCAGGAGTGCCTGCGCCACGCGGGCCAGCCATCATTTCTTACCGCCGTCCTGGCTCTTCAACGCCCGCACCTTGATGGGCAGCCCCACCAGATTGATGAATCCGAGCGCGTCCTTCTGATCGTAGCTGGCGCCCATTGTGAAGCTGGCGATATCGAGCGAATAAAGCGAATTTGGCGACTTCCGCGATAGCGGCTCGATGTTTCCCTTGTAGAGCCGCAGCTTCACTTCGCCCGAGGCCGACTCGCTGACCTTCTCGAAGAAGGCGTCGAGCGATTCGCGCAGCGGCGTGAACCAGAGTCCGTTGTACACCATCTCGGCGTATTCCAATGCGCGCTGCTGCTTGTAGTGGAGGGTGTTCCTGTCGAGCGTGAGAGCCTCCAGTTCGCGGATGGCGAACATGATCAGACTGCCGCCCGGAGTCTCATAGCAGCCGCGCGACTTCATTCCTACGAAGCGGTTCTCCACCAGGTCGATCCGTCCGATCCCATGCTCCGCGCCGATGGCGTTGAGCGTCTCGAGCAGTTCGAAGGCCTTCATGGTCTTGCCATTCACAGAAACCGGGACGCCTTTCTCGAACGCGATGGACACTTCGCCGGGCTGGTTGGGGGCTTCAGAGGGACTCCTGGTGAGCATCCAGATGTCGTCGGGGGCGCTGTTGGCGGGATCTTCGAGCGCCCCGCCTTCGTGGGAGATGTGCCAGATATTGCGGTCGCGGCTATAAATCTTGGTTGTGGATGCGGAGATCGGGACTTGGTGTCTGGCGGCATACTCAATGGCGTCCTCGCGCGACACGATCTTCCATTCGCGCCACGGAGCGATCACCGCCAAATGCGGCGCCAGCGCCTTGTAGGTGAGCTCGAAGCGCACCTGGTCGTTGCCTTTTCCCGTGCAGCCGTGCGCCAGCGCGTCGCAACCGGTCGCCAGCGCCACTTCCACCTGCTTCTTGGCCAGCAGCGGCCGTGCGATGGAAGTGCCCAACAGGTACTTGTGCTCGTAAACGCCGCCCGAGCGAACCAGCTTCCAGAGGTACTGCGAAACAAACTCTTCGCGCATGTCCTCGATGTGAACTTCCGAGGCGCCGGTCTTGCGCGCTTTCTCTTCGAGCCCGGTGAGTTCGTCGCCACCCTGGCCGATATCGCCGCACACCGCGACGACTTCGCATCCGTAGTTTTCCTTCAGCCACGGAATAATGACAGAGGTATCCAACCCGCCCGAGTAGGCGAGAGCCACTTTTTTCGGTTTGCTCATAAATTTTGGCCCGGTCCAGGCCGGGCTATTCGATTATGTCAGCATCATCAGGAGCAGCGCCTTCTGGGCGTGCAGGCGGTTCTCGGCCTGCTGAAACACCACGGAGCGTTCGTGTTCCATGATCGAGTCGGTGGTCTCTTCTCCTCGCTTGGCAGGCAGGCAGTGCATGAACACCGCCTCGGGCCGCGCCATCGCGAAGAGCTTGTCGTTCACCTGGTATTCGTGAAAATCTTTGCGCCGCTGAACGGATTCCTGCTCCTGCCCCATGCTGGCCCAGACGTCGGTATAGACGGCATGCGCGCCCGCCACGGCGGCGGTGGTGTCGTGAGTGATCAGCAGCGAGGCGCCGGAGACAGCCGCCAGGCCCTCGGCCTGCGCCACCATCTCGGGATTGGGAAGATATCCCAGCGGGCAGCCCAGCGCAAAATCCATCCCGAGGCGTAAGGCCGTCAGCATCAGCGACTGCGCCACGTTGTTCCCGTCGCCGATGAAGGTCAGCTTGAGGCCCTTCAATCCGCCGAAGCGTTCGCCGATGGTCTGCACATCGGCCAGCGCCTGGCACGGATGGTAAGCGTCGCTCAAGGCGTTAATCACCGGCACGGACGACCATCGCGCCAAATCCTCCACGGTGCTCTGCGCGAAGACGCGGGCGACGAGGCCATCTACCCAGCGATCCAGGTTGCGAGCAACGTCCTTGAGCGGCTCGCGGACGCCGATCGGGCCTTCCAGGAAGACCGAATCGCCGCCCAACTGGCGGATCGCCAACTCGAACGTGAGCTTGGTCCGCAGCGACGGCTTCTCGAACAGCAGGGCGATCGACTTACCATCCAACAGATGGGCAAAGTCGCGCGGGGAACGCTTCACTTCGTCGGCGAGATCGAGCAGATAGAGCAGCTCGTCGTTGGTGAGGTCGAGATCGCGAAGGAGATCGCTCGCGGCGGCTTTGAGGATCTGGTTCGGAGTCACGACAGGCGCCATACTCGTTGTGAATTTTTATTCACTATTATGAATAATCACACAAAGGGTCGGTGAGAGTCAAGCGACTTTGGATTCGGGTCGTGTCACGGACTGCATCGTTCCGAGCAAAGGAGTCCCGAAAGTCTGCGCATGCGGCAGTGCTGCAATCCCCTGCAGGCGTCCCGCGCCCCATAATAGAACCGTGATCGAGGACATAAAGCCCATGACACGCCGCGCGATTTTGACCATGCTGGGCACGGCCCCTTTCGCCCCCGCCGACGAAACCAGCCGCTACGCTACGCCCTTCAAATACGGCAAGCTCGTCCTCTCCGCTTCCGTGGAGGAAGGCGCATTCGACTCGAAGTCCGTCGACTGTCCGTTCGTCTTTCACCACGCTGGCCAGTTCTACATGACCTACGTCGGGTTCGATGGGACCGGCTATCAGACCGGGCTCGCGGTCTCCGGCAATCTGACCGAATGGAAGCGGCTCGGCTGCATCTTGCGCCGCGATCCGACATCCGAGGTCACGCGCTACAACGTCGCCATGAACTGGATTCTGCGGAGCAACGAGATGCACTCGGCGGGCGACTTGAGGCCGGTGAACCGCCGATTCCTGGGCGCCTATCACGCCTATCCCAACGCCGGATACGAGCAGGGGCCGGCAGTGATCGGCCTGTGCTGGAGCGACGACCTGATGCACTGGCAGACGGACGCGCCGTGCCTGCTGCCCACAGATGGCGCCGCCTGGGAGAATGGCGGGCTATACAAGCCTTGCATCGTCGAGTACCGCGGCACCTACTACCTCTTCTATAACGCGAAGACCCGCGTTCTGCCGAAGGAGCAGGGCGGCGGGTGGCGCGAGCAGACCGGGCTCGCCACCTCGCGCGATCTCAAGGCCTGGCGGCGTTTCGAGGGCAATCCGATTATTCCAAACGGCGGACCCGGCAGTTGGGACGAACGCTTCGCGAGCGACCCGTGCGTGCTGCTGGACGGCAAGCGTTGGGCGATGTTCTACTACAGCCTCGACAAACAGGGCAAGGCGCGCGACCTGCTCGCTTTGAGCGACGATCCCTACCACCCGGCAAAGGTCAATCAGATTCTGATCGACGTGGGTCCGCCGGGGTCGGTGGATTCGACCTACGCCCACAAGCCTTCCGTGGTCTACCACGAAGGCGTGCTGTATCACTTCTACTGCGCGGTATCCGGGAAATGGCCCGCCGAGGTACGCGGAATCTCGGTGGCCCGCTCGCGGCCCTGGTAGTCATTGCTCGAAGACCCGGGCCGTGCCAGACTGAACCATGCCACGAGCTCTGCTGTTTCTGTGTGCCTGGGCTTGCGCTTTCGGCCAACCCTATCGCCCGCAGTTCCACTTCTCTCCGCGTGAGCATTGGACGAACGACCCCAACGGTCTGGTCTACTTCGACGGGGAATACCACCTGTTCTTCCAGTACAACCCGTTCGGCGACACTTGGGGCCACATGTCGTGGGGACACGCGGTGAGCCGTGACCTGGTGCATTGGCGGGAACTTCCGGTGGCCTTGCGCGAAGAGAACGGCGTCATGATCTTCACCGGCAGCACGGTGGTGGACGAGCGCAATACCAGCGGCTTCTGCGAGGGCGGCAAGCCCTGCATGGTGGCGGTCTACACCGGCCACACGCCTCCCAGCGGCAACCAGCCGGCCTTACAGACGCAGAACCTGGCATACAGCAACGATCACGGAAGGACGTGGACGAAATATGCCGGCAATCCGGTGCTCGATCTCAAGATGTCCGATTTCCGCGACCCGCACGTGTTCTGGTCGGATGCGGCGCGGCGCTGGATCATGGCCGTGGCGCTTCCCAACGAGCACAGGGTGCTTTTCTACGGGTCGTCGAACCTGAAGTCTTGGGAGCGGGTCAGTGAGTTCGGACCCGCGGGCGCGGCGCGCGGCCAGTGGGAATGCCCGACCTTGACCGAAGTCCCGGTGGCAGGCAGTCCAGCCGAGACGCGCTGGGTGCTGAAGGTCGGCCTGAATCCCGGCGGCCTGCAGGGAGGATCGGGCGAGCAGTACTTCGTGGGCAGCTTCGATGGCAGCCGTTTCACCAACGACAACCCGCCCACGACCACTCTGTGGACCGACTACGGCAAAGACTGCTACTGCGCTCTGACCTTCAATCACATGCCGCGAACCGCCGGACCCGTGATGCTCGGCTGGATGAACAATTGGCAATACGCCGCGAAGGTGCCGACCCAGCCGTGGCGCGGCCAGATGACCTTCCCCAGAAGGCTCCAACTGAAAAAGACAGCCGAGGGGCTGCGGCTCGCGCAAGAACCGATCGAGGCGATCCGAGCGCTCCGCGGCGACCACTTCACGTGGCGCGGAGAGAACCTCGTGGATCTGAATCGACTGCTGGCGGAGAGAGCGCGGTGGAACACCTTCGAAATGCGCGCCACCGTGGATCCGGGCGGTTCCAAGGAGGCCGGCTGGAAGCTGTTGGCTGCCGGCGGCACATACACCACAGCCGGCTTCGCGAACGGCCAACTGTTCGTGGACCGCACTCATTCGGGTCTGACCGATTTCAGCCCGGACTTCCCGGCGCGCACGCTGGCCCCGCTCCAAGCAGGGCGTGCGCCGCTCGACCTCACCATTCTGGTGGACCGCTCTACCGTGGAAGTCTTTGCGCAGGGCGGCCTGGAGGCGGTCAGCAACCTGGTGTATCCGGCCGCCGGCGCGAATGGCATGGAATTCTATGCAGCCGGCGGGAAGACGGGCCTGATCAGCGTGGAGGCTTGGGCGATCAGGCCGCCACAATAGAAGCGCATGATTAGAAAGCGGCCACAATGAGGCCGACCAGCGCCGCGACGCTGCCGGCAGTGTTGATGAAGAAGTGATTCCAACTGTACAGAAGGGCAGCCGGGCGGCCGAAACTCTGCTCCAGATACACATAGGGGCCGCCGGTCTCGGGAAGGACCGAACTCAGCCCGGCAAGGGTCAACGCTCCCAACAACAGGACCAGCAAGCCGCCCACGCCCAAACCAGCAAGATGGGACCGAGCGATACCAGATGGCCGGCGATGGTGGCGGGGACCAGGAATATGCCAGAGCCGATGATCATCCCGACGCAATCCCTTCCCTCAGCCCGAGAGAGCGAACCAAACGCACTGGAGAAGGTGCTGTCATTTGATCGAGACCATGCTGCCAACTCCACGAGGGAATCCTTGATCTGGCGGAAACACAAGGCTGCAAAGCTGCTAACGGCAAATCTGTTCTTCGTCGGCAGCAGGACCCGGCTGTTCGGCGCATCGAAGGCGCTTGGCCGCTATCAGGGGCGATGACGGGATGCCCGGAGCGCCGGCGCGAAAACGGAATGGCGCCCGGGGAACCCACTCTCCGCGGCCAGAGCAGAGAGGGGAGTGCGCCCACCACCGCATCACTTGACACGCAATCGTAGTAATCTGGGGATCCATGGACGAATTCCGGCTCATCACGCTCGATCCCGGCCATTTTCACGCTGCCCTCGTGCAAAAGGAGATGTATTCGGGGGTTGCCAGGCGCGTGGCGGTCTACGCTCCACTCACCCCGGACCTTACCGAACACCTCGCGCGCATCGCGCGCTTCAATCTGCGAAGCGAGAATCCTACCGCCTGGGAACTGGACATCCACGCCGCCCCGGATTACCTGGAGCGGATGGTCGAGGACCGTCCCGGAAATGTCGTCGTCCTCTCAGGGCGAAATCGGGCCAAGATCCACCGCATCAGCCGGTCACTGATGGCCGGCATCCATGTGCTCGCCGATAAGCCCTGGATTATCGAGGCGGCCGATCTTGCATTGCTCGAAGAGGCGCTGGCGGCCGCCCGAAGCCGCGGCTTGATCGCCTACGACATCATGACCGAGCGCTACGAAATCACCTCCATTCTGCAGCGCGAACTGGTGAACGACCCGGAGGTCTTCGGCTCGATCTTGCCCGGCACACCGGACGAGCCCGCGGTTTACATGGAGAGCGTCCACCACATCCTCAAGCTGGTTGCCGGCGTCCCGAATCTCCGCCCGCCTTGGTTCTTCGATGTTCAGGAGCAGGGAGAAGCTCTGGCGGATGTGGGCACGCACCTGGTGGACCTCGTGCAATGGACTCTGTTTCCGGAGTGCGCCATCGATTGGCGCGGCGATCTCGCGATCCTTGCCGCCACGGGCTGGCCGACGCCCATCCATTCCGAGCAGTTTCACCAGGTAACCGCTACCCGAGGCGAGGCTTTGGATTACCGATGCAACACCAGCGTCACCTACGCGATTCGCGGCATCCACACGAAACTCGATGTGCTGTGGCGTTGGGAAGCGCCGGCCGGAACGGGAGACACCCATTTTGCGGTGTACCGCGGGTCGCGCGCACGGGTTGAAATCCGCCAGGGGGCGGAAGAGAACTATCGTCCGGAACTCTACGTGGTGGGCGCCTCGCGGGCTGCCCTCGAGCGAAGGATCACGGAGCTGGCAAGGCGCTACCCGGGGATCGAACTGCAGGGTCGGGCAAATGAGTTCCGGGTGACCATCCCCGATCGCTACCGGGTAGGACACGAGGCTCATTTCGCGCAGGTGGCCAACCAATTCTTCGACTATCTGCGGCATCCTGAAACCTATCCGGCATGGGAGGACGCCAATATGGTTGCCAAGTATTTCGTCAGCACGCGGGGCGTGGAGCTCAGTCGAAGGTAAGAACAGACAGCGGTGGGGCCTTCCGGGAGTATGGACATGGAGACCGGCACGGACCACAGCAAACGCGACTTTTTCACCAACGAAGCGGTGACGGGGGAGCTTCTCGCGGACCGGCTTGTGAAAGGGCGGCTGCCGGTGGAAGACCTCCTGCCCCTGGCGATTGCAACCGCCGCTGCAGTTCAAGAAGCGCACGCCCGCAGGCTGGTGCACGGACACCTCTCGCCTCACGCCATCCTCATCGACAGCGGCCGGGTTCGCCTGCTCGCGCAGGGGCCTGACGCGTGGTCGATGCCCTATCGCTCTCCGGAGCAAGTGAGAGGCGAGCCGGCGGATTCCCGCAGCGATGTCTTTTCGTTTGGCGCGGTGCTGTACGAAATGATCGCCGGCAGGCCGGCTTTCGGCGGAACCGGCGAGACACTCGATCGTGAAATCCTGGAAAAAGCGCCTGCCCGGCTCGATGAGGAATCGCCGGTTCATCGCGCGGCCGTTAAGGTAGCTTCGGCCTGCCTGGCCAAGAGTCCCGCCGCGCGGCGCCAGCGCATCCAAAATGCGATGATCGAGCTGAAACTGGCGGCGCGTTTCGCCGGAGTGTTCGCAACCGCGGAATCGCACGCATCGCCCGAGGGCCCCGCGCAGTCGCTCGACGGTCAGACCATCGAACCGGCGGGCGAGGCCGGCGATTCCCCGATACTCGAGGGTTTCGAAAGCCGCAGCCTTCTGGAGCGATTGCGTTCGAGTCCGCTGGCGCTGGTAGCCGCCATGATGCTCCTGGCCGTGGCGTTTTCGGCGGTGCTCTTTCGAGGACTTCTGGGGGAGACGCCGTTCTTTCACAAGACGCCCGCCACTCCGGTTTACACGTTTCATCTGGCGGCGCCCGAAAATGCGTCCGACCCCGAGCTGCCATCGGTCTCTCCGGACGGCCGGTACCTGGCGTTCTCGGCGCTGGGACGCGATGGGCGCCGCATGTTATGGCTGCGGCCCCTGAATTCCGAGCGCGCCGAGCCGATACCCGGCACCGAAGGCGGTTACTCGCCATTCTGGTCACCGGATGGCCGGCAGATCGGATTCTTCGCCGGCAAAGTGCTGCGCAAAGTGACGCTCGGCGAAGGCGCTTCGGAATCCATCTGCCCGGTGGAGGCACACGCCGGGGGCGGCGCCTGGGGCCGGGACGGCACGATCCTCTTCGCACCCAGCCTGTCCGAAGGACTCTTCCGGGTGCCGGCCACCGGAGGCCAGCCGCTGCCTCTGCTGAAACTGAACGCGGCGCAGTCCGAACGCGCGTTTCTATGGCCGCAGTTCCTGCCCGACGACAATCATTTCCTGTTCTACACGCTCACCGACTCCCCGGAAGGGACGGGCGTCTATGTAGGCGCTCTCTCGCCTCCCGGACATTCCCGGCTGTTTCATTCCGAAACCAACGCCGTATATTCGAGCCTGGCCGGCACTCAGTCGTCGAAAAAGGGGTACTTGCTTTGGGTCAAGGACCGCGCGTTACTGGCACAGCCCTTCGACACGGCGAAACTCTCCTTGGAGGGCAGCCCGCGGGTGGTTCGAGACGATGTCGGGGCGATGCACAGCCTCTCGCTCACGCCCGTCTCGGTTTCCCGGGACGCCTTATTGGTCTACCAGGCCATTGGCCGCCCGGCCCGGCAGTTGGTGTGGACAGATCGCGAAGGCGAGCCGCTCGCTGCAGCCAAGGATTCGGGCGAATGGGGGCTGCCCCGGATTTCGCCCGACGGCAACCGGGCGGTGGCAGCCAAGCTCGCGCCCGGCGGAAATCAGGCCGGCCTGTGGATGCTGGACGCCAACGGGTCCGCCACTCCATTCACCGATGCCGCGGCGCACGCAGGCGCGCCCGTCTGGTCGCCCGACGGAAGTCGCGTGGCGTTTTTCATGATGGGAGCGGATAAGGGCAATTTCGATCTCTTCACCAAGGCGGCCGGCGGAGGCCGGATCGAACCGCTGTATCAGAGCGGCTCGGCGAAGTACCCCACCGACTGGTCGCGCGATGGCCGCTATCTCTTCTTCACCGCGATCAACGTGGGGAGCAACGAGGACGTCTGGGTTCTCGACGTGAACCATCGCACCTCCGGCCAACCAGCGGGCCCCATCCTGGACACGATCCACTCCGAGAACTACGCGGTTCTGTCGCCGGACGGCCAGTGGCTCGCCTACCAGACCGACGAGAACGGGCAAGTGGAAGTTTACGTCCGGCGCTTCGAGGGCATCTCCGACAACACCAGCCGGCGCTGGACGGTGTCGGCGGGCGAAGGCGGACTGCCTCGATGGCGCGGCGACGGCCGGGAGCTTTTCTTTCTCACCGGCACGGGAGCGGTAATGGCCGCGGCTGTGAAGCCGGCGGGTGCCGAGTTCGAATTCGACCAGCCCCACCTGCTGTTTCGCACGCCAAGCCTGCCCAGGGTGTGGAACCTCTTCGACGTCTCGCCCGATGGCAAGCGGTTTCTCATGAACATTCCGCGGGAGACAACCAGCACCGGCACGATCGAAGTCGTGACGAACTGGACTGGGATGCTGAAGAATTAATGTGGCAACCGCTCCCTGACGGCCGCGGCTCTGATTCGCGGGAGAGGGGCGGTCGGACAGAGTGTCCGAAGCCTCTCTCGAAGAATCAACGATATAGCATCAATTTCGGGACATTTTGTCTGGAAATCCATTAGAGGATTACACGTCGCACAGCGACACAGCCTCGCGAAGACCTTCCGCCGGATCGCGCGTGGGAATGAACTCCTGGCCCACGTAGCCCTGATACCCGGCCTCGACCAGCGCGCGCATCACACCGGCGTAATGGACCTCCTGACGGTCATCCAACTCCCCGCGCCCCGGAACCCCCGCCGTGTGGACGTGTCCGATCCAGTCGCGATACCGGTGAATGCGGCGGATTAGGTCGCCATTCATGATCGCAACGTGATAAATGTCGAACAGCAATTTGGCCCTGGGTGAGCCTACCTGGCGGATGATTTCGGCGCAGTAATCGATGTCGTCCCCCTGGTAGCCCGGATGGCCCTTCATGGGATGGGAATCGTCGCGGGTGTTGAGGTGCTCCATGCAGACCGTGACTCCGCGGGCGGCGCCGTAGCCGGCCAGTTCCCGAAGGCCTTTCACCGTGTTGGCGGCCCCATCGGACAGGGAGATCTCTCCGCTCCCCGGGTCGTCCGCGTCGCGCCATTTATACCCGGTAAAGGCAATCACGTTGGGGATGCCGGCGTCGGCGCACCGGTCGATGGTCTGCTTCGTCCGGGTGATCACCTCGTCCTGGTAGCGCGGATTATTGAGGCCCTTGGCAAACACCGGGTCGGGCATCCCGTTGAGCGCGATCGCGTTCTCCAGGCCATACTCGCGCACCACCGGCCAGAGGTCCGGCGGCACCAGCTCGACGCTCCGGCAACCGAGGCGGCGGGCCGTCTCGCACACCTGATGAATGTCCCAGTTCCAATGGGTGGCGTTCAGACACCAATACGCCAGCGACTGCCGGATGCGACCGTTCTTTACCACGCTATTCTCCCGACGTAGCGTAAAACGCATTGAAGAAGAACTTGTACGCCGCATGCGACTGTCCGCGCCACTGCGGTTTGAAGCCCAGCAGAATGACACGGCCTTTGCCGTATTCGACGGCGAGAGCGGCGATTTTGCCCTGGAGCCGGTCCGGGCCCGCCAGGTAGCCGCTCCGCAACGGCGAACGGTCCCGCGGATAGCGCGCCAGGACTGCTCCCTTGAAGCCGGTCTTGGTGTCGAAGGCGGGTCCTCGTTCAAACATCACGGTGGTGTCCGGAGTGATGCCGGCGGTGAGCGCGTTCCTGGCATCTTCCACGTGCACCGATACCAGGCAGCCGGAACAGAAGAACTGGTCGGGCCGCAGGCCGGCCAGCGCATTCTCCACCGGCAGCTTGAACTGATTGACGGCGAACATCGACGCGTTGTTGAACGTGATCAGCGCGCCGCCATCGTTCACGAAGTCGCGCAACTCCTGCACGCCGTCATCGCCAAGGCCGCCGGCGTAACGCTCGGGAATCGTTCCGGGCCGATGGCCGTCGATGATCTGCCGCTCGGAAATGTCGGGAAGCACGATGACGTCGTAATGCTCGCGCAGGTGGCCGCCGCGGATGTCGGCATTGTAGAGCCCGGTGAACGGAAACTTGTACTGTTCCAGGATCCAGCGCGTCCATCCTTCGTCAATGCTCGCCACCCACGGCCGGTACAGGCCGACGCGCAGGGCTTTGATGGGCTTGCCCGAGTCCTTGGATTCCACGGCGCGCAGGCGGTTCTCGCTGAGGATGCGGTCGAGCTTGCTCTTATCGAGGCCCGACGCCGTAATACCGTTGCCGGAGAACGAGACCGCGCCCTTGTCCGCGAGAATCTCGTTGATCGCGCGGAAACTGGCGTTGGTCCCGTGATTGAAGGGAGCCGCCAGGCCCTTGATCTCCGTGATGGGCTGCAGGGAGTCGCGATATTGCTTGCTGAGCGGCGTGGTGATGGCATGGACTTCCACGCCCATCTGATAAGGCAGGGTCCAGCCGGTGACATCGTAAGGCCGCTGTGTCAGCGCGGGGTAGACCTGCGGCTCGAACAGCTCCTTCACCAGGCCCGAAAACGGCTGGTTCATCACGATCACCCAGGCGTCGGGCTTGGAGCTCTGATGGACCTCGATGCCGTGCAGCATGAGCTTCTCCAGCAATTGCGCGGCTGCCGGGGCATCGTGCTGCTCGCGCGGAATCTCATAGGCGAAGGGCGGCTCTTTCTCGAACTTCTCGATGGTGTCGCGGGCCGAGCGGTACTTGTTGTAGGCCATCTGCTCGCGGTACTTCGACGAGAGGTTGAGCACCGCCATGTCCGCCTCATACATGTATTTGCAGGCGTCCGCAAGGCGCCACCATCCGCCCTTCCAGGGGCTGGAGTACAGCATCTCCGTTCCCAATCCCTGGCGCGTGGACGGAAACTCGTCCACCGTATAAAAGTGCGGTGTGGCGTAGCGGTAGAGCGCTGTCTCGGTGAAGAACGAAATGGTGTGCCGGAAGTTGCCGATGTTGTCGATGTATCCCGGATACCAGACATCGAAAGTCTCCTGGTGCATGGAGCCGGGCAGACCGTGATCGTCGAGATGCTGCGCGATGGCCATGCCGATGAGGTTGAGCCAGCGCACCATCAGCGGGTGCATGTTGCCCGAAATCGGGTCGGCAAACGGCGGCAGATAGATGCGTCCGGGAAAGGGCGCGGTCTGATGCTGGGTGTAAAACACCAGCGGCTCGGTCTCGAGCGTGGCCTTGGTGATGACCCGCGATTCGAGCATGTTCAACATGTAGCCGTCGCGGTTGTTGTCGTGCCCCACGTACTCCTGGTAGAGCACCGGCAGCGGGCTCACCTCGTATGGCGTTCCGAGGTTCTCGCGATACCAGTTCGCCACAATCGACTGCCCGTCGGGGTTGATGGAGAACCACAGCTCGACGATCAGGTTTTTGCGGATGGCCTGAAAATCAGGTTCCTCATTGGCCACCAGGTCGTGCCCGAGCTGAAGGGTGTGCTGGTGGTTGGCCACTTCACTGGCGCGCAGGCCGCCATCGATATGGATGATGGGCTTGGTCTCGCGCGCCAGGGCGCGGGCCTGCTCCTCCGACACCCCGCGGGACAGGGCGAGACGGCGCGAAATCTCCTTGTAGTGGTCGAGCTGCGCCAGGTTCTCGGGATCGGAGATGAAGGCGATGTACCATTCCCGCCCCTGCGTGGTCTTGCCGACTTCCACGAGCTTGATACGCTTGGACGATGCGGCGAGTTTGCGGAAATAGTTGAGAGAGTCCTCGTAGGTAGCCAGGTAGAAATCATCGCCGGGCTTGTGCCCGAGAACGGATTCGGGAGTGGGGATCTGCGCGGATGCAGAAACAGCGAGGAGTAGGAGGGCCGCGAGCATGCCGGCGTGGCGCGGACACTCGTGTCCGCCCCGTCGAGACTCGTCTCGACGCTTTTTGGCGCTCGCGGAGCCGGCATGCCGGTCCGTCCCGGCAAGCGTCCCCATGAGTGGGGACGCGGCAGGCAGGAGTGCCTGCGCCACATCCAGCACAGAAAAAGAGGAAGTCAGGGGCAGGAATCCTGTTTTCATGGCACCACCGCCAGCTTGTATTGCTCGACCAGATCTTCCAGCTTCGATGTACTGAGATCCTTCGTCCGCAAGTCCACCGCGAACTTCTTCAACTGCGCGGAGAACGCCGCTTCGTTGCGCGCCATCGCGGCATCCTCCACCTGCGCCCGCAGATCGTCGAGCAGCGGCAGCCGATCGCGCTGAAAGGCATCCAGTGCCGCCTCCAGTTGTTTTCCGCGATCCGCCGCCGCCGGCCCGCGAGCCGTGAAGTAGGCGCGATTGGCGTCCAGCAGCCGGGCCAACTCGCCTTTCACCGATTCCGCTTCGCGCCGCCAGGCCGTCTGCTGCGGATTCCCGCCGCCGCGCCTTCCCGTGCCCTCCGGCGCCTCGGGAGCCATCGACGGGTTGTAGAACAGCGCGTTGAATACGAACTTGTACGTACCGTGCGATTGCCCGCGCCACTGCGGCCGGAAACCGAGCAGGATGATGTGGCCCGAGCCGTAGTTGACATCCAATGCGGCCGCCTTGCCTTGAATCAAGTCCGCGCCCAGCAGGAAGCCGCTCATCAGCGGATTGCGATCTTTCGCGTAGCTGGCCAACACCCGGCCGCGGAACCCGGTCTTGGTGTCGAACACCGGATTGCGCTCGAACATCACCGGCAGGGTCGTGGGCAATCCCGCGACGACCGGGTGGTTCGGCTCTTTGATCTCCGCGCGCAGCAGCGAGCCCGAGCAGAAGAACTGATCCTGCCGAAGATTGGCCACCACATTAGTCACCGGGAGGCTGAATTCGTCCACCGCAAACATGCTGGCATTGCCCAGCGCCACCAGCGTTCCGCCCGCCGTGACAAAATCACGTAACGCCTGCGCGCCGTCGTCGCCGATGCCACCCGCATACTGGCCGGGCACCGTCCCCGGCCGCATCCCGTCCATGATCTGCCGCGTCCCGGCCTCCGGAAACACGATGGCGTCGAACTGATCGCGCAGATGGCCCGACTGGATGTCGGCGTTGTGGAGCCTGGTGAACGGAAAATGGAACTGTTCGAAGATCCAGCGTGTCCACCCTTCATCGATGTTTCCCGACCACGATTCGTAGAGGCCCACGCGCGGCGCCTTCACCGCCCACGCGGCATCCGGCACGTCCTTAAGGGAGGTGGCGTTAACCCCGTCCTTTTGGAGGAGCGCCGCCACATTCCCCTTCGCGTAGATCGTGCCCTCCGACTTCGCGAAGCTGACCGTTCCACCGCCCACCAGAATGTCGTTGACCGCTCGCAGTGACGCGTTGGAGTTGTGCGAGAAGGAAAACACCGGGCCGGAGCCTTCCACCTTGCCCTGGATCGGGTCCATGTGCTCGACCTTGCGCAGCGTGCGCCGCGTCGCATCGCTGACGGGCTCACCGACCGCCACGACTTCAACCCCCATCTGCAGCGGCAGAGTCCAGCCGGTCACATCGTAAGGGACCTGTGCCGGCGGCGCTTGACCAGCACCCGCTCCCGCGGCACCACCTCCGGCCCCGCCCCGTCCGCCCGCTCCGCCTCCGCCGCCTCGACCTCCCGCACCGCCCCGGCCGCCGCCACCGGCGGGAGCAGCACCCTGCGCCGCTCCGGCCGCCGGAGTCGCACCGCCTTCAGCCGCCGGCGCGGCAGCACCTCCACCTCCTCCACCACCTGCGCCCCCGCGCCCACCGGCGGCAGCCGAGACCGGCGGCGGATGCGGCAGCTCCGGGTACTTCTGCACGTCGAATAATTCCTTCACCAGCGCGGCGAACGGCTGGTCCATCAGCACCACCCAGTCGCCCTCCTTGTAGGTCTCCCGGTTGGCGGCGAACTCGCGCGTGGCCTGGTGCACCTCGATCCCGTCGATCAGCAGCTTCTCCACCAGCGTCGCCGCCGTGGGACGGTCGCGCTGCTCGCGCGGAATGATGTAGGCGTACGGCGGGTCCTTGGTGAAGCGCGCGATCACATCGCGGCCGGCACGGTAGCGGTCGAACAGCAGCTCTTCCCGATTCTTGGCGGCCGTGTCGAGGACCGCCATCGATGCGCCGATGTTATAGCGGACCGCGTCTCCCAGCCTCCACCAGCCGCCCGCCCACGGGCTCGAATAAAACACCTCGGTGCGCAGATCCTGCTTCTCGCGCGGGAAATCGTCGGTGGTGTAGAAGTGCGGCGTGGCGTATCGGTAGAGCGCGGTCTCCGTCAGGAAGCTCACGGTGTTGCGGAAATTGTTCACGTGATCGACGAAGCCGGGGTACCAGTCGTCGAAGCGGCCGCGGTGCATGGCGCCCGGCATCTCGTGCTCGTCGAGATACGCCGCCATCGCCGCGCCGAACACGTTCACCCAGCGATACATCAACGGATGCGGATTCAACGAAACGGGATCGCCGAAGGGCGGAATCCAGATCCGCGCCGGGAATGGCGCGGTCTGATGCTGGTTATAAAACACCTGCGGGTAGTATTCCAGCTCCGTGCGCGTGATCACCTGCGACTCGAGCATGTTGTTCATGTACCCGTCGCGATTATTGTCGTGCCCGATGTACTCCTGGTAGAGCCCCGGCATGCTGCTGACCTCGTACTGCGTGCCGAGATTGCTCTTGTACCAGTGCGCCACCATGTTCTGGCCGTCGGGATTGATGGAGAACCACAGCAGCAGGATCACATTATCGAGAATCGCCGCGGTCTCCGGATTACTCGCGGTCACCAGGTTGTAGGCGAGTTGGATGGCGTGCTGCGCGGGCGCCACCTCCGTGGCGTGCAGTCCGCCGTCGATATGCACGATTACCTTGCCGCCGTGCGCCAGTTCATGCGCCTGCGCGTCGGTCAGCCCCTTGACCAGCGCGAGCCTCCGCGCCGTGTCTTTATATTTATCCAGTTGGGCGAGATTTCCGGGTGCGGAGATCACGGCGATGTACCAGTCGCGGCCCTGCGTGGTCTTGCCTACGCGCACGAGCTTGAGCTTGTTGGTGGCCTGGGCGAGCTTCTGGAAATAGGCCAGCGACTCGTCGTAACTCGCCAGGAAGAAATCGTCTCCGGGCTTGTGTCCGAGCACGGACTCCGGCGTGGGTACCTGGGCCGTTCCCATCGCGAGGGGAACAAGCAACACGGCAGCAGCGAACTTCATAAGATGCCAGCCTACCACAGGGCATTTCCGGCTTCCTCGCGCCCCCCGGCCGGCGATTACCTGGGAACGGAAGATCACCCCAAAACACCCGGCCGCCCCCGGCGAGATGCAGAGTGTCGCTTCCCACCCGTGGATCACGTTGCGCTACGAATAGCTGTATGGAATGGACGAGCGTCTTGGGGCGGCGGATTGTTCTGCAGGAAGGCGACATCACGCGGGTCAAGGTGAATGCCATCGTGAACGCGGCGAATGCCGCACTCGCCGGGGGCGGCGGCGTGGACGGCGCCATTCACCGCGCCGGAGGGCCGGAGATCATGCGGGAGCTGGATGCGATCCGCAGGCAGACCGGCGGCTGCCCCACCGGAAGCGCGGTGGCGACGGGCGCGGGACGATTGCCGGCGGAATACGTGTTTCACGCAGTCGGGCCGGTATACGGTGGCGGCGAGCGGGGCGAATCGGAATTGCTGGCGTCGTGCTACCGCAAGTGCCTGGAGATGGCCGAGGAGCGCGGCCTGGCGACAATCAGCTTCCCGGCCATCAGCACGGGAGTCTATGGATATCCGCTCGGGGAGGCGGCCCAAATCGCGATCCGCGAGGTGAAGACCCATCTCGAAAAGCCCGACGTGTCAGTCCGGACGGTCATCTTCGTGCTGTTTGGCCGGCAGGCGTACGACGTGTACGCCAGGCTTCTCCAGTAAAGCCTCATGGCTTCGGCCTGGGGACGGGGTCGAAGTCGTTTGAGGGGCGCTCGATGTGCTCGATGACGAAGAACTCACCGGGGCCTTTGGCGCTCTCGAGCTTCAGACCGAGTTTCTGCACTGCCGCGAAGATCAGGTCTCTCTCATCATCCTCGCGCTGCTGCTGAGTGGCGGTATCGCGCGGCGGCGGGTCGGGGAGCGAGACCTGAATGTGGATGTCGAATGTGCCCGGGATGCCCGTTCTGTCGATCACGTTGCGGTCGAGCAGCGGCGATATGCCTTCGGCGAAGGCGGCCATGGTGACGCCGAGGTCGATGAATTCGCGCTCTCCCTCCGAGATCACACGGCGGCCGACCATGGCGCAGAGTTCGAACTTGTCTTCCGGTCCGACGGGTCTCGGCGCGGGTGGGTGGTCGAAGTCGAAGGGCACGCAGCTTCCCTGCTTCCACGGCTGGAGATTCTTCGGCCCGCCTTTGGCGACGGTCAGGTTATAGACCGGCACCTCGCGGATTTCGCGGCGGATCTTTAGTTTAAATCGCTCCTCGAGAAGCGCCTGCATCATCGGCCCGCGCATCATGGCTTGGCCCTGCGGGGACTCGCCCTTGGCCTCGATGGTGTAGCGTTCGGAGTTGAGCCACGCGGGCGCGCCTTCGAAGGCGATGTGATTCATGTTGGCGCCGTGGCCGCTGGAGTAGAAGCCATACGCGCTCTCGATCAGGCGCATCACGGTCGAGCAGTTGACGCTCAATCTTCCGGGCGTCGGGCCGCGGCCGCCCTTCCTGCCGCCATCGGCGTTGTTATCGCAAGGGCGGATGGAGGCGACCTCCCATTTCGGCACGGACTTCGCCGATTCGGAAGATTGGGCGCGGGCGGGAGGCGCCTGCAGCATGCCGATGGCGACTGGTATCAGAAGCGCGGCGATGGCCGCGCCGCTCAGGGCCGCTTTTTTCGCGGTACTCAGTTCGGCGGCGGGATGCCGCGAAAGGATCGCCCGAACGCGGTCCTTCAATTCCGCGCCGGTGACGCCCGAAACGCACGGCAGTGGGGATTCCACGTAGAGACGGCAAACGTTGAGGATGGCCTCGGCATAGATGCGGCGCTCGGCGCCGGAACCGAGCACGGCTTCGTCGCAGGCTCGCTCGCGTTCGGCGATCATTTGCCTGCCGATCCACCAGACCAGGGGGTGGAACCAGAAGGTGGTTTCGATCGACATCTGGACCGCGGCGAAAAAGTTATCGCGATGACGCACGTGGCAGAGCTCGTGCTCGATCACGGTTTTCCACTGGGGCGGCGAGAGGTGCTCGAAGATTCCTTCCGGCAGCATGAGGACGGGCCGGAGGATCCCGAAGACTCCCGGCTCGATGCGTGTCGGCGAGGTGATGGCGCGAAGCGGAACTTCGAGATCAACCGCCGACCCGCCGCGAACCACCGCGCGGATTCGTCTCCAGCGGACGAGCCAGGATGCGGAGATTGCTACCGCGCCAAGTGCCCAGATGGCGAGCACGATTGCCGGCCAGGCAACGGAGCGATGCGCAACGGACGGCGCTCGGGGTGCAGGTATCGCGGAGACCGGGACCGTTTGCGTAAACGGATCCATGACGGCTGTGAAGCCGGCAGGGACGGCCGGCCCGGGGGCGCTCCGCCACTCGATGTGCGCGCCCAGCCACACCAATGCCGAGAACGGGACCAGAAATTTCAAGAGGCCCGCCAGCCACACGGCATGCCGCACACGCGCGCGGTGTTGGCGCAACCCGGCGGCGAGGAGCCATGCGCCGAGCGCGAAGAGGGTGGATTGCCAGATGTGATCGCCAATGGCCGCGATCATGATTTTTCCTCCTTGGCGGATTCGAGCAGCGCTTTTTCCGCTTCGCGCACGTCCTCGAGGGTCAGGGATCCCGATTCGACCAGGTGCGCCATGATGGGACGGCTCTTGCCGCCGAAGAGGCTCAGCAGGTCGTCGATCAGTTTGCGCTCCGCCGCCTGGCGGGTGACCACCGCCTCGAAGATCAGGGCCGTGGAGATTTTCTTGGTGCGGCGCAACGCCTTCTTCGCCTCCAGGCGATAGACCATGGTCTGCACGGTTGTGTAGGCCGGACGCTTTTTGGCCGGAAAGGACTCCTGAATCTCGCGAACGGAGCTCGGTCCGTTGGTCCACAGAGCTTCCATGATCTGAAGCTCCAGTCTGCTCAATTTGGGCTGCCGCACTGAACTACACCTGTTTGTCAATCTATTACAGGTGTGGTTACAATGCAAGCGGAAATTGGCCGGTATCCTCGGACGGGATGATGCGCGCCCCGCCCGTTCAATGAACCAGGTCGGCCGATGAGGGGTCCATCGCCCCGTTTGCCACGCGCACGAAATCCGCAAGCGGGCAGTCGAAAGTCGGATCGCCGGTGCTGCATCCGGGAATGAACAACGGTGCGGTCGCCGGCGGTTTGTCGAGGGTCATTGCGGACCGGTTACGCAGTTGGTCGGGGGTCTGGGCGACGTAGGACGCCCGCACTACGAATTCGCCGGTCCGCTGCGACTGGCGAAGCTCGAACACCAGTGCGCCGCCCGGAGCGCAGAAATCCGCAGGGTAGCCCGGCACAAGCCAGTTCAGGTGGAACAGCCCGGCGAGGCCTGCCACGTTGACGTCGGAGGCGACCAGCACAATCACTCTGGTCGAGGGGCTTGCCAATGAGCCGGCCGTCGCGGTTCCCGTGGCGGCCTGAGCGATCGAGCGCACCACGTGCGACGCCAGATTCGAACTCTGCACCCGATCGAGATAAGGTGTGCGGCACTCCAGGTCGAGTACCAGGGTGGTCAGTCGCATGGTCTGGCCGATGCCTGCGAGCGATAACTGACCCCAGGCCACGGCGGAAGCTGGCAGCCCATCGGCATATTGCATGAAGAAGGGGGAGACGGCGTTTTCCGTCGCTGACAAACCTCCCAGGACCACCGGCCAATTTCCCGGGTCTCCCGCCGTGGCGGTCATGGGCAGCGCGGTGGCGTCGATCTTGCCGGCCGGGGTTGCGGGCAAGGGAATCCGGCTGGCTGGATACTGGAACAAGGTCGCACGTGCCAGCGAGAGTTCTGAGGCCCAGCCCGAGGCGAATGCCTGCGGGTCGTTGCCAATGCGTCCCGACACGGCCGCGGCCGCCTTCTGATAGTCCATTGGTGAGATGCCTGCTCCCACGGGGTCGAACAGAGGATCGCTGCCGGTCCGCTGGAAATCCACATTCACAGCCGCCGACGGAAGCAGGGCGGCGGCAAAGGCCTGGGCGGTGGCGACAGTCCTCTCCAGGTTGAGTGCCCGGAAATAAACGAACGCTGCATCGGAGGAGTCTTGCCCGGTGAGCAGACCCTCCCTCTTGAGCCAGAGACGGTAATAGGTCCCGAGCATGGTTTCGAGCCTGGTACCGTTGGCGGTCAGGTAACTAACGGGATCTGTGAGCTCCGGATACGGCGCCGCTGAGAAAACGTCCAGCGCGCTGTTGGGTTGAAGAGGAGTTCGCACCCCGTGGCGGCTCACGATTATCACTTGTCTCAATTGCGTATCGTCGGCCGGTTGCGCCGCCAAGACCGGAACGCAGCAGGCAATCATCAGAACCGTCTTCAAGTCGTCTCCATTTCGTTTTCTGCCCGCAGGCGGCCGCCTGCGCGGGCGATTCCTCCAGCCGCCTATTGGTTCAGGTCGATGGAGCGAGGGTCAATCGCGCCGGTAACCACCTCGACAAAGGCCTCGAGCGGGCAGTCGAATGTGGCGTTCCCGGTGCTGCAGCCCGGGACGAACACTGGCGCGACGGCCGGGGGCGAGGTCAAGGTCAGCGGGGTGCGATTGCGAAGCTGGTCCATCGTCTGAGTGATGTAAACCGTGCGGACGATGAACTCGCCGGTGGTCTGCGACTGACGGAGTTCGAAGACCAATGCGCCGCCCGGAGCAGCGACATCGGCCTGATAGCCCGGCACGAGCCACTCCAGGCCAAGGAGGCCGGCGAGGCCGGTGATATTGAAATTCGATGCGGTCAACACGATGGCTTTGTCCGACGGAGCTCCCAACGCGCCGGTCACCGGGCTGCCGGTGGCGGCCTGGACCATCGACCGGACGATGTGCGAGGCCAGGTTGGAGTTCTGCACACGAGCCAGATAAGGGGTGCGGAATTCCAGATCGAGGACCCGGTCGTACAAGCGATCGATCTGGCTGATGCCGGCGGCGTTCAACTGGCCCCAACCGACATCGGAAGCCGCCATCCCGTCGGTGTACTCCATGATGAAGGGATCGAGAGCGATCGCGATGTTTTGCAGCCCGCCCAGGTTGACCGGCAAAGCGCTGGATCCGGCGGTCACCGTAAAGGGGGCCGCGGTAAGGTCGATTTTCCCGGCCGGCGTGGCCGGCACCGGCGTCGTGCCCGGCGGATAGTTGAACAACACCGAGCGCACCAGGGCCATCTCCGGAGCGTAGGCCGTCGCCAGCGCTTGCGGATTACCGCCCAGGCGTCCGTTCACAGCCGCGACCGCCATCGGCTCGTCCAATTGTGCAACGCCCGCATCCACCGGGTGGAACAGCGGATCGCTGGAGGTGGTGGAATGAATGGCCGCCGCCGCCGAGGGCAGCATACCGGCCGCAAAGGCTTGCGCAGTATCGACGATCAGCGGCGCCCCATCGGCCCGAAAATACACGGACGCATTGTCCGCCGCATCGCGGCCCGTCAGCAGCCTTTCCTGGGTGAGCCAGAGCCGGAAGTAAGCACCCAGGATGGTCTCGTTCTTCTGGCCGTTCGGAGTGATTACGGCGAGCCCGGGAACGGCGAAGTTGGGATATGGAAGAGCGGAAAAGTTGTTTAGAATCGCGTTGGCGGCGTTCGGAGTCCGCACGGCATGACGGCCGAAGATAATCACCTGCCTGAGTTGGGTATCATCGGCGGGCTGCCCGGCCAGGAATGGAACGCAGCAGGCAGCTACCAGAAGCATTTTCATTTCGTTTCGCCTCCAGTGTCTTATCGGCAGGTTGGCCCAATTGCTGGAGGCCGCACGCCAGGAATTCTGCGCGGTTCTCCCGCAGATCCAATCCGGTCGGAGCCTCGGGATACGGTTTCTTACCCATCAACCCTTTCCACAGAATGTGGTTGAAATCCCGCGGATCTACCTCGTCTTCGTCCTTGAAGTCCATTCCCCTGGTCGCGCGGGCCCAGTATTTCGCATTGTGTTTCAGCCTGGGCACCGCGAGAGCGGCCGGCTTTGGCGGAAGCGGCAGTTGCGTATTGTAGAGAGCCGCCGCGGGAGCCGCGGTAAAATTCCAGGCGCTCGGCGTGATATTGAAGATGTCGGCCATCGGCCGCGCCAGAGCATCGTTCAGATTCATGGGTGGGAGCCCCAGCACCTCTTCGATCGTGCGGATGAAGTCGATCGTGTTGTAGGGCGTCGAGACCAGCGCACCCTGTTTCACATAGGCGCCCGCCACGAAGGCCACGCTGCGATGTGAGTCCACGTGGTCGCCGCCATCCTGCGCGTCGTCTTCAATGACAAAAATCAGGGTGTTATTCGCGTAGACGCTGTGTGCGATCTTCTGGACCAGCAGGCCGACCGCATAATCGTTATCGGACACCTGCAACTCCGGCACGTTGACACCGTCAATCGCGGTAGCGAAGCTCCCGGTGTGATCGTTCATGAACCGAATCAGGGTCAGCGCCGGCAGGCCACCGGCTGCATAATTCGCATCGAAATCGCGGGCCCACTCCGAGTAGCGGTAGTAGTCGGGGAGCGCCGGATCAAACCCGCGGAAGTAGGGGTCGGTATACGGCGTCAGTGCGGCATTCGAGGGATACGCCACCACCGTACCGCTGGCGAACGGATTCCGCGAGAGCGGAATTCTGAAGACCGGAGATGTATAGCGAGAAGCGTCGATGAAGAATCCGTAGTTGCGGACCGTCAGATTGGCCCGCAGGGCAGAATCCCACAGGTGACCGGTATTGAGTTCGTTGCCCGGCCCGTCCGGCGAACCAATGTCCGCGGTACCTGGCAGCACATCCGCGTCTTCGGGCGTCAACGGATTGGCGGCCAGACGCCCGGCGGGGTCCGGTATCGAGACGTTCACGTTGCGGTTCGTGCCCTCCGCTTCCAGGCTGAGCCCGCGATATGCATAAGCGATGGGGTACTCGCGTTCGATCACGTCCAGAGCGCGGGCCCCCGTGGTCCACGCCCATCCGTCATAGCTGACTTCCGCGCTGTCCATGAAATTGTCGAGAGTTACGAACGTCAGAGCCAGATTGTGCTGATTGGGCGTGATCGCGCTCCCGAACTCGGTCAGATCGGGATCGCCGTTCCCGATCGGCAGATCGCCCAGAATCTGGTCGTAGGTGCGGTTCTCTTTGATGACGAAGATTACGTGCGGTACGCCCTTTCTCACGGCCGCCAGGATCGCCCGATCCGCATCGCTCTCCCGGCTGGTCAACCGGTTGTTCGCGACGACCTGCGCGGTCAAGACATCCAATTGCGCTCCTCGCGGCGTCGGAAAACTTTGAAAACCTGCTTTGACCAGCTGCGGATTGTATTGGTTGGTTTCCAGGCAGGTTTTCGCGCCCACTGGTGCATACCCGCCATAGCAGAATCCCGGATTCGGCCCCGTCGGCGACTTCCCGTTGATCACGTACATGGCGCTGCCGTCCGCGTTCAAACTGACCGAGTTCGGGTACCAGCCCGCCGGAATCAGCCCAATCACCTGATCGCCAGCGTCGCTCCCGCCGAGGGCGACCACCGCCACACAATTCAAATTGCCGTTGGTTACGTAGAGCTGCGTTTCATCCGGCGAGAGGGTCACGCTGTTCGGGTTCGCTCCCGTATAGGGAGCCAACTCCGGGCGCAACAGGCCCGACGGCGCGATTACGGGCATCGTTTCCACGACCCGGTTGTTGGCGGTGTCGATTACATCCACTCTATCGGACTGGTCCTCGACAACATAGAGCCGCGACTGCCCCCGATTCAGGGTCATCTTGTTGGGCTGGCCTTTGACACGGATCCGGGCCAGAATCGAAGGCCCGGCATGTCCGAATGGTGTGAGCGGGCCGAGTGTTTTCACGACGTCGATTTCGCGGTCGCGAATGCTGGATACGTAGGCCACCGCGTCCGGTCCGTTCCCCTTGACCGCCACCCAGAACGGATACTCGCCGCCCGGCACGCCCGATTGTGATGGATCGCGTTTTCCGGGCCTCAAATCGACTTCCACCGGGTTCATCCATTTGCCGAGCCCGCCTCTGAAAATGGTGATCGAGTCGTTGTAGTAGTTCGCCGCCACCAGCGTCTGCCCGTCCTGGGATATGGCTACGCCAGCCGCGCAGGGATGCACTCCAAACCCCACACCCGCCGTGTGGCCCAACAGCAGCATCATGGCGGGCTGGTCGGCCCAGGCGCCGGAAGCACCTCGTGTCACCACGTGGATGTTGTCGCTGGGGCCGCCGGACACGTAGAAGGCGCTCCCGGACGGGTCGAAGACGATTCCGTTGTAGGTGTTCGGGAATTGCAGCACCTGCCGTTTGATCGGTTTCGCCGTGGAGATGTCGTAGACGAACACATAGTCATTCGAGGCCGGCGGATACCAGAGGACCGGCGTCGTGGGAAGAACGAGGTTGGTAGTGAAGACGCGGTTGTAACCACTGGTCAGTATCAGCAGGGTATTGCGGTCCGGACTTACGACAGACGTCACGGCATTGCTCACGGCCCAGCTTTGTCCTGCCGGGAAATTCGCGTCGTACGGCAGATCCGGGTCGAGCGATTGAAAACGCGCGCCTTCGGGCGCCAGCGGAGTGATCTGCTGCCCCAGGTTCGGCAAAGCCTGGGCAGGCGGTTGCGTCTGGGCCGCGGCGGACGAAATGACCAACACCAAGGCCAGCGCCGAAGCGCCCGGCCGGGAAATCACACCCGAATGGATTTGCATGGAGCTTGTCTGAATTCCTGAGGCGAGTATTGCAAACGCTGGAGAAGTGAGGCTTTACGTGGCGTGAGCCCTACTTTCAAGGTTACCGGGATGAGGCCGGCTGACGCCAGACTAATTTTAGTTAAACGGGTTCTGCGCTTGCGGCCCCCATTGGCGCGTCGATAGGTCGTAATTGGTCGAAAACGCGAACGACCCTGCCAGCCGCCTTTGCCTTAAGAGCCCCGGAGTGCCCGGACGGGATCGGTTCGCATCGCCCGCCATGCAGGGAGCAGGCAAGCCGCAATCGCCGCGGTGGCCATAGCAACGAATGCGGCAGCAAACGACCCTGGGTCGCGCGGGCTCGTCCTGTAGAGAAGATCGCCCATCAAGCGAGTCAACCCCAACGCTGCCGCACCGCCGACGCAGATGCCCGCCACAGTCACCTGGACTCCCTTCACCATGACAATCCGCAGCAGATCCGAGCCGGTCGCGCCGAGCGCCATTCGCAGGCCCAGTTCCCGCGCGCTCTGCGAAACGGCATACGACATCACGCCGTACAGTCCAATGCCCGATAACCACAGCGCGATGCCGGCGAAGATCCCGAGCAAGGTAACTGCCGCGCGCTGGCTCCAGGTCCGGCGGTCCACCTGTTCGCGCATGGTGATCACTTCGCCCGGCGCGAGGTTGGCGTCGATTCCTTTCATCTCCCGCAGCAGCGCGCTCGCCATGGCTTCCGGACCCAGGCGCGTCCGGATCTGGAAATTTGAACCGCCCCCAGCGCCTTGTCGCAGCGGCGTGTAAAAGAATGGCTCATTGGTTTCCAACAGGCTGCCGAACTTTGTGGTCTTGGCGATCCCTACCACTTGGAGCCATTTGCCTTTGGCCTGAAATCGCTTTCCCAGTGGGCTTTCCCCCCGCCAGAAGCGCTGAGCCATAGCTTCATTTACGACGGCGACCGAAGCCGTGGTTTCGTTATCGGCCACGCTGATGTCGCGGCCGCCCAGGAGCGCCGTGCCCGTGGCGAAGAAATAATCCGGCCCAACTTCGTTGTATTCGATAATCGGCTGTTCGCCCGGAGCGGCTTCGTATCCTTCCACCGCTATCGCGGCCGAGGCGGGACTGCGATAGGTGAACGGCACCCACTTGGACCACACCATCGCTTCCACGCCGGGAATGCCCTTCACCCGGTCTGTAAACTGATCCTGAAAATTGCGCATGCGCGGTCCATCGTAGCCGGCCGCGACCATGTCCACATTACCGAACAGGACTCCCCGCGTGGCAAAGCCCACATCGGCCGCCCGCATCGCCTCCAGGCTCTTGAGCAGCAGCCCCGCGCCTACCAACAGAATGAAACTGAGGGACACCTGCACCATCACCAGGCCCGACCGGATCCATGCCTTCCGGCGGCCGCCCACCACGCCGACGGATTCGGACTTCATGGTGGATGCGAGATCGACGCTGCCCGCCTGCAACGCCGGGACCAATCCGAACAGGAGTGTCGCAATCAGGCAGACGCCCGCACTGAGCGCGAGCACCCGCCAATCCATGTCGGACCGCAGACTGATGACCACTCCAGGCGCCGGCGGGGCGAACATCACCTTCAAGAGATCACGGCACAGATACGCCACCAGCAGTCCACACAAGGCCGCCGCGGTTGAGAGCAACAGGCCCTCGGTGAGGAGTTGCCGCAGCAGCCTGGCGCGCCCCGCTCCGACGGAAAGCCGCACCGTCATCTCGTGGCTCCGGGCGAAGGCGCGGACCAGCAGCAGGTTTCCGACATTCGCGCAGGCGATCAGCAGGACCAGGCAGGCTACCACCAGGGCGATCCGCAGTGTGGGCAGCAGGGTGCCGGCATTATTGAACGGCGTTTGCCACAGCGGATACAGCTTGAAGCTGCGCGCGCGATTCGTCTCGGGGTAGGCCGCGTCCAAACGGGCCCCGATCGCAGAGATTTCCGCCTGGGCCTGTTCGATGGTAACGCCCGGTTTCAGAATGGCAAACCCTTCGATCCAACGGGCGCCTCGGTCCTCTAACTTGTAACCGCCGCCTTCGAACGCCTCTTCCATGGAAGCCGGAACCCAGAACTTCCACGAGTAGCCCACAAAGGTCCCGTAGAATCCTTCGGGCGCAACGCCGATGATTTCGTACTTGACGCCATTGAGCATCTGCGTCTTACCAGCCACGTCCGGGTCGCGTTTGAAACGCTCGGTCCACATCTGGTAACTGATCACGGTGACCGGATGGGTGTTGCGGCCGATATCGTCGTCCGGATGGAAGGCGCGGCCCAGAATCGGGCGGATGCCGAGTGCGTCGAAGTAATTCGACGAGACCACGCTTCCGGTCGCCCTCTCGGCCCGATAACCGACATTGAGCGTTGCGCCGCCGATGTGCTCGGCGATGAACGACTCGACCAGCGTGCAGTCCCTTCGCAGGTCCTGGAGATCGGGCCACGAGACATCCGTGCGGCCGTTGCGGTCGACCCCGGTCAGGGCGACCATCCGGTCCTGGTTCACGACGAGCGGGAACGGGCGCAGAAGGATGCCTTCCATCCAACTGAAGACGGAAGTGGTTGCGCCGATTCCCAGCGACAGGCAAAGGACCGCCAACAGAGTGAATCCCGGGTTGCGGCCCAGCATCCGGAGGCCGATTCGCAGATCTTGCAGCATATTAGATCCAATGTTAGTCCCGGAGACGGACCAGTTGCGAAGGGGTTAGGCAATTCGACAGGAAAACCGGATGAGCCGCGATGTGGCGCGGACACTTCTGTCTGCCGTCTCGGCACTCATGCCGGGACATTATGGGCCGGGTGCGCCCGACAGGCCGGTGCGTCTCACAACGAGCGAATGTGGATGGATCCGTCGCCGGTCCTGACCGACAGGACCGCGCCGCCGCCGTTGAGCCTGGCCTGCATATCCTTGTTGCGAGTGCCGCGGACGCCCGTCACCGCGGGAATGTCCATGGAGATGCCCCCATCTCCTGTATGCAGTTCCAGGTCCGCCCCGAAGTTGGCGGGAAGCCGCATCGTCACGCTGCCGTCCCCGGTTTCCAGACGCCAGGCCTGGCTCATGTGGGAGCCCGGGAGCACCTCGGCCTCGATGCTGCCGTCACCGGTATGGAGGGTCAGAACGTCCAGGCGGCCGCGGACACGCACGTGACCGTCGCCACTTTCGGCGTGCAGCGTGCCGTCGATGGAGAGCGCCTCGATGTGCCCGTCGCCGCTCCGCAGACGCGACTCACCGCTGAGACCCTCCATGTCGATATTGCCGTCGCCGGTGCGGATATCGGTTTGAATCTGCCGGGGCACCAGCAGGTCCACATGAATGGACCGGCCGCGGGAGGAATAGGTGAAGGGACGATGCGGGATTTTGACGATCAGCTCTACGTGATCGCCGGTTTGGGATTCGCGAATTTCCACCTCACCCGGAGTGATGCGCCAGACGGAAGTGGTGACGTGGGCCGCAATCCGGCGTTCGTCTCCGGCCCGGATGGTAACGGAGCCGTCGTCGGTCTCGACGCGCAGTTCGGGATGGCCCGAGACATTGTAGGTCTTGTTCCAATCGTCGGCGTGAGCGGTACCGGCCGTGAGGAGTGCCGCCAGAAGGAAGCCCGGTAGGGTGCGCATAAAAGTGAATACTCCTTTTCCGTTCATTGGTTACATACGGAGGCAGGGGATGGGTTTGTTCCGGGAAACGGTGCCTCGGCTTCCGAACTCGGTTACCCGATTTTCGACGGGATGCCGGTTCGAGGCCCCGAAAACCGATCCGATGACGATTGCACAGCCCTTCTTGACTCGTGTAGTATCAGGAACTACAAGAGTATCGCCCACTGCAGGGTGGATTTGCATCCGTTGACGTTTCTGGTGGGTCCGAACGGGCCCGGGAAGAGCAACTTTCTGGATGCCCTCCGGTTCACCAGCGAGTCCCTGCGTGACCGGGGCGGCAGCGGCGAGGTGCGGCGCCGCCGTGATGGGCATCCGACTCATTTTGGAATCCGGTTAGAGTTTCGTCTGACGACCGGCCGAGGCCACTGCGCGTTCCAAGACGCACGGCCCAGAGGCGGTTACGAAGTTCAAACTGAGGAGTGCGTCCTTCGCGACGCCTCCGGAGTACCTGCATTCCGCCCCGTCTGCGACGCCCTGTCGAACATGGTTCCACAGTCTGAACCCGGAAAGAATACGCGTCCTTTCGGCGCCGGACTCTAAAGAGCTTCTGGTTCGGGACGGCAGCAATCTCACGAGCGTGCTCCGACAGTTGGCCGAGGGCGACCCGGCGCGCAAGGAACGGATCGAAAATTATCTGGCATCGACCGTTCCGGGGGTCAGTGGCGTCAACGTCGAGGATGTTTCCGCCCAAGGTAAACCCTGGAATTCCGGCAGGAAGTCGCTGGCTCCAAGGACCCCGGCGATTCTTTGCCGGCAACATGTCGGACGGCACGCTTCGCGCGCTAGGTGTTCTGGTCGCTGTGTTTCAGTCCCGCGTTAAGGACGTGCCCAGCGCACTACTGGCCGGCATCGAAGAACCCGAGGTGGCGCCGCACCCCGCTGCGGTCGGCGCTTTGCTGGACGCGCTTCGAGAGGCGCGCCGGTCAACCCAGGTGCTCGTGACGACCCACAGCCCCGATCTCCTCGACCTCGCCAGCCTCGAGACCGGACTCCTCCTCGTCATTTACGCTGATAGAGGAGCGACACAGATTGCACCGATCGACGAAGCCAGCCGCAAAGCCGTTCGTAAAGGCCTCTACACGGCGGGGGAGTTCCTTCGGTTGGACCAGTTGCGTCGTGAGCCGTGCCGCCAGTTTCCGCACCGGCTCCCATTGTGGGGCGGTCCTGGTATTGGCCGTGGGCCAGTTTGCAGCCTTTGTTCTGAATGTGCCTCAGGCCGTTCTTGGCCTGACGGTCCCGCCATTGCTCCGGGGACTGGCAGGTCTGGCCATCGCGGGAATCTATTACCTGCTGAGGGTGCCGGGCGGCTCGTCAGCCCGGCGCCTCGCCCCGCCAGCATCCGTAACATGACGGGCCAGCGCCAGGGGAAGAGACGCGGGCGAGGCTCTGGCTCTCGTTTTTGCTCGCGTTTATCAACTTCCCCGATGCAACCCGGAAGATGCGCGAGGGCTCGCGCTATCCGATCGGTCCGGCCCGTCTATCCAAATACGCTCAAGGGTAAGCGAGATCGAACGCTGCTTGGGATCCTCTTGGGATGCGGGCTGGTGAGCGAAGGCCGGATGTTTCGGTGCGTCTGCCGGGCAGGCAAACCTGGGGAACCGGCGTGACAGAGCGGGTCGTGTGGCATGCCGTTAAGGACTGCGCCAAAAGAGCAGCCATTGACAACCTGGCTCCGCATGCACCTCCGCCGCACCTGCGCCCGTCTGTGCCGCGACGCCGGATCGGCGTCGAGCCCAACTCTTGAACATGCGCAGGCCGGGGACTACACACCCAGGTGTGCGCGCGGACCTCTCAACTGCGGTTTCAATTCAGCGCTCGGGGCGCTGCATAAACATCCAGCGGTGGCCCTCCAGATCCTCGGCGCGATAAAGGCGACCATAGGGCGCATCTTCCGGCGGGGACAGGATTTTCGCCCCGGCGCTCTGCGCGCGCTCATGGTGAGCGTCAACGCGATCAACATACACGAGCACTCCGTCAACCACCCAGGGCACGGTCATCCATTCGCGAATACGCTCATATTCTTTGCAGCGGGTTGCGGGGCTTTGATAGCCCGCCGGTCCGCTCGCCAGCATGACAATTCCATGACCGGTCTCCATTTCCGCATGCCCGATTCTCCCATCGCGTTCCGGCATACGTGCGCGTTCGCGGAATCCGAACGCTCGCGCGAGCCAGTCCAGTGCCGCAGGGCAGTTCTCGTAGGACAACATCGGAATGACGCCTGGATCTTCGTCAGCCATGAACTCAGTGTAAACCTTAGTCTTAGGGCAATGAGCGCACCGAGCCATGGATCGACGACATGCGGGGTCGTTCTTTGAATTGAAGAACTCTGCTGGCAGTCGACGCGAGTACCTGTTCGTCACGGACGTTCCTCTGACGTGTAATCGCCACCACACCGCCTTCGGGCGCGATGAATGGACGCAACATCAATCGACAGTATCTACGGATGGATCGTCGCTTCGCGCCGGGCGGGACTTAGCGCGGGCGGCGTCTTCCTGTAGACGACATCGCCATTGAGTGCTCCGCGAATGCGCTTGGTGACGGCGTGTCTCAGGCCACGGATGTTGCGTGGAGTGACCGAACAAAAATTCCTCTGGGTACCGAAAAGTCTTTCCGGTTCTGCCGATAAGTTATAGAGCGCTACAAGCGTAGGAGAGACGAATGAGGATGATGGGGCACCGTGGATAACGCCGAGCGGTCCCACGCTTTGCCCTTGCGGCCGAATCTCAAATTCGCCAGCGCTTCGCTCGAACAGAGC
>DATJWB010000240.1:0-17361 GCA_035501495.1 Bryobacteraceae bacterium | reverse complement strand
TCCGCCGTATAGTTGGAGGTCAACAGCCTGACCTCGCTTATGGCGTCCATGCTGGGGTTGATGTAACCGGGGTTGAGGTTACCCGAGTCCTGGCTGGCCGCGCCGTCGTAGTTGAGGATGATCTGGCCTTGCATTCCGCCGTTGACGCCCGGGATGCCGCCGCCGTTCCAACCGCGATAATCATACGACTGGGCCAGGGACTGAACCCCGGGCAGCGTCATAATAGTGCTGATCGGGTTGCGGCCACGCATCGGCGTGTCGTCGATCTGTTTCAGGCCGATGGAAATGGAACGGTCGGAACTGTCGGTGGCCACGTGCACGGCGTTGGCCTGCACCTCGATGGTGCTGGTCACCTCGCCCACTTCCAGGTGGATCTCGTGCAGGTCAACGCGTTCCTGGGTTGCCACCGAAATCGCTCTCTGCTCGTAGACCTTGAAACCGGCCGCGTTGATCTTGAGGGTGTACGTCCCCGGGACCAGGCCGGTGTACAGAAACGTGCCTGTGCCGCTGGTGGTGAACGTGCGGTCCGTTTGCGAAAGATCGTGAATCAGGTGGACGGTAGCGCCGACCACGGCGCCGCCGCTGGCATCCACGACCGTTCCGGAAATCTGGCCAGTGACGCTCTGGCCGTTGACAGTTGGCAGTGCGACCATACACAAGGCCGCCGCGACGAGACAGACTAACCTCTTCATGTACCCCCCATGCGGATAGATGGTTGAGTGGTTGGAGCGGCCGGACGAAGATCCGGCGGAAGGATGGTGTTCGACGAAATCGCGCGGCTGCACTGCGGAGACAACAGCACCCGGCTTTCGAAACGCACAGGAAAACTGAGTGCTCGTTGGCGACTTCCCGGTCGCAGGCATCCACGCCCCCTTGAAACGTATCAAACCTGGGTAGTGGGTAAAGCATATATCCGTTGCCGCGCCGTGTCAAGCTTTGGCGGCTGAAAAAAACACTTCTGTCTTGACACGCCGTTCGCTCCGGCAGTACGCTACAAGCGACTCATCCGGCTCCGCGGAGCCAGACGAGCCCGCTAGAGAGAGGAGCCGGGTACACCCATGAGCCCGCAAGTCGAGAACGCGGCCGTACCTTCCAACGTAACCAACAGTCTGATGTCCGCTTCCGCCTTCGTGCGCGAAGCGCTGTCTGCGGGCGAGGGCGTCGTCCGTCTGGCCCCCTGCTGGGTGCCGCGCGCCTTCCTGATGCCGGGCGGCCGGCTGAAGTTGGACCCGCGCGACCTCTATATCCTCGGATCCCACCGCGGCGGAATCGACGAGCGCTGGTTCGCCTCTACGACGAAGGCCGCGAACGGCCCGCTCACCGCGGCGGATGAAGGCCTCAGCTATATCGAGTTTCAGGGAAAGAAACTCCTGCTCAAAGAAGCCATTGAACGTCATGGCGACCAGTTTCTGGGCGCCGATGTCATGCGCCAGCACGGCGGCTGGAACCTGCTGTGCAAGTTCTTTGATAACCTCGGTCCCATTCCTCACCACTTACATCAAACTAATGAGTTCGCTGCTCGCGTGGGTCAGAAAGGCAAGCCGGAAGCCTATTATTTTCCGCCGCAGTATAACTTCGCGGAGAACAACTTCCCCTACACTTTTATGGGGCTCGAGCCCGGCACCACGCGCGACGACGTCCGCCGCTGCCTGCAACGCTGGAACGAGGGCGACAACGGAATCCTGTACCATTCCAGTGCCTACAAGTTGAAGCCCGGAAGCGGGTGGCAGGTGGATCCGGGAATCTTGCACGCGCCGGGATCATTGGTTACCTACGAGCCGCAGGTGAACTCCGACGTGTTTGCGATGTATCAATCGATGGTCGAAGGCCGTGCGGTACCGTGGGATCTGCTCGTGAAGGATGTTCCCGCCGAACACCACCAGGATCTCGACTACCTGCTCGATATGCTCGACTGGGACGCCAACCTGGATCCCGAGTTCGCCAAGCACCGTTACTTCGACCCGGCGCCGGTCGCACCGGTCGAAGCGATGGCCGATGCGGGATATTGCGAGAAATGGGTGGTTTACTCCACACAACACTACTCCGCGAAAGAACTTACAGTGTTTCCGGGCCGGTCGGTAACTCTGAAGGATGCAGCCGCCTACGGGCTGATCCTGGTCCAAGGCTTCGGAAAGATAGGCAAGCACGACGTGGAGACGCCGTCGCTGATCCGCTATGGGCAGATGACCAGCGATGAACTATTCGTAACCTTGGAACCGGCCATTGACGGTGTGGCGATCACCAATCGGAGCGCGACCGAGAACCTGGTCATGCTGAAGCACTTCGGCCCCGGCAATCCGCAGGCGCCCCTCGCCCGCCTTCAATGAGATGGTTCTGGGTTTCGGCGGCCCTTCTAGCGTCGGGCTGCGGAAACTCGAACCGGCTTCCGGAAAAGCAGGCGAAGCCCGCCGCCGATGCCTCAAAGCCAGTCGAGTATTTCCATCCGGACCCCGCCACCGCGGGCACGCTTGCGGGAACGGTGGTCTTTCGTGGCGCGCGTCCGGGGTGGCAGGTCATCTCGATGGATTCCGAGGAAGGCTGCCAGAAGTTGCACGCCGGCAAACCGGTTTATGATGAGGCGGTGGTCACCGGGAAGTCCGGCGGTCTGGCCAATGCGTTCGTGTACATACAGTCGGGACTGGGCGCCAGGAAATTCGAGCCCCCGAGAGATCCGGTCACGATCGATCAGCACGGTTGCCTGTTCGAGCCCCGCGTGCTGGGAATCCGTGCCGGCCAGGCTCTTGATCTCAAAAACAGCGATCCGGTCTCGCATAACATCCATCCAATGCCTCAGAACAACCGCGAGTGGAACGAGCAGCAGTCGCCCGGCACCCCGGACGTCCAGCACCGTTTCGCGCGTCCCGAGGTGATGATCCCGGTGAAGTGCAACGTACATTCCTGGATGCACGCGTGGATCGGTGTAGTCGATCACCCCTACTTCGCGGTCACCGGGCCGGACGGCAAATTTGAGTTCCGCAACGTCCCACCCGGCGACTACACCGTCGCCAGCTGGCACGAGAAGCTCGGCGAGCAGAAAGAGCAGGTTCACCTGGACTCGTCGGGAACAGCGGCGGTACACTTCACCTATCGGTAGACCCCCCATGACGACCTCCGCCAAACTCTGCGCGCCCCTTTGTCTCGCTCTGTTGAGTGCCTGCGCACCCGGCGGACCTTCGTACCGCGTTTACATCAGCAACGAAGGCTCGGGCGATTTGACCGTGATCGATCCGGGGCGCATGGAAGCACTGGCCACCATTCCGATCGGCAAGCGCGCGCGAGGCATCCACGCGAGCCCGGACGGCAAGCTGATTTATATCGCGCTCAGCGGGTCGCCGTTTGCGCCTCCCGGCGTGGACGAGAGTACGCTGCCTCCGCCCGACAAGAGCGCCGATGGAATCGGCGTTTTCGATGTAGCTGCGAACAAGATGCTGCGCAAAGTGCCCGGCGGCTCCGATCCCGAACAGTTCGCCGTGGGCCGCGACGGCCTGCTTTATGTCTCCAACGAAGACGCGGCCGGCCTGAGCTTCGTAGACCCCCAGCAGGGCAACGTGCTGTCCACTGTTCCCACCGGCAAGGAGCCGGAAGGCGTAACCCTCACTCCAGACGCCAAATACGTCTACGCCACGTCGGAGGACGCCGGTACCGTGACCGTGGTCGATACCGCGACGCGGCAGCCGGTGAAGACAATCAAGGTCGGGCGGCGCCCGCGCGGAGTCGCGTTCCTGCCCGGCGGCTCGCGCGCCTTCGTCACTAACGAGAACGATGCCACCCTCAGCGTCATCGACACCGGCAAGCTCGAGGTTACACAGACCATCAACCTGGGTCCTCCGCTCAAACCGATGGGGATGGCGATGACGCGCGACGGCACACGCCTCTATGTCACGACGGGACGCGGCAAGAAGGTAGTCATCGTGGATACCGCCACCGGCAACGTGCAGACCTCCTTCGAAGCCGGCGACCGCCCGTGGGGCATCGCGCTCTCGCCGGACGAAAAACTGCTCTTCACGGCCAACGGACCCTCAAACGATGTGTCGATCATCGACGTAGCCACACAGAGCGTGCTCAAGAAGGTCAAGGCCGGGGATAAGCCCTGGGGCGTGCTGGTGCTCAAGAGCGAATAGGCGGGATCAAACGTCGCACAGCTCGACGGCTTCCGCCAGGCCCGCGCCGGGATCGCGCGTGGGGATGAACTCCTGACCGACGTAGCCCTGGTAGCCGGTTTCGATCAGGGTCCGCATCACCGCCGGGTAATGGATCTCCTGGGCGGTATCCAGCTCGCCGCGGCCGGGCACTCCCGCGACATGGATGTGGCCGATCCAACCGGCGTACTGCCGAAGCCGCCGTATCACGTCGCCGTTCATGATTGCGACGTGGTAAACGTCGAACAGCAGCTTCACGTGCGGCGAATCGACGTTTCGCACAATCGCAGCGCAATAGTCGATGTCGTCGCCCTGGTAACCCGGATGGCCTTTCATGGGGTGCGAGTCGTCGCGGGTGTTGAGCTGTTCCAGAACGATGGTCACGTTGCGCGGCGCTGCATAGCGCGCCAGCTCGCGAAGCCCCTTCACCGTGTTTGCAGCTCCCTCGTCGCTGCGAATCTCGCCGCTCCGCGGGTCGGCGGGATCGAGCCACTTATATCCCGTGAACGCGATCACGTTCGGGACGCCGAAATCCGCGCAGCAGTCGATCATCGCCTTGGTCCTGGCGAAGATCTCCTCGTGATGGCGCGGATTGTTCAAACCCTTTGCGAATACAGGGTCTGGCATCCCGTTCAGCGAGAGCGCATGCTTCAGGCCGTGCCGGGACAGCACGGGCCACAGTTCGGGAGGGGCCAGCTCGACGCTTTCGCAGCCCAGCCGCACGGCGGTCTCACAGATCCGCTCGATGTCCCACTGCCACTCGGTGGCGTTCAGGCACCAATAGGCGAGGGAGTGGCGAATCCTTCCTTTGCGGTTCATCCCGTCAGGGTAGCACCGCGTGCGCGGGAGCCGCGATGTGGCGCGCCCTGCGGACCTAGCCGCGCCCCATACGCGACCGGATCACTCCGAGGCGGGAAACCAGAACGAGTGCGGCGCCTACTATGAAGAGCGACCATATCTCCGGCTCCGGCACCGGCGTCACCGTGACGGTGGCGGAGTAGGTGTTGCTGACCGAGCCGGTGCTTGCCAGCATGGCCAGCACCGATTGAAACGGCACGCCAAACTGCGACGTGAAGTTCGCGCTCCATTGCGATTGACCGTCCGCGGAAATGCCACCGAACGCGAAGGTCGCGGTCGCCTGCGGCCCCATGATGCCAGGATTGTTGACGAAATTGAAGGGCGAGGTGACCGGTGTAATCGGCGGATTGGGCGTGCAGGTCTGGCCTACGGCCGGAGCGGCGGTGCACTGCGCCGTGCTGTAGATGCCGGCGAAAATAAAGTTGATATCCAGAAGGCCAAGAGCGGGGGCCGCATCGAAGCTCAAAAACGGCGTGGCCGCGAAGGGAGTGCCCACCGGTTCGGTCGCCGAGTTCAAATTGTCGATCGTGGCGACCGTTCCGCCGAGTCCGGCGAAACTGCCCGTCGGACCTGGCCCGATGGTGGCCTTATCCAGCATGAACGGCGGATCGTTGCTCATCCAGGTAATCGCGCTGGTCGTAACCGTAATTGTGCCGGCGATGTTGAACGTACCCAAGAGCGGTGCGGCTTGCAGACTTGTGGACAGGAATGCGATCGAGACGAATGCCAGTGGTAGAAGGCGGTGCTTCATTTGTAGTCCTCTTCGGAACAACTTGAATTGCAGTCGACCCAGCTCACGAAGCCGGATACGAGCGATTGTGACCGAGCCACGTGCCGGCTGTCTGTGGTGCGCCGAACAGGGTTTTCCGACCGGGTGATATCCCTTACCACCCTGCGGAGTGAAAGCGAGAGGGCGCACTCATGGGGGAAATCACGACTCGAAATACGTGATTTTCAAGGCAGTTACACACGTATGACGACAGCCCATCGGGGCGCTTCGGGAGGCTGCCCTGACTTGTGGGGTGGTCAGACTGCGGACTGGACCATTGGGGTCTCCGTCGCGCTGTGGACGAAGCCGCCATTCTCCAGGGTTTTGCGCATGAGGCCGACGTTAGCGTCGATGAAGCTGCGCGAGTACTGGAGGAGGCCGGCCCTACGGAATTCGCACATGTGGAAGGTGACGAGCTCACGCGAGGTTCCGACGTACTCGGCAATGATTCGATGGGTAAGAGGGGCCAGTCGCATCGCGCCGCTGGCAGGTGTTCCCAGGTTTTCGGCCAGTTGCAGGAGGCCCAGCATGACGCGCTCCGGCGTCCGGTAGAAGGCTAGCGCTTCCACTCTCTCCGCCAGCTCCGCGCAGCGAATCACAAAGTATCCCAGCAGCGCATTCGCGAGACGCGCGTCGCGCATCATCTGCTGTTCGATCTCGGCTCGCGACCACGACATCACGCTGGTTCGGTCGAGCGTGACAGCGGATTCGGACGGGTCGCAAGTGCCGACTAGCATGGCTTCGCCAAAAATCCCCTTAGGGCCTACAATTCGCGTAACCGAAGGGGCCGCCGAATCGAAGGCGCTAGTAAGAACGACGCGGCCGGATCGCACGGCATAAATGTGATCGCAGGCCTCGCCGGGACCGTAGATCGTGTGTTTGCGAGGGAACTCCTGAACCGGTTTGCGGGGCAGGAACGCAGTGGGATCCACGTGAGGTTCGGTAGAAATTGTGCGGTTCATCTCGTACTCCTCGGAGCCAGGTTGTTTTGCGCGTGTCGATTGTGACCGGAAGCCCGACCCCCGGTCACGACTCCGTGCCTGGGGCGTGCGGGTGCACGTTCCTTGCCACTTTTTCTGTATCATGGTCGTCAATTTGCCATTGAAAACACGGGATTATTGGTTGAGTTCGCCCCGGCGGCTGGCGTGCGGCACATAACTTGCACGCCGCAAGGGAAGGATCTGCAATTGGAGCGGTGCGCGTGTCAAAAATTGCACCCCGGATGGCGCCCGCTTGATTTGACTTATGGCGCACACCGTTTCTCCCGAGCTTTCCGCTGTCGCTCTGGAAGACTACATTAAACGTGAGTGGCTCAAGCTGGTGCGCTCCCACGATGGACTTTCATCCGCGGCGGCCGATTCGAAGACCCTGCCACTGCCCGACGGGAGGCTGCCCGTCTACCTCCCTGCCACCGAGGACATCCACGTAATCGAGTCGCAGCTTCGCGGCGAGATGAAGCCCGCCGATTTTCGCAGAATCGCTCTCCTGCCCCTGCCGCCCGACCCCGCCGAGATCCACCACCACGGACTGCTCTACCTGCCCTTCCCTTACTTGGTTCCTGGCGGGCGTTTTAACGAGATGTACGCCTGGGACAGCTTTTTTATTCAGATGGGTCTTCTTCGCGACGGAGAGGTGTCGCTGGCCAGGAACCTCGCGGACAACGCCTTGTATCAGGTCCGTAAGTACGGAAAGGTCCTGAACGCAAACCGAACCTACTATTTGACCCGGTCGCACCCGCCGATTCTGACGGAAATGATTCTCGCCATTTTCCGCCAGACGGGTGACCGGAAATATCTCAGCAATTCGATGGACGCGGTGGAGAACTACTACCGGTTCTGGACGGAGGGTCCCCACTTGATTCCAGAAACAGGGCTCTCCCGCTACTTCGATACGGGCAGTGGTCCCGCGCCCGAGGCCGTGGCTTCGGAATTCGATCGCCGCGGACGGCCCGACTACGATCGGATTCGCAATTACTACCGCCGCCGCCGGACCTCCGGTTACGATACCCGGAAGTATTACGACAGATCGAAGGACCAGCTGACCCTCCTCTTCTATCAGAACGATCGCTCGATGCGGGAATCCGGATTCGATCCTACAAGCCGGTTTGGCTTGTTCGGAGCCGAAACCATCGATTGCAATCCGGTGTGCCTCAATTGTCTGCTTTATCTTATGGAGTCGCAGGCGGCTGAGATGCTGGATGCATTGGCGGACGGAGGGCGCGCCAGCCAATGGCGCGAGCACGCGGCGGCAAGGGCCCGTCGCATCAACGGCCTGATGTGGGACTCCGAGGACGGAATGTATTTCGACTACGATTGGGTCCGCGGAAGTGTGCGACGCTATCCGTTTCTGACGACCTTCTATCCGTTATGGGTGGGCATCGCCAGCCAAGAACAGGCCGCACGGGTGATGAGCCGCATCGAGCTTTTCGAGCGCCCCGGAGGATTGCAGGCCAGCACGCACCGCAGCGGCGATCAGTGGGACGCACCGTTCGGGTGGGCGCCCCTGGAGTGGATCGCGGTGCAGGGTATGCGCCGCTACGGATATAAGACCGAGGCGGACCGAATCTCGCAGCGCTTCATCGGGCTCGTGCAGGACGTGTTCCGGCGGCGCGGTACGATCGTCGAGAAATACGACGTGCTGACCCGGAACGCAGACGTGGACGGCGAACTGCGATTCGGGTACAGCACCAACGAGGCCGGATTCGGTTGGACGAATGCGGTCTATACCGCACTGCTGGACGGTCTGCGCAAATAGAGCGGGCACACGCTGGCAACCCGGATGCAGCGTCGATTCCCATGGAAGAAAAAGACAGAAAGTGCGCGCACCCGGCCTGCGACTGCGAAGTGGATGAGAATAACAAGTACTGCAGCACCTACTGCAAGGACGCCGGCGACGTCACCGAGATCGCCTGCAACTGCGGACACGCGGAGTGCATGGAAAGGCAAGGCGCACCCACTCTGAAGGCCCGCGGCTGAGGTCCCGCTGAAAGCACGCGCCACAAGATGAATCTCGCTCGTGCGCTGGCCGGTTGTGTTGTTGCCGGATGCACTATCGCGACTCTCCACGCCGGCCCGATGCTGGCTGAGGAGGCGTCTGTCTTTCAAAGCGATATCCCGCCCGCGTTCGCCGGCTTCGTTCTCGCGCCGCTCCTCGGCGGCGAACCCGCCGCCTCAGATCTCGAGGAGGATTTGCGGGCCAGGATGCTGGAGAGAGCCGGGACGGAAGGTGGAATCCGCGACCTGGCGACAGAAACCGGCGAGGCACCCACGCCGCCCGAGGGCAGCCTGGCGCCGTCCCGCACCGGCCGCCTGCGATTCGCGCTCGCCGCAACTACAGTGCTGCTGATGCTGGGCCTGTTCGCCGTGTTTCTGAAAATGCTCGCCTTGAGGAGGCCGGAGCGGCCATTACCGGCACGCGGGCGATCGCGTGTTGCGGCCAAGTAAAATACGGAACCTGGACGTTTTTTTGTCTGCGGAACTCTGTAGTTCTTACCTGCCGCGCGGCATTGGAATGAGGGGTGCAAACGCAGCAAGATGCGCCCGTTCAAGAGTTCGACTCGGACCAGCAGCAACGCAGTCACGGCGAAGGTCACTGGCGCAAAGGAACGGGATAATACCATCAAAGTAGAATCCATCGACGTACGCTGAGGTACCGTCGCCTGAGGGGCCGGCCCCGCCCGGGGCAGCGTGTAATGGACCGTACATCCCGGCCTTCGAGGTGATATGCTGTAGCTGATGTTGCGGGTCCCCTCAGGTACTCCTGTTTTTCTAATTCTTCCGGCACTGATTTTCGGTAGCGCGGTTGTTGGTCCCGCTCAAGACGTTCCTACCGAACCTCCGGTGAAGGAGCAAAGCGCAATCGCCCAGAAGTTCGCGTCTGAAAAACTCGCCTCCTGGCAGAGGCGCCTCGGGCTTCAGGACTGGAACATCTCGGTTATGTGCGCAAAAGCGGCCGAATTGAGGCCGCAGACAGTCGGAAACATCCATTGGGACCGGAGCGCGAAGACCGCCCTGATCCGCGTTCTCGACCCGGCGGATTACCACATGGCCTGGCAGCCCATGCTACGGGACATCGAATTCACGGTGGTTCACGAACTCATTCACCTGGAGCTTGCGCCTCTGCTTTCCGATCTCCAGCGGAGCGAAGCCAATCGCCGCGAGGAAGAGTACACGGTCAATCACCTGTCGGACGCGCTGCTACAACTTGCCGCGTCTCCGGCGGCGCCGCCGAAGCCACCCGTCACAGCCTCCTCGGCAAAGTGAAGAGGAAATTGGCTCCCTTCCCCAGTTCGGACTCGACCCAGATCCGCCCGTCGTGACGGGTCACGATCTTGCGGCAGATGGCCAGGCCCATTCCACTTCCCGATGTCCTGTCCCGAGGATGCAGGCACTTGAAGATGCCGAATACCTTTTCGGCGTACTGCGGCTCGATACCGATTCCGTTGTCTCTCACCGAAAACACCCATTCCGCGTCTTTGGGCTGGACGGAAACGCGGATACGCGGCGGTTCCAGGCTCCGGTAGCGAATCGAATTCACAAGCAGATTCTGGAAGAGGCGCGAGAGCTGCACGGCATCGCCCAGCACGACCGGCAAGGGATCGCGGGTGATCTCGGCTCCGCTCTCGGCGACCAGCGGCTCGAGGCTGCGGAGGGCATCGTTCAGCGCATCCTCGCAGTTCGCCGGGGAGAACATCTCTGTTCCGCGGGATTCCACGCGCGAGAAATCGAGCAGGTCGTGGATCAGCGTTCCCATGCGACCGGCACTGTCCACAATCGAATCGATGAACTGATCGGCATCGCCCTTTAGCTGCCCCTTGTAGCGCCGCGCCAGAAGCTGCGCGTAGATCGACATGGTGCGCAGAGGCTCCTGGAGGTCGTGGCTGGCCACGTACGCGAATTGCTGAAGCTCCTCGTTGGAACGTAGCAGCTCTTCGGTCCGCTCCAGCACACGTTCCTCCAGGCTGCTGTTCAACAGGCGGATCTGCTCCTCCGATTTTTTCCGTTCGCTGACGTCGCGAATGGCGCTGGTGATGACGATCCCGTCTTCGGTGTCCAGCGGACTGAGCCGGATCTCGACCGGAAACCGGTTGCCATCCCCCCGGATGCCGGTCAGCTCGCAAGCTCGGTCGACTAGCGGTCCCGGACCGATTCCGCCGCCGGGCAGCGGCGTGAAGGACCATTGCGGCACGAGCGAGCGGATGTTCCGCGCGATGAGCCGCTCACGGTCAGTGCCGAAGAGGAGTTCCGTCTGCGAGTTCACCATGAGGATCTCGCCGTCCTCGCGGCACATCACCATGGCATCGGGCGCAGCCTCCAGCAGAGCGCGGAAATTGCGCTCGGCTTTTTGGAGCACCTCCGCTTGTTTCCGCAGGGCGTCCGTCTGCTCCTTCAGCCGGGCGTTGGTGCGGCTCAACTCCACGAATACCGCCACCTTCGACCGCAGGACCTCCGGCACGATCGGCTTGAAGAGAAAATCGACCGCTCCCAGGTCATAGCCGCGGAACAGGTGCTCTTCGTTACGGTAGCCGGTGAGAAACAGGATCGGAATCTGCCGCGAGCGGGGCCGGCTGCGGATCAGCTCCGCCGTTTCGAAGCCATCCATCTCCGGCATGCGGACGTCCAGGAGGATCGCCGCGAAGTCGTCGTTCAGAAGATGGCGGAGCGCCTCTTTGCCGGAGCCGGCCAGCACGAGTTCTTCCTGGAGCCCGCTGAGAGCGGCTTCCAGCGACACGAGGTTTTCGGGCGTGTCATCCACCAGCAGGATCTTCATGCGTCGTTCAGAAGCAGATTCCTGCGCTTTCACGGCGGTGCCGGCAGCCGGTGTCAAAGCATCTTACCCCGTTACGGTCAAACTGCCGGAGACCGGCTCGTGGCTGCGAACCAGCCAGACGCGAAGCACCGAGAAGAGCTGGTCGAGATCGACCGGCTTGGTGATGTAGTCGGATGCACCGGCCTCGATGCACTTCGCGCGATCGCCCTTCATCGCCTTGGCGGTGACGGCGACAATGGGCAGCGTCCGGAACTCCGGGATCTGCCGGATCGCACGCATCGTCTCATAGCCGTCCATCTCCGGCATCATGATATCCATTAAAACTCCGTCCACGTCGGGCGTGTTCAACAGTACGTCGATTCCGGCGCGCCCGTTTTCCGCGTGGACCACCTGCAAGTTGTGCTGTTCGAGCACGGTGGTCAGCGCGAAGATGTTTCTTACGTCATCGTCTACCACCAACACCTTCTTGCCCGTGAGTGTCGAGTCGCTGCGGCGGGTGGCAGTGAGGATCTCGAGTTGCGTCTGCGACAGCTCCTTCTGTGCGCGGTGCAGGAAGAGAACGGCCTCCTCCAGAAGACGGTCGGGGGCGTCGGCGTACCGGACCACGCTCTGCCGCGACAGGCGCCGGATCTCGTTCTCCACCTGGGCATCCAGCTTCTCGCCTCCGAAGATCACGATCGGAGGGGTCTGGGCGCCGCCGTCGGCCTGGATCTCCTCCACGAGCTGAAGAGCGGGAATATCGCTGATATGCAGACCCAGGGCGATTCCATCCAGATACGTCTGTCTGGCGATGGCCAGCGCCTCCCCGCCGCTCGCCGCTGAAGTGATTTCAACTCCCTTCCCGCCCAGCAACTCTTCGAGACTGACCCGGCGCGCCTCGTCCTCGGCCACCAGGAGCAGCTTCTTGCTGCGCTCGCGGATCGAATAGTGGATGGTATCGAATGCCGCATTGAGATTGTCCTTCGTGACCGATTTTTCCAGGTACGTCATGGCTCCGAGCGCGAGCCCTCGGCGGCGGTTCTCGTCGCCGGTGATAATGTGAACCGGGATGTGCCGCACCTCCGGATCGTGCTTCAGCCGGTCGAGTATCGTCCAGCCCGCCATGTCCGGAAGCGTGATGTCCAGGGTAATGGCGCCGGGAGAGAACTCCCGGGCCAGGGAGAGCGCGGTCGCGCCTCGCAGTGCGACCAGGGCCCTGATGCCGCGGTCGTGCGCCATGTCCATCAGGATGCGCGCGAAGGTGACGTCGTCTTCCACGATCAGCAGCACCGGATCGCCGGGCTGAATGACGTGCCGGTCGTCCTCGAGATCGATATCGTGGACCACCGCGGCCGGCGTCGAGGGAGGCGCGGGCAGGATGATGTCCAGGGCCTCGTCGAGCGGGGACGCCATGGCGCCGTCGCCCGCCCAGATCTCCGCCGGCCGCGGTTGAACATCCGGCTTGAGGACCGCGACCGGCGCCACGTAGGACTGCGGCAGGTACAGCGTGAACGTGCTTCCCAGGCCCGGAGCGCTTTGCAGGCGGATCTCGCCGCCCAGGAGCCGCGTGAGCTCGCGGCTGATCGATAGCCCGAGTCCGGTGCCGCCGTACTTGCGGCTAGTGGTGCCGTCGGCCTGCTGGAAGGCTTCGAAGATAATGTGCTGCTTATCGTGCGGAATTCCGATTCCGGTATCGGAGACCGAGAAGGCGATCACGCTTTTCACGCGATTCAGGACCGAGTGTGTGGCGCTCCACCCGGAGGCGGCGCGCTCGATGCGCAGCTTCACCGACCCATGCTCGGTGAACTTCAGCGCGTTGGAAAGCAGGTTTTTGAGCACCTGTTGCAGCCGCTTGGCATCGGTAATGATGCTTTCGGCGTGCATGCTTTCGGCGAGTTCGATCGAGAAATCGAGCCCCTTGCCGTCGGCCACGTGACGGAAGGTTCGCGAGCAGAAATCGCGCACTTCGTTGAAGCGGACGCTGCCCACTTCCACGTCCATCTTGCCCGATTCGATCTTGCTCAGGTCCAGAATGTCGTTGATCAATGCGAGCAGGTCAGTACCCGAGGAGTGGATCGTCTCCGCGTATTTGACCTGCTTTGCGGTAAGCGTGCTCTCCGTGTTTTCCGCCAGCATCTGGGCCAGGATCAGCAGGTTGTTGAGCGGCGTGCGCAACTCGTGGCTCATGTTGGCCAGAAACTCGCTCTTGTACTTCGAGGTGAGCGAGAGTTGCTCGGCTTTTTCTTCGAGGGCCGCCTTGGCCTGCTCCACTTCGCGGTTCTTGGTTTCGACCTCGTTCTTCTGTTCGGCCAGCAGGTGGGCCTTTTCCTCGAGTTCGGCGTTCGTCTTCTGCAACTGCTCGGCAAGAGCCTGGCTTTGCTTCAGCAGTTGCTCGGTCCGCATGGTGGCCGCGATGGTGTTCAACACGATGCCGATGCCTTGCGTGAGCTGGTCCAGGAATGCCAGGTTGACGTCGGTGAAGTGACGGAAAGACGCCAGTTCCAACACCGCGCGCGCCTCGCCTTCGAACAGCACCGGGAGCACCACGATGCTCAACGGGGTGGCCTCGCCGAGGCTAGACGTGATCCTGATGTAATCCGGCGGGACTTCGGTGACCAGGATGCGGCGCTTCTCCTGCCCGCACTGACCGACCAGGCCCTGCCCCATCCGGAATTCGGTGCGAACGCCGCCGCCGAAGTCCGCCGCATAACTGGCCAGCAGCTTCAGCGTCTGCTGGTCGCCGGTGGAATCGGCGATGTAGAACGTGCCATGCTGCGCACCCACCAGCGGCGTCAGCTCGCCCAGGAGGAGCTTGCTGACGGTCAACAAGTCGCGCTGCCCCTGCATCATCCCCGTGAACTTCGCGATGTTCGTCTTGAGCCAGTCCTGGTCCGTGTTCTTGCGCGTGGTCTCGGCGAGATTGACAATCATCTCGTTTATGTTGTCCTTGAGCGCCGCGACCTCGCCCTGTGCTTCTACCGCGATCGACCGCGTCAGATCGCCCTTGGTTACCGCGGTGGCTACATCGGCGATGGCGCGCACCTGCGTCGTCAGGTTGGCTGCAAGTTGATTCACGTTGTCGGTCAGGTCGCGCCAGATGCCGGCGGCGCCGGGCACACGCGCCTGGCCACCGAGTTTTCCTTCGATGCCGACCTCGCGCGCCACGTTGCTCACCTGGTCGGCAAACACCGCGAGGGTATCGATCATCCCGTTGATAGTGTCAGCGAGTTCGGCGATTTCGCCCTTTGTCTCCAGCACCAGTTTCCGCTTGAGGTTGCCGTTGGCGACGTCAGTCACAACCTTGGCGATGCCGCGAACCTGCGTCGTCAGGTTGGCGGCCATCGAGTTCACGTTGTCGGTGAGGTCCTTCCAGGTGCCGCCGACGCCGCGCACTTCGGCCTGTCCCCCGAGTTTGCCCTCGGTGCCCACTTCGCGCGCCACGCGCGTCACTTCGCTGGCGAAGCTGTTGAGCTGGTCCACCATGGTGTTGATCGTGTTTTTCAGCTCCAGAATCTCCCCGCGGGCATCTACCGTGATTTTCGTGGAGAGATCGCCCTTGGCCACGGCCGTGGTCACCTGGGCAATGTTCCGGACCTGGGCCGTCAGGTTCCCGGCCATCCAGTTCACACTATCGGTGAGGTCCTTCCAGGTTCCCGCCACTCCCCGGACCTCGGCCTGTCCGCCTAGCTTGCCCTCGGTGCCGACCTCGCGCGCCACGCGCGTCACTTCGGCCGCGAACGAGCTGAGCTGGTCCACCATCGTGTTGATCGTGTTTTTCAGCTCCAGAATTTCCCCGCGCACGTCCACCGTGATCTTGCGTGAGAGGTCGCCCTTCGCGACGGCCGTGGTGACTTCCGCGATGTTGCGCACCTGCATGGTGAGGTTCGCCGCCATCGAATTGACCGAGTCGGTCAGGTCCTTCCACGTTCCGGCCACGCCGCGCACATCCGCCTGGCCTCCCAGCTTGCCCTCGGTGCCCACTTCACGAGCCACGCGCGTCACTTCGCTGGCGAACGAGCTGAGCTGGTCCACCATGGTGTTGATCGTATTCTTCAGCTCCAGGATTTCTCCGCGCGCATCCACGGTGATCTTCGTGGTCAGGTCGCCTTTGGCCACGGCAGTCGTTACGCCGGCGATATTTCGCACCTGGTTCGTCAGGTTGCTGGCCATGGAGTTCACCGAGTCGGTCAGGTCCTTCCAGGTTCCAGCCACGCCACGCACGTCGGCCTGTCCTCCGAGCTTGCCTTCGGTGCCGACTTCGCGCGCCACGCGCGTCACCTCGCCCGCGAACGCGTTGAGCTGGTCCACCATGGTGTTGATCGTGTTCTTCAGCTCCAGAATCTCCCCGCGGACGTCCACTGTAATCTTGCGCGAGAGGTCGCCCTTGGCGACCGCCGTGGTCACCTCGGCGATGTTGCGCACCTGGGCCGTCAGGTTGCGCGCCATCGAGTTCACCGAGTCCGTCAGGTCCTTCCACGTGCCTCCGACACCCCGGACCTCCGCCTGGCCGCCAAGCTTGCCTTCGGTGCCGACTTCGCGCGCCACGCGCGTCACTTCTCCGGCGAACGCGTTCAGCTGGTCCACCATGGTGTTGATCGTGTTCTTCAGCTCGAGGATTTCTCCGCGGACGTCCACCGTAATCTTGCGCGAGAGGTCGCCCTTGGCGACCGCGGTGGTCACCTCGGCGATGTTGCGCACCTGGGCCGTCAGGTTGCCGGCCATCGAGTTGACCGAATCCGTCAGGTCTTTCCATGTCCCGGCAACGTCGCGCACGTCGGCCTGCCCGCCGAGCTTGCCCTCGGTGCCGACCTCGCGCGCGACACGCGTTACTTCCGAGGCAAATGAGCTGAGCTGGTCCACCATCGTGTTGATCGTGTTTTTCAGCTCCAGAATCTCCCCGCGGACATCCACCGTGATCTTGCGCGACAGATCGCCGCGGGCGACAGCCGTAGTGACCTCCGCTATGTTGCGCACCTGGTTGGTCAGGTTGCTCGCCATTGAGTTGACGGAGTCGGTGAGGTCCTTCCAGGTCCCCGCTACGCCCTTCACTTCCGCCTGGCCCCCGAGCTTGCCCTCCGTTCCCACTTCGCGCGCCACGCGTGTCACTTCGCTGGCGAACGCGTTGAGCTGATCCACCATGGTGTTGATCGTGTTCTTCAGCTCCAGAATTTCCCCGCGCACGTCCACCGTAATCTTGCGCGAGAGATCGCCGTTGGCCACAGCAGTGGTCACCTCGGCGATATTGCGCACCTGCGCCGTAAGGTTCCCCGCCATCGAGTTGACGGAGTCGGTCAGGTCTTTCCACACGCCGCCGACGCCCTTCACCTCCGCCTGCCCGCCCAACTCGCCCTCGGTGCCGACTTCGCGCGCCACGCGCGTCACTTCGCTGGCGAACGCGTTGAGCTGATCCACCATCGTGTTGATCGTGTTCTTGAGTTCGAGAATCTCGCCCTGCACGCCGACCGTGATTTTGCGGGACAGGTCGCCGTTGGCCACAGCCGTGGTCACCTCGGCGATGTTGCGCACCTGGGCCGTCAGGTTCCGCGCCATCGAGTTCACCGAGTCCGTCAGGTCCTTCCACGTGCCTCCGACGCCCCGGACCTCCGCCTGGCCGCCGAGCTTGCCTTCGGTGCCGACCTCGCGCGCCACGCGCGTCACTTCTCCCGCGAAGGCGTTGAGCTGATCCACCATCGTATTGATGGTGTTCTTCAGCTCCAGAATCTCGCCGCGGACTTCCACAGTGATGGTGCGTGACAGGTCGCCGCGCGCCACGGCGGTCGTGACCTCGGCGATATTGCGGACCTGGTTGGTCAGGTTGGACGCCATGGAATTGACCGAATCGGTCAG
>DATJWB010000239.1:0-3060 GCA_035501495.1 Bryobacteraceae bacterium | reverse complement strand
GAGGGCCGCGCCCATCTGACTCTGCGATGGCGTGGCGGCGCGATCACTACATTGGATGTGCCGGTGCCGCGATTCAAACCCATGGGCCCGAGAACCGCCGAAGATACGATCTCATTGTTGCGCCGGCTGGCGACTCTCTACCCGGACGAAGTCGTCGCCGGAATCTTCAATCGTCAAGGACGCAAGACAGCAACCGGAGAGCGCTTCACGGTGAACCAGGTCGGCAGTCTACGACGTTACCGGAGTATCCCGCGGTTCCAGCCGCAGGCAACGCCACCAAACGGAGAACTGGTGACGATTCGCAAGGCAGCTCAGATTCTCGGAATGAACACGTCGTCGATTCATCGCTGGCTGGCTGACGGCTTCATTGCCGGCGAGCAAGTAACTCCGGGCGCGCCTTGGCAGATTCGAATCACCGACGAACTGCGCGCCCGTATCGTCGAGCAGTCGCCGCCGGAGTATCTGCCGATGCTCGAAGCGACGATGAAACTCGGCGTTTCGCGGCAGACGGTGTTGCGGCGTGTAAAGCGCGGCGAGCTCGAAGCCGTGTTAGTTCGACAAGGACGACGTAAAGGTTTGCGGATCAGAATCGTAGACCAGCAGCCGAGTCTTTTCAGCAACCCGGGGGCAGTATGAAGCCGTATCGAAGAAGCTGCGAATGTCGGCGTCCAACACCCAGTTCACTTTGCTGCGCACCAGTCCCACATACAGCGCATCCAGCGCTTGATGCGGGCTCTTTCCGGGTCGGAACCCATACGAAAAGCCTTTGAAGTCCACCTCGTAAATCTGATTGAGGATGGTCACCACAGCCTGTTGAACAACCTTGTCCTCCAGCGCCGCAATCCCCAACGGACGCTGCCGTCCGTCGGCCTTCGGAATATAGACTCGCCGCGAGGGCTTGGCCCGGTATGCACCACGCTGTACGCGGCTGTGCAGATCGGCGAGCCGACCCTCCAACCCCGCACCGTACTGCTGCCACGTCTCACCGTCAACGCCCGGTGCTGCCTTCCGCCGCAACGCGAAATAGCTCTCCCGGAGCAGATCAACAGTCAGATGGTGCAGCAGAGCCGTGAACTTTTCCTGCCTCCGCTCCCGTGCTCTTTGACGCACACCGCTCAACCCCTGGGACACGCTTGCTCCGCTCTGTGTCGGTCGCGTGTTAGGTTGCGCGATGTTCTCCTTGATCCCCGGTCTTCCCTCCCCAGCTTCCGCCAGCGGTTCGGCGCCCTTGTTCAACTGGTTCATCGGTACTACACCGGAGTCCGACTCCTCCGCTGCGTGCATGCCCGGCGTTCGGCCATAGGCCTTTCCGGACCGGCCAGCTACTGCGGCTGGCGCAACGGAGGTCTCCCGGTTCTCGTGCATGAAGTTTCTCAGCGTGCGCGGGGTCTACGACTACGCGGGTCCCGGCTGCGACTCGCGTTAGCGCCGCCGCCGATGTTGCCTTCCTCCGTTGAGATGGAGTCGGCGTACCCGATCGGGATTTTCGAAGCTCAATACCCGGCCCACCGATTCCGCTGTTTACGCTTCACGTGCCGCCTTGCGACGACCCGCGCAAAACTCGCGGTCAGGATGGATTCGCTTTCTCCTTTCCTGCAGGACTCTTTCATTCCCTACCTCATGCCGGTTTATCCCGGCGCACCTCAACATTCCACCGGTCCCCGCACCGCGGCCGGCAAACACCGCTCCTCCCGCAATGCCACCACTCACGGCCTCACCGCCCAGTCCGTCGTGCTCGCCCCGGAAGAAGAAGCCGCCTACCAGCAGCTCTGCCAGAAATTCTTCGAAGAATACAAGCCCGCCACCGCCACTGAAGCCACGCTGGTCCAGCTCCTCGCCGATACCTCCTGGCGCCTCAATCGAATCCCGCAGCTCGAAGACGCCATCCTCGGCGACACCGCCCTCGCGCCCCAAGACGCGATCGAGCAAATCTCGAGACTCGGCCTCTACTCCTCCCGCCTCTCACGGCAATTCTTAAATACCGTCAAGCAGCTTCACGAACTGCAAGACGACCGTCGCCAGCGTGAACGCCGCGAACTGCGTAAAGCCGCCGAGCTCCTCATCCAGCACGATCGTCAACAAATTCCATGGGATCCGGCCGATGATGGCTTCGTTTTTTCACGTTCGCAAGTCGAGCAATTCGCCGCTCGCGAGATTCGCCTCAACAATGCCAGAATCTACTCCAGCGCCGCCTTCGACATCCCTCCCCACTTCGCCTCCGCATACCGCCGCCGCGTCCAGGCCCGCGAACAAATCGCATGACCCCGCCGCCTGCCGCCTGCCTCTTGTGTCACCTGCCTCCTGTTATCCTGATCGGTTGGCACGCATCTATCCCTTCCAACCCTACCGTTACAGCGCCAGGGCCGGACGCATCGAGAATCTCGTCACCCAGCCTTACGACAAGATTTCTCCCGCCATGCAGACGCGCTACCTCGCGCTCAGCCCCTACAACCTCGTTCGCATCACGCTGGGTGAGCGATTTCCAACGGACTCCGATAAAGACAACGTCTACACGCGCGCCGCGGAGAAGCTGAACGCGTGGATCTCGGACGGCATCCTGGAGCGCGAAAGCGCGCCCAGCCTGTACGCCTACTATCAGCGCTTCAAGGTTCCCGACACCGGCCGGACTCTCGAGCGCAAGGGCTTCATCGGACTCGGAGGTCTCGAAGAATATTCCGCGGGCGTGGTTTTCAGGCACGAACAGACCTTATCCGGTCCGAAGAAGGACCGTATGGAGCTGTTGCGACAAACCCGTGCGCAATTTGAGCTGCTCTTCTTGCTGTACAGCGATCCGGCGCTGACCATCGACAAACTGCTGGACGCATCGGGGTCCGGCGCATCGGCTGTCGAGATCACCGATGAATATGAAGCGGTCCATCGATTCTGGCGGATCTCAGATCCAGCCGCCATTCGCGCTATTCAAGAATCGATGGCGGACAAGAAACTGTTGATCGCCGACGGCCACCATCGTTACGAGACCGCGCTGGCCTTTCGCAGCGATAATCCCAGCCTTGCGGACGCAGCCGCCGTGCCGATGACGTTTGTGAACATGAATTCGCC
>DATJWB010000238.1:0-3262 GCA_035501495.1 Bryobacteraceae bacterium | reverse complement strand
AAGGCCGCCGCTATCGCGAGCGGCGGAAGAAACGTCCGGCGCGAGAACCTGCTGCCGCCACCACCGCGAGGGTCATCCCTACAAAATTTTTTTTCGTACTCCTGTGATCGACCGGGTTGCTACGTGGAGTTCGATCGCACCCGGCGTTCGCCCCTGCAGCGATTTTGCTCGCCTGCCTGCCGCCACGCCCTGGAGCGGGTTCGGGAGCGGGAGAGGCGCTGGCGCCAACGGCGTCGTGGCCCGCAGTGGCGGGGAGCCCGGAGGAGGAAGGCGTGGCCCCTTCGGCCCTGAAGGTCTGCCGATATCGTCCCCACATATTGCTTTCGCTAACGCCGCTTCGCTAATTTCAGCGTGCGCACAAGGAGAGGAAGGGGGAGCAAGGCCCGGCAGCATGGTTCGGTGCTTTGTTCTCTCTTCTTCTTCAATCGAGGGTGAAAGCGTGGAGCTGGAATTTCATCAACTCGAACTCCGCTATGAGCGGCTGAAGGTAGTGCGACCAGAACAAGAGCGGCGGCTCCTGGCTTCGCTGGCCGAAGTCGGCCAACAGGTTCCCATCGTGGTGGTGAAGCAGGCAGCCGACGACCAGTTCGTAGTGATCGATGGCTACAAGAGGGTTCGCGCCCTGCGCCGGTTGGGCCGAGACACGGTGGGGGCCAATAGCTGGCCGGGAGAAGAGGCCGAAGCCTTGATCGCCACCCGCCTGATGCAAACCGCCGAACCCGAGATGGCACTGGAACAAAGTTGGTTGCTGGCCGAACTGCATGAGCGCTTTAGTCTCTCCTTGGAGGATCTCGCCCGCCGTTTCGGACACTCGGTGAGTTGGGTGAGCCGGCGGCTGGCATTGGTCCACGAACTCCCGGAGGCCATTCAGGAGCGAGTCCGCCGAGGTGAGATTGGGGCGCACGGGGCGGCCAAGTATCTGGTGCCTTTGGCGCGCGCCAACCGGCAGGCCTGTCTGGACCTGGTAGAGGCCCTGGGTTCGACCCGGCTCTCGAGTCGCGATCTGGGTATCCTCTACACGGCTTATCGTAACGGCAACTGGGTGACGCGCCAGCGCCTGCTGGAGGCGCCCCTGGTTTACCTCAAGAGCTATCAGCAAGCGCAAGCCGAGCCGCCCTTCGAGCCAGATCCCGTGCCGACACCGGGGGAGAGCCTGCTGACGGACCTGGAGGTTCTCAGCGCCACAGCGCGCCGCGCCGGCCGACGGCTGCGCGCCGGGGTCTGGCGCCATCTGCCGGAAGAAGAGCGCCAGGAGTTGGCCCGCCTGCTCGACCAGTCCCGACGCGAGATCGAGCGAATGGCCGAATATTTTGCCAAGGAGAGGAGCGATGCTGGATCAGAGCACCCGCGCCGCGATTCTGAAGCTGCGGGAGCAGGGGCATAGCGTCCGGGGCATTGCGCGGGCCTTGAAGGTGTCGCGGGGCGCGGTGCGGGAGGTCCTGCGCTCCGCCACGGAGATCGTGCCCACCCTTAGGCGCGAGGAAAAGGCGACGCCCTACCGCGATCAGATCCTGGAACTGTACCCGCGCTGCAAAGGCAACTTGGTTCGCGTCCACGAAGAGCTGGTCGCCTCCGGAGCCCAGCTCTCTTATCCGGCATTGACCGCCTTCTGTCGACGGCAAGGGATCGGTTACGAGCCTGCGCGACCCGTTGGGGAATACACGTTCCAAGCCGGCCAGGAGATGCAGCACGATACCAGCCCGCACCGCGCCGAGATCGGCGGCCGACTGCGCCCCGTCCAGACCGCCTCGCTGGTCTGCTGTTATTCCCGAATGCTCTTCTTTCAGTTTTTCCCTACCTTCACCCGTTTCGATTGCAAGGTCTTTCTCACCGATGCCTTGCAGTACCTCCACGGAGCCTGCGCCACTTGCCTGACTGACAACACTCACGTGGTGGTGTTGAAGGGCACGGGCCGCGACATGGTGCCGGTGCCGGAGATGGCGGCTTTCGCCGAACGCTACGGCTTCCGCTTCCAGGCGCATGAGAAAGGCGACGCCAACCGCTCGGCGCGCGTGGAGCGAGCCTTCCGCTACATCGAGACCAACTTCCTGGCCGGCCGCTCCTTCCCCGACTGGGCCGAGGCCAACCGGCAGGCGCGGGAGTGGTGCGACAAGGTCAATGCCCGGTTCCGCGACGATCTCAAGGCCAGCCCGCGCGAGCTGTTCGCCGTCGAGCAGCCTCACTTGAAGCCCCTGCCCGTCTGGGTGCCGCCGGTCTATCTTCTCCACCAGCGCCTGGTGGATGTGGGAGGGTACGTCTCGGTGGATAACAATCGCTATTCCGTACCCGAAGACCTCATCGGACGCCAGGTCGAGGTGCGCCAGACCAAAGATCAGATCGAAATCTACCGAGGGCCGCGGCTAATCGCTGCCCATGCACGGGTGATCGAGCCCACCGGCCGCCGATTCCTCTTGCCGGAACATCACCGCCCGCGCGGGCAGGGGCCCCCGCGCTCCGATGCCGCCCCCGAAGAAAAACTCCTGCTGGAGAGATTGCCCGAAATTGCCGCGTACCTCCAGGCTCTCAAAAAACGCTATCCCGGGCGCGCCACTCTGCCGCTGCGGCGCTTGCTCCGGCTGGTGAATGACTATCCTCGCGCCCCCTTGCTGGAAGCCTTTCAGGCCGCCGCTCAATACGGCCTGTTTGACCTCGAGCGGGTCGAGACCATGATCCTGCGCAAGCTCGCCCGTGAATACTTCCAGATCACTCCCCGCGGGCCCGACGGAGAGGACGATGACGGAGGAGATTCAACAGCTCTTGCAGAACCTCCGCCTGCGCAAGATGGCCGAGATCGTGGAGGACGAACTCGCCGCCGCCCGCAAGACCTCACCTTCTTACACCGATCTGCTGGCGCGACTCCTCCGTGCGGAGTGGCTGGATCAACAGGAAAGGCGACTCCAATCGCGCATCAAACACGCCCACCTCCCCGAGCATTGGACCTTGGAATCGTTCCCTTTCAAGCAGCAACCGGGTGTTTCGCGCCGCCAGATCCGCGAACTCGCCGAGCTGGAGTTTATCCCCAAGGCCATCAACGTGGTGTTCATTGGTCCAACGGGAGTCGGGAAGACAGGACTCGCCTCCGGACTCTTGCTCAAGGCCCTGCAGAACGGCTATCGCGGCCTGTTCATCAAAGCCCAGGACCTGTTCGACGAGATGTACGCCTCCATTGCCGATCGCGCCTCGCGCAAGCTCATCCGACGGTGGGCCCGTCTCGACATTTTGCTGATCGATTAATGTTGAGACTTCAGAAATGTGAAGATCT
>DATJWB010000237.1:0-75029 GCA_035501495.1 Bryobacteraceae bacterium | reverse complement strand
GGTCTGCCAACGTGGGCAGCCTGGTGCAGGGCGCCATACCGGATCTGGAGCGCTACATGAAACTCCGCTCCATGTAGGACACCCCCGATATGGCATCCTCCCTGAACCTGGCGGAAGGTCTCGCGGCGTCTTACATCCTGGACCCCGCGAGAAGCCGCTTTCTGGTGCGTGCCTATGCCGGCGGCATGCTCGCGGGATTCGGTCACAATCCCACGATCGCGATTCGCCGCTTTTCCGGCGAGGCACGCTTCCTGGCACAATCGCCCGAGCGGTCGTCACTTCAATTTCGCATCGAAGCGGCCTCGCTTGTGGTCACCGGCGACGTCAACGAGAAAGACCGGCGCGAGATGGAGCACGCCATGAACGAGGAGGTGCTGGAAACCGCGCGCTATCCCGAAATCACGTTCGAGAGTTTTCATTCGCAGGCCAACCAGATTGCCGAAGGCATGTACCAGATGAAGATCGGCGGAAAGTTGACCTTGCACGGCATCGCGCGCGATATCGAGATACCATCGAATGTGATGGTAGCGGATGACAGCTTGCGGGCGTACGGCGAAATCGCCATCCGCCAGACGGACTATCGTATCCGCCTGGTTTCAGTGGCCGGCGGTGCGCTTAAGCTCAAAGACGAATTGAAGCTCTCCTTCGACATCGCCGCTCGCCGGAAGCGCGACAATGAAAACAGCTGATATGACTGGTGACTGTGGCGACGCGGACACTCGTGACTGCCGCGCCGGAACTCGTGCCGGCGCTTTTTTGCCGCCATCACAGACACTGTGCACGCTCGAGAAGCGCCGAGATGAGTCTCGGCGCGGCAGCCTCGAAAACCCTTCGCCGCCAGCGACACAGTACACGCCCGACAAGCGTCCCCAGGAGTGGGGACGCGGCAGGCAGGAGTGCCCGCGCCACATCGCCGGCACGCGCTTTCATGACTTTCGGTTTGCCGGCGGGGCCCATGGGTACAGGCAGCAGTGCCCGCGGCACGCTTTAAAAGGAGACTGAGATGTGCCTGGCGATTCCCGGACAGATTATTTCGCTGGTTGACGAGGCCCCCCACAGCGCCTTGATCGATGTGATGGGAGTGCGCCGGAAGGTAGACGTCAGCCTCGTGGAACCCGACGGAATCGCGCCTGGCGACTGGGTGCTCATCCACGTCGGCTTTGCCATGAGTAAAATCCAGGAACAGGACGCGGTCGAGCAGTTGCGCATGCTCCAGGCCCTCGGTGAGGCCACCGCCGCCATGGAAGAGGTTCGGGGCTACAGCGCTGATGAGGAGGGCTCCTCTCCGTGAGATACATCGATGAATTCCGCGAACCGGAACTGATCGCCAGAACGTCCGAGGAAATCCGGCGCCTGGTGGACCCGGCCCGGCACTACCGCGTGATGGAAGTTTGCGGCGGCCACACTCACGCCATCTATCGCTTCGGCCTGAAGGATCTGCTGCCGGAGAATATCGAGCTCGTGCACGGTCCGGGGTGCCCGGTCTGTGTGTTGCCGATGGGCCGAATTGACGACGGCCTTTCCATGGCCGCCGACCCGAATGTCATCTTCACCGCCTTCGGCGACATGATGCGCGTGCCGGGAACGCACGGCAGCCCTCTGGAACACCAAGCCCGCGGAGCCGACGTCCGAATCGTCTACTCGCCCGCCGATGCGCTGAAACTGGCGCGCGCCAATCCCGGCCGCCACGTGATGTTCTTCGCCATTGGTTTCGAGACCACCGCGCCTTCCACCGCGCTGACGCTGATGCGGGCCCGCGCCGAGGGCATCCGCAACTTCTCGATCTTTTGCAACCACGTCACCATCATCCCGGCCATCCGCGCGATTCTGGATTCGCCCGATATGCGGATCGATGCTTTCATCGGCCCTGGCCACGTGTCCACCGTGATCGGCTGCCGCCCCTACGAATGGATCGCGCGCCACGAAGGCAAGCCGATCGTGGTTTCTGGATTCGAGCCTCTGGACGTTCTGCAGTCGGTGGTGATGCTCCTGCGCCAATTGCGGGCGGGCGAAGCCAAGGTGGAGAATCAGTATCGCCGGGTGGTGCCCTGGGAAGGCAATCGCGCGGCACTGAAGGCCATGGCCGACGTCTTTACGCTGCGGTCGTACTTCGAGTGGCGCGGCATGGGCTTCATCTCGCAATCTGCCCTGGCGCTCAACGACACCTATGCGGATTGGGACGCGGAGAAGCGCTTCGCGATTCCCGGCCTGCGCGTCACCGACCCCAAGGCGGCGCAGTGCGGCGAAGTGCTCAAGGGTGTGCTCAAACCCGTACAGTGCAAGCTCTTCGGCAACGAGTGTACGCCCGAGCTTCCGGTGGGTGCGCTGATGGTCTCCTCCGAGGGCGCCTGCGCCGCGTATTATCAGTACGAGCACCGCAAATCCGCGCTGGTTTCGTTGCCGGCCTGAAGGAGCCTCATGTCCGCCCCGAAGATTCGATTTCGCGACCCGCAGATCGAAATGGCCCACGGGGCAGGCGGCAAAGCCAGCCGGCGACTGATCGAGGGTCTGATGGCGCCGATCCTGTTCGGCGATTCGCGGGAGCCGCTGGGAGACGCAGCGCACCTCAGCTGGAACGGCGCCCGCCTGGCCATCACCGCCGACAGTTTTGTGGTCAACCCTCTCGTCTTTCCAGGCGGCTCGATCGGCGAACTTGCGGTCAACGGAACCGTCAACGACCTGGCGGTATCGGGCGCCCGGGCCGAAGCGATGGTAGTGACGTACGTTCTCGAGGCCGGCCTGCCCTCCGACGTCCTCGAAGCGGAGGTTCGCGCTATGGGCCGGGCGGCCTGTAATGCGGGCGTCCGCATCGTGGGCGGCGACACCAAAGTCGTGGAACACGGCAAGGCGGACCGCATGTACATCACGACAGCCGGCATCGGAAGACCGATCCCGGGAGTCGCATGTTCGCCCCATTCCGCTCAGCCCGGCGATGCGATTCTGCTTTCGGGACCGATCGGCGACCATGGAATCACTATTCTCCTGGCGCGGGGCGAACTCGACCTCGAGGCGGATCTCTGCTCCGATACCCGTCCGGTGCTACCTTTGGTGGAGGCGTTGGCCGGCGAGGCGGCGCCCGGCTTGCGATGGATGCGCGATCCTACGCGCGGTGGCGTGGCCACTGCCTTGAACGAGTTTGCGCTCGACTCAAACCTGTGCGTCTTTTTGTTCGAAGATCAGGTGCCGGTACGCGATACCGTTCGGGGAGCCTGCGAGTTGCTGGGGCTGGATCCGCTGCATATCGCCAACGAAGGGCAGTTTCTGGCGGTGGTCGCGCGCGAATATGCCGGCCGGGCTCTCCAGGCTCTGTGGAAAGCGCCGGGAGGTGACGGCGCGCGCATGATTGGGGAGATCCGCGAGCAGCCGTCCTGCTCGGTGCTGGCCTCGACGCCGTATGGCGGGACCAGGGTCGTAGACATGCTGGTCGGCGACCCCCTTCCGAGAATCTGCTAAGGATTTCACGGAAACGTGGCGCAGGCACTCCTGCCTCTTCTTCCGCCGAAGAGCTTTCAAACAGCCGCTAATCACTCGGCCCGCAACGACTGAACCACATCTACGCGCGCCGCATGTGTCCCAGGCACCGCCGACGCAATCACCGCCGCCAACATCAGCACCGCGGCCGGCGCAACCACTACCCAACCACCCGCCGCCTGCAGCCCGATGTAGCTCCCCGCGAATTCCTCGAGAGCATACCCGGCCGCGAGTCCCGCGGCGATGCCTCCCGAAGCCATCATGACGCCTTCCGATACCACGCGCCCCCAAATCTGCCGCGGCCGCGCCCCGGCGGCCATGCGGATGCCGAACTCGCGCGTCCTCCCGCTCACCGAGAACGCCAGCACCCCTGCAACTCCCACCACCGCAATCGCCAGCGCCACCACCGCGAAGCCGCCGAATACCAGCGCGTTCAAACGGTCGGGCGATAGCACCTCCGCGCGCACATCCTCGAGGGTAGCCGCGCGCTCCACCGGCTGGTCCGCCGACAGTTCGCGGATGGCGCGCGTGATCGGGTTGACCAGCGCATGTGGATCGCCGCCTGCATGCACAAACAGGCGCCCTGCCCAGAGCGGTCCCTGCCCAAGCGGCACGTACAAAGTCATGGCCGGTCCCGCGACCACATTCTCGTCGTCGATATCGGCTGCGATGCCCACGATGCGGCGCGGCGCCGGGCTGATATCGACAAACCTGGCCATCGGATCCGTCCACGCCACGTGCCGGTTGAGGGCATCCTGGTTGGGGAACAGGCGCTGGGCGACGCTCCGGCTCATGATCACTACGGGCTCGCTCCCTTTGCGGTCCTCATCTCTGAAATCCCGTCCGGCAAGAATCGGAGTGCGGAGAGCGCCGAAGAACCCCGGCGACACCACGCGGAACCGGCCGCGCGGATCTTCGTCCGCAGGTCCGCGGGCGTACCCTTCGGCCGTGAACTGGAAGCCCGGGCCGAACTATCCCCGTTCCCGCCAGGGCGTCTGCGTGCCCAGCGCTACGCCATCCACGCCCGGCAACCGTGCGATTCGCCGCAACGCCTCGCGGCAGAAGTCCACCACCTGGTCGGGCGTCCGCCCATACGAGTTCACCGGCAGATTCAAAGTGAGCACATGCCGGGTATCCATACCGGTGCCGGCGGCTCGCAGCGCCACCCGCGTCCTTCCCAGCGTGGCGGCGCCGGCCATCAGAAGGAACGACGCGGCGATCTGCGTCACCGCAAACCCACGCAATCGGCCGCTCGCATTCGCTGTAACCCGCGATCGACCGCCGGCGAGCTTAGTCCCGTTCGCGTCGCCCTGTACGGGCAGGCGGGGCACGAAGGCCAGGGTCACCGCCGCGATCGTCGCCAAGGCCCCACCCGCCCACAGCATGCTGGAATCGACCGTGACGTCCAGCGCCCGCACCGAGAATCGCGAGGCGTAATGCGCCAGCATTTTCACCAAGGGCCGCGCGCTCAGGACACCGATCACGGCTCCGCCGCCGCACAGCAGCAGGCTCTCCGCCAGCAGAATCCCTCGCAATCCCCCAGAGCTTGCGCCCAACGCCACGCGGATCGCCAGTTCATACTCGCGGCGAGTAGTCCGCGCCAGGATCAGGTTCGCCGCGTTCGAGCAGGCAATGAGGAACACCAGCCCCGACGCTGCCCACAACAGCCAGAACACGGTGCCTGCCCGGGAGGTGATCTGCTCGCGCAGCCGCACCGCCACGATCCGTTCGCCCGCCTTGGGTGAGTAAGCCTCGGGATGCTCCTTCATCATCCCGGCGAGGCTACCGCGAGTTCTGTCCGGGCCTGCTCCAGAGTCGCGCCGAGAGCGAGACGTCCGAATAATTCGGTCATCCGGTGGATTCTGCCGGTCACCATCGTGGCCGACAGGTGATGCGGGCTGGTCACCACGTTGGCGAGGATCTCGGTCTCTGCCGGGTACGGAACGGATGGCTCCAATACCCCGACCACTGTGGCCGTTCGCGCGCCGAGCCGCACGACCCTCCCCACAACCGATGGGTCGCCCTGGAGGGCGGCCGTCCAAAACCGGTGCGTCAGAACGACCGAGCCCTGGGCGTTCGGACCGTCGTCTCCCGGGCCGAGCAATCTGCCCAGCACCGGCCGCGGGCCCATCACTTCGAAATAGCTGCCGCCCACCACTCCGGCCCGCACTTCGCGGGGCTCACGGAGGCCGACCATCGTGAAGCTTGTGGTCGAGAAGTCGCCCATAGCGCTGAACGATTTCACACGCGCCCGCAGGTCCAGGATTTCCGGCACGGAGAAGTATGCGTTTTCCAGGTTGATGCCGGGAGCGGTCTGGCGAATGTAGATCAGCCGCTCCTCGTCGCGTTGGCCAACGGGCGCAGCAACACGCCGCGGACCACGGTGAAGATCGCCGCGTTGGCGCCGATGCCCAGGGCGAGCGTCAGCACCACCGCCAGAGTGTGGCCCGTGCTGCGCGCGAGCGAACGAAACGCCCGTTTCCAATTCGTGAAGTAGGTCATGGCTGCATCTCCTGGTTATTTGCTCTCCGCTTCGCCTTCGTGGGGCTCCGCCAGCAGGTCGCCCAGCCGGTCGAGCCGCCGTTCCCACGGAGACCGCCGGTCGGCAATCCATTGCTCCAGAGCCAAAAGCCCCGCCGTTCCCATGCGGCAGGTGCGCACTCTTCCGAGCTTCTCGGTGTGTACCAGCCCGCTTTCTTCGAGCACCTGCAGGTGCTGCCCCACGGCCGTCAGAGTGATGTCGAAGGCCGCGGCCAGCCGCGAGACCGAAACCGGGCCCTCGCCCGTCTTTTCGAGGATTGCCCGGCGCGTGGGATCGCCAAGCGCATGAAAGACGCGGTCGATACTGATCTTGGAATCGGACATCCCGCTGTTACCGCCCGAGGTCCGCACCCAGACGATCGAACAGTTTGCGCCATCCCTCCTCGCGCATCTTAGGCCCGTCCGACCCTTCGAAGAAGGCGCCCTGATGGGTGCAGATCAGGTCGGTGCCCGTTTCGCTCGGCAGAAGCTCGATGGTGACCAGTGAGCACGAAATCCGCCGGTCGCCCAGGGTCATCGTGGAAGCGGTCACCAGGCGCCGCCCGGGAACGATGTCCTGATAGCTGACCTCGTTCCGCAGGGTGATTCCTGGAAACGGCGTGCCCTCCTTGAATCGATAGAGCGTGCGCTCGGCCCCTCCGACCCGGAAATCCATCACAAACTCCTCGACCTCGTGCTTTTCGCCTTCGGCGAACCAGCGGCGTTTTTTCCCCGGATCGGCGAAGGCGGCGAAGACGCGGTCGGTGGACTTCGGGTAGCTGCGCTCGATGACAAATGTGCTGTGGATTACAGATTGTTGTTCCATTAGGCTTGGATTGCCTCCCAATAGTGAAGTAACAACTTCAGTATTGTATGGGAGCGGGCGATTGTCAAGCGAATACTTCACTATTTGTGGAAGAATCCAGCGGATCGAGTGAGCGGGCTCGCGTAGTTGGCAGCGGTCTCCAAAAAAATTCGATTTTTTTCTGGACAAAACAGTAGACAAGAAGATCTGAAACTGTTAATCTTGAATCAACACAGACAGCATCCCAGGCGGTGAGTCCCCTCCCACCGCCACTCTCTGAGTGCAGGCCCCGAGTACCCAGCTCGGGGCCATAACTTTTTATGCTCGAACTGGCCCTCCATTAGTGAGCTTGCTCGATTTGGGAGGCTAACTTTGTGCCAATGAGGGTGAGGACGGACGCGGCCGCGCTCTGGACAACGTTTTCATCGAGCGGCTTTGGCGCAGTCTGAAGTACGAGCTCATCTACCCCCCGACTTCGCCAACGGCGCCGATCTCTTCCAAGCGCTGGATCGATACTTCCGTTTCTACAACTATCAGCGTCCGCACCAGGCGCTCGACTACCGCACGCCGGCGGACTTGTTCCCGCGCCAGTCTATAAGGAAAAGGTCATCACTATGATGGGGGGAAGCCCTCGAACGATTCGATGGTCCGCTCTTTGCCGACCCACAGCAAACGCGTCGCTCCCTCTTCGATTTGATAGACCAGCGTCCAGGTAACTGTGGCCTTTGGCGTATTGGATTTCGTCCACGCCGATGGCCCGCACCGAGGACAGCACGCGATGCTTCAGTCCCCATCTGACCATCTACTCGACCGCGTCGCGGACCTTGTCCCAGGAGGTATAAAAGGACTCCGCGGTTTCCTTCCAGGAGAGCTTGCGCGCCCAGCGGGCCAGATGCTCCATATAGGCATTGGTCAACTGGTGTTTCCCACACCCCCAGGGAACTTCTTCCACCACCACCCCACAGGTGGGGCAGTTCACGCGCCGCATGGCATGCAGCAGGAAGACCAGAAATCCCCAAAGAGGAATGAAATTCAAAACGCCTTTCGGGCTGATGATCGTATCCTGGCGCTGGCTGCTGACAACCGGAGCAGACCAGCGCAGAGCCCTTGCGCGGCCGGACGACGACTTCGATCGTCTTTTTCTCATCGCGACTGAAGCGAGCGCTCTCATAAACGAATCCCGGAAAACGATGGCAGTGATTTAGAATCGTGACCGGTTCCATGGAGAAGAAAACTTCCATTGTAAGGAGCGCCGCCATCAACCGGGCACTCCCCACTCCCCTCCGGAGATCAATTACGGTGCGGATTTGGCGACTTGGCCACGATCTTGGATGGCAGGAGAAAGGACCTTTCGCGGGAGAGGCATTGATGGCCTGCTTCCGACCCTTCATCGAACACTTGGCTTCGTCTGACCTCACGCGCAAGACGATTCGCAAGCACATCGAACACCTTTGGACTCTGGGTGGGGAGATCATCCGCGACTTGAACGAAAACCCCTCCCTAAGAAGGAAGGATGTAACGGCCGTCCTCCTGAACATGCTCGATGACGAAGGGGGGCCGCTGATTCATAACTGCATCTCCGAAGAGCTGCAGCGACCGTTCGATTCCACTTGCCGTAAACTACGGCGCTTCCCTCTCCACCCCCGGGTCTAAGTAATCTCACCCACAGATTCCTCGAACGAGGCTTCCAAGTACAGTTTGGCATACTCGACGGCTGGCCCCGGCGAGGAACGGCAAGCGGCCGGCGGGTTGGAACCGTTGGGACTTCCCGGCCATTCCCAAACGGGAATTGGGAACATATACTACAACTTTGGGGGACCCAATGAAACGTCCGAAGCCGTACACGATCCTGTTCGCGATTCTGGCCGGCGCGGCGGTTCTGACTGCCCTATGGGCGCAGCAGACCACACCGCCGGCACAAAGCGGCACGCCGGCCAAAGCACCCGCGTCCGCTCAAAAGGCGCCCGCCCGGTCGACTGCGCCGGCGCCGATGACGAACCAGGATGTGGTCAAGTTGGTGAAGGCCAAGGTAGCCGACGACCTGATCATCGCCAAGATCAAACAGTCGAAGACCCGGTTCGACGTGTCCGTGGACGGTTTGGTGGCCCTCAAGGGCTCCGGGGTCAGCGACGCCGTGATTTCCGTGATGATGAACCCCGCGGCTCCCGCTGCCACCGCGCCTCCGCCGGCAGCACCGGCAGCGGCGAACACCAGCGCTCCGCCATCCGCTCCCAAATCGTCCTTTCCGGCCTCGAATGTCTCCAAGGAACTCGTCGCCAACGAAACCAATGTGGCCAGAAAAGGCCCGCCTCCGGCGAATGTCACCAGCGCGCCGCCGAACTTTGGCGTGTATATCTGGTCGGATGGCGAATTGAAACCATTAGGCCGCGTCCAAACCAAGGTGCAGGTCAGCAAATTCCGTTCGCTGCTCAAGAGTATGGTTCCGTTCGTGAGGCAGAAGATCGATATCGATATCCCGGGGGCACATTCCACCAGCCGGTATGAAGTCCTGCGCCCCACCTTTTTCGCATTCTTCCCGCCCAGCCGCGACGTCAGCAAATTCAAGCTGCTGCAGTGCAAAATCACGGGGCAGCGGTTCGATCAGCGGACCCTGGCGAACGCCTCCATCCTGTTCAGCACCGAACAGAACCAGGACGAGGTGCTGTGCGACATCGGGCCGACCGCGGTCAGGGACCTGTATCGCATCTCGCCCCGGGAAGACCTCCCGTCGGGCGAATTCGGTTTCGTGGAAGGCAACACCGGCAGCAAGTCCACGTCGAATATCGAAATCCTGGATGTCTACGATTTCGCGGTCGATCGCAAGGAAGACAAGATGGCGCTCAAGGATTACCTGGAAACGCTGCCACCGGTAAGAGGCGACCGCGCCTTCATGGAGTGGCCGCGCGAGGACTGCCAGAAGATCGTCGCCGACCGCACCGGCAAGGTGGGGCTCACCGGCAGTTTCATGGGGTTCTTCGACCGGCAGTACGGCTCGCTGGACGTCTATTGGGCCGACAATCAGTTTGCGCAGGCGTTCGCGCGGCTGGAAATGCTGGATAAAGACCTCACACCAGACCAGACCGCAAAGCTCGCCAATCTGCTCACGAGCGGTGATTCGGGGCAATATTACATCCTGGTGTCGATCGGCGGCAAGGTCGGCTCCGGTAAGTTGATCGGCGCCAATGAAGGCGAGCGGCTCATGCGGCCGTTCGACGCTTCACTGGCCGACGAGAAGTCCAAGGACATCATTCCCGCCAAACACCTGAACTTCATCGGAGGCTATGCCGGTCTCTGGAAAGTGGCCTTCGACCAGAAGAGCATCCGTGGGCCGCTGCTGCAGAACGGGCTGCAGAGAATCCAGTTCGAGGCGCGGCTGAATCAGAACCTGGAATTCAGCGCCAAGTTCCAGGTGGACAAATTGAACGCGCTGCCCTCCGAGTCGTTGGGACGGCAGTGAGGGCCGCTACTGCGAGATGTCGCCGCGCGGCTTGCCCTGGGAGATCTCGTCAAACGCGTCCTTGATCTGGTGTTTCAAGCTCGCTTCGCTGACCCAGGCATTCACCGCGGCGGGCAGTTGAACGGACGACTGCAGATCCTCCACTTTCTTGCCCTGGTCGATTCCGGCCTTCACGGACTTGTAGAGTTCGCTCATGAATTGCGCCTGTCCGGCCAGCAACTCGCGGCCTCCAGGCAGGCCATGGCCCGGCAGTACGAACTTGACTTTGAGCTTCTCGGCGGAATGCAGCACGGTGGGCCAGTTTCCGATGTTGGCGTCGGTGGTGCTGTTGTACGGACCGTTGACGGCCGCATCGCCGGTGCACAAGACCTGCTCTTTCGGCAGGTAGACGAAGCCGTCGCCGCGGGTGTGCGCCCAGCCGTAGTGGTGGAACTCTACTTTGCGCGAGCCGTCGTTGAGAACGAACATCTCCTCGTTGATGTCCTTCTGCGGAGGCTCGGGTGCGTCGCGGCCTGTTTCGGCAACGTCCTTGCGGCTCTTCGCGGCGGCTTGCCAGCGGGCGGGCTCCAGGCGCTTCAGTTCATCCGCCACCTGCTTGAACGCCATGGTGGTAGAACCGGCCTGCGTCCAGATCACGTTGCCGTAGAGGTGGTCGCCGTGGTGGTGTGTGTCGAAGACGTACTTCACGGGCTTGGGCGAGAGGCGTTTGGCATCCGCCATGGCGCCCCGCGCGCCGCTCGGAAAGTTCGCGTCCACTACGATCAGGTAGTCCTTCATCTCGATGATGATGTTGTTGCAGTGGCCCTGTTCCATGTCGCCTTCGCGGAACCAGACGCCGGGGGCGATGATCCGCAATGTTTCGGTCGTGGCGTCGGAGCGCGAAACCAGAAACGCGATGCCGCCTAATACCGAGAAACCGAGAAGCAATAGTGCGCGCAGCCTCACAGCGCACCTCCTTGGGGTCTACTGTACACCCATTCCCGGCGAAGCGTAACCGTGGACTTGCGAGCTAGTCGCGTCCCACCATCTTGGCTCCCAAAGCGCCGCCCGCCATGCTCAGCAATGTGGTGTAAACGAACAGGGCCAGCATCATCTTGGCGACGTCCGGGCCGCTCTGGAGCAGCTTGGTGACTTCGTCCAGGACCTTCGGATCCATGGCAGCCTTGAAATCCGCGGGGAATCCTCCCAGCGACCGGAAGAGCAGCCAGGCGGCGGTCAGGACCCCGGCCATGAACACAAACATCAGAAGGCCCGTAATCCACCCCATCCAGATGCCGGCCTCCATGCTGAGCAGGTATCCCGTCCGCCGGCGGTAAAAGTAGACCGCAAAGAACCCGGCAGCCAGCCAATTCAGAAAATTCAGGTAGGGAACGAAACAGAGCAGCGTTGCGGTGATCGCCACCAGCAAAGATGTGCGGAGAGCCACGCCATTGTGGAAATTCAACGGGGGAGCTTCGGGACGCGGCGGCGGAGGCACCGCGTGCACCGGAGGAGGCGGCGGCACCTCGGGCACCACGAGTTCGCGCGTCGGCCGTCCGCACTTGTGACAGAAGAGCGCGTCAGCCACGAGCTGCGTTCCACAAGTGCAGAATTCCGGCATAACTGCGGCGAACCGCACCTTTATTGTGGCACAGGCGATGTGGCGCGGGCACTCGTGCCGGACACTCGTGCCTGTACCTATGCGCCCCGCCGGCCCACAGAACTCCATGAAAACCCTTGCGCCATCGACGTGGCGCAGGCACTCCTGCCTGCCGCGCCCCGACTCATCGGCGAGCTTGTCGGCCGTGTACCGTGCCAGTGGCGGCGAAGGGGTGCCGCGAAGGGTTTTCCAGGCCACATCAGCGGGCGTCTAGCCGCGCTCGAAGCGGAGACAGGCGCGGCCCACGTAGATTTCGTCTCCGGGGCGGAGTTTCTCGCCGCGGCGATTGCCGGGGGGAACCTCGATGGTTCGGCCATCGCGGAAAACGACAGTCCCGAATTCGCTCTCGTCGTCGCAAACGCGATAGTCGCCGTCGTCGAGACGGATGTGGGCGTGGCGGCGCGAGACAGTCGCGTTGGCTTCGTCGAGCCCCTCTTCGAACACCACGTCGTTGCGCCGGACCACCCGCTGATCGGAATCGGTGATCTCTGCCATCCTTCCGATGTTGGTGCGCGCCTTCTGAAGACTGTACTCGGGGTTCTCGGCCCTCCCTTTTACCACCACCAGGCGCCCGGTGAGACCTTCGGGAGAGCTTTCCGCGATTTCTGCCGGGCGTTTCGCGGGCTTGGGCTGGTCCGCCGCGTACTCGATCGTAAACGGCTGTGCGCCGGAAGGCACCTCGTTCTCCGCAATCTTGACCTCCATCCGGAACCCTCGCGGTACGTCGCAATCGGCGCCGCCGAGCGCCTGACGGACATCCGTCTCCAGCCGCCCGCCCTCGGCAAACGCCGACTGGTACACCGTACGGCGGTCGGGATCCGCCGAACACAAGGTCACGGTCACGCGCGTGTAAGGGAAAACTCGCTTGCCGCGCGCCAGCACCTGGATCCTGCCCTCGATCTCTTCGAGCATGGCGCGATGCACCAGCAGCAACTCGTCCGACTGCGCCTTGCCAAACACACGCTCGGTCCAGTGGCGGAAGCCGCGCTCGATGGTCTTTTCGATTTCGGAAAAAAGCTTCATTTGCGCTACGGAATCAATCCCAGCTTTTGCGCCGCATTGACGATTTCCGCGGCGGCGGGCGCGGCGGCCGTCCCACCGTACACTCCATTCTCCACCAAAACCGAGAGCGCGATCTTTCGGGCCCCGGTGCCATAGGGCGCGTACCCGACGAACCAGGCATGCGAGGGCGCATCCCCAAGCTCCGCGGTCCCCGTCTTGCCCGCCACGGGCACGCCCGCCGAGGCACGCTTCCCGGTCCCGGAAGTCACGACTTCCCGCATGAACCGGCCGAGCGTCTGGGCGGCCTCGGGCGTCATCACGGTCTCGGGAGCGGCGGTGCGCGTGTTGTTCTCGTCAGCGATCCATCGGCCTTGCGGCATGGCGCCGCCGTTGGCGACCGTCGCCGCCACGCGCGCCAACTGGAACGGAGTCGCCACTACCCGCCCCTGACCATACGAGGACTGCGGGAGCGACTCCTTCAACTGTTCGATCGTATTCTGGTTCGCCGACGCGATGCCCAGAAGATGGGCCGTATTCCACAAAGCTTCGGCGCGCACGTCGTAGGTGCCGAGTTGCGCGAAATACGCGTTGCAGGAGACCACCATCGCGCGCTCCATGTCGAGCGTGCCGTGCGGCTCGGTGTCCTGAATGTCGTCGCGGATGGGGCGGGTGGATCCCGTCATGAAGTTGCCCACGCGGCCGTCCGGAAGCCGGATGCACTCGTAGGTGCGATGCGCCAGCGCGGGGTCCTTGCGCAGCGCGGCGATGGCGGTCACCAGTTTGAAAGTCGAGCCGGGCGGGTACAGCCCGTAGCGCGCGCGGTCGAGGTACGGATTGGCGGACTCGGGTTCGGCGGCGGTTGGATCGTCGGGCGGGAGCGGATAGCTGACGGCCGCGAGAAGATCCCCGGTGGACGGATCCATGACCACGGCGGCTCCCTTGTCTCGCTGCGCCTGATTCAACTGCGCCCGCAGAATCTCCGACACGCGGCTCTGCAGCCGCGCGTCGATAGAGGTGCGCACGTCGCGCCGACGGTCGAGCACGGCGCGCACGGCGGGATTTTGCGGTTGGTAGCGATAGCGGAGAAGGGGCACCAACTCGCGATAATCGTAGCGGATGACGCGCTCCATCTTGCCGGTCTTGGGATTTTTGACCTCTTCGAGCGTGGGGCGGTCGTCATAGCCTCGGAGGCGGCGGGCGAGATCCCGCTCGATGTAAGAGGTGTTGGAGGCGGCCCAGCGAGTGCGGGTTCGCAGGTCTCCCAGCAGATCGAAGGTCAGCCCGCCGAAGGGGTAGTGGCGGCTTTCGCTGCGCGGGCAGGCGCGATCGATGTCGATGCCCAGGCTCTGGTAATCGGCGCGGTGCTTCTCCAGTTCGTCCCAATCGCTGGTGGCCAGGGGCAGCCCATTGCGGTCGTAGATGGTGCCCTTGGGGATGTCGCGCATGATTTCCAGCAGCCGCGGATTGTACTGGTAACGGCGCGCGCCATCGGCCTGGGTGACCAGCGTGCCGGCTCCCATGATGGCGGCACTGTGGATCACCTGGGTGTAGGCAGCTTTAGCCACCACCAGGAGTCCCGCAATCCCGAACATCGCACCGAAGGTCCGCATGGGCACGGGGATGATGGGCTGGGCGGGCGCCTTTTCCTCGCCGCGCATGGAGATCGCGAGCAGAATCGCGATCACCGCGAAGTTCGCGATCATGGACGTGCGGCCGTAGCTCAGGAAGGGAGTCACGACCCCCGAGAGCGGAGTCACGCCCAGCGCGCCGCCGGCGATCAGCAGGATTTCGAGCGCGGTGGCCGCGGCCAATCCGGCGGCCAGGAAGAACTCATAATCGGTACGCGCGCGGCCGGCGATGCGGAAGGCGCGCCACACAATCCACGCGAACAGAGCGAAGACCACGGCGATGCCCAGGAATCCCAGTTCCTCGCCGACCGCCGAGAGGATGAGATCGGTGTGGGCCGCGGGGACGAGCTGGGGATCGCCGCGGCCGATGCCCATGCCGGTGAGGCCGCCGGTGGCAAACGCCCAGAGCGAATGAGCGAGCTGGTCACCGCCGCGGATGACGTTGTCCCAGGGCGAAAGCCACATGGAGACGCGCTCCCGTACGGTGTGTGGGACGCCGATCAGATAACCGGCCAGCAGGCCGGCTCCCATCAGGGCCAGGCCGGCCAACGGCACCAGGGCGCTGCGGCGGGCCATACCGTAGAGCACCAGAAAGAGACAGAGGAAGACCAGCGCGGGGCCCAGATCTTTTTGCAGGAAAAAGAATGCCAGCGCGAGCCCGACCGACACCAGCACCGGCAGCGTGTACTCCACCGGCGGAATGTCGAAGCGCCGGGTAAGGGCCGCAAGCCTGGGGCGCGACTCATGAGCGTGCCGCAGGATGTCCCATCGCTGCGCGAAGTAGCCCGCCAGGAAGAAGACCAGCAGGATGCGCACCAGTTCCACCGGCTGGAAGCCGAACAGATTCACCTTGGCATCGCTGGTTCCGGGACCGCGGCCGAACACGATGAGCAGCACGGAGAGCACGCAGCTTCCCAGCAGCGGTACGAAGCTCAGCTTGCCGAAGAGGCGTCCGTAATTCAGCCCGCTCACGGCCGCCAGCAGCAGGCAGCCGGCCACCACGCCCTGTGCGAAGTCCACGAAGAGCAGGTTGTCGCGCACCGGATCGCGCAGGCTGACCATGAGGGTAAGGCCGATGCCGCTCAGCAGGAGAACGGCCGGGAGCAGAGTTTGGTCGGATCGGGAACCGCGCACACTCCACCACACATGAGGCACCAGGAAGGCCACGAGGAAGAAAGCCGACCAGGCGAAGAAACTGCGGGTGAACTGCACGGGCCGGCGCACCACGAATTGGGGCTTCAACTCGCGGAACTGATCGCCGGTCATCAGCGGGCGAATGCGGCCTACGTTCGACAGCTGGCGGGAGAGAGCAAAGATCTGTTCAGCCGCGGCGCATTCTCGAGCTTGCCCTTTCCGGGGCGGCGAACTGGAACAAACTCCCCTGGACATCAGAAACGGAAGGATCTCATTGGGGGAGGCCAGCGTGTTCAAGTCGAGCAATTTTCCGGACGCAAGAGCCTGGTCGATGGCCGTCAAATCCCGGGACTTGGCAAAGTACACCTGGAAGAGTCCGACGAGCACGGCGACGGCCGCGAGCAGCAGCCCGGCCAGTTCCTGGAGGCGCCAACGCGGCCGACGGCCGGGCGGTCGGCGGACTTCCTCACGCTCTACTGCTTTGCTGCGGGTGACGGCCATGAAGTGCTCCTGACGTGGCGCGGGCACTCGTGCCTGTACCCATGGGCCCCCGCCGGCCCACAGAACTCCATGAAAACCCTTGCGCCATCGACGTGGCGCAGGCCCTCCGGCCTGCCGCGTCCCGACTCTTGGGGACGCTTTTGGCCGCCTCCCGCGCCGGTGCCCGCGAAGGGGTTTTCGAGGCTGCCGCGCCCCGACTTATCGGGGCGCTTGTCGGGCGTGTACAGTGCCGGTGGCGACGAGCCGCACACCACCAAAAAGCGCCGAGACGAGTCTCGGCGCTGCAGACAAGAGTGCCCGCGCCACACCGCCACCACCATCACTGTTTCTCGTTGCGGGATTTCCATATGTTGCGGAGGAGCGTGGAGAGCCAGGGCGGGATTTTGTTGTGGTGTACTGAGCTCAACGGATCGCCGTTGCCGAACCTGGGCAGCGGAATGCCTCCATCAATCTCCCCGAGCCGCGAGTTCACATCGTCGAGAAGCTTCTGCACCTTGACGATGTTCTCTCCCGATTTCGCATACGGGACGATGGCCTGATAGAACTCGAGCGCCTGTTGGTAGTCGTCCCTGGCGCGCTCGAGAAGATCCTTCTCCTGAGGCAGACCGCGGAGGTCCTGCGCCTTGGCGGCGGTTCGCATGGCGCGATCGCGATACCCATCCGCCAGATACGCCTTCTCGCGATTGCCCATCGGATATCCGAGCGCCTCGGCTTTCTTCAGAGCCTGGCTGACCCTGTCCACATCCTCCTTCAGGCCGTATGCGTAGACTCGCGCGAGGCCCAATTCCGGGTCCGGAGAACGAGGCAACAACTGTTCCGCCTCCGTGAACTTGGAAATCGCCAGGTTCAAATCCGCCAGAACCGCATCGCCCTTTCGCTCCTTCTGGCTGCTGGCCAGCGCCAGGTAGCCCTCGGTGAGCCGGAGCTTGCCGCGAACCTGATTGTCGGGGTCGAGCCCAAGCGTCCGCGACAACTCCGTCTGAGCGTCTTTCCAACTGGCGGGCGTGACGGTCGTGTCGCTGCGGTAAGCGGCGATGACGCGGTCGGCCGCGGCGATCAGGCGCTGCTCGACAGCCTTGCGAGCGCCGCGCAGCAGCCAGGACGGCGGATTGCCCGCGGTGAGCTCGCTCCAGCGGCCCCAGATCTCGTTCGGGTCCGTGATCTGCTCGGAGACAATCTGGCGCTCCAGTTCGGCGCCGCGGCGAAGCACCACCAGGTCGGAGACTACGGCGCGGACCAGCGAGATCGCGGTGATCACCACCACACCGGCAGCTATCCGCCTGCCCCAGAGCGACTGATTCAGCCAGGACCCGACGCGCGAAGGCGGTTTAGCTTTCTTCGCCCCCCAGACGAGGTTCGCCTGCGGCTTATCGGCTACCGCTTGGGCCGGCATTGGCTCGGTTCGCCTCGTGCTCTCGTCCGGTCCGCTGCGCCTGGTCTCATCGTCACGTGTGGTGCGGCGTGTCTCGTCCTCCGGTGTTTTCTCAGGCTCCACTACCGTTACGGCAGGCCCGCTGCCGTTGTGCGGGACCACAGTGCGGCGCGTGACGTCCAGGGTTTCGAGCATGGCCTGTACCGGCTCGCCGGCGCGGAAAGCCTCCAGATCTTCGCGAAACTCCCGCGCGGATTGATAGCGGTCCGCCGCTTCGGGCGACATCGCCTTCACCAGAATGCGGCGCAAAGGCTTGGGGCACGGGTCGGGCGCCGGCGGAGGCGGGATGCGCGAGCGAATCATGCGCTCCAGCCGCTCGGTGCTGGCCGCCTGGTAAGGCTGCAAGCCCGTCACCAACTCGTAGAGCATCACCGCGAGCGACCACAGGTCGGAGAGTTCATTGACCTCGCCCGCCTCCAGGCGCTCGGGCGAACCGTAGGGCACGCTGCCAAACTCGTTGCGGGTGAGCCGCCGCGAGAGCGAAAGGGCTTTGGCAATTCCGAAATCCAACAACCGCACCTGGCCGTGGGAGTCGATGCGGATGTTTTTCGGCTTGATGTCGCCGTGGACAATTCCGTGAAATTCCTTGCCGCCCAGTTCCACCTGCAGGTTGTGCGCATTCTCCAGGGTCTGCGCCACCCCGATCGCCACTTCCAGGGCGAAACCCATGGCCAGCGCACCGTGGCGCATCAACTCCGACAGATCCTGGCCCTCGACGTATTCCATGGCTACGTAGAAGAAGCCGTCCACGTCGCCGGAGTCAAACACCTGCACGACGCGATGATCCAGAGCGGCCAGATGAGCCTGCAGGATGGAGCCGCGGCGCTCGGCGTCGATGGAGTCGCGCGTGTCGGGGTCGTCGGCATGCTCGATGAGTTTCAAGGCCACGGTTTGGCGGAGGACCGAATCGGTGGCGAGGTACACGTCCGCCATACCGCCCCGGCCGAGCTTCTGGCGGATCTCGTATTTGCCGAGCTTCCGGCTGGCGGGCGCGATCATTGCTTTTTGCCCTCCGCGGAAGCAGGCGGGTGCCCGGCGCGGCCCGGGACGGGCGCATGCGGCTTCACATCCAGGAAGAAATTCCGCGCTTTGACCGGATCCATCGGAATCTCCGCGGGCAATTCCAGGCTGTTCTTTTCGAACACATTTCCCACCAACGACGGCCGTGCGCCTTCCCGCGCCACCAGCCCGGCGCCCTGGTTCCTCTGCAAGGAATTATGGGAGATCCAGGGCGCGGAAGTTCCCACGATCAAAACACCCTCGCGCAGGCAGTCGTGAATGGCGCTGCCCACCAGGGAGACATTGCCGCTGCCCCGGATTTCGATTCCAGTGCCCGCGCCCGACACTTCCACATCGCTGATCTGAACGTCCGAGTCCTTCACCACGATTCCTGCGGTAAGCGGCAATTTCTCGTCGCCTTGAATGAGGAAGCCGCTGATGCGCACGTTCCTGACGCCTTCGCCATAGATGGCGGGTCCCGCGCCCTGCGGCTGGGCCCGGATAATGGCCTCACGGGGAATCGGGCTGCGCAGATTCACGCCGCTTTTGAGATTCAACTGCTCGCGATATTCGCCAACCAGGACCTCCACCGTATCGCCCGGGCGCGCCTCCGCCAAGGCCGCCGCGATGGAGCTGTATCGCGCGCCGCTGCCAACCACCAGCGCGCGCGGGCCGGGCGCCCTGGGAACCGGCGGCTCCCATAGGGGCCGGGAGAACCAGACGCCCGCTGCGCCGGCCAGCAAACCTGCGAGAATGCCGCACAACAAACCGGGGAGAAACCGCGAGCGTGCCGGCGGCGGCACATCCTCGAGCTTCGCCGGCTGGGAAGCCGCGAACTGATCGCCCTCTACCACCAGCACCGTCACATTGTCCTTGCCGCCGGCACGATTGGCGGCGGCGATCAGTTCCTTTACGGCGGCGTGCGGCTTGCCGGCGTTCCGCTCCACGGCGGCCAGAATTTCGGCGGAGGTCACCTGGTCGCTGAGCCCGTCGCTGCACAACAGCAGGGCGCTGTCGGGGTCGAACGGGATGCGCTGGATCTCGATGAAGTCCTTGTCGTCCGGCTGGTGCTCCTCCGATCCCACATCGCGGAAGACCTCGTTGCGCCGCGGATGGCGCATGGCCTCCGCCTCGGTCAGCTCGTGGCTGTCCTCGCGTTCGCCGACGGGCGAGTGGTCGTGGGTGATTTTGCGAATCTGCCCTGCGCGTACCTGGTACAGGCGCGAATCGCCGACATGTCCCACCACCGCCGAGCCGTTGTCCAACACCGCCAGCGTGAGGACGCAGGCCATGCCTTCCCACTCCGGGTTGGACTGCGCCTCCCGGAAAATCTCGTTGTTGGCGACCGCAATGGCCTCGCGGATGCGCTGCTCGGTAGTGCCCGTCATGCGCTCCAGTCGTGCCCGCACGCGTTCCAGGGCAATGGCCGCCGCCTTTTCGCCCGCGGCCTGCCCGCCAATGCCATCCACCACCAGGAAGATGCCGCGGTCCGGATCCATGTGCCACGCATCTTCGTTATTGCGGCGCACACGGCCGGGATGGCTGTCACCCGCGCAGATCACTTTCGCCTTAACCATGCGTCGTGCTGCGGAAGTCCAGGTAGAGCACTTCGGCGAGGCCGATGCGCGCCCTTTCCGGAACCGGCACCTCCAGGTTGCGGTCGCGCTTTTCTCCGTCTACATATTCGATGCTCGAAGGGGCCTTTTCGCCGTTGATGGTGGTGCCCAGCCGGCTCAGGTCCTTGAGAAAAAACTTACCGCTCTCCGGGTCGCGGCGCAGGCGGAAATGCTCGCGCGAAACGTCCGGGAGAGTGTCGAGCTTCAGGTCCGTCCAATAGTCGCGGCCGCCCCGCCCCACGACGATCTGGTCCTTGGTCATCTGGTACACCTTGTGGTCGTCGCCTTCGCGGTATTCGATCACGGCATGTGTGCCCGGATCGAAATGCACGCCGCCCGCATCGGCCGGGGCGGCTGCCACGGGTGAACTGGTGCCCGGAGTATCCGCTCCCCGGGCGGATACCTTGCCGGCCGTGGCGCCGGGCATGGTCACGCCCGGCTCCGGCGCTTTCGATTTTTCATAATGCTGGGAGCTCGAGAGCGTCCCACCCATACGACGTGTAGAAATCCGCTTGGTCATGCTGCCGGCGCCGAATTCCGGTTTCGCCGGGAGGGCCAGTTCCGAATAAATAACGATGTCGCCAGCCTGGGTGTCGTCGTCGGTGTTTTCGAGGACGCGGATTTGCCATCCGCCATCGGGCGCGGTGATTCTGGGCTCGGTCTTGCGGGTCAGTTTCAGGCGGTCGGCCAGCGAGCCCCGATTGAGGTTCTCCAGTTCCTCGTCGAGCGCCCGGCGCGCCTCTTCGACGATGCGGGGGACGATGCCGCGGAGACGGTCCATGTCGTCAGGATGAAGGTACACGTGGTAGATCGCGGGGGCGAGGGTGGAATAGTGCAGCGGCTCCAGGCCTTCCTTCATGTTGCGAACAATTTCGAGGATGACTTCGCGCGCGGTGGCGGGATTGGCGGCGGCAGGACGGTCCATAGGGAACCTACTCGATTTTACCAACGCACAACCTCAGCAGATGTTCCGGCAGATTTGGAGGGGAAACGGTGGAGCAGTCCTGCCTATACCCATGGCGCCCCGCCGGCAGCGATGTGGCGCGGGCATTCCTGTGTCCGCAGAGATTTTTCGAGGCTGAAAGCCCTTCCCCGCCTCGCGCCGCCAGTCGGCCTTTACAGCTCGATGCGGAAGGTGGAGCCCTTGCCGGGCTGGCTTTCCACCGCGATACGGCCCTTGTGGTCGCTCACCACCGATTGCACGATCGCCAGGCCCAGGCCGGTGCCGTGGGTCTTGGTGGTGTAATACGGCGTGAAGAGGCGCTCGCATTCCTCGGGAGTCAGACCCTGGCCCGTATCGGAGACCTCCAGGCGCACGCCTCCATTCATCGCGAGTGTCCGCACGGTGAGCGTTCCGCCGTCGGGCATGGCGTCGATGGCGTTGAGGACCAGGTTTCGCAGCACCCGCGTCATCTGGTCCGGATCGGCCTGCACGGGCCTGAGGCTCGGGTCGAGTTCGCCCCGGGCTTGGACGTGCGATTTTGCGAGCTGCGGCTCGAAGAGTTTGAGGGTACCGGCGGCCAGGTCGTTGAAGTTCACCAACTGCATTTCGGGCGCGGGCATCTTGGCAAAATCGCTGAAGCGGCCGATGATCTGCTTCAGGTTCGCCAGCTCCGCCAGCAGGGTCTGGGTACTCTCACGGAAGACTTCGTCGAACTGCTCCGGACAGCTCTCCCGCGCCCGCTGCATGTTCTCCACCGTGATCTGTAGCGGAAACAGCGGGTTCTTCAACTCGTGCGCCAGCCGCCGGGCCAGTTCTCTCCAGGCGGCCACGCGCTCGGCCTGCACCAGGCGCTCGCGCTGTTCGACGAGTTCGTGGGTCATGCGGTTGAAGGTGCGGGCCAGTTGCCCGATCTCGTCCTTGGACACCACCTCCACCGTGGCGCCCCAGTTGCCGGCGGCCACCTTGGCGGCGGTTTCCGAGAGCCGCATCACCGGCCGCGTGACGCGCAGCGTGGCCCACCAGCTCAGCGCGATTCCCATCAGAATTCCAGCGGCGGCGACGAAGAATGCCACCCGCCGCAGGCTGGCCTCCAGGCGCACGAGATCGCGCCGCGAACTGCCGATCAGCAGGACGCCGAGCACGTTGTCCTCATAGCCCGTCAGGGGCAGCACGTGAAAGGTCTCGGCGTCCTCGCCCTGGCCCAAGGTTTCGATCACTTCCTGTTTCCGCGACAGGACGCGCTCGATCAGAGGCTGTACCTGGCTGGCCGGCTGGCCCGATCCGCTCACCTGGATCAGCCGGGAAGGCGAGAACTGCGGCTCCAGGTTGCGATAAAACAGGATCCACATGCCTTTGGGAGGCTCGAGCGTGGACAGGAACCGCTGGTTGAGCTGTTGGCCGCCGACCACGTATAGCTTATGGTCCTCGGCCGTGGCGGTGGTGACGGCCAGGAGTGAGAGGGTGAAGCCGTCCTCCAACTCCTCGCGTTTCAGAAAGGCGCCGGGCGTCTTCCAGTCCGTCCCGGGGGCGGTGAGCCACTCCTCTTTGTAGCTGAACCGCGCCGGCCATTCCGCCGAGGAGACGATCGAGCCGTCTTCGGCGACCAGTTCCAGGCAATCGAGGCCGTTGGTGGATGCCAGGCTCTCGGCCTCCCGGTGATACTCCTGCGGATCGGGGCGGGCGGCGATGTCGGACGCCAGCCGGGAATCGGCAATGCGCTTGACCGCCAGGACGATGTCCTGCTTACGCCGGTCGTATTCGCCGCGGAACTGACGTACCAGGGCATCGACCCGCTGCTTTTCGAAGCCTTCGAACGCTTCGCGGGTTTTGTCGGTGACCGACCACTCCACCACCGCGACCGACGCCGCCACGGCCATGGTCACGATCAGCAGCAGGCGGATGCGGAAGGTCATGGGCGGGCGCCCTCCAGCCACAGGTTCTCGAACCGCCATTCTCCCAGCGGCGTGATGCCGGGACCGCCCTTGACGCGCGGGCCGACTCCGTAAACATCGGGGAGATGAAACAGCGGAACCACGCGGAAGCCTTCGAGCAGCGTGCGCTCGGCGGTGTAGAGGGCTTCCGGGGAGTCGGTGCGGGGGGGAGCAGCGAGTCCCAGTGAGGAGGCCACACCGGCCAGCGCCGCGGCGGGGTCGGAAGACGCGATCCGCACCTCCACCAGGCGCACGTCGGCGGCGGCAGAGGAAGGGGCAGCGGAGACCGCAAGGCCGGCATCGCGCGCATTCAGAGCGATACGGTCGGCAATGCGGCGGAAGGCGGGATCGGCGACCCCCAGGGTGAACGTGCGAACGGCCGGCGGGACGCCCGACACCAGCGCGCGCGCCTTGGCCACGTCGGTGGCGACGGGAAACAGGAAGGCATCGCCCGAGAGCCACTGCGGAAGCAGTGCGCCGGAGATTTCACCCTGCCTTTGGAGCATGACGTTGTGGATGGAATTGCGATCGACGGCGAGCGCCAGGGCCTCGCGAACGCGTGCGTTCTCCATTCGCGGGCCGAACACCAGCGCCAGCACCCGTACGGGAGCGGACGACCAGATCTTCGGCGCGCTGCCGGCACGCTGCGGCTCGTTCGGGTCAAACTCCACGACGTCCGCCTTCCCCAGGCTCAACGCAATGGACTGATCATGCAACGCGCGGCCCATCTGGATCTCGACGCTGTCGAGGAAGGGACGGCCTCCCGCGGCGGCCGGGTCGGCGGAGTAAACTGCATGGCGTCCACCTTCCCATTGAACGACGGCGAATCCCGAAGTAAGGGCTCCCAGGTTCCCGGTTTGCGGCGGATCGGCCGTTTCCATGGTTTCGCGGATTTCCACGCGCAACGTCCCGCCATAATGCGGGCGCGTGGCGGCAAGGCAGGAGCAAGCGAGCAGCAGCGCGATGCATAGAGATGTGGCGCAGGCACTCCTGCGACACGCCGCGGGCGCAACGGTCTTCATGGATTCTTGTGGGCCGAGTGCCTGTGCCACGTTCCTAACCACCGCAGGAGACCGTAACCACATATGCTTCATATTTCCCCGTCGCCAGGTTGTGGACGATCGCCACTACGGAGGATCCTCCCGACGGCCATAGCGCCGTCACCGGGCCCGGGAAGTCGAGTGGCGGCGTCAGGGGGACGGCAGAGCGATTCACGATCGAGAACGCCTGGACCGCATCGGTCACCGAACCGTCGCCCGGCCGAGTGGCCAGCACCTGCGAACCGCGTCCGCAATGGGCGTCGGTGCCGGCGATGTCGCTGCCCCATTGAGCGATGCTGGCCGCGGGATCGAGTGCGGCATCGAAGATTTGGGTGCGGCCGTCTACCAGGGCGAGCAGCCACAGAGTCTGCCCCTGCTCGTCCGCGGACGCCGCGGAATAGAACGGAGCCACCGTCTTGCGCGCACCCGACTGCGTAATCACACGGCCTTCGAAGAAGTTGCGGGCCTGGGAAAAGTAGCCGAGCAGCATCGAGCGGCTTCCCGATTCCAGCACCCAAGGCTCGTCGCTCGCCTTGCATTCCATCGCAAGGGATGGCTCGACCGCGCCGTTGCACGCCATGCCCGGAAGATAGGCCTGAAAGGTCGCACCGTTGACGCGCAGGTGGCCGCGCAAATCGCGAGGCCACGGCCGCGAAGACAGCAACGCGACGGCGGCCGACGTGGCCCACGGACCGCCGTTCTGGCGGGCATAGAGGGTCACATGGTTGGGCGAGAGAACCAGCATCGCGCCGGAGGGAAACGCCACGTCGAGCATGGGGTCATCCTGCTCCCACACCAGTTTCTTCTCGAGCGCGGCGCCGCCGGACGAGGTGATCACTCCGTCCGACCGCTTCCAGGCGGAGATCCACACCTGCCGTTCCTCGCCTCTGCGGATCTCTTCCACCAGAAGGTAGTGCGTGCGGTTCTCCGAGAGGGTGACCCGCGCCTCGGTAAGCGGCGCCACGTCGCTGGTGCGGCTGCCGGCTTCGCGAAGCGCCGTCTCGAAAGCGCCGCGGGCCTGAAGCAACTCGGAGGTTCCCAGGCTCGATACATTGGCCCAGGAGACCGATACCGCCTCCCCTCTGCCGACGAAAGCGGCGGTCTTCCGCGCGAGTTCGCGCGCAGCGGCATTCCCCTCGTCGGCCGCCGTAGCGAGCGGGGGGATGAAGAGCAGGAGCGCGGAGACGACCGCGTGCCATAACTTCACGCGTGCGATGATAACACATGGCGCTTCCCGCCCAGGTTGCAAATCGTCCAGCGCCGCACGTTGGTTACTGGTTCGCCATTCCGCTCGAAGCCGGGGCCTGCCCGGAAGTCGGGATGGGAGCGGAAGCAGGAGCCGGAGATGCGATCGGAGCCGGCGGGCGCGGGCCGATCAGGGCGACCGCGACGGGGCCGAAAATCTCGTCCAACTCGGGCGTTCGCCCGGCCACCAGTTCCACCGCATCGCCCACGGACATCATTTCGAACAGTTCCTCGACATCGCGATTGTTCATGCGGATGCAGCCGTGGGACACGTTGTGGCCGATGGAAGCAGGGCTGTTGGTGCCGTGGATTCCGTAGCCGCCGGCGCTCAGACCCAGCCAGCGCGTGCCGAGCGGATTGGCCTTTCCAGGCCGTACGACTTTGCCTTCGTAGTACCAGGTGGGATCGACCAGGCGCTGCACGATCTTGAAACTGCCCGCGGGACTTGGCGTACTGGGCTTGCCCACCGCAGTGGGATAGATCTTGACGACCTTGCCCGATTCCACCACCGCGAGTTTGCGGTCGGGAATGCTGACCACGATTCGCCGCGCAGGCCTTGCCTGCTTGTCCTGCGCGAACGCCTCGGCGGCGGCGACCAACAACACGCTGCCCACCGCGGCCATCCTTTTGATTCGATCTTCCATCCTGAACATCTTTCCGGCTCCTCCGTACCGCAAGCACTGAATGCACGACCTCGGCCGCAGCGGCAATTGACACATTCTGAATGACTTCCCCTCAAGGCCCGGCGTGTCAGAGCCCACACGCGTGGAAACCACGACGCAATCGCGCGGGTGCCGGGGGAACGCCGCCCGGCCTGGGCCGCAGCATCAGGGGCCGCCCCGGCGGCATAACCCTCATGACGCAACGGCCTCGCCGATATTGGCGGGCCTGAGAACGCCGGCTGCCCCAAGTTATAATCGGGCTTCACGGGCCATGCTGCTGGAACTGGTAGTCGAGAACTACGCCGTGGTGGAACGGCTGCGCGTTCATTTTCATGCGGGGCTGAACCTGCTCACCGGCGAGACCGGCAGCGGCAAGTCCATCGTGGTGGACGCTCTCGGCCTGCTGCTCGGCGGGCGCGCGTCGGCCGACATGATCCGCACGGGCGAGGCCCGGGCGCGTGTGGCAGGCATTTTTGACGTGCGCGACCAGAGCGCCATCCGGAACCTGCTGGAACCGGCGGGGCTCGAGGCCGAGGATGGCGAACTGCTCATCGAACGCGAGGTGCTGGCCAGCGGCAAATCGCGCGCCTTTGTCGGAAGCCATCCGGTGGCGGTCTCGCTGCTGAAGGAGATCGCTCCTTTTCTGGCCGACATTCACGGACAGCACGACCAACAACTCCTGTTCGCGCCCGATGCGCAGCGCGACATGCTCGATCAGTTCGGCGGACATCGCGAGCTGCTCGAGCGGGTCGCGGCGGTTTACCAGCAATGGCGGTCGGCCGCCGCGGAACTCGAGGAACTGGAGCGCTCCGAACAGGAGAAGCTGCGATTGCTGGACCTGTGGTCGTTCCAGCGTAAGGAGATTCAGAGCGCCTCGCTCCAGCCGGATGAAGAGACCGAGCTGGAAAACGAGCGCCGTGTCCTGCAAAACGTGAACCGGCTGCTGGACAGCGCGCAGACCGCATACTCCGCGGTCTACGACAGTCCCGAATCAGCGCTGTCGCTGACACGCACGGCGGCCAGGCGCATTGAAGAACTCAGCCGGATCGACTCCTCGCTCGAGGGGCTGCGCGAGCATCTCAAGCAGGCGGACCTCAGCTTGCTCGAGGTATCGTACGCTCTTCGCGATTACCTCTCGCGGCTGGAGGCCAACCCCGCGCGCCTGGAGGAAGTGGAAACGCGGCTGGCTGCCATCGACCGGCTGAAGCGCAAGTACGGGCAGTCGATCCCGGAAATCCTGAGTTTTCTCGAAGAGGTGAAACGCCAGATCGCGGCTGTGGAGGACGCCGGCGAGCGCATGGAGGTGCTGCGCCAGGAGCAGAAACGGCTGTCCGCCGAATTCGAGACGCTGGCAGGGGAGCTGACCGAAGGGCGCACTGCCGCTTCGCGGAAGCTCGAAAAGCGGGTGGCGGCGGAGTTGGCCCAGTTGGCCATGGAGCGCACGGTGTTTCGCGCCGCCATGTCGCCCTCCCCGTGGTCGAAGTATGGCGCGGACCGCGTGGATTTCCTGGTCTCTCCCAATCTTGGCGAGGAGCCGCGCCCGCTCGAAAAGGTGGCGTCCGGCGGCGAGATCTCACGCATCGCACTGGCACTGAAGACCTGCCTGGCGGGCGGCAAGAGCGCGCACATCCGCACCCTGGTGTTCGATGAAGTGGATGCCGGGGTCGGCGGCGGACCTGCCGAGGGCGTCGGGCGAAGACTGAAAAAGCTGGCCGCGGCGAACCAGGTGCTCTGCGTGACCCACCTTCCCCAGATCGCCTCTTTCGCCGATCACCATTACCGGGTCGAGAAGCAGGAGTCCAAGGGCCGGACCGTGACGATCATCGAAGAACTGGATCTTCCGGCGCGCACCAGTGAGATCGGGCGGATGCTTTCGGGCCAGAAGCTCACGCCCGAGGCGCTGCGGCACGCCGAGCAGTTGATCCGCATGAGCGCCGGTTGACGTGGATCGCGGCTCCGCTTCGCCGTTGGCTCTCCGGTCACCTCAGGATCCGGGCGCGCGGCCAGGGCCACCCGGCAGTGGCATAAGGACACTACCGCCGACGCCAGGATTCCGAGTGTGGATTCATGGTTGAGGACGGCCCGGATGTTGAGTTTGGATATGTCCCTGCGGAACCATGCGGCCGCAGGAAACTCCGGTGGCTTGGGCTGCTCGTGATCTTCGCATTTGTCGAGCCCGCCCACCTTAGACGATCAATCAAGTGTCGAGTGCCGTCCCTACCCCGGTTGTATCTCGTTTTCCATATGACGCTACAGCATCTCGACCTCGGTATAACTTCCCGGCGTGGCGGAATCAACTGCTGCGATGACGTCCGAAACGCGCAGCTTAATGCGGCTCCACCGCCCGATTCCCAACACAACGATCGCGATTTTGCGGCCTGTGAGGTTCTTGGTAACGAATGTTCTTATCGGTTGTTACCAGCACGTCGAACCCGGCGACCTCGGCCTCGTCAAGGAGATCGCCATTTTCCAATTCGTCGCCGCCTCTGCACTCTGGGCCGCGAAGGCGAGAACGGCGTGAACCTGTTCCCGCGTGACGCCGAACTCCTGGGCCAGTTCGTCTACGGTCATGTCTTCAATGTTTTCGAATACCGCCGAAACCGGGGGTCCGGGTTCCCCGAAACACCCAGGCGCCACTGCGCTTGCCGGGAACGCGCTCGACGCCGGGACATAAAGACCAGTCGAGATCTGCCCGAATCTATCCTCGCTTCACCTGCCGTTGGACTGGTGAAAAGGCCATTCGTCTCTTCTTAGGGTAACGGGCGATTCGCAAACCACGCAGCAGTGGCATAATCACGGGAGTGCCGCTCCGAGCGGCCCGCTTATGAGCGAAGTCCTTCAACACCGCACCTTCTCTGCCCGGCTGGATTGTCACTACCTGCTGAAATTGCCGGCCAAAATCGATTCCCACACGCTTCTGGTGGTGGCGCTCCACGGCTTCGGACAAAGCGCTGAGATCATGTTTGCCCTGGCCGAAAAGATGTTCGGCCCGCGTCACCTCGTGGCCGCCCTGCAGGGTCCGAATCAGTTCTTCGTGGACCCCAAGAGCATGCAGGTGGGGTATGGCTGGAACACCAACCGTAATGCAGCCGGCTCCATCCGCCTGCATCACGACATGGTGACCCAGGTGCTGAACGACGCTGGGCGCGAGCACGGAATCCCCCGGGACCGGCGGATCCTGGTAGGGTTCTCGCAGCCGGTCTCGTTGAATTACCGTTTCGTGGCCACCTGCCCCGGCGAAGTTCGCGGTGTGGTGGGCGTCTGCGGCGGGCTTCCCGGCGACTGGGAGACCGGCATCTACCAACCCGTCACCGCGTCGGTGTTGCACATCGCGCGGCGGCAGGACGAGTGGTACCCGCCCAACGTCACGGAACAATACTCCGAGAGATTGCGTCTTCGCGTAAAGGATGTCGAATTTCACCTTCTGGAAGGCGGGCACCAGTTCCCCTCCAAGGGCAACGTCATCGTGGAAGGCTGGCTAGGACGCATCCTGCGATAATACGGGTACCTATGGCATCTGGAGCGTTCCTCCGCCGACCGGCGGTTCTGCTGGCGTTGGCCCTCTGCTCAGTGGGTGGCGTGGTAACTCTCCTGGGGCGGCTCGCCACCGGGCCGAAAGTGGACGAAAAGCGCATTCCCCTGACCACCGAGGCCGGCGCAAAAACCTATCCGGCATTTTCGCCGGATGGGCAGCGTATTGCTTACAGCGCCCGCGGTGTAGCCAGAACGGACGCCAGCCACATCTTCGTGCGGACCGTCGCTCCCGACAACCCGCGCCAGCTCACGCAAGGGAGCGGAAGCGACATAGGTCCCGCATGGTCGCCCGAAGGGAATCAGATCGCGTTCCTGAGGATGGATGGCGATCGCGGACAATATATCGTCGTCCCGGTGGACGGGGGCGCCGAGCATCCAGTGGCGGAGTTCTCCGCGCCGTGGGACGACCGGCAATTGGGGCCGATGGTGTCCTGGATGAAGGATGGGAAGTCGTTGGTCGTGGTGATGCCGGGGACGGAGGAGCATCCGGCGGCGGGACTCGCCATACTGGAGATCGCCACCGGCAAAATCACCCGCATCACCAATCCCCCGGATGGCAGCGAGGGCGATTTCAATCCGGCCATCTCACCGGATGGCGCCGCCATAGCATTTGTTCGCCGTACCGGAACCGAGGGCGCAGACATCTTCCTGTCCGATATTTCGGGCACCAATCCGCGGCGGCTGACCTTCGACGACCGCGGGATCCGCGGCATATGCTGGACTCCCGACGGGCACGACCTGGTGTATTCCGCCAACCGGCTCAATGGATGGATGGTCTGGCGCCTGGCCGCTTACGGCGGCAGCCCCCGAGATCTTCCGATTGCCGGCCGCGCGGCCCAGTTTCCGGCCATCGCGTCCGAAGGACGGCACATGGCCTTCGCCGACAGCCCTTCTACCGCGGCTGTCTGGAGGGTCGTACTGGGCGCCAAGGACGGGCAAACCGAGGAACGTCCGCTGATCCGCTCGAACGGCAGCGAGTCTTCACCGATGTACTCTCCCGATGGAACCCGGATCGCCGACATTTCCGACCAGAGCGGATCTGACGAGATCTGGGTGAGCGATGCCGATGGCGGCAATCGGATTCAGTTGACTCAGTTCAAAGGGCAGCCGATGTCGCGCCTGCGCTGGTCGCCCGACGGAAAAGCTATCCTGTTCGATGTGCGCAGCGAGCGTAATCTGGACTTGTACACCGTAGCGGCCGAAGCCGGCGCCAAACCGAAGCATGTCGTGTCGGGCGGGTGGAACGCGTCATGGTCGCACGACGGCAAGCAAATCTACTACGATGCCCGGGGCCAGATCTGGAGAGCGTCCGCGGATGGCACCAATCCGGAAGTCGCCGTCTCGGAATTTGGGGCGGTACAAGGGAACGAGTCGGCGGACGGAAAATATTTGTACTACCGCAACCGGCGATCCATCTGGCGGGTGCCGGTCAAGGGTGGTGAAGGGGAAGAGGCGATTGTTCCGGATTACGATCTGGGACCTTCGACCACCATACAGCCCACTCCCAAGGGCGTCTACTATTCCGAGTTCCAGCGCAGCGCGCGTGCCCAATTGATCTCCTTTTACGACTTTGCGACCAGGAAAAGTACGCCGGTCTTTCAGCTCAAAACGGGGAACTTCTTCTTCAATTCCGGGCACGTGTTTTCGATCTCGCCGGACGGCAGGCACATCCTCTATTCGCGAGTGGACCAGACGCAGACGGACCTGATCCTGGTCGAGAATTTCCGGTAAGGGCCGCGGACTTGCATCGCATCCCCATCGGCATCACGGCACGCAGCGAGGCCCGTAATATTCTGGCGCTGCTGGGATCGCTCGGCGAGGCGGTTGCCCGCGCTTCGGCCGAGTTGGGATGCGCCTACGATCTCCACATCCTGTTGAACGATAGCACCGACGAGACTCCGGATCTGCTGGCGGGTATACCGGGTGTCCCGGTCTGGTACACCACGGGCGGTATCGTCGAAGCGCAGCGCCTGCTGGTGGAACGATGCGGCAAAGATGCGCCGTTTCTGGTGTTCTCCGACGCGGACATCCTGGTGCACCGCGAGGCGCTGCTCGAAATCTCGCGGGTCATGTTGGAGTGTCCCGAAGTGGAAGTCGCGTACGCCGAGAAGTACCCGATTTCTCCCGTGCGCCGCACGCCGCTCGCGAAAGCGCTGTACCTGTACAACCTGCGCGAGGGGTATCAGACCACGCGGCACTACTTCAACGGCCAGTTCTTCGCCATTCGGCGCTGGCAGATTCCCAAGCCGCGGGAACTGAGGTGGGACCCGCGCCTGGATTCGCCCTTCCTCCATCTGGCGGCGGGCATCCGGACCGACGATACCTACCTCTCGCGCGAGGTCCTCAGCCGCGCCGGCCCGGGCGCGATTCGGTGCCTGCCCTGCGGGATCCTTTACCGGCCGCCCGAAACGCTCCGCGGCATGTTCCGGAAGTATCAGCGCATGCGGCTGGAACTGGAGCGGCTGGCGTGCTACTTCCCACAGACCGAAGACTGCCACCAGCGTTGGGGCCGCCGCCCCGATGCCGCCAGGCTCGCGGCCGCGCCTCTCGACGAGAAGCTCTACTATGCCCTCTTCCACGCGGCCCTGGGTGTCTGCAAAGCCGCCTACTGCGCGCAGAAGATCTATTTCACGCAATTTGCATCGCGGCCTTGTCCCACCTGGTCGCCGGTAGTGGAGAGCAAGGAACGCATGTCGTGACCATCTACGAGGTGCCGGGGCTGCGCGGACTGGAACTGTGGCGCGGCATCGCGCGCGGCATGCCCCTGTTCGAGCTTCGAGACCAGAAATGCAGACGCTCTATCGGAGCATCCCGGAGGCACTGTACTGCGTGCTGCGTCAAAATGGAGGGTAAGCAGCCATGGCGGCGGGTCCGCTGGGCAAACCAGGAGAGAACATGCCAGAAGCCGCCCAAACGGCGCCAGAAGATAGCCAACGCAATTTCTCGGTTCCCCAAGGCTGGACGGTGAACCATTCGGAACGGGCATCCATCCTGACCGGCCCCGAAGGCGATATAGAAATCGCTTTCGTGGAGCTGGAACCCGCGGCGAACATCCAGGAGACGGCGTTGGCCGCATGGCGGGCGATCGACCCGCAGTTCGCATCCAAGGTCATTCGAGAGGCAGCGCTGCCGCCCCAAGGGGCTTGGGAGGAGATGCACCAGGTAGTATACGAGGTGCCGCCCAACCTCGGCCGCGTCGAATCGGCGGTGCTGCGGAGATTTCGCTCTCGCGCGTTCGTCAACCTGGTGCGCGGCACGACGGCGGGGATGAGCCGCCGCGGCGCCCAGCTTTTCGAGGCTATGAACAGTTGGAAGCCGGCGGGATACCAGGAGATTAGCCTCAAGGACCGCGCGGCTTCCCCGTGGACGGAAGAGCATAGCGCGAAGTTGAAGCAATTTGTGCTCTCCGCCATGGAGACGATGCAAGTACCGGGCGTATCGGTGGCGATTGTACAAGGTGGCCGTATGGTCTGGGCGGAGGGTTTTGGAAAGCGGGAAATCCGCGAGCCCAGCCCGGTGACTCCACAGACCCGCTTTATGATCGGCTCCACCACCAAGGCTCTGACGAGTCTGCTGATGGCGAGGTTGATCGACCAGGGAAAGGCGGCTTGGTCCACTCCAGTCTGTGATCTGCTTCCGGATTTTGCGCTGGCGGATGCGGAGATCACCGGCCGGCTCACGCTGGCCCACACCGTCTCGGCGTCAACCGGAATGCCGCGTCAGGATTCGGAGATAATCTTCCAGCACTCGGGCATCACACCGGAACAGCGGCTCGCTCAGATGAAGACGATGCGGCCCACGACGGGATTTGGCGAGACCTTTCAGTACTCGAATCTCCTCGTCGCTGCCGGAGGGTATGCTGCTGCGCGCGCGTTCTGCCCCGCAGGGCCGCTCGAAGAGGCGTTCGGGAGGGCTCTCGAAGAGTTGGTCTTTCGTCCCCTGGGAATGAAGGACTCGTGCCTCCGCCAGGAGGATGCGCTGCAGGCGGAGGCGGCGCTGCCTCACGCGATCAACTTCGACGGGGGTGTCAGCCGGGTGCCGCTGAGCATGGAACGGTTCGCCTACAGTGTCGCTCCGGCAGGCGCCGCCTGGTCCACGGCGCCCGACCTCGCCCGCTACCTGATGCTGGAATTAGGCAAGGGGCGGATGCCGGAAGGCGAACGGATCGTATCGGAGGAGGCTTTGCTCGAGCGCCGCAAGAAGGGCGTGAAGATCGATGACCATGCGTCGTACGGCTTGGGGTTGATGGTGAGTGACCAGTCGGGCCTGCGAGTGATTCACCATGGCGGAAATACGCTGGGGTTCTCCGCGGACCTGTTTTTCGTTCCCGAGAGGGATTTGGGAGTGGTCGCGCTGACCAACCTGTACGCCGCGGTCGGGTTTCTGGGCGCGTTTCGACAGAAGATTTTTGAACTGGCGTTTGGAGGGGAGCCGAAAGCCGGGAAGACCATCGCGATGTCGGAGAAACTGGACCGCGAGGGGGTTGCCCTGCTGAAGCAAAAGGTGGCCGTCGATCCGGCTTCGATGGAGTGGGTGAGCGAATTGACCGGGAGATACCGATCGGCGGAATTGGGATCCGCGACGCTGACGAAGCGGGACGATGGATTCTGGATGCAGTTCGAGGATTGGGGGAGTGCCGTGGGGTCGGAGATTCGCAGTGGAGATCGTCTGCTGCGGCTCTTGAGTCCGCCCTGGCGCGGAGTTCTCAAAGTCTTGGTGGACGTCGATGCCAAGGCGCTGCTGCTCGATCAGGGGCAAAGCAAGTACCTCTTCCGCCGCGAGGCAGATTAACGACGCCCCAGCAGCGCGCCCAACCAGACGGCGGCGTAGCCCAATAGCACGCTCCCGATTACGTTCAGGAGCCCGAACCAGAAGCTGCTATCCCGAATCGCCGAGAAGGTCTCCCATTCGAAGGTGGAAAAAGTGGTGTACCCTCCCAGAAAGCCGATCACGATCAGCGGCCGCCATTGGTTGTCGGGCGGAAACCGCTCGGTCAGCAGCGTCATGGCCAATCCGATCAGGAACGACCCGGTCACGTTGATCACCAGGGTGCCCAGCGGGAAACGGCTGCCGAAACGGGTCATGATGGCGGTGCCGACGAGGTATCGCACCACCGAGCCGGTGCCGCCTCCCAGGATAATGAGCAGGTATCTCATCGGAGAACGCCGGGGACAATGCCGTCATCAAACGCTACTTTCAAGACAGACGCGAAGAGGGGACGACCCCGGCGCCGCAAATGCCTCGAGACGCCGCGTCGAGCGCGTCATAGACCGTCGGCCGTGGTCACGAGATCGTCACCTTGCGCGGGTGCTGTGAATTGTCCTCGAGGAACGTCTTCTTATTCGCCAGCTCATCCGAAGTCGGTTGGACTTTTCCATTCACGTCGCTCACGCGCGACACCAGCGTGTGCTCTCCCGGGGTGGGATCTTTCCACGTATAAGTAAATAGCTTCCACGAGTATTTGCCCTTGGTGGCGGAGTCGAGGGTCGCGGGCTGCCAAGGGCCGTTGTCGACCTGGACTTCGACCGATTGGATCGGCGTCCCATCGTTGAGAACGACACCCAGCACCTTGCAGTGACCGCCGTCGCGAGTGACGCGCGCGATGAACGACTTCAACTGCATATGGGTAACGGCCGTCTCCACCCACTTGGTCTCACCGTCGATCGTCTCGCCGCGAAGCGTGCGATACCACCGGGCCTGGTATTTTCCGAGGTACGGATCCTCCTGCAGGTAAATACTCGCCAGCCACTTGACGTGGGCAACCCCGTACCAGCCGGGGACGAGCAGACGCAGCGGGGAACCCTGGTGGCGGGTGAGGGGCTCACCGTTCAGGTCGTAAGCCAGGAGGATCTCGGGAGACAACGCCTTCTCGCGCGGCAGGCTGCGGCCGAACTGCTGGTCTACCTTGGTGACTTGACCGCGGAAGTCCACGTCTTCCGGACCGTGATCGGCGCCAAAGAACACGAACTCGCGCGCCTGGGTTTTCACACCGGCTCGCTGGAGGACGAGGTGAAGTGGAACCCCGGTCCACCGGCCGTTTCCCGAAAGGCCTTGCGTCGGCCGGCGATTGCCGGAGCATTCGAACCCGAAGTCGAGTTGGGTTGGGTGCATCTTGCGCAGCTCGTCGAGCGAAAGGGACACTGGACGATCCACCAACCCCGAGATTTTCAGCCGATAGGAGGCCGCGTCAATCACGGGATGGGGGTAATGCTGAGTGGTGAAGAACTCGTCCTTGGGGGTGAACGGACCGTCGATCTTGCGCGTGTCGAAAGTCCGCCGTTCGGCGCTTGGAGTCGGGTTGAAGTTCGCCGGAAAATCGCTGAACGGAACGAGCGTCTCGCCTTGTGCAAGCGCCGGCAGGGCCCATTCGGACAGTAAGGATGCCAGGCCCGCGGAGGCCAAGCCTCTTCGGAGGCTTTCTCTGCGAGTGATCTGCTGAGTCATGCTACCCCTCCCAAAACACAACGGATTGCGTGCCTCCAGGTATTCTACCTCGCGCGATCCGAAAGTCACGCGCCGTGGTATAGAATCGTGGCGAGGTTATTCATGACCAGACAACCCGCCCTGATATTCCTGTTTGCCGGGCTTGCTGCCGCGCAAGCAAGCGGCGTCTTCGAAAACCACAGCGACGTCGGCGAAACGCCGCGCAAGGGCGCGGTGGAATACAATGCCGGAGCGGGCGAATACCGAATTACCGGCGGCGGCGCCAACGTCTGGGCGGCGGCCGACGCTTTCCAGTTCGCCTGGAGGCGGATCTCCGGAGACGTCACCATCACCGCCGACGTGCAGTTCGTCGGCAAGGGAGCGGTGGATCACCGCAAGGCCATGCTGATGGTCCGCCAAACCCTCGATCCCGATTCGCCCTACGCCGACGTCGCCCTGCATGGGGACGGGCTTACGTCTCTCCAGTTCCGTCCCGCGGCTGCGGCCGTTACGCAGGAGATCCGCTCCAGCGTTACCGGGCCGGTGCGCATCCGCCTCGAGCGGCGCGGCAACGAGTTCACCATTTTCGCCGGCAAGCCCGGCGAAGAACTCACCCGCACCGGGCCTGCGACCGTCGCGCTGCAGGACCCCGTATATCTCGGGCTCGGCGTCTGCTCGCACGATGCCAACGTCCTCGAGACGGCGGTGTTTTCGAACGTGCGCATCGAGCCGCAGCCGGCGCCGCAGCGCGGGCCACAGACGCGCTACCGCAGCAAGATCTCGATTTACGATTTCGCCACCAAGTCGGTGCGTGTGATCTTCACCGCCGACGAAACATGGGAAGCGCCGAACTGGACCGTGGACGGACGATACCTCCTGGTGAATTCCGGCGGGGCGCTCTATAAGCTGGCGGTGGATGCCGATGGGGCCAAGCCCGAGAAGCTCGACGTTGGCGACGATGTGCGCTGCAATAACGATCACGGATTCACGCGCGACGGCCAGACGCTGGCGTTCTCCGCATCGTCCCGCACAGCGCCGGGTTCCGAGGTCTACATCGTCACCGCCGATGGCAAGGACCGCCGCCAGGTAACCAACGTTCCGCCGAGTTATTTCCACGGCTGGTCTCCCGACGGGAGGTGGCTGGCGGTGGTCGCGCAGCGCAACAACAACTTCGATCTCTTCCGCATTCCCTCCACGGGCGGAACCGAACAGCGTCTGACGTCGGACCCGGGCTATGACGACGGTCCCGATTACTCCCCGGACGGCAAGTGGATCTACTTCAATTCCAACCGCGCCTCCGGGAACTGGGACATCTGGCGCATGCCGGCGGATGGCGCTGGTCCCAACGACAGCAAGGCCGAGCGGGTCACCAGCGACGAGCAGCAGGACTGGTTTCCTCACCCCTCGCCCAACGGGAAGATGCTCCTGTTCCTCTCGTTCCCGCCGGGCACGCCCGATCACAACGGCAAGATGGACATTCAACTCCGGATGATTCCGATGCCGGGCAAAAAGGCGGGCAGTGCGAAACCCGAGATGGTGCTGAAGCTGTACGGCGGACAAGGCACCATCAATGTGAACTCCTGGGCGCCCGATTCCAAGCGCTTCGCGTTCGTGAGCTACGAAAAGCTGTAAGGGCCAAAGCTGCCCCACCACAATCTCGCAAATCGCCTATTGGTCGGTAACCGACCCGTCCGGAAAGTGGTACTCCGGACGGTTCGTGGGCTTGTACGGATGGGCCGCCGCGACCTTCTCGTTCAGCGTCACGCCGAGGCCCGGCCGCGTGGGCAGCGACGCGTATCCTTGTGTAACCTGCGGCCCGGTTCCTTCGAACAGGTCCTGGATCCACTGCGTCCGGTTCAAGGTCGATTCCTGGATCGCCGCGCTCGGCGTAGTGGCGTCCACGTGCAGCGACGCCATGGTGCTCACGAAGCTCTGCGGATTGTGCGGCGCCAGGTTCACGCGGTAGGTCTCTGCGATGGCGCCGATCTTCTTCAGCTCCAGAATCCCGCCGGCGTGGCATACATCGGGCTGGACGTAGTCCACCAGGTGCCGCGAGCAGAAATCGGCAAATCCGTACTTGGTGAACGATCGCTCGCCGGTGGCCAGGTGGGTCTTGGTCTTCTCCCGCAGCAGCGCCAACTCACCCAGATCCTCGAGCTGGGTGGGCTCCTCTACGAACAGCAGGCCCAACTCCTCCACGCGCGTGCAGAAATCGATGGCCATGGTGGTAGTGCAGCGCCCATGCGCGTCCACCGCGATGTCGAAATCGTCTCCCACCGCCTTGCGGATCGCCGCCAGCCTGGCCACGCTCTCGCGGATCATCCGCGTCGGGTTCACCACGTCTTTGTCGGGCGAAAGCGGCGTGGTTTTGGCGGCCGTGTATCCCAGTTCCTTGGCACGCAGGAAATCTTCGGGCGTGGAGCCCACGTCGAGATACATGCGAATGCGCGGCCGCGCGGCGCCGCCCAGCAGCTTGTAGATCGGCACCTCCAGCGCCTGGCCCAGAATGTCCCACAGCGCGATCTCCACCGCGCTGATCGCTGAATTCAGGATCGGGCCGCCGCGCCATCGCGGAAACCGGAACATCCCCTGCCAGAGCAGCTCGATATCAGTGGGGTCTTTGCCGTTCAGGAACCGCTCGTGCTCCATGATGGCTTCCGCGATCGTGGCTTCTTTGCTGGTGACCGAGCCTTCGCCCAATCCCACCAGCCCGGCGTTCGTGTAGACCTTGCAGAACACCCAGTTCAGGCTTCCGGCATTCACCACGAAGGTCTTCAGCCCGGTGATTTTCAAATTCAACGCTTTGCCGCGCGACGACGCTTGTTGGGCAAGCGTCCGGATCGGAGAGCAGAGGGAGCCCGCGGCTCCCAGGCAGGCGGATACGAAGCCTCGTCGGTTCACGGTTGAAGTCCTCCAGTCTTTTGGGTCCATGATAGCTGTTTGGGGAGGAGCTTAGCGGCCGCCATCCCCGGTTCAGTATGATATAGGGACCTGCCCGAGGTGGTGCGCCATCGCTCCCGGCTTTGCACTCAAACAGCGGTACGTGATTCAGTCTGAACTGGGCCGCGGAGGATTTGGCGTAGTCTACCTCGCGAACGATCTCCAACTTCATTCCCGGCCCGTTGTGATTAAGACCCTGCTGGAAACGAAAAGAGGCCAGGACGAATGGCCGCAACGGAAATTTGGCCAGGAAATCGAGGCCTTGGCGCGTATCGATCACCCCGGTGTGGTCGGCGTCCTCGATGCCGGACAATTGCCGGATGGAGGCTCGTTCGTCGTCCTGCAATACATCGACGGGCTGACTCTTCGGTCGCTGCTGCGCAACGGCCCTCTCGCCTTTGAAGACGTCGCGTCCATCATAAAACAGATCGGTAATGCACTGACGGCGGCGCACACCCGTGGCGTCTGGCACCGCGACTTGAAGCCCGAGAATATCATGCTCCAGGACCTCGGCGGCGGCGACCAGTTGGTGAAGATCATTGATTTTGGAATCGCCAGTGTCCGGGACGCCCGGCCTGGGCCCGCCGGGAGTGCCGGCGCCATCGCCACCGAATCCACGCGGGTGTCGGGATCCTATCCGTACATGGCCCCCGAGCAACTGATCGGAAAACCCACCCAGGCTAGTGACATCTACGCCATGGGTGTGATCGCCTGGGAAATGCTCACGGGGCGCCGGCCCTTTCACGCCGATAATGCCGTTGAGCTTTATCATCGCCAGCAACAAGGGTTCGAATTCCGCCCGGAAGAGCTGTGTCCCGGTCTGCCGCCATCCGCCGCGGAGGTAGTCCGGCGGGCCCTTTCCTTCCACGCGAGCGATCGCCAGGGGAGCGCGCGCGAGTTTGGCGAGGCTTTGGCGGGAGCTCTGCTGGCAGTTGCCGGTGGGCCAACGGCCGGATCTAACCAACTCGATCCAGCTCCTTCTCTGGATGCGCAATCGCCGTCCAAAGCCGCGACCGGGTCGATGAGCGGCAGCGCTCCGGCCGAGACGCCACGCGGCGGATTCCTGGCGGGCAAGAGGGGCCTTCGCCTGCCGGCCACGGCCCTGACGGTATGCCTGCTGCTTGCCGCCGGTCTTGCGGCCTGGTATCGCATGAAGCCGGCGACTTCGAGCGGGCCTCACCCGGCCGAAGGTACTGCCGTGCCCGCCGGCAACTCGAACCCCGCCGTCGCCACCGCGCTGCCCCTGGGGTACGCGGTGGTGGTGGGGGTTGGAAAGTATCCGAGTTTGAACGCCAGGCTTCAAATCCCGTCCGCCGAGCGCGATGCGCAGTTGGTTTACGGGGCTCTCATCAATCCGGATTGCGGCGGCTTTTACGGCCGCAACGTACATGTACTGACCAATGAGAAGGCCACCCTGGCCGATTTGCGCGGTGAAATCAACGGCTGGCTGCCCACCGTGGCCAAAGAGGACAACCGCGTCCTCATCTACTTTGCCGGCCACGGCTTCATCGACGGCCGAAGCGGAAAGGGGTACCTGGCGCCTTTCGACGTCGACCCCAACAAGCTTGCCTCCACGGCCCTTCCCATGGAGGAACTCGCGGCTGCGGTCGCCGGAAAGGTCCGCGCCAAATCCATCATCCTGATTACAGATGCCAGTCACAGCGGAGCAATTTCACCCCTGGATGGTCAGATTCCGCATGCGGGCTCGACCCGTACCGGCAGGTCGGTCTTATCCCTCACTGCCAGCCGCGATCGCGAAGACTCCTTTGAAGGCCCTAGTTACGATAGCCACGGCGTCTTCACGTATTACCTGGTCAAAGGGATGGAGGGCGCGGCCGATACCAGTCCTCGCGACGGCAAAGTGACGGCCGACGAACTTGCGGAATACGTCCACGTCCATGTGCGCGACGCTACAGACGGCAGGCAGAATCCCACGTCGGACAAGGGCAGCTTCGATCCCCAAATGTTGATTTCGCTCGTGCCGCGGCGCGATTGACCGGAATTCTGGCACCCGTCGGACTCCGACGGGACGCCTCGTTTCGATTCATTGAGTTACGAAGAAAAAACGTCGGACTCCGACGGTTTTCGCCGAAGTCCGCGCGTCCGCTGCTGTTAGAATCAGGAGACATGAACCGAAATACGATCCGCCGTTTTGCGTGCGGAGCCCTGATGGCACTGGCATGCTCAATCCTGGCCGCCCAGAATTCCTATAACCCGTCTCTGTGGTCTGGAATGCGCTATCGCATGATCGGACCGGAGCGCGGCGGGCGCGTCACCACTGTCACCGGTGTGCCGTCTCAGCCCTATACCTTCTACATGGGCTCCACGGGAGGCGGCGTCTGGAAAACTACCGACGCCGGCCATTCCTGGGTGAATGTCTCGGATGGCTTCTTCTCGGTGGCATCGATGGGCGCGGTCGAGGTCTCCTGGTCGAGTCCCGACATCGTCTTCGCGGGCACCGGTTCCTCCAAGATCCGCAGCAATGTGTCGATCGGCCGGGGCATCTACAAGTCCACCGATGCCGGCAAGACGTGGACCTTCGCCGGTCTGCGTGACGTCGGCCAGATTGCCACCGTCCGCATCCACCCCACCAATCCGGATATCGTATTCGTCGCCGCGACAGGCAATCCCTTCGTGCCCAATAAGGAACGCGGCGTGTACCGCACCACCGACGGCGGCAAAACGTGGAAGCAGGTGCTCTACGTCTCCGACACCCTGGGCGCCGCCGATCTCGAACTGCAGCCCGGCAATCCCGGGGTGATCTTCGCCTGCATGTGGCACGGGCAGCGCAAGCCGTGGACCATCATCAGCGGCGCGCTGGAAGGCGGAATCTACAAGAGCACCGATGGCGGCGACACCTGGACCAAGCTCGCCGGCGGCCTGCCGCACGAGTTGTTCGGACGCAGCAACGTGGCTATCTCCGCCGCCATGCCCAACCGCATCTATGCCCTCATCGAGGCCAAGCCGGGCTCGGGCCTCTACCGCTCCGAAGATGCGGGCGCCACCTGGGCGCTCGTCAACGGCTCCGCCAACATCATCACGCGTCCTTTCTATTACACGACCCTCGGCGTCGATCCCAACAATGCCGACACGGTGTGGGTGGGGGACGAAGGCTGGTTCAAAAGCACTGACGGCGGCAAGACGTTCCGCAACTCTCCCGCGCCCCACGGCGATCATCACGACGTCTGGATCAATCCCAGGAACTCGCAGTACATGATTCAGTCGAACGACGGCGGCGCCAACGTTTCGCTCGACGGCGGCCGCACCTGGAGCACGCAAGCCAATCAGCCTACCGCCGAAATCTACCAGGTGGCGGTGGACGACCAGTATCCCTACCGCGTCTACGGCGCGCAACAGGACAACACCACCGTGATCGTCCCCAGCCTGCCGCTGGGCGACGGCCAGGACTTCCGCGTCGGACCCGGCTGCGAGACCGGCCCCATCATTCCCGATCCGGTGAAACCCGATATCGTCTACGGAAGCTGCAAAGGCCAGTTCAGCCGCCAGAACCTGAACACCACCGATGAGGAGCGCTACTGGATCGGCGCGGAGTCGCTCTACGGCAACGGCGGCGAGACCCTGATGTATCGTTTCCAGCGCGTGTCGCCGATGGAGGTCTCGCCCTTCGCTCCGCACGCCGTCTACTACGGCTCGCAATACGTCCACCGAACCCGCGATGGCGGCGTGACGTGGCAACGCATCTCGGGCGACCTCACGGCGCATCCGGAAGGCACCCAGGGCGCTTCCGGCGAGCCCATCACGCGCGACGCCACCGGCGAGGAGGTCTACAGCACGCTCTACACGATTCGCGAGTCGCCCGTGCAGAAGGGCGTGATCTGGACCGGCTCGAACGACGGCCTCATCCACGTGTCCCGCAACGATGGCGAAACCTGGACCAACGTCACCCCGGCAGGATTGCCTCCAGGCGGGCGCGTGCAAAACATCGAGCCCAGCCCGCATAAGGCCGGGACCGCGTATGCGGCGATCTACCGCTATCTGCTCGGCGACTTCGCTCCCTACATCTATCGCACCGACGATTTCGGCAAGACCTGGACACGTCTGACCGATGGGAAGAACGGCATCGCCGCGGACGAGCCCACCCGCGTGGTGCGCGAGGATCCGAAACGCGCCGGAATGTTGTACGCCGGCACCGAGTTCGGCATCTACATCTCGTTCGACAACGGCGGCCGCTGGCAGTCCTTTCAGATGAACCTGCCGGTGACGCCGGTGACCGACATGAAGATCGCGCACAACGACCTGGTGATCTCGACGCAGGGCCGATCCTTCTGGATCCTCGACAACCTCGGCCCGCTCCAGCAGTTGGATGCGAAGGTGACTTCGTCCTCGGCATTTCTGTACGCGCCGCGCGAGGCCATTCGCACTCCCGCCCGCGGAGGCGGCGGTGGCGGCGGACGCGGCTCGGGAATCCAGTATCCCTTGGCCGGCGCGGCCATCGATTACTACGTGGCGAGCGCTCCCGCGGGCGATATCACGCTCGAAATCCTCGATGAATCCGGTAAGGTGGTCCGCAAGTTCACCAGCGCCGGCGCCGCGGAGGAACGCGCTCCGGCTCCCGATGCCGCCCCCAGCGACGACGAAGGCGGTGGAGGATTCCGTTTCCGCGCAGGCCCGACACGCCTCGACAAGACCCCCGGTATGCACCGCTTCACCTGGGACCTGCGTTATCCCGGTCCCTGGCAGAGCGCCGCGCGCCCCGAAGGTCCCAACGGCCCCGCGGCCATCCCCGGCAAGTACTCCGTGCGCCTGACGGTTGGCTCCGTGACTTCGACTCAGCCGCTGACCGTGGTGGAAGACCCGCGAGTGGCCAAGGACGGCGTCTCGACTGCCGATCTCCGCGAGCAGTTCGAGCACAACCTGAAGGTGCGCGACCTGGTCAGCGATGTGAACCGGACAGTCGCCAATTTGCGGGCCGCCCAACGGGCCCCGGGAACTTCGCCCGACACCCTCGCCAGGCTGAATGAGCTGGCCTCTCATCTCATCACTCCGGCAATCCGTTACAGCCAGCCCGAGTTGCAGACCCACATCACCTACCTTTACAGCGTGACCACCGCGACCGATCAGAAGATAGGGCGTGACACCATCGACCGCTACGGAGTCCTGCGCAAGGAACTCGATCAGCGCATGGCGGAGTTGAACAAGATCCTGGGCAGGTAGGGCCTTGGCAGGCTGAATGCCTGCCCAAGCCGCTTCGAAGACTTTTTCCGCAGCCTGCTCAGGGGAACAGCCCTTCGAGCATTACGATGTCCGAGTCGCAATCGGCGACCGCGGCGTAAATCTCCTTGCTGTCCGGTGACCACGACAGACGCCGGGCAATCAGAACGGGCTTTTGGCCAAAGTCGGTGACCTGGCGCATCTCGCCACCGCCGGCGGGAAGCAGCCAGACGTTGGAGGTGGTGCCGTCAGTCAGGGGAACGGCCAGCCATCTGCCATCCGGCGACAGAATCATCTGGAATTGCGATACCTCATTCGGAATGCGCGCCCCTGATATGCGAGTGAGCACTTCAGAGGCGCCGCTCTCGGGTCGCGCCCGTCGGAATTCGAAGTCCCATCCGCCGTGTCCGCCCATCAGGGGGGTCGCGTAGTAGAGCACCGAGCCATCGGTAGCGGCAGGCGAGGTCGCATTGTCCGATCGCACTTGCACGGGCTTGCCGCCTTCGACCGAGATCTTCTCGACGGCCAAGGCCCCATCGTGAAACTTCACGTAATAGAGCCAGAGCCCGTCGGCGGACCAATAAGCCAGAACGCCTTCGGGAAGCAACTCGCGCAAGCCGCTGCCGTCGGGATGAATGACCCATTCCGCAGTCCGCCCCTGTTGCGTCCGAATGAACACGATGTAATTTCCGGCCGGCGACCAGATCGGCACGCCCACCGCGACCGTGGGATCCCGCTCGAACGTGAGCTGGCGTGGGAGCGATCCATCCGTCCGCGCGATCCAGAGATTTCCATGCCCGCCACTATCGGACAGGTAAACCATTTCCCGGCCGTCGGGACTCACGGATGGCGTTTGGATCTGTCCGGTCTGAGTCGTGATGCGAGTGCCTGCCGGCGCATTCTTCCCCGCCGGCCCGTTGATCGGGAACCGCCAGACATCCGAGTGATTGCGGACGCAGCTCACCACGATCTCGCTTCCGTGCATGTCCGGCTGGAGGTAAGAGACATCTCCGAAGGTAAGCTGGCGGTCGCCGGACCCGTTCAGCCGCACCACTCGCAAGTTGTAGGCCGGCGGGTAAAGGACCGTGCTACCCGCGGACGAACTGTAAATAATGGCCGAATTGTCGCTGGTCCACGTGAGGCCGCGGATGTCGTCAGAACTGGCCAGGATGCGCGCTTTCCCGCCGCCGGACGGCACCAACTGGATGCTGTCTTCGAATCTCCAGCCGCTGTGGGATTGAAAAGCGATCCACTTGTCATCCGGCGACCATCGTGGCGAGTCGTTCAGATCCTCGGTGCTCACCTCCGTGAGCAGGTGAACTTCCGAACCCTGACGTTCCAGGGAGGCCAATTCGGTTTTTCCGTTTTCCGAACGAAACAGCGCGATGCGCTTGCCGTCGTGGCTGCAGTCACCGGGGCCCAGGGAGGCGGCTATGCGGCGCGGCGGGCCGCCTAACGCGGGGATTTCCCAGATCGTGCCTTGCTTGCCCGGTTCCGGGGAGGGCTCATAGTAGACCAGAGAGCCCGAGTCCGGAGTCCAACGGGGATGCTCGTGGTCAACGTCCTCGTGGGTAATCTGGACGGGGGCGCCGCCCGCAAGAAGGCGGATCCAGATGTGGCGCCTTCCCTCCTTTTGGGCGACAAAGGCCACGATCTTGCCATCCGGAGAAATTGCCGGCGACTCCTCCAGCCCGGTAAAGTCCGTAAGCCGGCTGAAGCGGACCGTATGAGCGGCTGCCGGTTGCGGCTGCAGACGGAGACCGAGATCCAGGAACACCGCGCCTGCCAGCACAATACCGGCGGCCGCCCACACGGCACCAGGCAATCGCCGGATTCGATCTTCCGGTAGCGATGCGCCGCGCTCGCCGGCTGGAGTTTCTTCCGATTGGGCGGGGGCGCACTCCGCGGCTTCGATGACCGCCTTGCGCGACTGCCACCAGGAGTCCAATTCTTGCCTGTAGGCGTAAATGGAGCCGCGCTTGTCGTGATGCAGGCGGTGGATCGGGAGTCCTTCCTTCTCTTCCCACCGGCGAACCGTCTTATCGCTGCGGCCGAGGTACGAAGCCACGGCTTTCCACGAATCCAGGCGGCCTGAGGAGTCCGGAGCACCCGAATTGTCACCGGAGGAGCCTCCCTCGGTCTGCCTGGTCGAGTTCATACGGCCCGTTTGTGACATTATACGACCGGCAAAAGCGGTCAAAAGCGGACAGGGCACCCGGTTAAGCGGCTGTCTGGGCATACAAAAGCGGTCAGTGCCGCGGCGCCCGGTTGTTTCCGTTGAGAGACCGCGCTTTGCGGCCGCACACTCCAATGCACGGGGGGACACACGAACGCTTCCCGATTCAGAAAGGAGACTTTTCATGAGATTTAATCTGCAACGAACCGGTATGAGCGCCCTGGCAGTCTTGGCTCTCGCGGCGCTGCCGGCACCTGACGCCACGGCTTGTGGCTCGGTAACCCAACGGGTGCCGCTCAAAGCCGCGCCGTCATCGCCGCCGGTGCGCTTGCCGGCACCGCCGATATCTGCGCCGCTACCGCTGCCGTTAGCCAACGGCGAGCAGGCCATGACCGGGCTCTGGAAGGAGGTCCTGGTATCGGATGGCCAACTGGTGATGGTCGAATTCGATACCTGGCACGACGACGGGACCGAACTGGCACTGGATGGCTTGTTCCCGCCGGCGACCGGCAATGTCTGTCCCGGTGTCTGGGAGAGGACCGGGCCTAAAACGTTTTCCACCGTCCATCCGGCGTTCGAATACGATGACGCTGGAATCAATGTCGTGGCGATCTTCGTCGAGCGGATGCAGGTGACCATCAGCGATGACGGCAACAGCTTCGACGGGACGTTCACGTGGGATAATTTCGATTTTCAGGGGAATCTCCTCCCCGGTAGTATCAACGGCACGGTGACCGGCACGCGGATTCAGGTCGGCTCACCGTTCCCCTTTCCCTTTCCACTCTGACGCCGCACGGCTCTCGAGGGGACTCGACATGAAGGATCTCACTCGCGAGTCCCCCCGTTGTTGATGCGCTCACGACGGCATGCCGCAGCTTGGAATGCTAATCTTGATGGCGCACCAGGAGAGCGCGGATGACAGAATTCGGGCGGTTTGCCGGCAAAGTCGTAATCGTCACGGGCGCGGGACACGGCATCGGCCGCGCGGTCGCGCTGCGTTTCGCGGAGGAAGGCGCGCGCCTCGTGGTCAACGACCTCAACGAGGCGCGCGCACAAGAGGTGGCACGCGAGATTCCCGCGGAGCGGGCCCTCGCGGTGGCGGCCGATGTCTCCAGCAAGGCGCAGGTGGATGCCCTCTTCGATGCGGCCTTATCGCGCTTTGGCACGGTGGATGTGCTGGTGAACAACGCCGGCAACATCCACGCCGCCCGCCATTTCCTGGAAGGCGACGAGGCCTGGTGGGACCATCTCCTGGGCGTCAATCTCAAGGGCGCGTTCCTCTGCTCGCACCGCGCCGCCCGCATCATGGCGCCCAAGGGCTCGGGCGTGATCCTCAACATGTCGAGCGGCGGCGCCACGCGGGCGCACCGCGGGAACGTCGCCTACGACGCCTCCAAGGGCGGCATAGAAGCGATGACTCGTGCCATGGCGCTCGACCTCGCGCCTTACGGACTGCGGGTCAACGCGGTGGTTCCCGGCCTCATCCTCACCTACGACCTCAGCGAGGAGGATGCTGTGGAGCGGGGCAAGGTCGTTCCCATGGGCCGCCTCGGGACGCCTGAAGACCTTGCGGGCCCCACTGTCTTTCTGGCGACCGACGACGCGCGCTACATCACCGGAACGTGTCTCGTCGTGGATGGCGGAGTGCTGGTGCAGCAACGCTCCACTCCGGTAGATACATTTCCGCTAAGCCGCTTCCCGAAGATCGGGTAACTCAGATGTGGCGCGGGCACTCGTGCCGTCTCGGCACTCATGCCGAGACTTTTCGTCGCCAGGCAGCTTCGAAAACCACTGCCGGCACCAGATTGGCGGCGACCAAAAAGCGTCCCCATGAGTGGGGAAGCGGCAGCCTCGAAAACCCCTTCGAGGGCACCGGCGCGGGAGGCGGCCAAAAGCGTCCCGAAGAGTCGGGACGCGGCAGGCCGGAGGGCCTGCGCCACGTCGATGGCGCAAGGGTTTTCATGGAGTTCTGTGGGCCGGCGGGGGCCCATGGGTACAGGCACGAGTGCGCACGAGTGCCCGCGCCACGTTGCCGGCGCGAGGGTTTTCATGAATTTCGGTGGGCCAGCGGGGCCCTCGACACTCCTGCCTGGCGGTAGTCCAGACATGCCACTCGTTCACACCTGCATGCTTTCTGCGGAGCCATTTTGCAAGCCCGATGTACAATGAGTCGGAGTTCTGGCAGTTGGGAAAAATCAGATGAAACCAATCACGAAAAGGCTGCTTGGTTTGATCGGAGCGCTTGCCTTGCTGGCAGCGGTCGTGCTGGCCGTACTGGCGACGGTGCCCGGTGCGAGGCACCAATTGCGTCATGCCGTAGGACCGAGCCTGAAGCGCGAACTGCGCAGTTCTCCGATGGCGCGCACGGCCTGGCACGAGGCCCGGTCCCTGCTGGCCGCGGCCCACGCCGCTGCCGGCCCCGAGCAGGAACTGCCCCCGCGCGATCCGGATTTGCTCCAGCCGCAGCGCCTGGATGCCTGGCAGATCATCGGCCCCGGAGGCGGAGGCACCTTCTACAACCCCTCGGTCAGCCCGCACGATCCCAACCTGGTCTTCGCCTCCACCGACATGACGGGCTGCTACGTCTCGGAAAACGGCGGGCGCACCTGGCGCACCTTCAACATGTGGTTCACCTGCAGGTTCTATTTCGACCCCAAGCTCCCCAACCGCGTGTACGCCAGCACCACCGGCCTGTTTCGTTCCGACGACCGGGGCCACACGTGGACCATGATTTATCCCGAGGGGACGCCTAGAGTCGGATATGCGGACGACGAAGCGGAAGCTTACGTGGAGGGCGGCCTGGCGCCGTCCGCCATGGTGGTCGATCCGGACGACAGCAATACGCTGTACATGAGCGCGGCGGATGAGCAAATGAGGATCTCCAACAACGCCGGCAAAAGCTGGAAGATCCTGTTTCCGGACGGCTATGGGCAACAGCTCTGGCTGGATCCCACTTCGCCGCCCAAAAAACGCGTCCTCTACCTGCGCCGCGACAACCGGGTCGGCACATGGGATGGCTCCAAGTACGTGAAGCGGTACATGGCAGGAGGGGTGGTGGATGTCTATGGAGGCTCGTTCGGGACCCGGACCGGCGGCGGCAAGCCGGTCATCTATGTCGCCTCCGACTACATACTCAACAAAGACGGCGAACCAACCGGCGGCGGGCTCCTGGCCAGCGACGATGGCGGACAGACCTGGCGGTCGCTGAACGACAGCGTTCTGAAAATGCTGGCCAAGGGCACCATCCCGAATTACACCGCCATCGCCACCAGCCGGAACCACGCCGAGGTGGTCTACGTCGCCTTCCTCAATTTCCACCTGCCCAACGACGATCAAAACTACTACGGCATGTTGAAGAGCATCGATGGAGGCGCCACCTGGACGGTCCTCCGCAAGGAAGCGGGCGAGTCCGCCCCGGGTATGCACCACGACTGGACCGCCGACCGGTGGGGGCCCGACTTCGGCGACCAACCTTTGTCCATCGGCGTGGACGACAACAATCCCGACCTGGTCTACACCACCGACCTGGCGCGTGTGATGCGCAGCGTGGACGGCGGTAAAAACTGGTACGGCATCAACTCCCAAAGCACCGGCAAGGGCTGGACCACCACCGGCCTGGACGTGACCACCTGTTATGGCGTCCACTTCGACCCGTTCGATCCCAAGCGCATGTTCATCAGCTACACCGACATCGGCCTGATGCGCAGCGAAGACGGGGGCGAAAGCTGGGTGAGCGCCACCGCCCGTTCCACGGGCGCGCCCCGAGGCTGGGAAAACACCACCTATTGGATGGAATTCGATCCCGCGGTGAAAGGCCGGGCCTGGGCGGTGATGTCGAACAAGCACGATCTGCCCCGGCACCGCGAGCTGACCCGCTGGAGTGAAGCCATTGGCGGCGTAGTCGCATCCGCGGATGGCGGCGTCACCTGGAAGGTTTCGAGCGGCGGCCTGCCGGAAAAGACGGTGCCCACCCACATCCTGCTCGATCCCAAGAGCCCGGTGGATGCCCGGGTGCTCTACCTCACGTCGTTTGGCCGGGGGATCTACAAATCCACCGATGGCGGCCAGAATTGGGTGGCGAAGAACAAGGGCTTGCCGGAGAAGGACCCGCTGACCTGGCGCATGGCCATCGACAGCAACGGAACCCTGTATGTGGTCACCATTCGCCGCTCGGAGGACGGCAAATACGGCAACGACCAGGATGGGTGGGTGTTCCGCTCGACCAACGGAGCGGAAAGCTGGGAGCGCCTGCCATTGCCGGAAGGAGTGAACGGTCCCACGGGAATTACCGTGGATCCGAAGGATCCGTCGCGCCTGTACGTCTCAGCCTGGGCCCGGTACACGCTATATGCCTGGAACGTCACCCCGCCGGACGGGGGCGTCTTTCTGTCGGCCGATGGGGGCCGGCACTGGCAGCACGTGCTCACCGGCGGCCGGCGCATTTATGACGTGACCGTCGATCCGCGCAATTCCGACCTGGTGTATGCCGCGGGGTTCGAAGGTTCGGCCTGGCGCTCCACCGACCGCGGCAAGACGTGGAGCCGCATCGGAGGATTCAACTTCAAGGATGGCCACCGCGTGATACCCGACCCCGCCGATATCAACAAGATCTACATCACCACGTTCGGCAACAGCGTGTGGCACGGACCGGCCGCCGGCGATCCCAATGCCGTGGAGGACATCGTCGCCCCTAAATCCGTGCGGTTTCAGTTCGCCTGGGCGGCCTGGAAGTAATGTCAATTCCTCAACGAATACACTGTATACGGATATGCTTGCCGCGGACGGCAGCCGCCCACTCCCGCTCCGTGGTAATAGCCGTCAGACCCGCGTCTTGCGCCATAGAGAGGCAGATGCAGTCGCCCATCGACAGTCCCGCAGTGCGTGTCGCCGCGTGAAGGTGCCCGCACATCGCGGCCTGATCGACGCTGAGCTGTTCCATGACATCAAGCTGCAACTTGGCGATTTGGATCTCCGGATCGGGCACACCTTTCTGGAGGAGCTTCGTAATCACTTCGGCCAGATTGAACGCGTGAATTTGGGCGTTGTCCAGCAGCGGCTCTACCACGTCGGCCCCGCGCTCACCCAACAGCAGGGCCAATAACGCGGAAGCATCCAACTGGTAACGCAGGCTCAAGCCTTGTCCTCCCGCTCGGCTTCGCGGCGCCGGTCGGCCAGTAGTTCAGCGGCCACGTCACTGCCTTCCGGAATGTACCGTCTCAGGGCCGAACGGACTTCCTCAAGCGCCTGGCGCCGGGTGCCTACTTTGATCCCCTTCGCGTCCACGGTGAGTAAGACATGACTTTGCCCTTCCACCAAATGCAACTGGCGCCGAACAGCTGCAGGAATTAGGATTCTGCCGGATTTCTCAACTTTGACAGAATAACGCATATGGACATTTTAACCTAAAAACGGCAGTTAACCGGCCGCTTCGGCGAGTTTGCCGGTGCCACCAATAACCTTGCCACGGAGGAATTGTTGAAAAGCAGCGCTGAGAATCAGGCGCCATCGATCTAATTGCAGCAACTGCTCCGCCAGGATTTGGCGAAGTCCCAATCGCGCCTGATGGTGCGCGGCGAGATTTCATCGCAACCAGGCGAAGGTACACCTCGTGGACTAACGCGGTGGCCTGCAGGGTATTGCCCGGGCTTCGCTTTTCATGTAGCGGCGGGCCATCAGCCGCAATTCCGGGTAGACATGCTCCGTGAGACGGGCCAGGGCGGCTTCGTGCTCCCTAGCCCTTCCCTAGCCCCCTGCATCTATTGGGAATCTCCCGGCCGCGGGTGTGGCGGCGCGAAAAACGGGAACGTAGTTAGGAATGGAGAATCGTTGTTATTATTGGTGACGTCACCGAGCGTGCTGTCGGGCCCGATGAAGTCCGAACCCTGCAGAACCGCGCCTACGCGGTAGTCGCTGAAATTGAGCGCACCGGCGCGCGGCGGTCCACTGCCGGGAACACCAAGTGCCGATGGGAAGTTGACATCGGCCAACTGGCGCAACACTCCCAATGCGATGTCGATTACGTTGTCGCCGGGACGCCGCCCGCTTGTAAGCCCGAATTGCCCGATCTGGAGATCGTTGGGATCAACGTTGATAGCCACACGGAGCACGTCTGGGACTAGCGCAAAGCGCAAGAGATCCTTACTCGTGTTAGTGAAGGCCGCGGGAAGCAGTAGCGGCGCACCATTCGGAGGGGTTGCCACCCCAAGCGCCGTCAGCAATCCGGCTCGTCCCGAGATTGTGTTCCCGGTGCCGTCGTTGTCCGTGGTCGTGAGCGCGTCAGGCACGAAACTCGACCACCGCGTAACATCGTCAGCCGGCACGCCTGCGTTGAAGGCATCCTTCATCGCGCTGGGAATGAACACCGTATTGAAGACCGGCTGTCCGGCGCGCTCGAACTGCACGAAGGAATCGTCCACGTATGGTGCGCTAACCGTCCCCCAGATGTTGAAGATCGCCTTGCTGTTCGCGGAACTGATCGCACCGATTGGCACCGACACAATGATATAGCTGGCGTTAAGACCTGCCACCGCATCGATGCCGCTGATTCCGTTCTTGTCGACGGGACGCCCAGTCAACGGACCGATAGGGCTGCTTGCAATTGCCCGAAATACCTGATTCGTGCCAGTCTGAATGCGGGAAAACTGGCCAAAGTCGAAAGTGAATGGGTCGTCCCGCAGCCCGCAAAACACCTGAACGCCATTGCCGGTCAGGACTGTATTAACGCCGCCCGTGACATTGACGGTTGCCTCTTGCATGATGGTGTTAACTGCTCCAGTGTTACCCGGAGTGGCGGCTCCCGCCCGAACATGCACCGTCTGGCCCGCGGCCGTCACAGGGGCCGAGTCCCGGAACGTAACCTGTATGACATAATCCTCCACGTAGTCACCGGTAGTGTCCACCTTGAACTGGTACAGAAATCCCGTCGAAAACCGGTAGCTCGTGGTGAGAGCTGGTAAAGCAAACGGGTTCACCCCCATCGCAAATACGATCCTGGTCTTGTCGGTAGGGTCCAGAAACGCAAACACATCCGTAATGTCACCCTCTGGAGCTCCGTCCACGACGGGCGAGTCCCGGTGATCAGCCGCCCGAGCCGGGGACGAACCTAACCAAGCCCCCGAACCGACAATCGCCGCAAGCAAAAACAATGGACCTGCTGATACCTTTTTGCCCATTTTCGTTTATCCCCTCCGGGTGCAAAATCAAAATCAGTATAGAGTACAACAAAATGGGCAGAAAGTGGCGTTTATTAAGTACCCGAAAATCGGGACTGAATCGTACATCGCTAGTAATTGGTGTGAAGGCACACAAATCTACCGGTACGCGAACGCCAGCTTGGCCGCACCTGTGCCACAGTCAGAAATCGCGACCATTATCACAACCTTCTAAACGGCTACAGTGGTCCGATGGCGAAAACCAGGCCGAAATCGAATATTTCGAAGGCTGTGTGTATCGATAGATCACCCAATCACCCAATTTCCCCAAGCTATCAACAAATATACGAAAAAAAGTGGCCGGTTTTGGGGGGCCGCTGCCGCCTGTACCGGCGGACGGAGAACAAGGTCACACCATGGTCTCCTCCAGAAAGCAGGAGACTCAAATGAAACGACTGATAACTATCGTGCTGACGGCGACTCTCGCTATCGCAAGCGTTTACGCACAACAGACTCCCATCAAAATGACGTTTTCAGGAACGGGCGCGGGCAGCACGGTCGATCTGAAGCAGCCCAACACCAATACCGGCGAAGAAAACGTCGCCGGGGACGGCACGCTGGGCTCGTTCACCTTTCGAATAGTCGAGGCCAGCGCCAATGCTCCGCAACCGTCCAGCACCTGCTCAGGCCTCTATTTTCCAAATGTGTCCGGCGCCGGCCTGTTTCGCTTCCAGGACGGAAGCCTGTTGATTGTCACGATCACGCAGGGAGGCGATTGCATCGATTTTGTACATTTGGTGGCCCACTGCACCTGGACCTTCAAAATCAACGGGGGAACCGGCCGTTTCCAGAATGCGTCGGGCGTCCTGACGCTCACCGAGACGACGCTGCCGGCGTTGGCCGACGGTTCAGGCAATCCCGTCTTTTTTTCCGAAACGGGGCAGTTTACGGGAACGATTTCCGGACTGCCGGATGACGGCTATCAAGCCGTGTTGCGGTAAGACATCTCCTCGTCGATGCTTGCGGACGCTCCGTCACGGGAACCGAGGCTGGTCATGAAACCATCGCCGGATAGAGTGCTGGAAACCAGCGCTCTACGGCTTCCATGGGGAATCCCAGGTGCAGCGGCGATCGGGAGCTATCGGAGAGGAGGAGCCGCTTGTGAATCAGATCCGAGGTCGCGTGGCGGGCGGCCCTCTCCCGCAGACGGGTGAGTGCAGGAACGGATCCGCGCTCCACATAGCCTTGGAGCAGCGCTTCCCGCAGAATGGTGAAGGAAGCTCTGGGCAGCCGGCCGGCTTGGACTTCCTCCTGGCAGTACAGTTCCATGCGGCGCAGCAGATTCGCCGGGTCGAGCAGGGCGTGCATGAAGCGGACCTGGTCGATGCAGACACGCAGAAAAAAGCGGTAGAACTCCAGCAAGGCCCGGCCTGACAAATTGCCTCGCCCGTCAAAATCGTGCTGACTCGGCTGGTCGGCGGCCATCAACAGCGCTTTGTATTCGGAGACATTGCGAGCCAGTCCCCGGGAGATCGCCCACAAGCTGCTGCCAATGCCGAGCCGTCGAAGCATCGCGTGCGCCATCAATCGCGCCACCCGGCCATTGCCATCGAGAAACGGGTGAATCCAAAGAAAGCGGTGATGCGCAGCGGCTATGGCGATCACCTTCCGGAATTTGCCGGATGGGGCGGTATAGACCGCTTCGAATCGTTCGAGACATTCGTGCAGTTGCTCCCCTACCGGCGGGACATGCATGCCCACTTTGACGTGGCGGATGCGGATCTCGCCGGGCACTACCGGCAAGCGCTCGCCCGTTTCGGGGTTCCGGACCCACAGAAGATCGGCAGGCAGCCGGGAGCAGAACTCCCGATGGAGCCAGCGGATGTAATCCACCGAAACGGGTTCAGCAGGTATATCGGTTGCGGAGTCGATCATGCCTTGCACTTCGATATGCGCCACGGCTTCCAGTTGCAGATTCCGCTTTTCCGGCTCCGAAGAATAATCGCGAGCCAACGCGCGCTCGATGTCGCGCGGAAGGGTGTTGTGTCCCTCGATGAGATTGGAGTAGTAGCAGTTCATCGAACGGACCAGGTCTCCTACGCCCGCCTGAACCAGGGGGATGAAGATGGCCGGCAAGAGAACTTGCGGAAGAGACCAGCTCGAAAGCCAGATCTTCCAACTGATGGTCGCGATCTTCCGGAAGGACCGGATCGATTTCCCCGCAAAAGGCCATTTCAATGCCGGTTTGAATGCCGGAATACTTGCCATTATAAACTATAGAAAATAAGAGAAAATTCCGTGTTTATGGCAAGCGGGATGCCGCTGAGTTTGCCGGTTCCGGCTCAAGCGCTGCGGGAGTTTGCGGGATTTCCGGAGACGTGACTATAGCTTGGCGTATTGTGCCTGGGCCTGTTTGAGGACCGGGATGTCCGGGTCGGCGTCCTTCCAGAGGGCGAGAAAATCCTGATAGGCGCTTTTGGCCTTGACCTTATCACCCGCGGCAGCGTATGCTCTGCCGAGTTGCAAGTGCGCCAGGGCGCCGATGGGATCGGCCAAAACGATGCCCCGGTGATTGAGGACTTTTTGAAATTCCGCCGCGGCCTCCTGGCCACGTCCTGCCGCAAGGTACGCCTCGCCACGTACATATGCGGTGTAGAGGCCACCGAACCTGGCAAAGAACGAAGTGCCCGGCATGGCCAGATCGTACGGCACGGCTCGTTGCAGGCGCTCGACGGCGTCCGATGGCGCACCGCTGGCGAGCGCGGAAATCGCATGCAGTATGGGAACATACTCGAACTGCACGGGGGTATCTTCGGGGAAGCGTCGATCCAGGTCGGCGGCGAGCTTTTGCGATTCGGGGAGGTCGCCCGAGAGGGCCAGGGCAAAGGCCGAGGCGTAGACCACATCGCGGCTCTTGGCCAGTTGCAGAGCCTCATGAGCGTGCTGCCGGGCGGCCGCCCGATTGTCACAGTGAGCTTCACAGACTGCCTCCGCCGCCGTGTAGATCGCGGCCGTCTCGTGCCTGCCGGCCTGCTGCGCCAACGCGATGGCGCGTTCCCAAAGCGTTCGGGCCTCGCGCATTCTTCCGGAACGCGCGAGCACCAGAGCCTGATGGTGCGACATCTGGTCCGCCACACGCTCTCCAGCGCGCGCAATTTCGCGATCCATTCCCGCCTGGTCGCCCTTCAGAAACTCGAGGTAGTACCGGAGGACCGCAAACTCCGGCATTTCCAATTTGCGTTCGGTTGCCAGTTGCAGGGCGTCCGCAGCCTGCGCGTAGCGGTCGAGGAAAAGATTGTGGAGGGCAACGCTCCCATACGGGGCTGCGATGCCGGGGTCGAGCTGTGTGGCCTTTTGAGCGGCTTGAACCCCCTTTTCATAATTACCGGTGCCGAATGCGACCCAACCCGAGATAATGCCGGGGGCGTATGCATCGCGAGGATAGGCCTGTTGCCACGATTCGAGGGTCTCCAACTCCTTCTGTAAATTCCCGGTCACCTCGCGGTCATAGAGCATCACGATGTAGCGCTTTTCGCGATCGCTGACGCGATCCCGAAGCCCGTAGGCGATGCGGACTTCGTCGGCTGCCTGGTCGGTCTGGCCCGCGCCCCACAACATGAAGCCCAGATCGGCATGCGCCATGGCGAATTGCGGATCGAAGGCGATGGCCTGCTCAAGATGCGGGATTGCACGGATCCCACCACTGGCGTTCATGGCGATTTTGGCCAGGCTGTACGCTTGCAGAGCTTCCAGCGACGGCGTGGTTGCCTGTTCCAAAGGTGTGGAGTGCTCTTGCAGGCTGGCCAGCGATTCACCGAGCCGCGTCCTCATTTGAATGCCCATCCGGCTCAGGGCTTTCAGCACCTCTTCCTTTCTGTCGGGTTGTTCCTGTTCTTCGGCGAGGACTTCTCCCGACCTGCAGTTCCTGGCCCTGAGCCACAAAACATATTGGCTGCCGATTCCTGCGATGGAACCTTCCAGAACCGCGGAACTGCCGGTACGCACGCAGATCTCGCGGGCGATTTCCGGAGTAAGCCGTGTCTCGATCGGCCGGTTCATGAAACGGAGCACCTGAAGGATCTGCTGGTCCGAGACGAGAGTGAGGAACGGTGACTGTTCGAGTTGCACCGTCAGCCCCTGCCGCAACGTTTGATCAAAGACCGGATCGCCGGTCTTGTTCTCGAAGTCCGACAGAACAACCGTGTCCTTCGCTGTGAGTTTTGGCGTCCGGTGAAGAACAAAGTACGCCACGCCGGCCAGGGCCAGAATCGCCGAGGCGGCGATTGCCGCGCGCACGCCGTGCCTCGCCGGACTGGCCGCGGCCAACTGCTGCTGCAATTCCCCTGCGGATTGCCACCTTCGTCCCGGGTCTTCTTCCAGACAGCGGTTTACGATGCTTTCCAGCTTTCGCGGCCGGATACGCTTTCGCTGCTGCCCCACTCGCGCACCGGTCAACATTTCATAAAGCACCAGGCCGAACGAGTAGATATCCGAACGCGCGTCCGCCGCTTTGCCCTCCCGTTGCTCCGGCGCCATGTACGCGGGCGTACCCACGATCATTTGGCCGGCGGTAACGGTTTCATCGTGGCCCATGCGCGCCAATCCGAAATCCAACACCTTTACGCCGGATTTCCCGATCATAATGTTGCCGGGCTTGAGGTCGCGGTGGGTGATGCCTTTGCCGTGGGCTTCCACCAGCGCCGCCGCGGTCTGGCAACCGTAGAGGAGCACCGTTTGGATGGGGAGCGGTCCGCTCTTCAGCCGCGCCGCCAGTGTTTCGCCCTCCACCAGTTCCATCACCAGGTAGTTGGGGCCAATGTCGTGGAGCGTGCAGATATGGGGGTGGTTGAGCGCCGAAATCGCTCGCGCCTCCCGCTCAAACCTGGCGCTGAACTGCTCGCGCGTGGTCTTGATGGCTATGGCGCGGCCTAATCGCGTGTCTACCGCCCGAAACACCTCGCCCATGCCGCCCTCGCCAAGCTTGCCTTCGATACGGTAAGGCCCCAGGCAAGCCCCCACAGAGACTGCCGTGACGGTGGCAGCCTCCAGCAGTTCCGGGGCGTTCTGCACCGCAGGCCGCTCCAGGAACTGGTCGCCGGAGCGCTCGGCGAGAAGCGACTCCAGCTCGCGGCGCAATTCCGGATCGGTCCGGGCCAGGATTGCCGCGCGCTCGCCGCCGGTGGCCTCGCGAGCCGTGTGATATAACTCCTCGATCTGGCGCAACCGCTCCGGAGTCATATCGATGATTCTCCTGTATGCCGTAACTCGCGCATCAGCCAGGATTTGGCGAAGTCCCAATCGCGCCTGATGGTGCGCGGCGAGATTTTCAGGGCGGCCTCGATTTCCTCTTCGGTCAACCCGCCGAAATAACGCAGTTCGACTACCTTGGCCTGGCGCGGCGCCAACTGAGAGAACGCCGCCAGGGCCTCGTCGAGAGCCAGGATGGATCGCTCGGTAGCGGGCGACAGAACGGCGGATTCGTCCAGATTCACTTTGAGAGGTATGCCATCGCGCCTCCGCGAGCCGCGCCTGCGTGCGGCGTCCACCAGAACGCGCCGCATCATCTGGGCCGCGATGGCAAAGAACTGCGCGCGCGCCTGCCAATCGACATTGGTCACGTCCACCAGGCGAAGGTAGACCTCGTGGACTAACGCGGTGGCCTGCAGGCTATTGCCCTGGGCTTCGCATTTCATATAGCGGCGGGCCATCAGCCGCAATTCCGGGTAGACGTGCTCCGTGAGACGGGCCAGGGCGGCTTCGTCACCCCTGCCCCAAGCTATCAAGAGCTTTGTGATTTCTGCCGTGTGTGTATTGATGGATCACCCAATTTCCCCAAGCTATCAACAAATATACGAAAAAAACGTGGCCGGTTTTTGGGAGGTACTGCCGCCCGTACCAGCGGATGGAGAACAAGGTCACACCCATGGTCTCCTCCAGAAAGCAGGAGACTCAAGTGAAACGACTGACCACCATCGCGCTGACGGCGACTCTCGCTATCGCAAGCGTTTACGCACAACAGACTCCCATCAAGATGACGTTTTCGGGAACCAGCGCGGCCAGCCCGGTCGATCTGAAGCAGCCCAACGCCAATACCGGGGAAGAGATTCTCGACGGGAACGGTACCCTGGGCTCGTTCACCTTTCGAATGATCAAGGCCAGCCTGACCTCTCCGCAACCGTCCAGCACCTGCTCGGGCCTCTATTTTTCAAATGTGTCCGGCGCCGGCCTGTTTCGCTTCGAGGATGGGAGTCTATTGGCGGTCAATCTCACGCAAGGAGGGGATTGCATCGATTTTGTGCATATGGTGGCCCAGTGCACTTTGACCTTCAAAATCACCGGCGGCACCGGCCGTTTCCAGAACGCGTCGGGCGTCCTGGCGTTTACCGAGACGGCGCTGCCGGTGTTAGCCGACGCTATGAACACCCCCGTCTTTTTTTCCGAAACGGGGCAGTTTACGGGAACGATTTCCGGACTGCCTGCGGATGAGGCTTCTCCAGGCGGGCAAGGAACAGGGTTCCAGCCTCACTAACGTGCTTTGTGGCGGGCGGCGGCACTGACTGATACCGAGGATCCGCTCGCCCGCGCAGCCCTCTACTTGACGAGCCGCGGAGGCACCTGTGAACCGATCTGACGCCGGCGATGTGGCGCGCTTGGCAGGCCTTACTTGACCAGCCGCTGGCGAAGCGCTTTCGCCACCGCCTCGGACTTGGAGTGCACCTGCAGCTTGCTATACACATTCTGCATGTGAAAGTTGATGGTGCTGAAACTGACTCCCAGCTCGGCGGCGGCGCTCTGATAGTTGTGGCCCTCCACCAGGAGTTTCAGCAACCGCAGCTCGTGCGGCGTCAGATTGTAATCCACGCGCTCCGGCGGCCGGATCTCGCGGAAGAGGCCGAGGACCCGCCGCGCCACCTCGGGCGACATCGGCGCGCCGCCGTGCAGCACTTCCGCCAGGCTCTCCAGCAATTTCGCGGGCGCGGTCTTCTTGAGCAGATACCCGGACGCGCCCGCGCACAAAGCCTGAAAGATCCGCTCGTCGTCTTCATAAACCGTCAGCATGAGCAAGGCGGTACCGGGATACCGTTGGCGTAACAGGGACAAGCCCTCGATGCCCGACATGCCCGGCAGGCCGATATCTACCAGCGCTACGTCCGGAATTTCGGTCCACATGCGCGCCAGGGCATCCTCCATCGAAGCGTAAGCGCCTGTGCAGCGATAGCCGGGCGCGAGGTTGATCAGCACCGCGAGGCCTTCGCGGATCCGGCGGTCATCCTCGACAATCGCTACGCAAATCGATTCGGAAGGAACGGGTGCAGCACGTTGTGACACGGATGTAATCCAGCCTAACGGACAGGAGCCGTCCATCTCCCCCTCAGCATTGCCAGCGATCTCACCGGTTTCAGCTTGACGCTCACACGGACCGTAGTACCCAGTCCGGGCGAACTGGAAAATGCGATGGTCCCGTCCAACGCCGCGGCCCGCTTCCGCATGCTCGCCAGGCCGTGGCCTTCGAATTGGGCCGACGGATCGAATCCCCTGCCGTCATCCCCCACCTGCAGAACCAGCGCCTCCTGAATCTGCTCCAGTTCCACCTCTACCGACTTCGCGGCGGAGTGCCGCACGACATTGTGAATGGCCTCCTTCAAGATCAGGTACACCTGGCGCCGCATGTTGGCGTCGATCTTGGGATCGTTCTCGCCAACCGAAGACTGGAAACGCAGAGCGATATTCTTGCCGTCCAGAAGATCGGTGGCGAAGCGGCGCATTCGGTACACCAGGTTGCTGAGGTGGTCGTGCTCGGGGTTGATAGCCCACACGATGTCGCTCATGCCGTCCACCAGTTCGCGGGAAATGCCGGCGATTTCCGCCAATGGCGTGCCGTTCTGCGATCCGTTCGCGCGAGTTTGGGCCACTTCGCTGAGGATCGCAATCTGCGACAGGCTGGCTCCGATATCGTCATGCAGATCGGTGGCGATGCGCATTCGAACCTCCGCCAGCCTCAGCAACTGTGCCAGCCGGTAGCGGTGCAGGGCATAAGCGAGCGAGCCCGCCGCCATGGCGCACCCGCAGAGGAACCACCACGTGCGCCAGAAGGGAGGCGGAATGGTGAAAGACACGGCGGCGGGATGCGGGCTGACAGCGCCGTCGCTCGCCACCGCCCGCACCAGGAAGCGATAGCTGCCGGCGGCCAGGCTGGCATACGTCACCGTCCGCTGGTCGGTGGCGGCGCTCCAGTCGCGGTCCAGGCTCGTGAGCATGTATTGGTAACGGAGGGTTTCGCCAGGCGCAAAGCTCAGTCCGGTGAAGTCGATGCGCAGCGGCGTCTGCGGCAGCCGGAGCCCCGCGAGGTCGCTCTCACCCAGTTCCGAAATCGCCTGTGCTACCCCTCCGGCGCTCAGCCCCGTGACCAACACCGGAGGAGGCGGCAGGACCGGATCGGGTCCCGGAATCAGGTGCGAGATTCCCTGCGACGTGCCAATCCAAACCGATCCTTCGCGATCGGACCAGGCCAGCCGCAATTCCCCCGGAGCAAGACCGTCGGCGGTGGTGTAGTGCCGCACCTGGCGCAACCCGTCCGGCCTGGCCTCAAACCGGTCAACCGCACGGCCGGTAATCGCGTAGAGGCGTCCAAATCGATCTTCGGTGATTTCGCCGATGTCGTTGCTGGAGAGGCCCTGCGCCGTGGTGTACAGGACGAAGCGCGGCCGGTCGCCGGCGGGATCGTCGATGCGGACCAGCCCGCGCGAAGTGCTGGCCCACACGCGTCCCGCGGAATCCGTGAAGACCCGGTTGAGAGGGCCGCCGACTACATCGTGTGTAAATACGGTGAAGCGGCCTCCCCGATAGCGCGCGAGCTCCCGGTTGAACAGGCTGATCCAGAGGTCGCCCGCCCGGTCCTCGGTAAAGGCGGTCGGCACCCCCTGCGCCGTCAGGCCATCCGCTTCGGAATAGACGCGCACGGTCCCGGTGCGCCGGTCCCAGCGCGCCAAGCCGCCGGTCGTCGCCCCAGTGCCGATCCAAATGTCGCCGCGCGAGTCCTCGAAGATCCGGAAGATCTCGTCGCTCACCAGTCCATCCCGGGTCGTATAGACGGCTTTGGGGCGGGCGCCCGCGAGTTGCCCGACGCGATCCATCGGGCCGAACCGGCAGAGCCCGTTCTCGGTCGCGATCCACCAATCTCCCGTGTGGTCGTGGATCGCGATCTGGCTGCCGCCCCATCCGGCGTGTTTGGCGAACGGTGGCCATGCGGGACGGAACGCCGTGAAGCGCCTTCCGTCCAGGCGTGCGATGCGGAAGAGGTCGTCGGAAGCCTTGAAGACCACGCAAAGGTCCCCCTGCCGGCTCTCCAGAAGTGCCCTCGGCGACTGCAAGCCGTCCGCGCTGGTATAGGTGATGAAGCCGCTGCGGTTGACCTTCATCACGCCCCCGCCGTTGGTGGCGATCCAGAGGTTGCCGAAGCGGTCTTCCGCCAGCACGGTGGTGGTGGTGTCACTCAGGCCCTCCTCCACCGTGTAGCTCTGGAATTCGTGCCCGTTTTCCGGTTCCGCGGGGGTCCATTCCGCCAGACCGCCTCCGCTGGTCCACAGCGTCCCATCCGACGATTCCAGCAACGCTTCGATGCGGTTGCCAGGCAGGCCGTCCTTCGCCGTGTAGACCCGCATCTGGCCCCCTTCCAGCCGGATCAAGCCGTCGCGCGTCCCGATCCACAACCGCCCCTGGCGATCCTCGAGCAGCGCCATCAGGTACGCATGCGAAAAGCCTTGGGGCAGTTCGAAACGTGCGATACTCCCATCGCGGGCTCGCCGGTAGAGTCCGTCCGGAGTGCCGATCCACAAGACGCCCTGACGGTCCTCCAGGAGCGCCGTTACCTCCCATGCCGTGACGTGGAAATCCAGCGGCTGGAAGGCCGTGTCATGGGGTCCCAGATAGAACAGAATTCCATACCGCGACGGGCACCAGACTCCGCCCCTGGGGTCCTCGTACAGCCACAGAGGCATGGCTGCGCCGTGAGGTCCGTTGAGGGGCACTGCCTGAAATCGCGACGCGCCGCGGGTGTCCGGATGGAAGCGGGCCAGCCCGCCGTTGGTGGCTACCCAGTATACGCCGCGGCGGGTTTCCAGAAAGTCGAGCGCGTAATCGCCCGGCAGGCCCTGCTCCCGGTGATAGTTGACAAAACCATAACCATCGAACCGCGAAAGCCCTTCGGGCGTGCAGAACCACAGGAAACCATGCGAATCCTGAACGATACACTCGATGTGGTTGCGCGCCAGGCCATCGGCGCTGGTGTACGTCTTGATGGGCAGCCGCCGGGAGTCAGCCGCCCAGGCAGCAAAAAGCAGCGCCAGGATTCGAATGCTCGACGTCTTCACTGTCGATCCATTCTAAAAGAACGGCACGGGAGTGGATGAGGCCGCTTTTGGTACTACTGTGACCCGGAACTAGTACTAGAAATATCGGGGGAGGACCGCCACCTGAAAGTGTGGGAATCCACCCGTGCGGGAGCCTCATCAATTCAATCGGTACGGTCAAGATTAATGAGTTTTCCCGAAAGACGGCCGGTGACACCTGACGTCCATAGGAAGAGGTTAGGTTTCTATAGATTCGAGGCGGGCAGCACTCCCGAAATCGGGTTTTGGAAATTTCTAACTGGTGGACGAATTCAGACCAATGCTTCTAAATTTCGGTACGGATTCTTACCGTCCGGGCTTCCGGAAAAGCTGCGGGAACAGGCGGTTGCGCGGGGTTTGTTACCTAAGTCCAACCGGTTCAATCTCTTGATAACCGTTCAATAACCATGGTAATATCCGCCATAATTATAAAAGGCAGCTGATTCCTACGATTGGGGTTGAGGTGCAAGAGCGGATATAGAAATCAGAGAGGGGTTCCATGGCGGCAATGACCCGGAACACAGCCCGTAAAGCTATCATCCTGGTAGTGGAAGACGATCCTTCTGTCCGAACTTGGATTCAGCAGATCCTGCATGAGCACGGTTTCGCTTCGGTAGGGGTGGGCGATACCCAAAAGGCCCTGTCGGTGTTTGACCGTGACGATGTCGAGGTCTACCTGGCAATCGTAGATATGATCCTTCCCGGAGATGCGGGGCTGGACCTGGCAGCCGAATTGGCGCGGCGGCACCCCGGCTTGCGGATTCTGTATATATCGGGATGCGTGGACAGCATTGCCATGGAAGCGATCGCCTGGAACTCACCGGAACTGGTGCTTCTAAAGCCCTTCTCGGAAGAATCGCTCCTCGAGCGGGTGCGGTGGCTGATCGCCAAGCCGGCCGGCATGCAGAGTGCGCCGGCGGGCGGCGTTACGAAGACAGCCTAGCTTCTTTGCATTCCTACTGTCTGGATTATACCCACTGTGGGCTTTAATGATACCGTCGGATTCACTTTCTTCTCTGCCCTGAGTGATTGATACCCACAGTAGGTTCTATTGAGACAGCGGGCTTTCAGCCGATAGTGGGTTTGTTCCTCACAGAGGGTTCAGGGCCGAGTGATCGGTTCATACCCACCGCGCACTCATTGTAGGATGCTCGCCGCCAGGGTCTTGATGGCGTCGAACTCGCCGGATGGCGTCCGATACCGGCGCTCGGGCAGCGCTTCCAGTTTTGCTCTGACAGTTTCCTCTCTCCGCTCTGTGGTCGGGTGTGCCGCAAAGAGCCTGGAAACCCCGGTACGATCGGCCGGCGGTTGCCCCTGCAGGTAGGGAATCACGGTTTCGGGATGGTATCCGGCCTCTGCCAGGATGCCGGTGGCCAGGGTGTCGGCCTCCAGTTCGAATCGCCGGGCGAACAGGAACAGGCTGGCGTCCATGGCAAGCCGCTCGGAGGAGAGGATTGCGTTCCCGGCAGCGGAAACATTCTGCAGCGAGGCGGTGGCGAGGCTTTGAATTTCCTGGCGGGTCGCCTGCCGGGTGGAGTGCCGCAGCGCCACGTGGGCCATGGCATGCGCCAATTGGAAGGCGAATGGCGCTTCGCCGGGTGAGTTGGCCAGCAGGCTCAAGGGGATCAGGATCGGCCCGCCCGGCAGGGCTACCGGCTCGGTGGCGCGGCCGTGAAAGGCGTCGAGCGGCATGGCCATTCCGATTCCGGGCAGTCCCAGGGGCTTGCGGTCGTCATAGAGCGTGAAGCTGTAGGCGAACCGCGGATCGGCGTGCCGGGCCAGTTCGGCGGCCAATCCGTCCAGCCAGGCGTCGATTCGGGGTTCGTGGATGACCGGCAGCACGCGCGCCAAGCGGGCGGCGGTCTCCTGTCCGGTTTCGATTTCCCGCTCCAAAGGATAGAAATTCACTCCCTTGGCGGACGGCTCCTGGGCATAGATGGGAGCTAACGGCAGCCCCATCAAAACACTCGCGGCGGCAACCCTCATGTTTCCCTCCATGCCGGATATGACGGCGAAACCGGCTTCCTTTCAGTCCGATTGTCAGCCGGTACCAGAAAAAGCGTGCCCTGCTACCATGAATCGGTGCCCGCCAAGCGCGCTCTCATCACCGGGATTACGGGCCAGGACGGGTCGTATCTGTCGGAGTTTCTGCTGGCCAAGGGGTATGAGGTTCACGGGATCGTGCGCCGCGTGGCGCTGGAAGATCCGGCCCACCGGCTGTCGCGGATCCACCACATCCGGCCGCGGCTGAAGCTGCATGCCGCCTCGCTCGAGAGCTATGCCAGCATCCACCGGGTGGTCCACGAAGTGCAGCCCGACGAGTGCTACCACCTGGCCGCCCAGAGCTTTGTCAGCTATTCGTTCGACGACGAATTCTCCATCCTGAACGCCAACATCAACGGCACCCATTTCCTGCTGGCAGCCTTGAAAACGCTCTCCCCCGGCAGCCGTTTCTATTTCGCCGGATCGAGCGAGATGTTCGGCCTGGCGGAAGAGGCGCCGCAGAACGAGAAGACCCGGTTTCACCCGCGCTCCGCCTACGGCATCAGCAAGGTGGCGGGCTTTCATTTGACGCGGAACTACCGGGAAACCTACGGGATGCATGCTTCGAGCGGGATTCTGTTCAATCACGAGTCGCCGCGCCGGGGATTCGAGTTCGTGAGCCGCAAGATCAGCTCCGGGGTGGCTCGGATCCGGGCGGGCAAATCCAGCGAGTTGTGGCTGGGCAACCTGGAGGCGCAGCGCGATTGGGGCCACGCCCGGGAATACGTGGAGGCCATGTGGCGGATGCTGCAGCAGGCCGCGGCTGACGATTATGTGGTGGCGACCGGCGAGTGCCATTCGGTCCGCGAATTTGTGGAACTGGCATTTGGCCACGCGGGACTCGACTACCGGCAGTACGTCAAGACCGACCCGGAGCTCTACCGTCCGGCGGAAGTCAATCTTCTGAAAGGAGATGCCGGCAAGGCATGCGGTGTGTTGGGCTGGCGTCCGAAGATCGGCTTCGAGGATCTGGTTCGGGAAATGGTGGAGGAAGATTGCCGTCTATTAGGTGTAATGTCTCGGTAAAACCCATGGGTTTTATTGCAAAGCCCATGGGTGTTAATCCGGGGAACCGTGCCGGTACGCCGAACGCTCCGGTGTGTGCCAAAATTGAGGGTTGGCAGCTTTGGTGACTACGCTGAACGCTCGACATCGCCGGATCCTATCCAGTCTGTCGCATGACGACCTGCTTTGGGAGGTGCCCGGCCAGCCCTACTTTACGCAATTCAATGAACGCACCGAAAAGCAGATCCGGGTCCGCGTCGATATTCTCGAGCAACTCGAGGCGCTGGGCTTGATCCGCCGGCAACGGCAGTCGCAATCGGCCCACAAGCTGGACTTCTGGGAAATCACGGCACACGGCCGGGAGGTGGTGCGGGACTTCGCAGCCAGCCGGAAGACGGCGACTTCGGATCATCCGGTTCCCGCTTTGCGGCGGAGCCGCAAATCCGCGTAATCCTTCCTCGTTTCCGTCCCGAAAACCCTCCTTCGGCTGCTTCTCCATCCTGTGAAATTTGACTGCAACACCAGGGATTGTGGTGAATCGATACGTGTGGCCATCGATTGTGTGATATTTTCACATCTTTTCTGGATTTGTCCATAGTTTTGTTTTTTTGCGATTTATACTTGCGTTTTGTCCAGTTTTGAAGCTACTATCGAACTCGACGCGAATGCAACGCAAGAGGTCAGCCCACCATCTCACAACCGCCCAAGTCGCCAGACTTTTGGGCGTTACGAAAAAAACCCTCTATCGCATGCTCCAGGACGGAAGGATTGCGGAGCCAGTGCGCAATCCGGACAACAACTATAGACTTTGGATTCCTCAACAGATCGAAGCCATTCGCCAGGAGCTTGCCAAGTGATCCGTCTAACGATCGGAAATCAAAGGGGGGGAACCGGCAAAACGACCACAGCCGTGACGATTGCCCGTCTCTGGGCGGAGCGCGGTTTGCGAACCCTGCTGGTGGATGCCGATCCCCAGGGGTCGATCGGCTCGATCCTGCGGGTAAAGCCGGAGCTTTACCTCAACGACTTTCTGTGGAACAAGCGGCGCCTGGCCGATTGTGTGATCCAGCCGGTGGCGAACCTGGATGTTCTGTGCAGCAACCGCGACACGCTCGAAGCCGAGCAGAGGGCTACGGGAACGATCGGGCGCGAGAGGATCTTCGAGAATATCTTTCAGCCGATCGAGGACCACTACGACGCCGTCCTGATCGATATCGGGCCATCCTTGAGCCTGATGCAGATCTGCGCCATGGTTTACACCACGGATTACGTGATTCCCATCTCCATGGATGCCTTGAGCGTGACGGGCGCCACGGCTTTCTTCAACACGGCCCAGCAGCTCGAGGTGCAGATCCGCAAGTCCTGCCGCTGCGCGGGACTGCTGCCCACTATTGTGGACCACCGCTATCAGAACACCGAAATGGTCATGAAGATGATCCAGTTGATCAGCGAGAACTACAAAGCGCCGGTGTTTCCCGGCATCCGGACCGATTCGGTGGTAGCCAAGGCGATCCGGCAGCGGCAGTTCATCGCGGATGTGGATCCCAAGGCGAAGTGCCTGGAGGATTACCGGGTCGTCTCGGATCTGCTGTTAGCCTCCTACAGGCCCCCGGCGGAGAAGCCTACGAATGTCGGCCAACAAGAAGCGTCGCAAGTTGCCTGAGGAAGACCTCGCAGCCGCCGTCGCCGAAATCATTAACAGCCCGATCACCCGGTCGAACCTGAGCTTCCTGCGGCCCCTTCCGGCCCCTCCTTCCGAAGACGAGCCGATCATAGCAAAACCCATGGGTGTTGAGGAAAAACCCACGGGAATTGAGCCACAACCCGTGGGTCGTGGAGTTTCGGACCGGGGTAGTTTTCCTCCACCCGCCGCAGACGATCTACTCCTTCCGCCGGAACCTCTTCCGATCCAGGCTGCTATACCAGAGGGTGTTGGCGTAACACCCATGGGCGTTAAACCCATGGGTGTTGAGGTATCACCCACTGGTCTTGGCGTTCCACCACATCGACCTCCGGCGGTGGCCTGGCAGCCGTCGCCTTCCGCCAGAACGCTTTGGCAGGCCGAAGGATTGGGCACGTTTATCGAATCGTCGCGGGTTCGACGCATCACCCAGGCCCAGGACGCCTTATCACTGGTGGAAGAGCGGGTATACGACCTGCTGTGGGGGACCAAAAACCAGCGCCGGGACGAATTCCGCCTGGTGCACTACAGCCTGCAGCGGATTGCCGTCGAGGCCCGCATCAATATCAAGACGGTCCGGGAACTCATCCCCCGGCTGATCGAGAAGGGCTTCATCCATGTCGAGCACGAAGCCGACGCCCGGCGGAACATCCCCACCTTATATAAGGTATCCAGCTACGCCGCAGTCCTGAACGACCAAAGGCGGCGCGACCGCCTGTATGCCGCTAAAACGGGCAAAGGGGTGGTGTATGTCCATGCGGTCTCGGCCTCGTTGGGCACGATTCCCCTCGATACCGACTCAACACCCATGGGTTTTGTCCCTCCGCCCATGGGTGTACCACCCACCGGTGTTGACCTAAAACCCACTGGAACAACACCCACGGGGGGTATGGGTGCTGATGTCTCAAAACCCATGGGTTCTGCTGGGAGTCCCTCTATATCAGGCATTTATACAGACAGTAAAAGCAGGCAGACGACGTCGCCGGTGACGTTCGCCGCGCTGGTGCGAGGGGTCCAGGACGCCTTGGGGGTCGAGCCCGATACCGCTCTCCTCAACGGCATCATCGATGGTTGCCACCAGAACGCCATCCAGACCACCGGTGAGCCGGCCAACGAAGATGAGCTGCTGTATTTCACCACCAGCAAGGCTCGGGTGATCTCCAAGTCTCCGAATATTCGCAATCACCTGGCCGTGCTGCGGAAGGCCGTACCGGAATGCTTCTTGGGCGAAAGCTTCCGCGCTTACCGGGCGGCCGCCGCTCTGCGCAGGCAGAGGCAGAGCGAAGCGGAGCAGAGGACCGACACGGAGCAGGCCCAGCGCCAGCGGGAAGCGGCCGAAGCCGAGGCCCGGCATGCACTTTGGGCACGGGTCAGCGAGAGCCACCGGGACGAGCGCGGCTACGACATGGAGGCGATTGCCGCCGATCCTGGCCTGGACGAAATGGGCAGGCAGCAGGCCAGGGTCCTCCGGGAGCGCCTGGGCCGTTTTACCCGCTCCGGCCTGTGATGGGTGGTGTCCGGACCAAATCGTCCTTGCAAGCCGTTCTGGGGGTCGGGAAGGGCAGGGAAGAGCGTCTGGAAGGTCAACCGCGGCGGGTGATGCGTTCGAAGCGCTCGAAATCGTTACTGATGGCCATGGCGAGGGCCAGGAATTTCTCCAGGGCCTCCCGCGGTTCGGTGAATTCGACCGTGACCCGGCCCGCTTCCAGGCGAATGCCGGGGGGCAGGAATTCGAACTCCTGTTGGACGGCTGCGGCGGGGGCCTCGACCAGCAGCTGCGGCCGTTCGAGGCGCTCCTGCCGGAGCCGTTCGAGCGTGCGGGCGACCCTGCGCTGGCGCTGGATCTCGTAATAGCCATCATCGCCACGGGCGAGTTGGCGGAGGCGGCCGATCAGGGCGCCGCGGTCGACGAGGCCGCTGGCGCCGACCCGTTCGGTGATGCAGGGCGCCATGATCTGCTGGGCGCGGCGGCGGCCGACGCCGAGGAGGAATTCGAGGGTGGGGCGATCGACGAAAGGGCGGGGAAGCGCTTCGAGCTGGCGGATGACGTCGTCGAGTTTGCCATACCAGGCGGGTTTAGCGGGCACGGGTGATTCACCATGTTAGTGCGCACCAGCGCAAAATGCAAGAATTTCGGATGGAGGATAAGGAATATTATCGTGCGTTCAGGCACCTCCGCAGAGCCTAAAAGATATTCGATATTCAGTGAGAATCGCCGCGTTTGCCAGGGCCGACCTCCCTACCCTGCCCGCAGGGCAGCGAGATGCTGCCGTGCGTCGGCCTTGTCTCCTTCGCTAGCCTTGGGGTCGGCCAGGATACGCTCGCACTCGGCGATGTGGCAGGCGATCTCGGCATCCCGCTGGTGATGCCGGGCAGCGGCCAGTCGCGTTTCCAGGGCGACTTCCTGCCGGTAGCGCTCGAGAGCGGAGCCTTCCAACGCATTCGGAACCGCGGTCAGCAGCAATCCCACCAGGTTGCCGATCTGCTTATGCCCGCGGAGTTGGTTCCGCTTCCGGTTGGTGAAGGTGGCGATCTCCTGAAGGGTGATGTCGGGTGCTATGGTACGGCAAGCGGTGACCAATTGCCGGCGGGCGTCGTCGTCAAAGTCCGGGGTGGCCTCCACCAGCACTGCTGACGACGACGATTTGTCTGTCTCTTGTCTATAAGAAGTAACCGTAGAACCAGCATCTACGGTTGGGGTGCTGCCAGCATCTACTGTGGACCCTGAACCAGCGACCATGGATTGTGGCTCCGCAACATCTACGGTAGATGTTGACTCTGCGACCACTGTAGATGGTGAGCCAGCGACTATGGTTGAGGACCCGCCGATCTGCCGGGCGTATCCGATTCCGTTTCCAGTACGGATATACCAGCGCCATCCCTGCCGGCGCTGCAAGTCGAGCACCGCCGAGTACCCCAGCACCCGGTATGTGGTCGGAATCCGGTGGAACAGATCCGGCGGCGTCACGGTCTGGATGAAGCCTTTGGCTTCGAGACGCGCCAGAATATTCTGCACATTTCGTTTGGTGACGCGGGCGGCTTTGGCCAGCCGGTCGTAGCCCATGGCTGTCTGGCGGTCGCGATCTCTGGTCTGATCTTTCTTTCCCCAGAGCACGTCGTAAACGGCTTCTTCGGCGTGCGTCAAAACGTCCTGGGCCTGCCGGATCATCCGCCGCCGGGAAGCCGGGAACACCCCACCGATCCCTTCCGCGGTCCAAACTGAAACAGTTGATGCTGAGCTAGCGACTACCGTAGTTGTTGATCCAGCAACTACCGTAGTCGCTGAGATGGCTGGGGCAAGAGAGGCCCCAACATCTACGGTGGATGCTGGATCAACGACTATGGTGGTTGATGACTCAGCATCGACCGTAGATGCTGGCTCAGCCGCTACGGCGGGAAGGGCCACGGAACCCGCCGGCTCGCCCGCTGCCGGCTCGGGTTTGACCAGAATCAGCGGCTGCGGGGTAAAAAACTCCTCCAGGCCCTTCAGGGAAGGGGAGTCTCGTATCTCCTCGAAGGTGAATGGCTCAGGCCGCGACTGTCGCTTCGCCACCAAGGACCTCCAGAAGTTTAGCGAATGCCGCCTGGTAATCCGACCAGACCTTGCTGTCGGGAGCAAATTCGGCCAGCGGTTTTCGTGCGCGCAAGGATTTCCCCACGGCCGCGTCCGTGCGGATCTCCGGGAGGATCGGGGCCCCTACCTGCGTCGACAGGACCTGCAAGCCGGCGAGTACGGTTTGCGTCATCTGGTAGCGTCGATCCACCCGCGTGGGCAACAACCCCACGATGCGGGCGTTGGCATGCAGATATTCGTTCAGGAGCGTTATGGCGCCATGCGTCGCCCAGGTGCCGGTCAGAGAGAGCGAGTCCATGTCCACCGGAACCAGCACCTGCTTGGTGTAGTACATCGCGGCGCTCTGCAGAATGCTGATCGAGGGCGCCGAATCGATCAGCACCGCATCGTAAGCCACCTCTTCGCTTTTGAGGATTTGGGCCAGGACCAACTCGCGCGCCTGCGCTCCCAGGAGTGCCGATTCGGCGGATAAGGTATCGCGCCCGGAACAGAGGACATTGACGTGATCGTTATAGGACACAATGCACTCCGATAAAGCGAAGCGATGCGCCACAAACGAGGCGAGCGTGTTCTTGTGCTTCAACCCCAGGACCTCGCCGACGCTGCCCTGGGGATCGGTATCGATCAGGAGCACGCGTTTTCCCTGGTCGCTGAGGTAACGCATCAAGTTCACGGTGGTGGTGGTCTTGCCGACCCCGCCACGCTGATTAGCGATCAATAGGCGGATCATGCGGCAGCTCCCGGGCGTCGCGTCATCTCGCGAATCACCTCGACGTCGGCGACGGTCCATTGCCGGTAACCGGTAGCGGGGTGCCGTTGGGGCTCCGGGATGCGGCCGGTTTTCAGCCAGTTATAAATGGTGATCACGGAGACGCCGAGTTGCTCGGCAACCTCGTGGGTCTTGAGAAACGGGGTACGCCTGCTTTTGGAGGGCATTAAAGCGGAATTCTACCGCCACAGTAATCAAAAGTCTATAAAGTCATAAAAATACCGGCATCCAATCGAGGGCCGCGTGTTTATAGGGATTTGGGTAGACTAGCGCAAATCCTTTCTCGGTCTCCTTACAATCCGAGCTTGGCCGCGGCGTTATCGCGGAAGAGGCCGCGGCCGCGGATGTATTTGCGGAGCGTGTCGAGCGAGCGGTGGCCGGTCTGCCGCATGATGTCAAACTCCCGCGCGCCGTTGAGATACGCTTGGGTGCAGAAGCCCGCCCGCAGGCTGTGACCGGCATAAATCTTAGGATCGAGGCCGGCGGCACAGGCTGCCCGTTTCACGATCGCGCCGACCGAGTCCTTGTGCAGGGCGCGGGCATTGAGGTGGCGGTGGCGGTCGATGCGGCGGAACAGCGGTCCGCTCTCGAGCTTGGCAGCCGCCATCCAGTCCCGCCAGGCACGCACCGGGCAGGTTTCGGGGGTCGAACCGTAGGGGATAGCGGCCTCGCGGCCTTTGCCCTCCGGATCGGTCTTGGAGCGCGGGATGCGGATGAGCAGGCCTTCCTTGGTCTCTTCAACGTCTTCGACCCGGATGGCCGCCAGCTCCGAGCGCCGGAAGGCGCCGGCAAAGCCCACCAGCAGGAGGGCCCGGTCGCGGATCCCGATCAGCCCCGGGGGCAGGGAATCGACCATGGCTCTGAGATCGCCGGTGAACAAGGGCTGCTTGCCGGTCTGGGCAGTCCCGTGGATCCGGCGGATGCCCTTGAGCATCTCGCCCACGCCGAGGTGCTCCATGAGCGCCGGCGGGGGATGGCCGGCGGCGCGGTGCACTTTGTTGATGGAGGTCAGGCGCCGGGCGAGCGTGGCAGGCCGGTGGGTGGAAGCGGCTTCTCCGAGGTACAGGCCCACGGTCTCCGGGGAGGCCGGCAGGAAGGGCAAGCTCTTCTGCCGACACCATTCCTGGAAGTGGCGCCAGTCGGCGCGGTAGGCTCGCAGGGTGGCCTCGCTCTTGGCGGCACGGAGGTAGTCCCTGGCTTGGCTGGTCAGACGGTCCAGCTCGGCTGAATCAGTTGTTATCCGGGCAGGCGCAGCCGTGGAAGCTTCGGAAAGGGCATTTTCCACGTTTCAGGATACCTCCCGGCGAGTCTACCTGAGAAGCTCCTCTTATCAGATGTCAGAATATTACTATTTTGCGCGATAGCGCACAAACGTAGTGAATACCCCTACTTACTTTTTCTGCTTTGCCAAGATGGATCCAGGACTTTGCCCGCGACCTCGACCAGTGCCAGCCGATGGAGCGCGGCCATAACACACAGTGTGTTTGCTAAAACTATTGAAAATATGCCACTTGCTTAAGATTGATTCGCGGTAGATTCCAGAGACCTGGTCCTTCGGGCGCCAGAAGATGGCCACGCCGTTCCTTCCGAAGAAGCTCGGTAATCAAGACCATGCTGCTGCTCCCTGCTGGTAAACGCTGCGTGAAGATTTATGGCGATGCCTCCTACCTGGATGAGGTGGCGGTGGGAACCTGGGCATACCGGATTCCCGTGTTCGGATAGGCAGCGGCCTGGAGGAGGACACCCGCGTAGAATGTCTGGAGTTGCAGGCGATCGTGGAAGGGATGAGAGTGGTTGACGGGGTGGATACTACCCTGCGAGCGCTCCACATCCATCCGGATTCTGCGTTTGTCCATGCCGTGTTCCGGTATCTGGGCAACCTTCAGGATCTGCCCCAACGACGCACCTTCGAGCGAGTCCGGGATCTGTACGGGCAGGCCTCTGCCGCCCTGCGCGGCCGCCCGATACAAACTTTCGCGATCCACGGCCCCTCGGCAGATCACCGGTTTTTGCCACCAGGAGGCGCGGCTGTTTGCAGGAGCAGGTCCGCAACAACGTGCGGCTCAGCCGGCAGGTGGCCGCGCAGAGGCTCGCGGCCATGCAGTCCGAACACCAGCGTTTGGAACAGAAGCTCAAGGAAATCCAACG
>DATJWB010000236.1:0-9227 GCA_035501495.1 Bryobacteraceae bacterium | reverse complement strand
CAGGTTATCGCGGAGGCATGCGGGACGCTGCCAATGTTCTTGCGGCGCGCGCAAAGCACGACTACGTGCCCGCGATTCGCATAGCCCGGCTTTACGCCCATGCGGGAGACGCCAACAATGCGATCGCATTTCTTCGTATCGCTGATCAGAATCGCGAGACTCCCATGGGACACCTGGGGGTCGGATGGGATTGGGATCCCCTGCGTGGCGATCCCCGGTTTCAGGAACTCATGCGTCACATGAATTTCCCGAAGTGAGATCTCGACCAGACAGCCGTCCCTTGCCACCCCGATGAACGGGTCGTCGTCCGAGGAGAGCTCTTCGGGATGCTCTTCTCCGCCCACGCGGGAGCATCTCCTGTTCACCAATCCGACCAGCTAATCTATTCGTGTCTCAATTCACGCTCCGCATCTGCTCCTGCGGTTCCCTGGGAAAGGTTTGAAGAAATGATCGAGCGCATCGCGATCCTGGGCACCGGCCTGCTGGGGACTTCCCTGGGACTGGCGCTGCGGGCGGCGGGATTCAAGGGCTCCATCGCCGGCTGGAACCGAAGCGCCGAAGGCGGGCGCGAGGCGCTTGCGATGGGGGCCGTCGATTTCATCGCGTCGGATGCCATCGCGGTGGCGCGCGAGAGCGAAGTGATTGTCCTCTGCGTGCCCATCTACTCCACGCTCGACTACATGGAACAGCTCGCGTCCGAACTGACACCGCAGCACCTCGTGACCGATGTGGGCAGCACGAAAGGGCAGATCACGGCCATGGCTGGGCGCCTGTTTAATACCTCCGAGCGCGCGGCATTTCTTCCCGGCCACCCGATGGCAGGCAAAGAACGCGGCGGCGCGTCACTGGGCGAAGCCGGGCTGTTTCGGGGGGCGGTATGGCTGTTTACGGACGATCCGGCCTGGCAGCGCTCGCCGCGCGGAGCGGAACTGGCGGCGGGCTGGCGCGACTGGGTTGTGGCCATCGGCTCGAAGCCGATCGATCTCGATGCGGAGCGCCACGATGAGCTGGTTGCCTGGGTCAGCCATCTGCCGCAGTTCACGGCAACGGCATTGAGCGGGCTGCTCCAGGACAAGGTAGGCGATGCCCCGGAGCTGAAGCACGTGGGCGGGCGGGCCCTGCGGGAAATGACGCGCCTGGGCGCGAGCCCGTTTTCCATGTGGCGGGACATCGCGCATACCAACACGGCGGCTATCGAGGCGGCTTTGTTCGCGCTCGAGCAGCGTCTCGCCTACATCCGCGAGAACCTGCGCACACCGGCCTTGCGCGAAGAGTTCGAGCGGGCCAACGCGTTCCGGCGGGAGTAGAGCGAAGCCACGGCTACTGTGGTCTCTCTGAAATCGAGCAGGGTTGCCGCTCGCTCTACCCGAAGGACGAAGACCTGTCCGCGGGGACCCCGTTCCTGATGGTCGCGTCAACTTGAGGGTCATGGCTTCGAGATACAGCTTCCGTGGTTTCGCTGCAGGCGGGCGGGGCGCTGGATCGGCTTTGCCTGAAGTCTTCCACGCCGTGAATGGCTGAATCAGCGGACGGTACCGCCCACGGTCATGCGGTCCAGTTTGATCGTAGGGATTCCCACGCCCACCGGCACGCTCTGGCCATCCTTGCCGCAGATGCCGATGCCCTCGTCAAGTTTGAGGTCGTGGCCGACCATGGAGACGTACTTCAGCGCCTCGGGGCCATTGCCGATGAGGGTGGCATCGCGGACCGGGGCGGTTACTTTGCCGTCTTCGATCAGGTAGGCTTCCGACGCGGAGAAGACGAATTTGCCGCTGGTGATATCCACCTGGCCGCCGCCGAAGTTCACGGCATAGAGGCCGCGCTTGACAGAGCGCAGGATGTCCTCGGGCTCGTCGTCTCCGGCCAGCATATAGGTGTTGGTCATGCGCGGCATGGGAATGGAGTGGTAGCTCTCACGGCGGCCGGAGCCCGTGTTCGCCACGCCCATCAGGCGGGCCGAGAGTTTGTCGGCCAAGTAGCCCTTGAGGACGCCGTTCTCGATCAGGACAGTTTCCTGGGTGGGCGAACCTTCGTCGTCGACGTTGATGGAGCCGCGCCGCCCCGCCATGGTGCCGTTGTCGACCACCGTGACCTTCGTGCTGGCCACGGGGCGCCCGACCATACCGGTGAAGGCGGAGGTTCCTTTGCGGTTGAAGTCGGCTTCCAGTCCATGACCGACGGCTTCATGCAGCAGCACTCCCGGCCATCCTGGGCCGAGGACCACCTGCATCTCGCCGGCCGGAGCGGGTACTGCGCCCAGTTGCAGGATGGCCCCGCGGGCGGCCTCGCGGGCCAGATTTTCCGGAGTCTTCGGGCCAGTGAATTGATCCAGCCCGAAACGACCGCCCGCACCCGCGGAACCCTTGGTGGTGTTGGCGCCCTCGCGGGCGATGACGAATGCGTTGAGCCGGCAAAGCGGCTGGGTATCGCTGGCAAACGAGCCATCAGAGCCGGCGACAAGAATGCGGCGCAGTTCTTCGCTGTATCCGGCGCGCACCTGCACGATGCGCGGATCAAAGGCGCGGGCCGCGCGATCGATGCGGAGAATGAGTTCGAGGCGGGCGGCGAGGTCGCGGTCGAATCCGCCCAGGGGCACGGGGTAAAGATCGGCGACCGGAGCCTCGGTGAATCCCTGGACCGGCTGCTTCGCAGGGCCCGAAGCGATCAGTGCGGCAGTCTTGGCGGCATGCAGGAGGCGGTCGGGATTGAGGTTGTCAGTATAGGCGTAGCCGGTGCGCTCGCCCGAAATAACGCGGATGCCGCAACCGGCGCTGGTTCCCTGGCTGGCCGATTTCACGATCTGCTCGTCCACGCCCAGGCCGATGGCGGTTACGGACTCGAAGTAGAGATCGGCGTAGTCGCCGCCCGCGGAGAGCGCTTCTCCCAGGCAGCGCTCGAGGAGCCGCTCGGTTATGCCAAATTTCTCAAAAAAATAGCGCTTATGGTGGGGAACAGGGGAAAGGGCCTGAGTATTCATCCTCCTTTCAGTTTACGCTTGTTCCGGGCTCGGAAGCGGGTGGCCCTGACTGGCACTAGACTGGTTCCGACGCGAAAGAGACCAGTGAGGACATGGGCCAACTCGGGAATGACCCACACCGGAGTAACGATGGTTACCTCGGGCTACCGCCGTTGGGTATCGGCGAATTTTGCAATTTCACATATGCAACTCGCCCGGTGAGCCCTTAGAGTGAGAGATTCCGCGGGTCATCCTTCCTGCAATTCTTATCAATGTCCGAGCCTTCTGAGAGCCGACAATCAGTGCGCGTTCTGGTGGTGGACGATCACCGTCCCCTGGCAGACGCTCTCACGGCGATGCTATGCGGATGTGGCCACATCGCCCGCGCCGCCTATGACGGCGCCGAAGCGCTCCGCGTCGCCGAAGATTTCCAGCCGCAGGCGATCATTTCTGACGTGAACATGCCGGAGATGAATGGCTTCGAAGTGGCCAAAGCCGTCGCTGAATGCATTCCCGGTTGCCGCGTGCTGCTCATGTCCATCGAGCCCTACCATGCGTTTCTCCAACCCAAGGGAAGTGCGAAGATTGTGACAAAGCCTGTCAGGCTCACGGAGTTGTTGGAGTTTCTCCGCGAGGGCGGGTGATGCGGGTGGAAACGGCGATTGGCGCGGTGTTGGCGGGTTTGGTGCGTGGGCACTCCTCTTCACCGAAGGTTGTATATTTCTGTTACAACCGACGGTGGTACGATGCACGCATGAAGAAATTTTTGCTCGCCACCCTGCTCGTCATGGTGGTTGCCGTTCCGGCTTTTGCCGGGACGAAGCACCATCATCATAGCCATCATCATCACCACCATCACGCAGCGTAACCGGAGTACGGCCCTCTTGCCTGAAAGTTGACAGCGGGCCGGCCCGTCCGTCTGCGTCTTCTTAATTTCATGGCGAAAGCATGATAGGTTCGTGCCATGACCCTTGTGGACGACCTCCGCTATCCGATCGGCCCGTTCAAGCCTTCTCCCGCCAGCACAGCAGATGACCGCGCCGCGAACATCGCGGTGTTGGCCGAGCTTCCCGAGCGCCTGAGCGAAGCGGTGGACGGGCTGGACGACGCGCAACTCGATACTCCCTACCGCGAAGGCGGATGGACCGTGCGGCAGGTGGTGCATCACGTGGCGGACAGCCACATGAACAGCTACATACGTTTCAAACTGGCTCTCACCGAATACGAGCCCATCATCAAACCGTATGACGAAGCCGCATGGGCGGTTTTGCCGGACAGCCGCATGCCGGTCGATGTCTCGCTGACACTGACCTGGTCATTGCACGAGCGCTGGGTGGAGTTGCTCGAATCAATGACCGAAGAAGATTTCCAGAAGAAATTTGTGCATCCCGAGCGGGGAGTGCAGGACCTGGCTACGACGCTGGCACTCTACGCGTGGCACTCCCTCCATCACACGGCGCACATTACCACCCTGCGCGCTCGGATGGGGTGGTAGGCATCAATGCCGTCGGGCCGAATCTCGGGGAAAGCAGACGCCGAACAGATCGGTCCCGACGTTCTCGCCAGGGACATCGAGGAGTATCTCGCCGAGCATTCCGCGGCCGCGGTGCTGGAAGACGGCCGTGTCATCTTCGACATGCGCACTGCCCGCTACTCCGTGACCGAGTCGCACGGCCGCTGCCTGCTGCAATTCTGGAGCGAGGAGCGCAACCTGATTCGCACGGTGGTAGGCGTGCAGGCGCGCGCGCAGTGCCTGCGGGTGATGACGCGTCGGATGGGGGCGACCAAGCCCCAGGCGCTCGAACTGGTTCCCACGAGTGACCGCCGAACTCCGACGGCGCGCGAATCGGCGCGGCGCACCTATCAACGCTTGCTGGAGCGGGTACTGACGCGTGCGTTTATCGGATCAAAGATCGATGGCCTCAGCTCGGCGATGGATCTCGAGCACAGTTTTGGACCGGCCTACGTGCGCGGACGCATTCTGAAAGGCACAGCCGCGGACGCGGTGATCGGTGTGGGGGAAGCCGAGTCCGCCGCGACCATCGATGGCGTTCTCACGCTGGGTGTGCTGTGGCTCGACTATTGCCGGCAACACGGCGAGGGAAGGCGGCATTTCAGCGGCCTCAGAGTGGTGGTGCCGGCGGGAACATGGCGCAGAACCGCGGAGCGCATGGCCTGGATGAATCACGCCGCCGCCGAGTTCCAGTTCTACACGCTCGACGAACGCAGCGAAGAACTCACCCAGGTGGATTATCGCGATATCGGGAATCTCGAGTCCCGCCTGGTCCACGCGTTTTCGGCGCCGGCGGCGATGGAGCGATGCCGTGCGGGTATCGATCGCCTTCTCGCGCTGGCGCCGGAGGGGGCGAGGAATCGCATCGAGGTCCACCCACGCTCCGCCACGGAAGTGGGGCTGCTGCTATACGGGTTGGAATTCGCGCGCGTGCGCCATGGGCTATCGGCACACTCGTTTGCGCACCAGACGGAGATCACTTTCGGCGCGGGAGCGAACGAGACTCCCCTGACGGAGGAAAACGAAGCCCTGGCGCGGGAGTTGTTTGCGCGGTTGTTCCTCAGCCGCCATCGGGGCGGGTCTCACACCGATGCGTTGTTCCGGCTGCAGCCGGAGCGCTGGCTCGAGGCGCGCCTCCGCGCGGGAATTGACGACCTCCTGCCCGGCCTGCGCGGCGACATGCTGTACTCGCAGGTGCCGGCGCTTTCGAGCAGCGACCGCGGCATGCTCGACCTGCTCACACTGGATCGCAATGGCCGGCTGGCCGTCATCGAGCTCAAGGCCGACGAAGACCTGCATCTACCTATGCAGGCGCTGGACTACTGGATACGGGTTCGTGCGCTGAACGATGACCGCCCGGTCACCGCCGGAACGAGTCGCACGCTCTCCGCCTTCGAGCGGCAGGGGTACTTCGCCGGGGCGGAGGTCTCTCCGCTGCCGCCGCGGCTCCTGCTGGCCGCGCCAGCTCTGCGCATCCACCCGGCGAACGAGACTGTGCTGCGCTATTTGTCACCGCAGATCGAGTGGGAACTGATTGCCCTGAACGAACATTGGCGGGAGGAGCTGAAAGTGGTGTTCCGGAAACACAGTGTTCAGTGAACAGTGAAAAGGCCCGGATCGAGGACGGTCCGGGCCCTTCGCTGCGATCGAACGGGCTAACGTATCTGGAGCGTGAGCACGGTGGAGTGTGACTGGCCCCCGCCTGTGCCGGTGATCGTGATGGAGTACGTTCCCCTCGTGGCATTGCTCGCGACCGAGAGGTTGAAGTCCGTGGTGCCCGAGCCGGGAGCGGCAATCGAAGAGGGAGTGAAGCTCGACGTCACGCCGGACGGCACACCAGTTGCGGAGAACGAGATGGCCGAGCTAAAGCCTCCCGAGACCGCTGTGGTCACAACCGCATAACCGCTCTGGCCGCGACGGAGATATCCGGAACTGGGCGAGACCGAGATCGTAAAGCTCCCCGAGCCCGGCGCCGTCACCGTAAGGGACACGGTGGTGGTGTGCGTGATGCCTCCGCCGATGGCCGTCACGGTCAGCGTGTAAGTGCCGGTTGCGGCCGTCGATCCGACAGCGATCGACAGGGTCGAGCTGCCGGAGCCCGGCGCAGCGATCGACGTCGGGCTGAGGGTTGCGGTCACACCGCTCGGAGCGCCTGAGACCGAAAGCGAGATGGCCGAGTTAAACCCGCCGCCGACGGTGGTCGTGATCGTGGAGCTTCCGTTACCGCCTTGCAGGATCGAGACGGCCGACGGCGAAGACGAAATCGTGAAGGACGGGGTCGAGGAGGAGCCGCCGGACAGGGTTGTTATCAAAGCCGGCGTCGGGCTGCCCCATCCGGTCACCAGGTCATATCCGGTGACCGCCGAGTAGCTCCCAGACTTGCCGCTCGTGATGTCATGGAAGTTCGTCGCGTAGCTCGACGTTACATTTGCGTTGTAAATGGTGGGATTGATGAACCCGATTGTCGGCTGGCCGTTGGAAACCAGTTGCTGGTTGACCAGCGCAATATACCCCGCCCACATCGGCGTTGCAAAGCTGGTGCCTCCGTACTCATTCGCCGTGCAGGTGGTCTGATCCGCGCATACATAGAAGGTGAAATTGGCATTCGCGGAAACGTCCGGCCCGTTGCGCAGGGTGGTCGACCCCTTGTTGCTCGAATTGATCACGCCCGCCTGCGCCTGCCATGAAGGAATCGCGATCTTGTCCGGGCTGATCCCACCCCCGCTGTCGACCCACGCCGTCTCGGACGACCACGGACCGCCCGCGCTCGCGGTGACCAGGTCTGTGCCGCCTACAGAAACGACATTGGCGTCATCCGCCGGCCAGGCTTCGTTGCGGGACGACCAGGTCGAGGAGTCGCCCGAGGCCGCAAAGAAGTTCTGCCCCTGCGCGGCCATCTTCAGGAAGTACGGATCCAGCGTGCTGGGATCCGCAGGCGTCCAGCCCCATGAGCAGCCGATGGTGGAAGGCAGCGGATTGTGCGTTGTCATGGCGCTGATGATCGCCGTGTCCGTTGAGCCGATGTACATGTCCAGACTGGCCAGCGCCGGCGCCATGCCCAGGGCCTGCGTGATGTCCAGCGTCTGCTCGGTATCGTCGCAGGACGGAGAGTTGCAGCTCGTGCTGGTGCCGTCCGTCGAAATCAGGTTCACCGGCACGTTGTTGGTCTGGTGGACATTTGAGTAGTACGTGCTCAGGTCGGACAGGTTCGTGCCGTAATACTCCAGGAGTCCAACGTGCTGCCCGGACCCATTCAGACTCGTGCCGGTGGCGTAGGCGGCGCGCATGTCGCTGCCCAGGAAGGAAGCCGACGGACCCGACCCCGTGGTGGCATGGCTCACCACCTGCTCGGGATAGATACCGTGCGCCGCCGCGAAACTGGACTTCTTCACGTACAAAGGCTTCGGCTGGGAGAAGTTGTCGAGCCCCGAGATATGCCACAGGCTGAACGAGAGATCCGGCGTCGGTTCTCGGTCCGCTCCGTAGAAGGTGCGGTTTTCGGTCGGATGCGGGTAGGTGTTCAGGTTGACGTGCAGGGCGGCTTCAATGGCGCCCACCGTGCCCCTGACCTGCACCAACATCTGGTCCCGCGACCCTCCCACGACCTTAAGCTCGCGGGCGCCGGCAAAGCGCAGCACTTCGTCATACTGCGCCTGGGTGGGGCCGAAGCGGGCGGTAAACTCCTGCGGCGTAAGCCAGTGACGGAAGTTGGGACTCTTGGGGTTGTACACATCCGCGAGGAAGCTCTTCAAGCCCGCCGGATCGCGGAGTGGGAGAACCAAGTCCAATTGCAGCACATGGTTCAGGGGAAGGCGGCCATTGGGGGCTACTTCGCCCCTTTCGATGGCGTCGCGCACATGGCGCGTTTTGACGGATTGGGCGATTCCGGCGGCCGGAAGGGCCCACAAGGCCGCCGCAATGGCAACAGAAATAGCTGTCTTTAGCTGGCGTTTCACTCGGGTCTCCTTTTTGCGAAATGGGGAAAAAGGGAGTCGTACCAACAGGGCTGCTATTGGCCCATGAGCGTGGATGAATTGTTAGCAAAAAAGGAACGCGCCTGTCTACACGGAAGCGCAAACAACGCGGACTTTGCACCGTGGCGATGACCACCTGGGGACGACGGTTCGTCCCTGTCTTCGGCGCTCTGTCCCGAGGGCACGGCAGGAATCGGGCGGGTACCGGAGGAAGGTTCCGACCATGGTTTCCTGGGAGCGGTCTGCTCGCGGCCGGGCGCCACGCCGGGTAGACAGAATGGCGCGTTATCAGATGTGTCCAGCACGAGCGGCGGCGCCGTTGTTTATCTAGTTGGGTTGTATCTATGGTCTTTTAGATGTGGAGTCCAATCCCGTGCGGTCGCTCTCGGGTAGCGAAGCGCGCGCAGCGGGCGCGCGGAGGAACGGAGCGCGCCGGGTTCTTTATCTATGGTCTTTTAGAGGCGCGGTGTCCATGTCGCAGAGTCGTGCTTTCCCAGGTCCCAAAAGCGAGACCTGGGGCACCCGGCACCCGGCGATCCAACGACCCCAAGATTGGCTATAACCGGTGGCCCAACTTCTGTTCGAGTGGCTAGGGGGATCTTTGGTCTTTTCCAGCCAAATCAGAACCTGAACACGTATCGAACTGCAAGCCAGAGGATGTGCAGACCTTCAAGGATGGCTCCGATACCCGCAGCGATAACCCACCACTTGAGATTCGATCCGTCGGCCCAAGCCTTGAAAATCTCGCTCATCTTCTGGAAGTCGCTGATGCTGAGCCCTGGCG
>DATJWB010000235.1:0-49173 GCA_035501495.1 Bryobacteraceae bacterium | reverse complement strand
GCCCCTTCATCCCCTCACCACCCTCCAAATCCTTCGTTTCGAGCCTCGAATTGGGTTCGTTTCGAAATCCCGCCACCCACCGCCAACCGACTCATTTCGTTGCCTCAAACCCACTTTGGAGCCGGCGGAAATTGGGTTCGTTTCTGCAATTCGACAAAAAGGCCCGACTCCCTCCGGAGCCGGGCCCGCGATTTCCAAACTGATCCTTGCCTAATCTCCCTGGACCGCCTCGAATTCCCGCGCCGCCGGGCGGCTCGCCTCGAGCGCCCCGATGCTCACGTGAATCTGCGGCATCGCGCCCTTCTCGAACGACTCCCGCGTCAGCACCGTGTCCAGCTTCTCGCGCAGCATCTGCCGCCGCAGACGCGCTTCGAACTCGCGAAGCTGCTGCTCGATGGTGCTGGCCTTATTCTTGTTGCGCACCATGTCTTCGCGGTAGCGCTTCAGGAAGTAGCCGATCGTCTCCACCCGGATCTTGATCGAGCCTGTGGGCTTGTTCTCATCGATGTCCTTGAAGCAGAAGTAAGGCGTGCCGGAGTGCTCCACGATCTCTTCCACCACCGTGTAAATCGGCGCGTCGTGGCCGCACTTGAAGCTCGAAAGCTCCAGCGCCACCAGGTTGGGATGCCGCGCCACGTACTTCGCGGCCCATACCTTGCGGCTGGTGTTTTCGCTGTAGGAGTTCTTCCAGACGTCATCGATCGACATGGGGTGCGGAATCTCTCCGGCGATCACGTCGTCGCCGAAGAGGCGCCAGATGATGTCGTCGTCGATCGGCAGGCAGTCCTGCGCGAATACCGGGTAGCCGAGCTTCTGGAATTCCTCCAGGATCTCGTGGTTCACCCCCGGGTCGTTGTGATACGGCCGCCCCAGCAGGACAACGCCGAGCCGGTCCTCCCGCTCGAGTTGCTCGAGAACTTCGCGCGCGGCACCGCGCATCGTGACATTTTCGTACTGCCACAGTGCGCGGTAGCCTTCCTCCAGCGCGCGTTTGTTCTCCTCGGGCGAGAGCCCGAAGATATCTTTGAACTGCTCGTACATCTGCCGTTCCAGCAAGTCCCGCTTCGAAAGGTTCACGAACGTATCCAGGAAGAGCACGCCCTTTTCCTGGAACAGGTCGCCTTCCTTGGTGAACGCCGCCTTCACCGCTTCGGGCGTGGTCGCCACCGTGGGGCACGACCGGCTCGCCTGCACGTTGTGCAGATCGGTAGTCAGACAGTCGATCATCGGGAAGAAGATGATGTCGAGCGGCCTCTTGGCGTGCACCTTGTAGAGCAGGTTGTGAATGTGCGGGATTCCCAGCTTCGAGGGGAAACACGGGTCGATGGCGCCGCGCTTGGCGCCTTCTTTGTACAATTCCTCGCTGGTGTAATCGGAAAACAGAATGTTCTCGGGCTTGATCCCCAGGGCTGTAAAGTATCCCGTGAACACCGGCGCCTGCGAGTACATATTCAGAACGCGCGGCATGCCGATACGCATCGATTCGCGCTTCTTCATCAGCTCGGCGCGCTTCTTCTGCGCGGCGGTGATCTGGAATTTCGGCGGTGCGTCGGCCACCAGGTTGGTGTCGGGCACCCGGAACACGCTCTTCGCGGCAACCTCCACGAAGTTCGGGTTTTCCTTCTTGATCTTGTCGAGGTTACCCTTGATGCCGCGCATCTCCTCGATGTTTTCCACCGTGCCCTTTTCGCATGTGGCGATAATCAGGCGCTGCGCGCCGGTTTCCAGCGGCACCTTGGTCTTCACCGGAGGACGGTAGTCGATGTTGATGACGTTCGTCTTCACGTCGATGAAGGTCCGCAGGCACTTGTTCTTGCAGAAGTAGCAGCGCGTGGCTTCGCTGCGCGTGGTCTTGTACTGGATATGCGAGCAGGCATCCAGCCCGATAAACGTGCTGGTCCTGCCGTTATCCCAAAGGCGTCCCGCTTCGAGAGCCGCTCCGATCGCTCCAGCCTCGCCGCAGTGCTCGTGCACGATCACATCGGCCGGCACATCCTTGCCCTTGAACCGCGACTCGATGAAATCCACCTGCGCCTTCACCGCCGCCAGGTTGTACTGCGTCCCGCCCTGCAGCAGGAAGCGCCGCCCGATCGCCGAAAGGTTGGGAATCTGCGAGACGTACAGCCAGATGTTCTTGGGCAGCACATTGCAAAGGCCCGCCATGATCTCTTCCGGCTTCCATCCCTGGCGCTGGAAGTCTACGATGTCGCTCTGCATGAACACCGCGCAGCCGTAGCCGAACGACGGGAAGCCCTTCGCGCCGAAAGCCGTGTCGGCATACTGCTCCACCGGCACGTTGAAGCCCTGCGCGGTGGATTGCAGGAAATAGCCGTTGCCCGCCGAGCACTGCGTGTTCAGCTTGAAGTCCTTCACGCGGCCGTTCTTCAGGATGATGATCTTGATGTCCTGCCCGCCCACGTCGCATATGACGTCCACGTCCTCGTAGAAGTGGAGCCCGGCTTCGGTGTGCGCAACCGTCTCCACGAGCGCGGCGTCCGCGCCGATCACGTCCTTCAGGATGTCCTTGGCGTACCCCGTGGTGCCGACGCCGAGGATCTTCAATTCAGCGCCTTGATCTCGAATCTGGCAGTCGAGCTTCTGCAGCACCTCGACGGTATCTTCGATCGGGTTGCCCTTGGAGAGCTGATAGGTCTTCGCGAGTACTTGCCGATGCCCGTCCCTGGACATCAGCACGGCTTTGGTCGATGTGGAGCCGCCATCGAGTCCGACAAACCCTTCCACAACCTCGCCAGGCTGGAACTTCGCCGGCGTGAACTTCTTGGTCCGGTATTTCTGTTTGAAGGCGGCCAACTCTTCGGCGTCCTTGGCGAGACCACCACCGCCGCCGCGCTTCGCCTTCTCCTCCTCGCGGCCGATGTTGACGTACCACTCCAGCTTTTCGTAGCCGATATATTGGCCGACGTGATCCTCCTCGGTCTTGCCGAATTCGACCGAGCCGATGGCCGCGAAGTACTGCGCGTTGTCCGGAGTCTTGATGAGCTCTTCGGGCGCCACACCCTCCGGAAGCGGGGTGTTCCGCTCTTCCCAGATCTTGGGGATGTTGCTCTTCCAGCAGTCGCGCATGCCCTTGATGTAGCAGTTGGGCCCGCCCAGCAGCAGCACCACGGGCTGCAAGGTGTTCCCGCGCGTCAGCACCGAAAGATTCTGCATGACGATGGCCTCGAACAGCGAGGCCATCAACTCATCGGGCGGAACGCCCATCTTCTGCAAACCATTGATGTCGGTTTCGGCGAACACGCCGCACTTGCCGGCCACCGGGTGCAGCTTAAGCCCCTTGTATCCCATCTGGCAGAGCTGGTCGCCGGGGATGCGCAGCTTGGCGTTGATCTTGTCGATCACCGCGCCGGTGCCGCCCGCGCATTTGTCGTTCATCGACGGGATCTTCTTCTTGCGGCCCGTTTCGGGATCCTTGCGGAAGATGATGATCTTGGCGTCCTGCCCGCCAAGTTCGATCACCGATCCGCACTCCGGATACATTTTCTCCACGGCCAGCGACACGGCGTTGACTTCCTGCACGAACTTGCCGCCCAGAAACTTGCCCAGGCCGTTGCCGCCCGAGCCTGTCATGAACATGCGCGCATTCGATGCCCGGAAGCCGTCGATTTCGTGATCGAACCGCTTGCAGAACTCCAGCACCTTTTCCGGCTGTTTGGTGTCATGCCGCTGATAGTCTTGCCAGAGGATCTGGTCGGTCGCCGCGTCGATGACCGTAGCCTTCACCGTGGTCGAACCCACGTCCATGCCGATGAGGAAATGTTTTTCCATTGGTCAGTTCGCCTTCATCCTGTCCGCGATGTGCAGCACGAAGTTGGCGGCCGTTCCCACGACGCCTTTGGTGTGCGGCACGTGGTACATGGGCCGCTTCGTTTCCGGATGCCCTTCCACCCAGGCGCGGCACTGTTCCAGAGTCAACCCGGCCTGTTCCAGAGCGGCGGCGAATTCCTTCTTGGCCTTGTTCTTGGCCTCACCCAGCGCCATCTGCACGCGGCTGTGCGCGTTGATCTCGCCCTCCCCCGAAGTCTCGATGGGCAGGTAGATCATGTCCTTGTAATTCGAGACCACCGCCGATTGCGCGCCGTCGGATTGCGTCGAGGGCATGCAGCCGAACGGCTTCAGCGACAGCACCATGTGGGCCAGGTCCTTATTGGAGTAGTAGATGTTCTTGGCGACTTCCAGGTGCCCTTCGCCGCCGCCCGCGCGCGAGTTGTAGAACGGATGGCCGATGCGCTGCAGTTCGTACTGATCGGCCAGGTGGTGGGCAATCCCGCCGAGCGCGTTCACGATCTTGTGGTACTCGCCTTTGAAAATCGCTTCCGCGAGTTTCAGCTTGGCCACCTTCTGGCGGAAGTCAAACTCGATCCTGGCCCGCGATCCGAGCTTCCACAGCGGCGGCAGCACCGCTCCTTCCTCGAGCCCCTTGAAGTCTTTGTACTTCTGAATCACCTGGTGGATCATGTACATGATCCACGTGCCGATCGGCTCCACCAGCACCTGGGCGCCCTCGCGCTCGAGGAACTGGAACATGTTGAAGTTGCCGTCGCCCTCGGTGGTCTGCGCCCAGAACTCGCCCGTGATCTTGACGATCGGCTTCACGCGCAGGCGGTCGATCTCGACGTCGTTGTACCGGTCGCGGCAGCGCTGAAGCGCCGGAACGTAGTCGTCGCCCTTGAGCTGATTGACGAACTTGCCGATGTATTCCGCCGTATCCGAGAAGCCGCCCATGTACTTGCCAAAGCCCTGGTCGAGTTTCCATGGCCGCTTCTTGCGGAACACTTCGTGCATGTAATCCATGTTCTCGTCGAGGATCCGGTCCGTCTCGCCATGGTTCGCTTCGTACGGCCGGATAGCGTAGGCGACCTCGTTCATCACGTCGCCGCAATTCAGCGCGTTGAGAATGCCCAGGAAGAAATCGAGATTCATCTCGAGCCCCGCCTCGGCGTCGGATTGATTCAATCCGCCCGATTGCTGGAACAGCAGCACCCGGAAGCCATCGAACCCGGCATTGCGCAACGCCAGCCGGTACTCGGCTTCGTACATGCCGAAGCGGCACGGGCCGCAGGCGCCCGCGGTGAAGAACACGTAGCGCTCGATGATCTCCTGCTTGGTGAGGCCCTGCTCTTCCAGGCTCTGCAGATACTGAACGAGGTTGCCCACGGTGAAGTACGTCGGATTGCACTGGCCGTTGTTGCCGTACTCTTTGCCGGTCTGGAAAGCCTTCACGTTGGGCGTGGGCACCGCCTCGGCGCGATATCCTAATCCTTCGAGCGCGCCATGCACCAGCTTCTCGTGCTTCCAGGTCAGTCCGCCGAAGAGGAGGGTGGTGTTGGGACGATCGGCCGCGGTGAACGCCTTTTCCACTGGGCGTTTGAAATGGTGGACCTCCCGCTTGGTGAGTCCGGCCTCCCGCTCCAGGCGGTCCCGCTCTTCGGCAAGGCGCTTCTGGATGATGTCCTCTACCGTAGAGCCGATCTGGACAAGGTTCGCAGGCGGCGTGGGCTTAGGTTCGACAGGCTGAGTGCTCATAGGTATACTTTCCCAGTTTTAGGCATGGTGACGGGTTAACCGATTGAAATAAATAGGTATTCATTGGAATGGCGACTTTCCAGCGGGAATGGGGGAATTAGGGGTGTGAGCGGCAGTCGAATTCTGCCTCAGTGGCTGACCGGAAGAGGCGTCGGACGCCCTCCGTGGCTCTCTTTTGTAAGCATCCCGACCTTTCTCGGGCTGCTTGGTCTGATTTATTGCATTGCCTTTATTTCCTTTGGGATACAGGCAATCGGACTGATCGGTACGCACGGCATTTTGCCGCTCGCGGACTATCTGCGCGCCGTCCGCGAAGCCACCGGGAAGACCGACTGGTGGGACGTCCCGACGGTGTTTTGGCTAGGCTCGAGCGACGCTGCCATCCGGGCGGTCTGGATCACGGGGGCGGCTGCGGCGGCCCTGGCGGTGATCGGTATTTGGCAACGGGCGGCCCTGGCGGTTTGCCTGGTTTTGTGGCTTTCCGTGTGCGCGGCCGGGCAGGACTTTCTCTCGTTTCAGTGGGACGTTCTGCTGGTGGAGGCGGGCTTCCTCGCGCTCTTCGCGGACCGCTCGCGGGTCCGCGTCTGGCTCTTCCGCTGGCTGGTCTTCCGGCTGATGTTTTTCAGCGGGGCAGTCAAGCTGTTGAGCCACGATCCCGCCTGGCGAAATCTGACGGCGCTGAGCTTCCACTACGAGACCCAACCCTTGCCGACCCCGCTGGCCTGGTACCTGCACCAGTTGCCGATGGGATTTCAAAAGGCGTCGTGCCTGTTCGTCTTCGCGGCGGAACTGGTGGTCCCGTTCCTGTTCTTCGCGCCCCGCCGCTTTCGCGTCATCGGCGCGTGGATCACGATCGCCTTACAGCTACTGATCCTCACCACGGGCAACTACACCTTCTTCAACCTCCTGACCATCCTGCTGACGATGTGGCTGTTCATCGAGCCGAAGGCGGAGCCGGCCGGTCGCGTCCATCAAGGGGTCAGCATCGCGTTGGCAGTCTTCATCGGCGTGCTCAGCGGCCTCCTGTGTCTGGAACTGTTCTCCATCGATCTTCCGCCGGGAGGCGAGGAGATCCTGCATCTCATGAGTCCGCTTCGCCTGGTGAACTCCTACGGTCTGTTCGCCGTGATGACGACGACCCGTAACGAGATCCTCGTGGAGGGATCGAATGATGGAACGACGTGGCAGGCGTACGAATTCCGATACAAGCCCGGCGATCCGATGCGCGCGCCGCCGGTGGTGGCGCCCCACCAGCCGCGGCTCGACTGGCAGATGTGGTTTGCGGCGCTGGGCACTTACCAGCAGAATCGCTGGTTCGAAAGCTTCATGGCGCGGCTCTTGCAGGGTGAGCCGGCGGTGCTGCGGCTCTTGCGATACAACCCGTTTCCCGACGCCCCGCCGAAGTACGTGCGGGCGCGGCTGTACCTTTACCACTTCACCCACTTCGGCGGGAAGGGCTGGTGGACTCGCGAGGAGGAGGGCCAATATTTCCCGGTGGTGAGCTTGCGGTAGCCCAATTCGTCACGATGGCTCCAGGAGTTTTGCGTCCAGATGGGTGAGCACCCGCGGCCAGGCGTCCGCATGACGGTCTCTGGACGGCTCGTCCGGAAAACCGGAGTGAGTCAGCCGCACGCTGGTGCCGCCGTCATCCGGCCGCAATTCGACGGTCACCACCGTTTCCTTGCCCAGCGTCGCGGAGGTGACCCACGTCAGCTCCACCAGCCGGCCGGCGTCGAGCCTTAGGAATCGGCCGTAGTGTGGATGCCGTTGGCCTTCGAACACCGTCTCGAAATAGAACGGAGCGTCCACCGAAGCGCTCATCCGAACCGATCCCGGCGCCGCGAACCACAATTCGAACTGCTCGGTCCACGCCCGGTAAAGTGCTCCGGGCGATGCCTTCATTGCCCGCTCCACTGTCAGATCGAACGACATGCAGCCCGCTATTGATAGTGGCACAGTGCCCTACAATGTGGGTGTGATCGCTTCCATCAATCCTGCCACCGGCGAGACGCTGCTTACCTTCGAAGCCCTGACCGATTCGGAGATCGACGACAGACTGGCGCGCGCCGATCGTGCCTACCGGGCGTACCGTCACACCAGCCTGGCGGAACGAGCCCGCTGGCTGGCCGCCGCGGGCGAGATCCTGGAGTCCGAAAAGGACCGCCTCGGGCGGATCATGACCCTCGAGATGGGCAAGCCCATCGGAGCCGCGCGGGCGGAGGCGGCCAAGTGCGCGCTCGCCTGCCGGTATTACGTGGAGCACGGTGAACGGCTGCTGGCAGATGAGCCGGTGGACGCAGGCGCCGGGCGCAGCTACATCCGCTACCTGCCGATCGGCGCGGTGCTGGCGGTGATGCCGTGGAATTTCCCGTTCTGGCAAGTGTTCCGCTTTGCCGCCCCCGCGCTCCTGGCGGGTAACGTCGGGCTCCTGAAACATGCCTCCAACGTTCCGCAGTGTGCGCTGGCAATCGAGGACATCTTCCGGCGTGCCGGGTTCCCGCCCGATGTCTTTCAAACCCTGCTGATCGGTTCGCACCAGGTGGCGCGGCTGATTGACGACCCCCGGGTCAAAGCGGTGTCCCTGACCGGCAGCGAACCCGCGGGCATCGAGGTGGCCGGCAGGGCGGGACGGCAGATCAAGAAGACGGTGCTCGAGCTGGGAGGCAGCGACCCCTTCGTGGTGATGCCCAGCGCCGATCTCGACCGCGCGATCCGCACGGCGGTCGAGGCGCGCACCATCAACAACGGCCAATCCTGCATTGCCGCCAAGCGCTTCATCGTGGACGCCCGCATCGCCGATGCGTTCGAATGTCGGTTCGTCAGGACGATGTCATCGCTCCGCGTGGGCGACCCGATGGACGAGGCCACGCAGGTCGGTCCTCTGGCCACCCGCGGAATCCTCGAAGACCTCGATCGGCAGGTGCGACGTTCGGTTGAGATGGGTGCGCGCCTGCTGACGGGAGGCCGAGCCGACGGCGGGCCGGCGCATGGAAACTACTATCCACCCACGGTGCTGGCCGACGTCCCCAAGGGCTCGCCGGCATACCGCGAAGAGCTCTTCGGGCCCGTCGCGGTCATCCTGCCGGCGAACGGATTGGAGCACGCCATCGAACTGGCGAACGATACCGAGTTCGGACTGGGCGCGAGCGCCTGGACCACCGACAGCGGCGAACAGCAGCGATTCATCGACGACCTCGAGGCCGGGTTGGTGTTCATCAACGGCATGGTGGCCTCCGATCCCAGGCTGCCATTCGGTGGGGTGAAACGCTCGGGCTACGGACGCGAACTCGGGCTCTACGGCATCCGCGAGTTCATGAATGTCAAGACCGTGAGAATTGCGTAGTCAAGTTTCTTCGACATGATCGAAGAAGTGGCGCGCGCCAACTACCTCGGTGAGTTCGAGCTGGTCGTGATGTTGACCGTGATTCGCCTCGGCGAGGCGATTTTCGCCGCTGCTGCCGGATTGGGGGAACGACGCTATCGGCCGGAGGGCGCCATATCCTGAGCGGGAACTGCCGCCGGGGCGAATGTCGCAAACGCGGTGTCGTGCTTCGGGCCGAGGCCCAGGGCGATCAGTGACAGGGAGTTGATTTTCCCGCTGGCATCCAGGTTCTGCTCGCCTTGAAATCTCTTGAGAGCTTCCGTCGAAGATGTGTTCCATGACCCATTCGCGTCCTGAGGGCTGAGGTAGCCCTTGGTCACGAGTGCGTCCTGGATCTCCTTATAACGCTCCGGCGCAGGCGCCATCTGCCGGGCCCGCCAGGTGCGGGACGGCGCCGGTGTTGTCTTGTGCGCGACGCGCGAGGAGGCCGTGCGAGTACTTGCCCCGGTTGTTCTGGCCGTTACCGGGCGCGCCGCCGTTGTCGTGCGCGCCGCGGCCACCGGCCGCTTCGTGCCCGTGGCATGCACGGGCGCGGCTCCGGATTTGGAAGGCGCCTTCCTGGGAGGTGCAGTGCCCTGGGCGCCACTACACACGACGGCACATACGCCGGCTACCGCGCAAAGGAGCATTCTTCGCATTTTCACCATATTTTAACAGTTGAAGCCGGAATTGGAAGGGGAATTTCTCGCGATTTTTCAGTTTTTTGGCTCATCGATATCAGGCATCCACCCGATTCTGCCCAAACGGCCAGTCGGCGCCATGGCTAGAATGAGATAAAGATGCCGGAACTCACACGAAGAGATTTTGTCGCCGGTGCGGCGGGCGTAACGGCGCGTGCCTACGCGCAGGTCCCTGGATCGGGAGAGCGGATTCGGATCGGGGTGATCGGTTGCGGAGCGCAGGGCAACGCGCACATGCGAACCCTGGTCCGGATGCGCGACACGGACAACATCGACGTCCTGAACGTTTGCGATATCTACACCAAGCGGGCCGAGGCCGCCGCCAAGCTAACCGGCGGCAAGGTGGTGAAGGATTATCGTCAGGTGCTCGACAATAAGGACATCGACTACGTGGCCATCGTCACGCCCGAGCACTGGCATCACCACATGACGATGGATGCGATCAGCGCCGGCAAGCACATTTACTGCGAGAAGCCGATGACCCATTCCATCGAGGATGCGCGCCGCGTGGCAGATCGCGTACGCAATACGCCTGCGATCAAGATGCAGGTGGGTGTGCAAGGCATGTCGGACGATTCCTACGAGACCGCCAACCGTTACATCAAGGAAGGCGCGCTGGGGACCGTCGTGCTGGCGCAGATCGACTACTCGCGCAATTACACGGGCGACTTCTGGGTCAACCCGGTGGACTCGGACGCGCGGCCCGGAGAGAACCTCGACTGGAACGCCTTCCTCGGACCTGCGCGCAAGCGTCCGTTCGATGCGGACCGGTTCTTTAGCTGGCGGCGCTATTGGGACTATTCCGGAGGGATTGCCAGCGACCTGTTCGTGCATCGCGTCACCCGGATGATCAAGGCGCTCGGTCTCACGTTCCCTGAATGCGTGGTGGCGACGGGCGGCAAGTTCGAATTTCGCCAGAGCCCCGCGGAAATCCCCGACACGCTCAATATTCTGGCGAACTATCCACAGGGGTTGACCGTACAGCTCATCTCGTCAATGGCCAACGATACGCCGGTGCAGCACGTGGTTCGCGGCCACAAGGCCACGCTGCGATTCACCGAGACGGGGTTCGAGATTGCGCCCCAAGGCCCGTATGCCAAGGAATCGAAGCCGGTGACACATCGCAAGACCGGCGCCGAAGCGCTTGACCTGCACCATCGCAATCTGCTGAACGCCATCCGCCGAAACGAGTCGCTGCGCTGCGATGCCAACCTCGGCTACTACGGCGTGGTAGCCACCGTCATGGGCAACATGTCCTACCGGCAGCGGAAATACATCCGGTGGGATGCCGCGAAGCAACGGGCCGTAGCGGTCTGACCAGCGGCGGCCACTGAAGCTATCATAGGATTCAAGCTTGGACGCGGATACAGCGATTGGCGGGCCTCACGGCCAGTTTCCTTCGACGCGGGTTTCCCTGCTCGAGGCGGTAAGCGCGGGCGTGCCGAACGAAGCCCTGGAACGCGTGGCCGGGTTGTACTGGAAGCCCGTGTATCGCTTCGTGCGGCGCAAGTTCGGCCTGAACAACGAAGACGCCAAAGACCTCACCCAGAGCTTCTTTGCGAGCGCGATCGAGCGCGACTTTTTCGGGCGCTTCGACGCGGCGAAGGCCTCGTTCCGAAGCTACCTCCGCATGGCGGTGGAACGCTTCGCGGCCGGACAGTACACCGCCGCCCGGCGGCAGAAACGCGGCGGCGGGATCGAGTTCGAGCCGCTGGAGGAGGAGTCGGCCGCCGGGGAGTCGGCCGAACAGCTCTTCGAGCGCGAGTGGCAGCGTCAGTTGTTCGCGCTGGCGCTCGACGACTTGCGCGTCTACTGCGACGAGTCCGGCAAGTCGCTCCAGTTTCAAGTCTTCGAGACGTATGACCTGGCGGCGGATGCCCGTCCGTCGTACGCCGCCGTGGCGGCGCAATACGGGGTCGCGGAAACTTCCGTGACGAATTACCTGGCCTGGGCGCGGCGCCTGCTGCGCGGGTTTGTCGCGGAACGGTTGCGCGGCGTGACATCGGGTGAGCGCGAACTGGGCGAGGAGATGCGCAGACTGTGGACGTGAGCGATCGGGTCCTCGATCACTTGCGCCACGTATCGGCGCTGCCCGACCTCACGGGTACGCGTTACGACCTGGAGTGCGAGATCGGCCGCGGCGGGATGGGCGTCGTCTACCGGGCACGCGACCGGCAGCTTGGCCGTGTGGTCGCGCTCAAGGTGTTCGACCCGGCTCTTGCCGGCGAAGCGCAGGTGATTGCGCAGATCGAACATCCGGGCATCGTTCCGATCTACGATTCCGGCGCGCTGCCCGATGGCCGGGCGTTCTATGCGATGAAACTGGTGACGGGAGCGCGTCTCGACCGTTATGTGGCCGGCACGGTCTCGCTTGCGGAGCGTCTGCGAATCGTCCGCCGGATTGGCGAGGCAGTGGGGTTCGCGCACCGGCGGGGCGTGATTCACCGCGATCTGAAGCCGCAGAACGTGATGGTGGGGGAATTCGGAGAGGTCTATGTGATGGACTGGGGAGTAGCGGCGGTGGCGGGCACTCCCGGGTTCCGCGCGCCGGAAGCTTGCCTGGACAGCCGGTCCGACATTTACGCGATGGGCGCGCTGGTGCAGTTCATTCTGCCCCAATCCTCCCCGCCGGCTCTCCGCGCCATCGCCGCCAAGGCCATGAGCGCCGAACCTTCGAAGCGTTATTCCGATGCCGCGGCAATGCTGGCCGACATCGACCGGTTTCAGGAGGGCCTGGCGGTGGAAGCCTGGGCGGAGCCGCTGTGGCATCGCCTGGAACGCTTCGGGTCGCGCAATGCCGTGCTGCTCTGGCTGCTGGGAGCATATGCCGCGGTCAAGTTCGCGATTTTTTTCCTGCGAAATCTTTAAAGGAATTTCCAGGAACGCGGAACATTGGAGTGAGAGGAGCGAATCGTGAACAAGATTCTTGTGGGACTGATTTTCGGTGTCGTTCTAGGAGCGCTGGACGGCGCGACGGCGTGGTTTTATCCGGAGACGCGCCCGGTGCTGGGCGGCATCATGGTGGGTTCGTCGATCAAGGGCATGGTGGTGGGCCTGCTGAGCGGCTGGTTCGCGAGAAAGGTACGGTCCATCAAGTGGGGAATCGTGGCGGGAGCGTCACTCGGACTTCTGTTCGCCTATATTGTGGCGGTGATGGACGCGTCGAGCGGCAAGTCTCACTATCTGGAAATCATGGCTCCCGGCTTCGTCGTAGGTGGCATCGTCGGCTTTCTGACACAGCACATGGGAAACCCGCCGGTCAATGGTCGAGCTGAGACGCGGATCGACGTCGGAAGTCTTTAGCCGAAATCCTGGCGCTGGACCGGAAAGTCGCCGGGGAAAAACATCAACAGGTCTCCAAGGGTCCCCTCGGGAGAGAGGTGTGCATTGTCGATGTTATGCTTCCAGACGGACTGATTCGTTTTCGCTTGCCCGTGGTTGGTCCCGGTAACAATTCCCTCGTCGTACGCATGGTCGATCTCTTGCACAAGCCCTTCTTGCACAATGATGCCCTTATGGCGTCCTGTGCGGCGGGTTGCTTTGCCAATGATCGATCGGACGATGGCGTCACTGGTCTTGTTGAAGCTCTGGGATCGGTCTCCAGAAAGGGACTCCAGCCTGGTTTGCAACGTCCGGGCCGCAATTGCGTAGATATCATAGTGACCCTGCTCGTGCGACAGCAAGTCCACGGATTCCTTGCCCTTAACAACCCACGTTTCGCGGGATACGAGCAGTACCTCTACCTTGACCTTGGTAGTCTTCCAGCTTCCTTTTGGTCCATAGCTAACCTTGCTTGACCAGTTGACGGCTACTCCCGTTTGCGCATCATAACGTTTAGGATGAGGAGAGACCGCAACTTTCCGAAAGTCGTCCCAGGTGAGACGACGATCAAATCCAAGAGGGGTCGCCATATCGTTTCCTCCTTCTTAATGGACCTCCGTTGCAGTTTGCCGGCGCTCGGACCGGTAATGATATTAATGGGTCCTGTTCTCCCTTTTCTATTTCGATTCAGTATACGCTTGAAATGGACCAGGTACAACGCCTGGATTGAGGCGGGGTTTATGGGGGCTGAGACTCAGGGAGCGATCGATGAGAGGAGATCTCCCCGGACCGGTTAAATTAAGCACCCGGGAGTTTATCACCAACTCTCTCCCCTGTCCCTGGTCGATGCTATGGTTAGAGAATGTCCAGCCAACCGGTGAGAAGCGGTCTGCCTGCAGTTTGGAGTGCGCGCCGTCGAAGGATGAACCTCGGGGCCTTGTTATTCGTATTCGCGGTAGCAGGTGCCTTGTCGGCTCAAATCGGGTCAGGCAAGCGAACGGCAGGAGACCCGAACAACCAGTACCTGGTGCTGTTGAAGCGCGGGCCGAAGTGGTTACCGAACAAGGGCGCCGCGGAGCAACCGCTTTTGAACCACGGCCACTACTTGAACGATCAGATGTCCAGGGGAGTGCTGCAGCTCGCAGGACCATTTCTAGACGATTCGGGAGGACTGGTCCTCTACAATACCAGAAACGAGGCTGAAGCTCGGAGTATCGCTGAGCACGACCCGGGAGTCATCGACCAGATCCTGGCAATAGAGTCCATCCGGCCGTTCCGCATTGCGTTTGACGCAGCCACCGGAAAGTCCCCGTTCAAGAACTGACTCTATCAGCGATCCTGGCGGCGCGGGTCCAACTCGCGCTGGATCAGATGCTCCACCTGGTCGGTTCGCCAGCTCGACCCGTCCACCACCGCGGCCAGCCGGCCATCGCGCCCAATGATCGAGGTCGTCGAATTGTGTCCGATGGAACCCTCGTCGCTCCAGTAAACCTCTCCGAGTTGCGCCGCCAGCTTGGCCACGTCTCCGGTCAGGAATCGCCATCCGCGACTGTCGGCCCCCCATCGCCGGGCGTACTGCGCGAGCACCGCGGGCGTGTCGAAGTCAGGATCTACCGTGACCGAAAGCAACATGAGATCACTGCCCAAAGCTCGCGGGAAACGGCGCTGCAGCAGCGCGAAATTCGCGGCCAGGCGCGGACACACATCCGGCAGTGGACATCTTGTGTAGAGGAAGTCGATGGCGAGCACCTTTCCTCGAAGATCGGCTGCACGCACAGTCCGGCCGTCCTGGTCCGTCAGTTGAAAGTCGGGGAGCGCTCCGCCAATGGCGAGCTTTTCGCGAGGAGGTGGGATCTCGGCATCCCCGCCCGCGGCCCTTCTGACATTTCTGGCAACCGAGCTGTTCTTGCTCACCACCAGGTCGAACTGGACACGCGCACCCGGGTACAGCCCCTGAAGCTCACCAGCATCCTCGACCCGAAACGGCATCATCATTGCGCCCATGTATTTTCCAATGGGCCGGTGGGAGACCAGCATGGTTTTGCCGGCCGGATCGAGCGCCACCACAATCCCATCCACCGGATACGATTTTGCGGCTAGTGTCCCGGCCGCGACAGTAGCGATCCAAACTCCGGCTCGAAACCAGGCACTGGCCATAGGTTAATGCTAACAGCCGGAAGTTCCGGACCCTCGGGGTATAATGGATTGAACAGCTCTGAGAGGTTTTGTGTCCGTACACACCTGCTTTCGCCTTTTCACCCACATGCAATTAATGCCGATCCTCGAGAGTGGCGAGGAAACCCTGGTTGGCGGGCAAGCCGTCATGGAGGGCGTGATGATGCGGGCCCCTCATAGCTACTGTGTCGCGGTTCGCCGGAAAAGCGGCGAAATCGTCACCGAAGAGATGCCCTTGCCGCGAATGTCGGAGCAATACAAGATTTTCAAGTACCCCATTTTCCGCGGCCTGGGGACACTCTACCAGGCCCTTAAACTCGGCGGCAAGGCACTCAAGTTCTCGGCTGAAAATGTGGCGCTCGACGACCCGGCCCTGAGTCCGGGCAAGGAACCCTCCAAGGAAGTCCCCGCCTGGGCGGTGGCAGCTCCCATCCTGTTTTCCTTATTGTTTTATGTCTTCGCCTACAAATTCGTCCCCCTCTTTCTGGCGACCAAGTTGAAGAGCGTTTATCCGATCCTCGAAAACCGAATGGCTTTCAATGTGGTGGATGGCGTAATTCGGCTCGCGATCCTGCTGGGCCTGTTGTACGTGCTTTCGCGCATGAAGGACATCCGGCGGGTTTTCGAATTTCACGGCGCCGAACATAAAGTGGTTTTCAATTTCGAGTCGGGCCAGCCCGTAAATGTCGAGAACGCCCAGAAATTCTCCACCTTCCACCCCCGCTGCGGGACCAGTTTCCTGTTTGTCGTGTTCTTTCTCTGCATTCCGGCCTATGCGATGCTTCCCTTTGACGGGTTCGCGGCGAAGTTCATCGCCCGCATTCTGCTGATTCCCGTGATCGCCGGCCTGTCCTACGAGTTGATCCGTTTCGCCGCCAAACGGCGCGGCTCATTCCTCGCCACCCTGGCCGCGCCCGGCCTCTGGATGCAGCGCATCACCACGAAACCTCCGGCCGACGATCAGGCAGCCGTCGCCATCCGCGCGCTCGAGGGCGCGATGGAGCTCGAAAAATCGCAAGGCGGCGAGCTGGTCATCGCCTAATCCCATATGCAATTTGCCTCCAAGCTCGAACAGCTCGAAAAGCGCTTTGAAGAGCTCAACCGACAGATGGCCGACCCCGCGGTGATCGCGGATGCCGACCAGTACCGGAAGATCACCAAGGCCCACAGCGAACTCGCCGAAATCGTGACCCACTTTCGCGAGTGGAAGAAGATCCAGGACAGCCTTTCGCAAGCCAGGCCCATGCTCCAGGATCCCGACCCGGACCTCCGGCAGATGGCCCAGGAAGAGGTGGCCAGCCTCGAGCCGCAGTTAGCCCGGATCGAAGACGAGCTGAAGATCCTGATGCTGCCCCGCGATCCGCTGGACGAAAAGAACGTGGTGCTGGAAATCCGCGCCGGCACCGGCGGCGACGAGGCCACCCTGTTCGCGGACGAAATCTTCCGGATGTATTCCCGCTACGCGGAATCGCAGGGATGGAAGATTGAAGTGACTTCCACGAGCGAATCCTCGGTCGGCGGACTGAAGGAAGTCATCGCGCTGGTGAGCGGCAACAAGGTTTACAGCAAGCTGCGCTACGAAAGCGGAGTCCACCGCGTGCAGCGAGTCCCCGTCACCGAGCAGCAGGGCCGCGTCCACACCTCGGCCATCACCGTCGCCGTGCTTCCCGAAGCCGACGACGTGGAAGTCAAGCTCGAACCGAAGGACATCCGCATCGACACGTTCTGCTCTTCGGGTCCTGGCGGCCAGTCGGTGAACACCACGTATTCCGCCGTCCGCATCACCCATCTGCCGACTGGGTTGGTGGTCTCCTGCCAGGACGAAAAGTCGCAGATCAAGAACCGCGCCAAAGCCGAGCGCGTGCTTCGCTCCCGCCTCTACGAGATCGAACTGGAAAAACAGCAGGCCGCGCTGGGAGCCGAGCGGCGCAGCATGGTCGGCACCGGCGACCGCAGCGAGAAGATCCGCACGTACAACTTTCCGCAGAATCGCGTCACCGATCACCGCATCGGCCTGACCCTCCATCAGCTGGACTTCATCATGGACGGAAAGATCGACCCGATCATCGACGCGCTCATCACCTATTACCGCACTCGCAAGCTCGAGGGAGACCAGGGCGGCCAGGGCGCAGCCGCGGACTAGCCGGCATGACCATCGGAACGGCGTTGCTCCAGGGCACGCGCCTGCTGGAGGATGCCGCCATCGCGGTGCCCCGGCTGACCGCGGAGGTGTTGCTGGCGCACGCCATGCGGTGCGAGCGCACCTACTTTTACGCGCACCCCGAACAGGAGCTCCAGGAGGTCGAGTGGCTGCACTACGGCCGTTATCTGCACGAGCGGCTGAAGGGCAAGCCCACGCAGTACATCACGGGCCGGCAGGAATTCTATGGCCGGGGGTTCCGGGTCACGCCCGACGTCCTGATACCCAGGCCCGAAACGGAGCATCTCGTCGAAGTCGCCCTCCGGGTGGCGCGCCACGCCCCCGGCATTCTCGATATCGGGACGGGCTCGGGCGCCCTGGCGGTGACCCTGCAGATCGAAACCGGAGCGCAGGTCTGGGCCACGGACATCTCGCCCGCGGCCCTGTACGTGGCCGCGCGGAACGCCGCGAGCCTGGGCGCGCGTGTCGGGTTTGTGGCCTGCGACCTGGCGGAAGCCATCGCACCCGGGGCGGTGGATCTGATCGTTGCCAATCCGCCCTATGTGCCGCTGGTCCACAAGCAGGGACTGCAACGCGAAGTGCGCGATTGGGAGCCGCACGTCGCCCTGTTCGGCGGCGAGCGCGGGTTCGAATTCTACGATCGCATCGTCTCCGATGCGCCGCGCGTGCTTCGCCCCGGCGGGTGGCTCATCATGGAGCTGGGATTCGGCACGCACGAGTACGTCGCCAACCTGGTGCGCGATTGGGCCGGCGGCCGCATCGAGCCCGACCTCGCCGGAATTCCGCGCGTAATCGCCGCCCGGCGGCCCGGCAAAATGTCGTAAGACTGGCCGCAAAGAGTTACGATGCTGCCGCTCCGGCACTCCCGCCGACGCTTGTATTAATGGCCGCCGCTCTTCGAGAGCTTGCGGTAATACTCCGCCACCGAGTCCTGATACCCCGCGGGTACTTTCGTCGGATCGGTGTTGCGAATCGTGCCGCCGTGGCTTTGGTCGAGCTGATGGCGCAACTGCAGTTCCAGGGCGTCCACGCCGCTCAAAAGCTGCTGATGCATCTGATCCACCAGCGCGGGATTCCCGGGAAAGCGGCTGGGATCCAGATGGCGCATCTCTTCGACCAGCGACTGCCACTGTTGGCGCGCTTCAGGACTGTCCTGGACCGCGGCCCGCATCTGATTCAACAGATTCAACCCCTGCTCGATCTCGCGCTGCGTATCGGCCGGAGTCGGCCCTTGATACGGCGCCACCGCCTGTCCCTGGATCCGCGTGTTCCCGGTATCGATATTGCCGTAGACCGTGCTGTTGCGGTTGCCCGAGCCCCCTGCCGGATTGCCCATCGGACCGGCCAGGCGATCGGTCATCGCCCCTGACTGCCGTCCACCGCCCGGTCCGCCCTGCTGGCCGCCTTGCTGCCCGCCTTGACCGGCGGCTTGCCCGCCTTGCTGTCCCCCTTGCTGTCCGCTTTGGCCCTGTTGCCCTGGCTGGCCGGGCTGGCGATTGCGGCTCAATGGCCCACCCTGACCTCGCGGGTCGCCGGGCTGGCTATTCCGGTTGGGATCGCCCTGCCCCGGCTGATCGCCGCGCCCACCGAGGTTCGCGAGCCGGTCGCGCAGCCGCGATAGATCGTCCATGGCGCGATTGAGCGCCGTGTCCTGCGAAGCGCGCTCTCCGTTCCCCACGGCCCGAGCCGCTTCGCTCACCTGCTGTCCCAGCTTCTGCAGATCCCTGGTGATGGCCGTCTCCGCGGGATCGGAGAAATCGCCCTGCCGCAACCAATCCGAACTCCGCTGCAGGCGCGTGCCGAGATCGTTCTCATCCATCGAATCGAGCGCGCTCCGCAGCCTGCCGGAGGCCGCCGGTTGGGTAGGCGCCAGTTCGCGAGCCGCGCCGCGGATCTGCTGCGTCAGGCGCGACAGGTCATCGCTCGCCCGCTGGCGGTCGTTGATCATCTGGTCCACCTCCTGCGGGGTGGGCCCCTTCGGCTGCTGGCCGGATGCCCGCGCCGCGCTCTGCTGCGCGATCAGCCCGCGCACGCGGTCCGCCTGCTGCTTCTGCTGGTCGGCCAGTTGCTCGGCGGCTTGCGCCATCGAGTTGAGCCGGCCCGCGGCATCCTGTTGCTGCGCGTTTCCCAACAAATCCGTGGCCTCCCGCAAGCGGTCTGCCGCGCGCCGCGAATCGGCCGCGCTGGCGCTCCCCGATGCCGCACGCCGCATGTCCTCGCTGGCCTGCCGCAGACGATCGAGAGCCTGTTGCGCAGACTGCTGCCGGCTGTCGGCCGCCTGGTCCGCGGACTGTTGCGGACTCATGCCGCCCCGGCCTGACGATTGTCCTCCGGCGCGTCCGCTCGCCGAGGCGCTTCCCGATTGCTGGCCCTGACCTGACTGGCCTGACTGCGCCGACTGGCCCGAAGCCGATGCGCTCTGTTGACCCTGCTGTCCGCCTTGTTGTCCCTGCTGTGCCCCTTGTTGCCCTTGCTGTCCTTGCCGCCCGTTCTGTGCCAGTTGTTCGATCTGCCTCTGAAGATCCTGCGCTTCGCGCCGCAGCATCTCCTGCTGCCACTTCTGCTCCGCGGTCTGGGTTCCGTTGCGCTGTTGCTGGGCCAGGTCTTCCTCACGCTTGTAGAGCTCATCCAGCTTCTTCAGGATGTCGTCGAGTTGCTGCTCCCGTTGGTCCGCGCTGGTCCTGGGCGACTGCTGCGTCTCGTATTGATTCTTCTCGGTGTCGAGCTCGAGATCGAAGAGCGCCGCCAGGTCGCGCGCCGCGCCGCCGCCTCCACCGCCCCCGCCTCCGCCGCGCCCGAACGCCACCTGGATCTCCCGGAAAGTGGCTTCGGCGCGCAGCAGGTATTGCAGGGCCTTCTGTTCGTTCGGAATGGCGTCCTTCCACTTTTCCTGCTGGAGGCTCTGAGCCGCCGGACCCATGGCCTGCGACGCGGCCATCATGTCCTTCTGAAACTCGCTGATGGCCTGCAACTCGTCGGTGAGCTCGCGCGCCTGCAACCGGCCGGAAAGCGTGATCGCCTGGTCGCGCAAGGTAGCCTGCGATAGCGACAGCAGCCTGGCCACTTCGGCCGCCTGCTGCGCGGTCGAGTTCTTGTCGCCCTGCTGGCGGAAGGTGCCGGCGATGATCTCCTTCTCCCGCTGGGAAATCTGCGCGGATTGATTGCCGCCGCCTCCACCGCCGCCCCCGCCGCCCGATTGCTGGGACTGGGAGAACTCGCGCTCAAACGGGTCGGCCTCGATGAACATCATGTCGGTGTGCGTCTCGGCGTTGGCGTCCTTGGCGGTGGCGTAGACGCTGATCAGATCGCCGGGCACCATCTTGAATGCTTCGAGCGAGATGGTGGTCGAACCGTCAGCCTGCTTCTCCCCCTTGTGCTGCAGCAGGTCCACCGCGGTTTCCGGCCCGCCGTTCACCGAGTAGTGCAGTTCCACGCCCTTCAACCCGTACTCATCGGCGGCTTTGACCGCCACCGTCACCTCCTCGATCGGGCTGGCGTGGTAATCGCCCCTGCCGGGGCGCACCAGGGCGATCTGAGGCGGGTTCGCCTTGCGCGCCTCGATGAAAAAATCCTCGCTCACCCGGACGGGCTTGCCGTCGGCGATGCCGGCTACGTGGTAGACACCATCCTCGTCCATCTTCACGGTGCCACGATACACGTTATTCTGCCCGCCCGTGAGGGCCACCTGCTTTCCGTTTTCGAGCTGGATCCGGCCGCCCTGGAGCGGCCGGTCCGTCGAGACTTCGAGTTCGGCTTCGGTGCCGGCGACCGCACGGAGGTCGCCGCCGCGCTCCTCGGTCTCGGACGGCATCCCTGTCCACGCGGGGTAATGATACGTCACGCGAATCCGCTTCACCGCCGGCAGATCGCTCACCTGGATGTTGTAGTGCTTCGACGTCAGCGCTCCAGCCGTTACGAAGTATTCGACGCCCTCCGGCAGGCCGGCAAACAGAAACTGATACCCGCCCGCGAAGCTGCCAGCCTTGGGGTGCATCGCAATCTCTTCCCACCTGGCGGAACTCTGAAAGCGCGCATGCAGTTTCACGGTGGGCGACTCGAGGCCCGTGGGAAGCGCCGAAACGATCTGGTCGGCATAGCGCCGCACCACCGCATCGCCCGGGGCCACACGCAGGTCGTAAAGCGCCGGCTTGCCGGTGTGCGGGCCGGTCCACAGCAGCGACGCGCCATAGCCCAGGAAACCCGGCCCAGCCGCGATCAGCCAGACCAGGAGTGCGCAAGATCCGGCTCCCGCCGCGAGCAATCCCCACAGCCGCGACTCGGTAACCATCTCCTTGGGCTCGGCGGTTCGCGCGACGTCGAGCGTCTCCCCAGCCAGCAATTCGATGAAGGGATCCTGCGCGTCGCGCTCCGTAAAGGTCGTGAGGCGCTGCTGGAATTGCGGGAACGCGGCCTCCGCCGTGCCCACCGCGCGCCGGCGCGTCAGCCGCCGCAACGGAATCGCCAGCCCCGCCACAGCGGCCACCGCCAGGACGAGAATCAGTCCGAAGCGCGCCGCAGTCACGCTGCCCTGCGAAAAGGCCCTTGCATTGGCGGCCGTGACCAGCAAGACGGTCGCGATCAGGCCGCTTCCCGTGAGAATCGCCACGCCGCGCAGCAATGTGCCCCAGCGCAGACGTTTTTCCAGTTGCCCGATATAGGCGTGAAGTTGTTCGCGAAAACTCACGGACCCTCCAAAGACAGCGCGCCCAGGATTACTGACTACAGAATATCGCACCAGGATGGGGGCGTGGCGCGGACACTCGTGTCTGCAGCCTTCGACTCATCGGGGCGCTTTTTGGGTCGCCATTAAGTCAGGTGCCGCGCCGGCTTCGTTCTTCGCTCGACGGCGACACTGTAAATGCCCGACAAGCGTCCCCATGAGTGGGGACGCGGCAGGCAGGAGTGCCTGCGCCACTATACTTTGTCCGATTCCTCCCGCTGCGTTCCCAGATAGCGGCTCGCCAGCGCCGATTCTCCAACCGCAAACACCAACCCCAGCAGCATCACATACCACCACAGGCTCTGCGGCGTCTTGCGCGGCGCCGCGGGACTGGCCCGCGCCGTGTCCTGTGAGGCATCACCGCCCTTCCCTTTCCAAAGCGCCAGCACATCATCGGGAATCACGTCGAGGTTCGACTCCTTCGAGTCGGCATTCACCCCAACCTCGTTATGCCGCCCGTTCGCCAGCCGAATCTGGTAGTACCCCGCTTCCGTGAGCTGAATCGATTGCGCCGACGCCGCCTCGCCCAACGTCAGCGGCCGCCTGCCCTCGGGATCGGTCACCTCCACGCCCTGCCCCTGCTCCCGGGCATTCCGGAGTTCCAGAAACGACCCCACCGTCATCGCGCCGCCTTGCCGTTCGCTGCCCGCCAGATACCGGGCCGTCTGCTCGATGAACGGCACAAAGGCCGGGTGCAACGGAAAATCGTTGGTCAGGTTGTCGAGCCCCGAGGTGAGCAGCACCACGCGGCCCTCGCCAATGCGCTTCTCCAGCAGCAGCGGCGTCTGATCGCCCAGGCGCACCAGCACGCGCGCGTCGGCCGGATCCACGTTCAGCGCATAAAAGAACTTCACTCCCGCCCAGCCATCGGCCTTTGCCACTCCGGGGAACGACGAGTCGCTCGACCCGACCCCGATAAAACGTTCCGGCCGCCGGTTGTAGTCGCGCGTCTCCACGATCCGCGCCCCGAAAATGGGGATCTTCAGACGCGACGCCGCCGAGGTGCCCACGGCGATCAACAGGCTGCCTCCCGAACGGACGTAATCCGTGAGCGAATTCTCCAACAGGGCCGGCACCGTATTGAGGTCGGAAAGCACGATGAACGCGTAGTTGGAAGGCTGCCGGTCTGCCGCCTCGTTCACACTGAGCGATTCGATGGTGAAGGCCGATTGCGCCGCCGCCGAGAGTGCCGCGCCGATGTACAGAGGCGATCGATTGTCGCCGTAATTATGGACCAGCAGCGCCTTCTGCGGGTCCGATCGCGCCACCACGAAGCGCCGCAGATCGTCGGCCGCGAAGCCATCGGCGCCGTCGATCCTGACCTCGCAGCGATTGAAGCCGTAAGGCACTTCGAGCCCGGGGAATTCCACGGTGGCCCGGCCGTTCGCCGGGACCGCCACGCTCTTCGCCGCCGCCGTCCTGCCGTTCAACACCAGCGAGGCTGTACGCTGCACCGCCGGAGTGCCGAACCCGGCGATCACCGCCTGCACGTGAACCGGCCTGGTGTCCTTACCCCACACCTGTCCGGGCGCGTCCACCGATTCCACCGTCCAGTTTGGCTGCGGCCTGGTGGCCACCGCGTGCATCACCAGGTTGACGTTCGCCGGCAGCGACATATCGGAGAAGGTCGCCGCCAGGTCGCCGCGCTGCATATCGCTGAACAAATGAAGCTCGATGGGAGTACGGACCGACGCCGCCAGTCCGCGAACGGCGCGCGCCAACTCCCCGAAGGCGCCGTGCTCATCGCCAGGCTGGATCGCCTGGACAGCGGCACGCAGTTCCCCCTGGTCCTCGATCGGCTGGGTCATCATCCGCAACTGCGCGCCGAAAGCCGCCACCTGCGCGCGCGCCGCGCCTTTTCGGCCCAGTTCGATCATGGCAGCTTCCTTGGCGTCCGCGAGGCGCGTTCCGGCGCGCATGCTGAAGGAATTGTCCACCACCAGCAGCACCAGCCGGTTGCTCGCCAGCACCGCCGCGTCGCGATTGACGAACGGATTGGCGAACGCCAGAATCAACAGCAGCAGCATCGCCAGGCGCAGCGACAGCAGCAGGAAATAGCGCAGCCGCTTGTGGCGCGTCGAGCTTTGCGTGCGCGACTCGAAAAGCATCAGCGAGCTTACCGGCTTGGGCTTGGCCGTCTGCCGCTTCAGCAGGTGCAGGTATACCGGAAGCGCCAGCCCCGCCAGGCCGGCCAGAAACCAGGGCGCGAAGAAGCCCATCTAATTGCGGCCTCCGCGCAGGGTCAGGTATTCGCGCAAGGCGGTGTCCAGCGGCCGATCCGTGATCAGCAGGCAGTAACCCATTCCGGCGGCCTGGGTGCGATCGCGCAGGTCCGTCAGGTGCGCCTGGATCTTGTCCCGGTACTCCTTCTTCGAATAATCGGGTGTGACTTCGAGACGCGTCTCGGTCTCCATGTCGATCAGGATCGAAGGCCCGTGGAGCACGGGCCGCACGTCCTCGGGATCGAGAATATGGAACAGCACCACTTCGTTTCCGTGATAGCGCAGCGGCTCGATGGTCTTGATCAGGTTCTCAGGCGAGTCCCAGAAGTCGGAAACGATCAAGACGATCCCGCGGCGCTTCAGAAATTCCTGGAAGTAGCGCATCGGCTTCGAGAAATCGGTCCGGGCGCGCGCTTCGGCCTGTTCCAGTCCCGCGAGCAGCCGATGCAACTGGCCCTGCCGCGTCGAGGGGCGGACAAAGTTGCGGATTTCGTCGTCGAAGGTGATCAGCCCCGCGGCATCCCGCTGCCCGTGAATCGCCAGATAAAACAGGGACGCCGCCAGGTACCGCGCGTAATCCATCTTGTTGACGCCATGCGAGCCGAACTGCATGGAGTTGCTGGCGTCCAGCAGGATCGTCAGCACGCTGTTCGTTTCGCCGCGATATCGCTTGAGGTGGAGGCGGTCGGTGCGCGCGTAGACGTTCCAATCCACCAGCCGCAGATCGTCGCCGTCGTTGTAGGCGCGGTATTCGGCGAATTCCTGGCTGAAGCCGAAATCGGGCGACCGGTGCAGCCCCGCGACGAAACCTTCCACCACGGTCTTGGCGATGAGATCGAGCCCCGAAATGCCGGCCAGGATCGCAGGACTGAGGAAGCGCTGCTCCATCGGCCTACACGATCCCCCATTTCCGCCGCAGCCACCACTCGGAGAAGGGAAGCAGCACCAGCACCAGAAAGACCAGCGGCAGGTTCCACAGGTCCTTGGTCTCGCGCATCGTCACGCCCGCTTCCGAATAGGGAATGGCGCCGGCGAGTTTCGCCAGGTCCGCGGGCTTCCAGTACTGTCCGCCGGTCTGCGCTGCGAGGTGTTCCAGCAGTTCGCGATTCTGCTCCACGTGGAAGTTCTCGGCCACGCCGTCGATCCGCTGAAAGTTCAAGACATCGCGCCCCAACTCCTTCACCGTCCCGGAACCGGAGTCCGCGCGCTGCGCCAGCACCTCGGTCAGGTACGCACCCGGCTTGGGAGCGAGCCACGTCGCCTGGAACTGGCCGGGACTGTCGGGAACCGGCGCCATCTCGATCTGCGCGCCGATACCGCCCGGCCCCAGGATGTGCGCTTCCACCTTCGCGTCTGCAGCGGGATTGTATTGCTGGTCGCGCACCTCCGCGGTCAGGGTCACGGCGCCGTTATCGTACAGCACCTGCGCCGGAACCGACGAAGTCACGTGCCCGGGAGTGTCGGAAACCAGCCACCGCAGAAGCTGCTGCCAGAACAGATCGTGCGCCGTGTCGCCCAGGGGCGAGCTCATCTGCCACCGCCAACTGCCTCCCGTGGCCATGATCGCCGTGCGGCCATGGCCGAAGCTCTCCGTGATCAGCAGCGGCAGCTTGCGGCCCTCGGGCGTGATCATGTTGGCGAGCACCGCCGCGCCCGGCTTGGGCACTCCGGGATCCTCGTAATCCATGAGGTAGGGCAGCTTCTTCCACTTGGCAGCGTTCTCGACGGGATCGTCCACCAGCCTGGTAATAATGCTGTCTACTCCAGCGGGCGCCAGTTCGGCTGTTGCGTGGGCGACTCCGGTCTTCGGATCGGCCTCACGATGAAACGTGCCCGTCTGGAGCGGCAGGATGGTTGGAAAGAGCTCGGTGAGGCTCGAAGAATTCCAACTGCCATCCGCCAGCGCGAACTGCCCGCCCAGGAGCAGCAGCCCGCCGCCCCGGCGATCCACAAATTCGCGGATCAACTCCTGCTGCGTGGCCGAGAAGTAACCGGCTTCCACCGATCCGAGGATGATTGCCTGATAGCCGAAGATATCCTCCGGCCGCGCCGGAAACCCGTTCGCCAATTCCTTAGGATCGGCGATCCCCTGGCGATAGAACTTGTTCTCGGTGGTCCGCACGATGGAGACGATCTGCACCAGCCGGTCGTCCTCCTCCGCCTGCCGGATAAACTTGTATTCCCACCGCGGCTCGCCTTCCACATAGAGGATGCGGCGCGGCTCGGAGCCCACGTTCACCAGGCGCGTCACCATGTTGTTGGCGGTGTTCTCTTCGCCCGGAAGGGCCGCGGCCGCGATTTCCAGCTTCTTCGCGCCCGCGCTGCCTACGTTGAACATCACGACTTCGGTCTGCAGGTTGCCGTCGGGCCCCAACGTGACGCTCCGGGATGCCAGCGCCTTCGCCTGGCCGGAGCTGACGTCCCGTACCGTGAGATTGAGCTTCGCTCCGGCGAATCCGCGCTGGTGCAGCGTGATCTTCGCGGCCAGGCGCGAATCGGCCAAAGCGCGCGGCGCAATCACCACGTCGTCCAGTTCCACGTCGTGGCCCGCCCGCTCGCGCCCGAACCCCACGGTGTGAATCGGAATGTGGCGCGAGCGCAGCGTGTTCACGGCATCGGCGCTGATGCCGCCGGAATTGTCGGCGCCGTCGGTGAGCAGCACCACCGCGCCGATCGGAAGGTCCGACGTCTCGTCGCTCAGTTGCTTCAGGCAGTCGCCCAGCCGGGTCGATGGAGCGTTGGGCCGGAGTTCTTTCAGACCCTCGATGCGGGCAGCCGTGTCATCCACCCGGTAAAGACGCGTCTGAAAGGCGCGGTTCAGATTGGAAAGGACGCCGTTCTCGAGCGCGCCCACGGCCTGCGCCAGCCGGGTCGTGCCGTTCTCGGTGACGGCCATGCTCCGCGAGTCGTCCACCAGCACCGCGATGATGTTCTGCTGCGGCTTCAGTTCGGCCACGGTGATGGCGGGCTGCCAAAGCAGCACCAGGATCGCGGCGGCCAGCATCGTCTGCAGGCCCCAGATGACCCACGCGCGCCAGGTGCGCAACGACGGCGCGGCCTGGGAGAGGCGGGAGCGGATGAGCCACGCCAGCCCGGCCGCCACCACCAGCACCAGCAGCACCAGGACCCACTTCGGCCAAGCCCCCAGCAACGCAAATTGGCCCCGCGAATACGCCGAGCGCGGATATTTAAGGAAGAACTCGAACATGGCCTCTCGGGGGGCTCGCAGGCTGCGGAAAGCGTGATGGGGTCATCCTAATGGGTCATGGCATAGGTGATGTAGTTGAGGACGATGCGGAACGCCAACCCGGAAAACTTCTCGGGATACTGCGGGCTGTCCGCCCACTCCCAGGCGTCGCCCAGGTGCATATTAGCGCAGATCGCCACCATGATCCGGCCGTGATCGTTGCGGATGGCGCGCCACTTGGGGACGTAGCCGTCCTTCTCGTACGTCCGGCCGGTGTTCACGTAGACCTCGCTGGGGATCTGGAACTTCTCGTTGATGTCGTAGAGCACGTGGTAGATTTCGTCGGAATCGGCGAGATCCTCGACGGGCCGGTCGGGCAGCACCATGCGCATACCGGCCATGAAATGCTCCCAGTCCTCGGTGCCGTGGAAATCGTCCACCATCAGGAAGCCGCCCTTCATCAGGTAATCGTGCAGGCGCTTGGCTTCTTCTTCGGTGAACGTCCACGTATTCACCTGGACGGCGTAGATCCAAGGATAGTCGAAAACGTGATCGCTATCCAGATCGACTACGTTGAGGGGCGAGGGGGAGTTGATATGGGTGAGACGCCGCAGCACGATCAGGCAGTCGTTGTCCGCCTTGGGAAAGTCACGGGTCCAGCCGCCGCGAAACCCGCGGAAACCGTAGCTCCCGCCGCCCGCGTAGCTGGAAGTGTACTGCAGCCGGGTCCAATAGAACTCCGAGGGCACATTCGGTCCGGCCTGGTAGTAGCCGTAACCGTATTGGCGGCCGAATCCCTGGTAGCCGCCGCGTTGCATCGCAAACAGCCCCACGCTGAGTGAAAACAGAAGGAGATTGGCGGAAATGGGTCGCGCCAGCTTCATAGGACGATTCCCTCAGATGCTTGAAGGATAGCACGGCCCCGGGCGAGACGGCCTGAAGCCGTATGGCGCGGCAGCGCGTCAGTCTTTAACGCCCGCAACAGGTCACTGACGTCGAGCGCTCACCACCAGCAGCCTCTGTAATACGCAAGCCGGTTACTTTCGGCCGCTCGCTGCTTTGGCCTCCGCCTGTTCCTTTTCCCGCAGCCGCGCGCCTTTCAGAATGTCCGTCAGCGCGTAATTGGCTTCGTGGCAGGCGTACTCGTAGATGTGCGAATCCGTCGCCGGCCAGGTCATTTCGCCGGTCCAGGGACGCTCCCACGTGTTGGGATCCTCCAGGGTGAACCGGTACAACAGCGTGTGATCGCTGGTGCGCGTAAAGCGCTCGATCACATGCAGGTTCTCCGTCGATCCGCGAAACCGCGTCTTGTCGGTGAAGTTGGTGGTATCCACAACCAGCGTGTCGCCTTCCCAGTGGCCGATCGAGTCTCCCATCCAGAAGCGCATGTTCTGCGGCAGATGCTGCGCGTTCATGCGGATGATGCGCGCGTCGTGCACCATCTCGGTCATGATCATGATGGTGTTCGGCGTCTGCACGATCTGGTGCAGATTATTGTAGAAATAGTCCGGCAGCGCGGGCGGGCCGGAGGTAGACCCGAACCCCAGAATGCAACGCTCGCCGAGCGGGCGGCGCTCCGGGTCGTCATACGCGCCGGGCGTCCTTTCGAGATCGCGATCGGTGCTCTCCCCAGTGTCCGAAGTGGGACGTCCGTAGTCGGCCACCGCGCGTTGCCGCGCCGATGGGATCGTCGCGGGAACGCGTCCGTCGGCCGGATCGATCACGATCGACGAGCGGTACTGGCCATCCACGACAGTGAAAGTAGACCCGGCATCGAGCCAGCCGGCGTTGTAACCGCCGACCGCGCCGCCGGCGCCCGTCGCCACCAGCCACCAGCCGGCATTTGGGCCGGTGGTGCTCCCCGCGGGAGCAATCGATTCGCCACCTTTTTTCGGCGCGGCGCGATCCCCGGAAATCGGCGCATCGGCCTCCTGCTTCTCCTTGGCGAAGGCGGCTTCCCGCTTGTGCGCCTCCTCCGCCGTGTAGGCCGGCGGTGCGCCCCGAGGACGTTCCAGCGGCGTCATCGTCGCAATATCGTAGGTGCCTTGCAGGTCGGGGTGGCCGTCGGCAAGCCGCTTGGGGCTCCAGGGTTTGGCCGCCTTCTGCGGCTGGGCCGCCGCCGGCGCCGCTGTCCAAAACAGCAGGGCGGCCATCAACGGCACGCCCGCGAGTAACAATCGCCGCATCCCAGTACCTCCTTAAAACGGCTCAGCAGCTTCTCGCGCCACTGCGCCGCACATCAATTCTTCCACAAATACCACGATTCCGGCGGGACAGGCGCCGCGCAGTTTGCCGCGCAGTTTGCCGCGCGAGCCGGCAACCGTCGAACTCGCGCCCCCAAGAGCATCGGGCACTTCGCACATTACCAGCGTCAGGCGCGCCGATCCGGCCTCCAGTCCGGCCACGGCGGAAGAATCCCGTTGAACCTGAGGTAAGCGATCATCTGGCCCATATGTTCGCCGGTATGCGCCAATAACCGCAGGTAGACTCGCCGCACGCTGGTCTGTTCACCAAAAAAAATCAGGCGCCGATTCAGCTCGCGGTCGTTTGCTTCCGCAAAGGACTGCGACACCGCGCGCAAGGATCGCCTCAACAGTCCGACCACTGCGTCCTTCTGACGCATATTGGCCGCCAATTCGTCGTTTCTGTGGATCAGACCCTGGAATCGTGCGTCACCGGCAGTTGGAACCCGGGCATACAAGTCCACCGGAGCAGCTATGCCAATTATGTCCAGAAGCATGAAATTCCCGGCCGCGACATGCACAAACACCTCGCTGAACGAACGCGCCTGGGCGGCGGGACGCCAATCGTACTGTTCCTCCGGAACGCATTCGGCCATGGCCACCATTTGACGCTCCGCGATTTCAAGCTCCCACAGGAACTCACCACGAAACCCGGCGATCCGGCTTGCCATGGAAATCAGGATACAACCGCTATCGGGTGAGGCAGCGCTTATTTTGTAAATCAGCCGCTGACCCGCTACAGGTTCACGCTCACCACTTCTTCGAAAATGTGGGGCGACAACTGAATTCCGCTGACGCGCAGCCGCTCCAGGATCCGCGGCGATGCGCCGGTGGCGCGGAACCGTCCCTGGACTTTGCCGGCGTCGTTCACGCCCACCCGCTCGAACGCGAAGATCTCCTGCAAATGCACCTTCTCGTCCTTGACGCCAAGCACCTCGGAGACGCTCAGGATTTTGCGCGTGCCGTCCTGCAGACGCGATACCTGCACCACCAGCCTGATGGCGCTGACGAGCTGTTGCAGGATGACCCGCGTGGGAATCTCCAGGTCCGCCATCATCACCATGGTCTCCAGGCGCGAAAAGGCATCCCGCGGCGTGTTGGCGTGGACCGTGCTCATGGAACCCTCCACACCCGTATTCATGGCCTGCAGCATGTCCAGGGCCTCGGCGCCGCGGCACTCACCCACGATGATGCGGTCCGGGCGCATTCGCAGAGCCGTGCGCAACAGTTGCCGCTGATTGATGCCGCCCTCCTTATTCAGGTTGGGCGGCCGCGTTTCGAACTTCACGACGTGGCGCTGCTGCAGTTGCAGCTCGGCCGTGTCTTCGATGGTGATGATCCGCTCCTCTTCCGGAATGAACCGCGAGAGCGCGTTGAGCATGGTGGTCTTGCCCGAGCCGGTGCCGCCCGAAATGAGGATGGTGGTTTTGGCCTGCACGCATGCCGCCAGGAGTCGCAGAATCCCCGGGGTGAGTGTCCTGTACTGCAGCATCTCGTCCTGCGTGATCACGTGCCGTCCGAAGCGCCGGATGCTGAGACACGGCCCGTCCAGCGCGAGCGGCGGAATGATGGCGTTCACGCGCGACCCATCCTGCAGGCGCGCGTCGACGATCGGTTGCGCTTCATCGATGCGCCGGCCCACCTGCGAGACGATCTTCTCGATGATGTGCAACAGGTGCCCGTCGTCTTTGAAGCGCACCGTGGTTTCGGAAAGCTTGCCGTTGCGCTCGATGAATACCTGGTTGTAACGGTTCACCAGAATGTCGCTGATGGTCGGCTCTTTCAGCAGCGTCTCGAGCGGACCCAGCCCCAACACCTCGTCCAGCACCTCCTCCACAATCTTGGTCTGCTCGGCGGTGGTCATGGGCACGCGCTCTTCGTCGAGCAGCCTCTCCACCACGCGCCCGATTTCGGCGCGGACGCGGTCCTTGGGGATGGAGGAGACCCGGTCGAGGTTCAGCACGCCGATCAGTTTGCGGTGGATCTGCGACTTGAGCTCGAAATAGCGCTCGGCGCCGCGCGCGGCCAGAGGCGGCGCGCCGCGCATGGGTAAGGGTCGATTGCTGGATCCCAAAACGTCTCCCGGGTTGCGTGATCGATTATAACAATGTGCCCCGAGTGGTTTCTGAGAAGCGTCCGCGTTTCCTGGGATACACTACCTGGGTGCTCGATTTCCTGTGCCAGGACATCTGGCAAGCCATTCGTGCGTTGCGGCGCGATCCCGCATTCCTTGCCGTGGCGGCGTTGTCGCTCGCCCTGGGAATCGGCGCCAATACCGCGATCTTCACCCTCATCGATGCCGTAATGTGGAAGGCCCTTCCCGTGAGCCATCCCGAAGAATTGCTCGAGGTGACCATGGGCGAGCATCGAGGCTACTTCAGCAACCCCGTCTGGGAGCAGCTCCGCGACCGCCAGGACGTTTTCTCCGGCATCTTCGCCTACAGCCGCTGGGCATTCAATCTGGCCAATGGAGGAGAAGCCCGCAACGTCAACGGCTCGTTCGTGTCGGGACAGTACTTCGACACGCTGGGATTGCCCGCCGCCCTGGGCCGCACCCTGACGCCCGCCGACGATCGCCGGGGCTGCGACGGTGCCGCCGTGCTGAGTTACGGATTCTGGCAGCGGGAATACGGCGGCCGTGCCGATGTCCTCGGCCGGTCCATCTCGGTCAATACCCATCCGTTCGAAATCGTGGGCGTGGCCGCACGCGGATTCACCGGCACGGAAGTCGGTGCGGCCTTCGACGTAATGGTGCCTCTGTGCGCGGAGAAGATCATCCACGGCGACACCCAATTGCTCGACGCGAGTCCGGCGGGCGGCTGGCTGCGGGTGATCGGCCGGCCGAAACCCGGCATCCCTGCGACTCAGGCCGCCGCACGCCTGATGGTTCTCGCCTCCGAAATCTTTCGCTCGACGGTTCCCACGGAATGGCCGGCCCAGGACCGCGAAGAGTGGCTGCGCGTCCCGCTCGAGACCTACTCCGCCGCCAACGGGCTGTCGTATCTGCGGCAACAATACCGCACCGCGCTGTTGGTGCTGCTGTCGATTGCGGGCGTGGTTCTGCTGATTGCATGCGTAAACGTGTCCAACCTGCTGTTGGCTCGCGGCGAAACCCGTCACCGGGAATTTGCCATTCGCGCCGCGCTCGGTTCCGGACGGGGCCGCCTGATCCGCCAGTTGCTCACGGAGAGCCTTCTGCTCTCCACCCTCGGCACCGTCTTAGGCGTGCTGGCAGCGGTTTGGTGTACGCGCCTGCTGGTCGCATTTCTCGACGCGTCGCTCGACCTGAAGCCGGACGCCAGGGTGCTTGCCTTCACTGCCGGCGTCGCCATGGCCACGGGTCTGCTGTTCGGAATCTCGCCCGCCTGGCACAATTCGTGCGCCAGTCCGTTGGCCGCCATGAAGGCCAATGCGCATGTGGTCATCCGAGGGGCGGGTCCTGGCCCGGGAAAGCTATTGCTGATTTCCCAGGTGGCGCTCTCGATGGTGCTGGTGTCCGGTGGCGCTCTCCTGCTCTCGACGTTCTGGCGGCTGGCCACTCTCGATCCCGGGTTCGATCCCGGCGGTGTGCTGCTGACCAGCGTCGATCTGCGCGGCGCCGGGTACACGCCGCAGCGCCGGGCCGAGGTGTTTCAGCAGATCCTGGAGGCCCTCCGCGCGCTTCCGGGAGTACGCTCGGCGAGCATCTCCGACTTTACCCCTATCCTCCCGGCACGCCGGGTTCTCGAAGTGTCGGTCGAGGGCCTCGCCGCGCGGTCGCGAGAGGACTCGCAGGTGTTTGCGAACGCGGTCAGCGATCAGTACTTCGCAACCATGAAGATCAATCTGCTGGCCGGCCGCGACTTCAACAGCCGCGACACGCTTCGTTCGGCCGCCGTGGCGGTGGTCAACCAGACCATGGTGAGGAAGTACTTCGGCGGCGCCGATCCGGTCGGTGCGCACTTTCGTGTGCGCCACAGTGACGCCTGGGGCGCGCCCATCGAGATCGTCGGAGTCGCCGGCGACTCGAAATTCAACGACTTACGGCAAGAGATTCCGCCCACCGTCTACACGCCGTGGAGTCAGACGGAGAAGCTCTTCCCCTTCACCAACGTCGCAGTGCGGACGGCGGGCGGTGCGCCCACCGCATTGATACCGGGTGTGAAGAGCGCGGTGGCGTCGGTCGATCGAGCCGCCTCGATCGAGTTCACCACTCTCGTGTCGCAAGTGGACAAGTCGCTTCAGCGCGAACGGCTGCTGGCGATGCTCGCGAGTTTCTTTGGCGGTCTGGCGCTGCTGCTGGCGGCCATCGGGCTGTATGGCGTGATGTCCTGCAACGTAGCGCGGCGGCGGAACGAGATTGGGATCCGCGTGGCTCTGGGCGCCGAAAGAGGACGCGTTCTTCGGATGGTGATGGCGGACGCGGCGGGGGTGATCGCCGCCGGTCTCGGATTGGGCTTCTGCGGAACGCTGGCCGCCACGCGGTGGATCGCCGGTTTCCTGTACGGAGTGCAATCCAACGATCCTGCGATGCTGCTGCTGTCGGCCGCGACTCTGGCCGCAACGGCGGCGCTGGCCGCATATGGTCCCGCCCGCCGGGCCTCGCGGCTGGATCCCATGGCGGCGCTGCGAGAAGAGTAGCAACGTGGCGCGGGCACTCACGCCTGGCGCTCACGCCTGTGTCCATGGCCGAGTGGCACTATGAACAGGCCTCCATGCGAGGAACACCGCGCTCAGCGTAGGCGTTAAGACTTTTGCCGGCGGGCGGCGCTGATCTTCTTGTTGATGGCTTCGCGGGCGCGGGTTACCAGATCGCCAAAGGTGACCTTTTCTCCGGCGCGATCGGCCTTGAGCTGCTGGTTGCGCAGCTCGTGCTCGAAGAGATCCTGGTCGCTCCATCTTTCGTCGTGTTCCGCCATACCTGATCTCCTCCGCTTCCCATTATCGGACGTGCCCGGGCCCGCGTACCATGTCCCCAAAGCCCCCACCGAAATTCATGAAAACCATGCGCCGGCGATGTGGCGCGGGCACTCCTGCCTGCCGCGTCCCGACTCTTCGGGACGCTTGCCGGGTGTGCGCAGTTTCGCTCGTTGGCGAAGGGTTTTCCGGCGTCCACTTCCGCCGGCGTGTTAACATTCGGGACACTCCTGTCGTCTCCCCTTCGACGCGATCATGACGAACTGGCGCCAAGCCGAGTCCCTGTGGCAAGACCTCCGGTATGCCACACAAATGCTGCGAAAGAGCCCCGGATTCACCGTCACCGCCGTGCTCACCCTCGCCCTCGGCATCGGCGCCAACACCGCGATCTTCAGTGTCATTTACGGCTTGCTGCTCAAGCCGTTGCCCTATCACGAGCCGCGGCAACTCGTCACCCTGTGGGAGCGCAGCGCCGAGCGCGGCATCGAGCAGGACCGCGTCAGCGGCCCCGACTATCTCGACTGGCGCGCACAAAACACCGTGTTTTCCGACATGGCCGCGAGCCCGGGATGGGAAGGCAGCCAAAGCTTTAACCTCGTTCTGCGCAACGGTACCACCAAAATTCACGCCACTTACACATCCGCCAGCTTATTCGCGACTCTCGCAACGAAGCCCTTGCTGGGGCGTCCGCTCCTGACGCCAGAAGACCAGCGAGGAGGCGAGCGCTCCGCCGTCCTGAGCTACGATCTGTGGCAACAGTACTTCGCCGGCGACCCCAAAGCTGTTGGGCAAACGCTCACTCTCGACAGCTATGGCCGCCGCGAATACACCATCGTCGGAGTGATGCCGCCCGGCTTCGGGGCCCCTGGCCAATGTGAACTGTGGCTGCCGATGGGCTGGATGGGGGTGACGCTCACCGAGCGCCGTTCGGCACACTGGCACACCGTGATCGCGCGGCTCAAGCCAGGCATAACGCTCGAGCAGGCGCGCACCCAGATGAACGCCATCCAGGCGCGGCTGAAGCAGTCCTATCCCGGCGAGACCATCGGCTCGGAAGTTGCCGTCGTGCCATTGCTCGAACAGGTATTGGGGCGCAACCTTCGGGCGGCGTTGCTGGTCCTGTGGGCCGCCGCTGCCGGTGTGCTCCTCATCGCCTGCGCCAATGTCGCCGGACTGATGCTCGCCCGGGCCGCTTCGCGTAACCAGGAGATGGCTGTGCGTTTCGCACTGGGCGCCGGGCGCTGGCGTGTGATGCGGCAGCTCCTCATCGAGAGTCTGCTGCTGGCGGCGCTCGGAGGAGCCTTTGGATCCGCTCTCGGCTGGTGGGGATTACGATTGTTCCTCGCAGTCAGTCCTGGTAACATCCCGCGCCTGAATCAGGTTACGCTCGACCTCACGGCTCTGACCTTCACGCTCGCCATTTCCGTGCTCACCGGCGTGTCGTTCGGCATCGTGCCTGCGGCGCAGTTCTCGCGGCCGGACTTGAGCCTGGCGCTCAACGAAGGCGCGCGGGCAGTATCCTTGGGCAGAGCCGCCGGCCGGATGCGGAATCTTCTGATCGTCGCCGAAGTGGCCGTATCCCTGGTGCTGCTGTTCGGCGCGGGACTGATGCTGCAGAGCTTCGGCCGAATGCTCCGCGCGGCGCGAGGCTTTCAGCCCGAGCATCTGCTCACTGCGGAACTCGACTTTTCCGTATCCGGTTTCACTACATGGGTACAACCAACCGCCACCCGCCCGCAGGTTCCCCTCCGCGAGTTGATCGAGCGCCTTCGCGCGCACCCCGGAGTGCAAGCCGCCGGCGCGGGCAGCCGCCTGCTGCGCCGCGACAATCACCCTCCGGGCCAAACCATCGCCATTTACGGCCGGCCGGCTCTCGAGCCTGAGGAGCAGCCGAAGGCCGAGTTCCAGGGCATCACTCCCGATTGGCTGCGTGCCTTGGGCGGATCCGTGTTGCGCGGGCGCGATTTCAGCGAGGCCGACACCCTCGACGCGCCCGGCGTCATGCTGATCAATCAAACCCTGGCCAGGCGGTACTTCGCCGGCGAAGATCCCATCGGCCAGCACCTCAAGGCAGGCGCCAGCCAACCTCCCCTGGACGCCACGAATGTCTATGGCCAGCGCGAGTGGAGCACCATCGTCGGTATTGTCGGCGACGTGAAGTCGCTCGATCCGCACCCGGAGGCCGTGCCCGAGGTCTATGTCCCGTATTGGCAGTGGCCGATGCAAAGCCCCACGATTCTGCTGCGCGCCACGACCGAGCCCCTGACCCTGGCAGCAGCCGTCCGCCGTGAGACCAAAACGCTGATTCCGAATCTGCCCCCGCCGGTCATCCGTTCGATGGACGATTTGCTATCCGAGACTCTCGCTCAGCCGCGACTGGAGAGCAGGCTGTTGACCCTGTTCGCGGGTCTGGCTCTCGTGCTGGCGATGGTGGGACTCTATGGCGTGCTGGCCTACATCGTCGCGCAGCGAACACGCGAGATCGGAGTGCGCATGGCCTTCGGCGCGCAAGAACGCAACGTGCTGGTTTTGGTGGTCGGCCAGGGACTGAAGCTTACGCTCGCAGGCATCATCGCCGGCCTCCTGCTGGCGTCTCTGCTGGCGCGAGCATTGCGGAGTTTATTCTACGGCCTGGAAGCGGCCGATCCCCGTACCCTCGCCTGCGTTTCCCTGCTGCTGGTTACGGTTTCCTTGATTGCCTGCTGGCTGCCCGCCCGGCGCGCAGCGGCAATCGACCCCATACAAGCACTACGCCGCGAGTGAACGCCATCCCTGGGCTCCAGGGCGCGATGTGGCGCGGGCTCGTTGGGAGTCGAATGCCGTGAACGCCCGTTCCATTGCTGTCACGGCAGTCCGATGTGTACGGACCAATGCGGAGGCCTCCTCACCTCAGGTAAGGCATGTCCCTGGCCGGGTGGCCCCCACTGTGATTCTTCAGATTTCCACCTCGCGATGGACACCCTTGTTCAGACGGATGGTTCCGGTCATAACGGCCCATTGGGGGACTTGCGCCCCTTGGAGCAAACAATAACAAGTCATACTGAGCACACCAGCACGAGTGCCCGGCACGAGCGCCCGCGCCACGTTGTTCTACGTTACCGGGCCGGGATTGAAAGGGGACAGCGCATTGGCGAGGCCCCAGTGCTCGGCCCACGTTTTGCGGCCGCCGGCAACGTCCAGCAGGAACCGGAAAATCTCCCAACCGACATCTTCGATCGTGGAATGGCCGGTGGCGATGCGACCGGCATCGAGATCGATCAGGTCCGCCCACTTCTCGGCGAGCGCGGTACGGGACGAGACTTTGATCACCGGAACGAGGGCCAGGCCGTAGGGGCTGCCTTCGCCGGTGGTGAAGACGTGCAGATTCATGGACGCCAGTTGCTGCGTGCCGCAAATGAAATCGCTGGCCGGCGTGGCCGCGAATACCAGACCTTTGGACGTAACCTTCTCGCCGTGACTGGCAACTGCGCGGATCGCGGTGCTGCCGGCCTTCGCCACGCTGCCGAGGGCTTTCTCCACGATGTTGGCGAGGCCGCCGCGCTTGTTCCCGGGAGTGGTGTTGGCGCTGCGGTCGGCCTCTCCCCGGGCGAGATATTCGTCGTACCAGCGCATTTCGCGGACGAGATCCCGCGCGATGTCGGATGTGGCGGCGCGCGGCGTGAGCAGGTGGATGGCGTCGCGGACCTCGGTGACTTCGGAAAACAGGACGGTGGCGCCGGCGCGCACCAGGAGGTCGGCCGCATAGCCTACGGCCGGATTGCAGGTGACGCCCGAGAATGCATCACTGCCGCCGCATTGCAGACCGACGATCAGGTCCGACGCGGGGATCGTCTGCCGGCGCCGGCGATCCAGCTGGGCGAGGCGCCGTTCCGCCGCCTCCAGAATCGCAGCCACGCTTTCACCGAAGCCGCGCTGGTCCTGCAGACGAATGACGTTGGCCTCGCCGAGGATCGGCAGGTCGGAGCCGAACAGGCGGGCGGGTTGCAGCTTCTCGCATCCCAGGCTGACCACTAGCGGCTGCCCGGCCATGTTGGCGTGCAGGCCGATGTGCTTCAGCGTGCGGACGGGCACGGCGGCGCCCGGAGCTTCGATCGCCACGCCGCAGCCGTAGGAATGGGTCACCGCCACGGCGCCATCGACATTCGGGAAGCGCGGCAGAAGCTCGGTTTGAATGCGCCGGACGGCGTATTCGACCGTGGGCGCGACGCATTGGACGGTGGTGGCGATACCGAGCAGGTTCCTTGTGCCGGCGCTCCCATCGGCGTTGCGGTAGCCCTCAAAGGTGTAGCCCTCGAGGGCGGGCAAGGGCGCAGGGATGGCTGTGGCGAGCGGCAATTCCTCGAGCGGCGGAGCGGCCGGCATCTCGATCAGTTCCTCACGAACCCAACTGCCCGCCGGGATTTCGCGATTCGCAATGCCGATGGTCTGGCCGTAGCGCAGCACCGGATCGCCTCGCTCGAGATCGCACAGCGCGATCTTGTGTGACTGCGGGATGCGCTCACGGGCGACCAGACCGGCAGGCAGGATCGTTCCCGGCGCAACGCCTTCCGGGTCCACGAGAATCGCCACGTTGTCCCGGTCGTTTACCCGGATGTACAGAGGGCTCATCACCCGGCCACTGGCTTCGGAGCGTCCGCCACGAGGCGGCCGAGGATCCGGCGGCGGAGCAGGTCGAGCGCCATCTGGGTGGTGAAGACGCGGATGCGCTGGCGGTCGCCGAGGAACTGGCGGTGCGCCACATGGGCGCCGGCAGCGTCGGCGATGCCCACATACATCGTACCGACCGGCGACTCACCGTCGGGATCGGGACCGGCGACACCTGTCACCGACAGCGCGTAGGTGGCGCCGGTGCGCCGGCGCGCGCCGATGGCCATGGCCTCGGCCGTCTGCCTGCTTACCGCGCCGAACTCTTCCAGCATCTCCGGAGGCACGCCCAGCAGATCCATCTTCATCTTGTTGGAGTAGGTGATGAATCCTCCGGCGAAGTAGTCGGAACTGCCGGGGACGGAAGTGAAGCGCTCTCCCAGCATGCCGCCGGTGCAGCTTTCCGCGACAGCGACGGTGGCGAGATGTTTGCGAAGGAGGTCACCGACCACGACTTCCAAAGAATCTCCGTTCCGCGAGTACAGCCGGTCTCCCAGAAGCAGTTCGATGGGACCGGCGACTTCGGCGAGCAGGGCATCGGCTTCGGCCTCGGAACCGCAGCGCGCACGCAGATGGATCTGCAGGTCGCCATTGGCCGCCAGGATGGTGGTCGCCGGATTCTCGTACTTTTTGTAGACGGGCGAGATGAGCTGATCGAGGTCGCTCTCGGGCATGCCGGTGACGCGGTAGAAAATCGTGCGAATCGCCAGTTTGGGGACGATCCGCGCGAGGCGCGGCAGGCACTGGCGCTCGAACATGGCTTTCAGTTCGTGAGGAGGGCCAGGGAGCAGCATCACCACACCGCCGGACTCCTCGATCCATTGGCCTGGGGCGGTTCCCCGGTCATTGGGAAGCATGGCGGCGCCCTCCACCAGAAATGCCTGACGCTTGTTGACTTCCGCCATTTTGCGCTTCATCAACAGGAAGCGCTGTTCCAGCGCGGCCGCGATTTCGGGTTGAAACACCAGCTTGCGGTCGAGTGCCTGCGCTACCGCTTCGCGCGTGACGTCGTCCTCGGTAGGACCGAGTCCGCCGGAGAGAATTACGATGCCGGTCTGAGAAAGTGCGCGCCGCACCGCATCGGCCAGGCGGTCGCGGGCATCGCCGATCACGCACTTGGTCACGACTTCGATGCCCAGGTCGTTCAGTTTCCCGGTGAGGTACAGGGAGTTGGTGTCGACGCGGTCCTGCGTCAGCATTTCCGAGCCGACTGCGATGATTTCCGCGTCCATCAGAAGAGAGGGCGGCCCTTGATGCCGACGTCCACGCGGTAGATGGCGTTGGTAGTGGCAACCACCATGGCGCGGCCGGGGGTAAACGCCAGCCCCACGATGCCTGGGCCGGAGACGAAGAGATCGGCGCGCCGGTCGGGATAGATGCGGATGACGCCTTTACGGCCGGAGATCGACGCGGCAACGTAGAGACGGCCCTCATCATCGAATGCCATGCCTTGCGGACGCCCCAAGCCGCGGTAGAAGACTTCGACTTCGCCGTCCTGGGAGACGCGATAGACCGAATCGAAGCTCGACGTGGTGGGTCCGTTTACGTAAAGGTAGCCATCGGGTCCGAAGGCCAAATGATAAGCCGCGATAGACGGTTCGAGCGTAGCAAAGACGAAGATCTGTCGATTCGGGCCGATCTTGAAGATGGTCCCGCTGCGATCGCCCACATACAGGTTCTGCTCGCCGTCGAAGGCGATGCCGGTCGCGACGCCCATACCTTCCACGAAGACCGAGAGGTTGCCGTTGGGGGTCGCCTGGTAGATGAAGCCATCGTAGCGGCTGGAGACGTAGAGCATCCCCTGCGCATCGAATGCCAGGCCGGTGGCGTTCATCAGGTCGTTGATGAACGGCTTCATGGCGAAATTGAGGTCAATCTTGTAAACCGCGACCGCGACTTTCTGCCCGCGCGACCCGCTGAACGTCGTGTAGATGTTGCCGAACGTATCGATCGCCGGGTTCGCGACGGGATGCAGGTTCTCGGCTACCAGAACGCCGATGTCGCAGGCCCAGGAATCGCTGACCTGCTCTCCGCTTTCGATGACCAGTTCGCCGGCAGTAGCGCCCTCCGGAACGCGCGCGATCACAAAGGAATCCGAACCGATGATCACCGGCGCGCCAACTTCACCGATGGTGACGCGCGGGCGATCCGACTTCGCAAACCCTTTTCCCCGAATCTGCAATTCTCCCCCGGCAATTGCCGCCGGAGGGGTAACTTGTGCAATGTGGGGACGGGAATCAGGCGATTTCCGAAGAGCCATATTCAATAAAGATTGTAACAGCCTCTACGAACAATTCCCGGGCCTCCCGAACTGAGGTCATTGCCCTGTCTGGAGCAGCCGTTGATAAGCATTTTCGGCCGTCAGGTCCTTGCCCGGGGCATGTTCCAGGTAGACCCCCAGCCAACGAATCGCGCTGGGGGAATCGCCGTTCTTCAAGAACATCAACCCCAGATTACGCGCGCAGGCGGGGAACCGCGGCTCGTGGCGGATATGCAGTTCGCACTCCGATTCCATCGCGTTGAGGACCTGCGATGGCTCCAGTACCGGCATTCCGTCAGGCGGATGCCGCAGGAAGATCATCGCCTGGGCGTCGGCATATACCAGGCTCCAAGGCCCGTTGTCGGGGTCCGCCAAGGCCGGAGCGAGGACGTAGGCCTGTCCGCTGGTGTATTCGAAAGAATTCATCAGAACCACTTGCACACCGTATTGATCGAGCAGTCGCATTGCGCCGGCGGGGCCGCGATCGCCGGCTGTGTAGAGGATCTTCCGGTAATCCGCGAAGACGGACTCGCTGAGCGCGCGCCCATCGATGAAAACGCGCTGGAACGGCCAGAGCCTCCAGATGAGGTAGCCGCCATACTCGTAGGTGTTGAACATCCGCTCGCTGATGTGGTGGGACAGCAGAAACTCCGCGGCTCCTGTGGGGTACGACCAATCAGCGGCGCGTAGTTGAAAGGGCTGGCCTCCGGCCAGGACGGCGCCGGTGCCGCTTAGAAGCAGGATCGCCGCTCCAATCTCCCCATACCGGCCGGCCGGCCTCTTCCAAGGCAGATAAGCAGCGATCAACACAGGCGCGAGAAGCCCGATGAGAATGGTATTTCGCGAAGCGGTGAGGGCCGCCGCGGCAAAGGCCCCAAACAGCAGCCAATCCGCGATCCGCACACGCCGGTGCGCCCACAGCAGGACCCCGGCGGCGGCCGGAAGGAGCAGACTGAATGGCGTGGGCGGCCACAAAGCCGGAGGCTCCCATTCGAGCAGGCTCGCGGTGAGAGGGCTGGCGCGATAGTGCAACAGCACCGGAACGACGTGAAAGCTGTTCGGGTTCACCAGGCTGATCAGGGCCGTAGAGGCACAGATCGTCCAGAGCCGGAAGTCCCCCGGGTGCGGGTGGCCGCGAAGGCGATCGAACAGCGCCTCCGCGGAATAGGCCCCCATCACCACCCAACCCGATACAAACCCGCCATGGCAGTTGGCCCAAATCAACATCAGGAGAGGCATGAGAAGAAGCCAGGCGGGTTTGCGCCATTCGAGCAGCGCCAGGAAAGCGGCAAGCAAGACAAACGTGACGAGGTACGGCCGGTCCGCGGCGAACGGATGAGCCACCGCGGCCGCCGCAAATCCCGCTGCCAGCGAACGGTAGAACCCGCCGCACCGGCGGTAGGCGACGAAACCTGCGAGCGCGCAGAAGGCCGTCAATAGCGCCGCGCGGGCCAGCACGATACCCGCGAAGCCCGCGGTTTGGTGAGTCAGGAAGATCAGCACCTGCGCGAGCCATTCGTGCGTGAGATTGAGCCGGCGGGTGACTTCCTCGCCTCCATACGCGGCGCCCGCGGCAGCCGTCGTGTAGGCAAACGGATCGGGGTCCGGCAGCGAGTGCGACTGCCAGATGTATTGCCCGGTGCGAAGGTGCCACCAGAAGTCGCTGTTGGAGACCTCCTGAGAAAAAAGGCCGGCCAAAAGCAGGCACGAGACGGCCAGCAGGGCGGGGCGGAACCAGGAGGGTGCGCCAATCGGCCGGCCGACTCTTGCGGGGAGGGGCGGCTTCGTCTTGCGCGGCAGACGCGCCATACCCAAGATTTTACGAACTTTGATGTTTCTGCTCGAGAGAGCGGACGCGTTCTTTGAGATCCGTCACATCGCGCAGCAGGCCTGTCACAATGTCATCGGTCCCGACGCGGTGGTCTTCCGACTTCACCATCCAACGGGTCCCCAGTTTCCAATTGCTGTCCGCGGTCCGCAGCCGGAGATCGATCTGCTCGAAACGGAGATTCATGTCCTCACGCAACTGCCCCACTTCATCCCGAACGTTCTGTATCTGAACGGCCAGCTTCTGTGCCATCTGCGCAAAAGCCTTCGTCACGAATTCGTCCTGCCCGGCAGCCTCCTCCTTCAGCTTCGTCAACAACCGGCTCTCCATGGCCTGCAAGAGCGCGATCAGCTTCTCATCATCCATGCTGATATATTACTCCGCCCACCTTCATGCAACTCGGCACACTGCTCTCACTTGGCTGGTTTCGCCGCGGCGGGATCGAAAATCCGCTTATCGAGATCGACTGCCTTCCACGGGGCGGGGTCGGGCTCGGATGCCAGGCAATCGCTCAGGTCGGCGGCGGCGTCGTCGAACAGATTCAGCGGTGGTACGTGGAGCAGCCGGAAAATAGTCTTCCACAGACCGGGGAAGCTGGTATTCACGTGCGAGACGTAATCTTTCTTGCACCAGGGGCCGGCACACAGCAGCAGGGTGCGATGGGCATCGATGTGATCGGTGCCGCCCTGCGCACTGTCCTCGGTAACGAATACCACGGTATCTTTCCACCACCTGGTGCCCGACAGGTATTCCAGAATGCGGCCAAGAGCATAGTCGTTGTCGGCGACGAACGACTCCCGGTACGGGTACCCGTCGTCGGGGCGTTCACCACCGATATAGTCGTTGGGCAGGGTGAGGTAGAGGAACTGGGGCGGCTCCTCGCCACCCTTTCCGTACTTGTCGTCCATCTCCTGAATGAACTGGGAGGCGCGGAACTGGTCGGGGATGTAGATGTTGAATCCGGGGTAGTGGCGCGAGGTGCGGCGATAGAGCGGCTCGGGCATGGGGATGTTGGTCACGAAACGGGCTCCGGTAGGCCCGAAGTCCTTGCCTTCCCCGACGCCGGCCAATTCGAAGCCCTCGCCGAAGTTGTAAAAGGATATGTTGTGGCGCGCGAGGTGGTCCCACACAGTTCCGGCCTCGGACTGCTCCTCGGGATGGACGGAGTCGTCCATGCCGGCGAACAGAATCCGGCCGGGCGCCTGGCCGAGGCGGAAGTCCTTCTTCTGATCGCTGTTGGCGGCCACTAACGACGATTGGGTCCAGGCATTGGGGTAGACGCCCGTCAGCCAGTGGTGTCCGTCCAGGCCAAAATCGGCATCCGCATAGAAGTTGTCGCTGAAAGCCCACCGGCGGGCGATCGCGTGGTGGTTGGGCGTGACGTTCACGTCCTTCAAGCTGAAGCGCTTGCCCTTGCCATCGACATACCCGCGGGTGCCCAACTGTGCGATTTCCGGGGATCCCATGGCCGCACCGTTGGAAGCGCCGCCAATGTCGCCGAAGACCTGGTCGTAGGAGCGGGCTTCCTTGACGATGAGGACGACGTGGCGGATTCCGGAGGGAATGGGCGGCGGCGGCGCGGGAATGGTGCGGAAACCGTTGAACTCCATGACGAGCGACGTCAATTCGGCCAAGTCGTCCATTTTCGGCAGGGGGAAGGCGGACACAGTTCCCAGGTACAGCGGGCTGGGCATAAAAGCATTGCGAAGACCTGGCGATGAGTTGGGTCCGGTTCCCTGGCCTTTGGAGTTGGCGACGTAGACCATGTCATGGTCGATTGCGATGCAGGTGGGAAACCAGCCTACGGGGATATGGCCGAGCACGCGCGGTTCGCGGGTGTCGATCACACCGACCGCGTTGATTCCGGCCTCGGCAACCAGCAGCCGGCCGGACTCTTGCTGGTAGGCCATGCCGACCGGCAGCACGCCGCGCAACCCCTCGAGGCCGGGAATGCGGATGGGGATTTCGCCCGTTACGGTATTGGTCTCGGCATCGATCACGGTGACGGAGTCGTTCCCGGCGTTGGACACGAACACCCGGTCCGCGGTGGCCACGATTCCAGACGGACTGCTGCCGCCATGGCTGTTTGGGCCGACCGGGAGTCCGGTGCGGATAAAAGCCACCACCCGCGCCGTCCCGGGATGGGAAACGTCGATCACGCAAACCGAGTTCGACTCCGGCGCGTTGGGGTCACCCAGTCCCGGCACCTTCAGCGTGCCTCGTGGGGTTTCCCGTTCGACGCCGGCTTCGGACTCGGGGCTCGGAAAGCCGAATGCCGGAAAGGCGAGCCCGGTTTCGCGGGCATCGGTGGGGATGGTGCCGGGAATCGCCTGGTATTGGAACATTCCCAGGTTGGTGACGTAGAGCTTGTGGCGGTCGGGTGAGAGAGCGAGGGCGAACGGGAGCCGCCCCACCTTGACGAAATCGGTGATCTGACGAGTCTTGGCGTCGATCACGACCACCCGGAAGTTGGCTTGGTCGATGGCGTAGAGGATGGCGTGATCCGGGTCGTAGGCCAGATCGCCTGCGTAGCTGTCGTCGAAACCCTTCTGATTGAGATCGATGACGCGGCGGCGCTCGGTGTTCCAGTCGAACAGGCTGACCTTCCCGGAGTTACCTTCGGAAGCATAAATTGCGTGGTCGGAGGCGAATGCGAGGCCCATGAATACCCCGCGCCAATCCGCGGCGTCGAACTCGTCCAACATGTCGGGGGCGCGGGCCACGAGTTGCCGGCCTTGCCAGCGGCCATTCCGGTCGCGATCGAGGACTGTGAGCGAGTTGCGACCCGGGCCGGAGTTCGAGGTAACCAGCGTCTTGCCCGATGGGCTGACCGCGAGGCCGAATGCACCGGGACCCGTAACATATTGGTCGCCAAAGGGATAAATAATGCGGCCTCCAGGCAGGATGGATCCGCCGGGATGGCGTTGCGCGGGCCGGATGCCGGCCGGAGCCCGATAGGATTGAGCCGCCAGCGGCGCACCGACCACCAGAAGAATCAGAAGAAGGCGCCGGGCGGCGAGCACTTTTCCATGATACCTGCGGGAAATGCGGCCTCGGAAGATCACTGGCACCCCTCGAGCGGCCGAGAGGCACAATTTTTCCGTGTTGCGTAAAGATTCCACGCTTGCAGGGGTTACCCTATATCAGTAAGGGCTGGATCGTACCCTTTTATTTAGTGTTACCCATTACCTTTCGTGGGCGTTGCGAGCGTTTGCCACCGTACGTATCATTTGGCACGCAACGTGCTTGAGGGGAAGGGTATTGAGTTCTACTATGCGTCGCCGATTGGTCTTACTTGGAATCTCGGCAGTGGTGGCCTTGAGTCTCCCGGGAAGCCAGGCTGCGAGCGCGGGATCCGAGCAGGCCAGTCAGAAACAGGGTCAGAAGCAGGGACAGTCTAAAGCAAAAGACAGTGGAGCTTCCCTGACGGGATGCATAGATGAACAGAACGGCCGTTATGTGATGCTGAACGATCGGACGCTCGATCCGATCGCCGATCTGGAGGCGGAGGGCTTCGAAACGGAAGGCTTCGCCAAGCATGTGGGGCACAAGGTCACGGTTCGAGGTGTTTCGAGCCCTGGCGAGACACGGCCCCTCTTTAAGGTACGCAGCATCGAGACAGTCAGCGATACTTGTGCACCTCAAGCACTCAGGTAGGGGGTGTACACAAATGTCTTTGGAGGAGAGCATGGCATCGAGTCCCACAGTATTCACACCGCAAAAACCACTTGAGGACCCCTTAGCCCATTTACCTTGCTCCAGCATCGTGGAGTACCGCAAAGGGCAGATGATTTACAATCAGGACCAGCCATCCACCAGCATCTATCTGGTGATCGACGGCAAGGTGAAGGTCTCTCGTCTCGCCGACGACGGCCACCAGGTAGTTGTGGATATCTATCAGCCGGATGAATTCTTCGGGGAGTCCGCATTCCTGAATCTGGCGCATCGCTCCGAACAAGCCACGGCCCTCGAAAGCACCAAGCTCATGACGTGGAGCACCGCCGAGATCGAAGACATCATAACCAAGCGTCCCCGCCTGGCGGTTGCTTTGCTGCAGATCCTGGTGCAGCGGACGATCGATTTCACCCACCGGATCGAGAGCTTTTCGGTGGACAACATCGCCCGCAGGCTCGCCCGCTCGCTGATCCGGTTCTCCGAGCGCCTGGGCGTGGTGGAGGAAGACGGGTCGATCCGCATGGTGCCGTTCACGCACGAGTTGCTCTCGCAGTACGTAGGGACCTCGCGCGAGATCGTCACGCACTACATGAACCAGTTCCGCCGGCAAGGCTATCTGCGATATTCCCGCAAGGGCATTATCCTCTACCGGGATGCTTTTCGCGAGTGGTTGCGACAGAACGCCTGACGGCGCTCGTAATCGGCAATTCAGTCGTCAGCGAATCTGGGGGTGACGCCGACCATTGATTGCTAAGGGCGTGGGACGCGGTATCTTAGAGCGTGAGGGTGACTTTGTGTAGGGTTCGCGGTGCGTCCGGGTCCAGCCCCTTCTGCTCAGCCAGGCACGCGGCGAACAGTTGCGCCGGCACGATGTACGGGATCGCGGTCAGAACGGCTGGAACCGGTCGAGGCAGGCGGATCACCTTGGTGGCGCGGCCATCGACCGCGTGGTTCGCGGGGTCGGTGACCGCCACGATCTCAGCCTGCAGGCCCTGAAGCTTGGCCAGCGTCTGGTCCATCGAGGGCCAGGTTACATCGAGCGGAGCGAAGGCGAACACCGGAAAGCTGGGCTCCACGAGGGCGATGGGACCGTGCAGGAAGTCTGCCGAGGAGAAGCGTTCGGCAACCACGTAGCACGTCTCCATCATCTTGAGGGCGAACTCGAAGGCATTCGCATAATTCAGGCCGCGTCCCACCACGACCGCATGACGCATGAAGCGGTAGCGCTCGGAGAGCGCGCGGACCGCGGGTTCCAGCCGCAAGGCTTCTTCGACAACCTGAGGGAGGCGTTCCAGGTCCGGGATGCGCACCGCGGCGCCTAACGCATAGGCCAGGAGATAGAGCATCAGGATCTGGCCGGTGTAGGTCTTGGTGGCCGCGACGCTGCGTTCTTTACCTGCATGGACGAGGAAGACATGCTCCGCAAGGCGCGCGAGGCTGCTGGATTTCTCATTGGTGATGCCGAGCGTCAGCGCGCCCTGCTGACGGGCGCGTTCCAGCACCAGATTGGTGTCGGTGGACTCGCCGGACTGGGAGATGGCCACGACCAGAGCGTCACGGTAATCCATCTTCGCTTCATAGAGCGTGGCGATCGAAGGAGCCGCCAGCGAGACCGGAATCCCGGTAGTGATTTCGAGCAGGTACCTTCCAAAGAGCGCCGCGTTGTCCGACGTTCCGCGGGCCGCGAGCACGATCAGCCGGGGGCGGCGCTTTTCCACGCTGCGCTTAAAGCTTTCCACGCGCCTCCGCTCGGAGGTGAGGGTGCGCTCGAGCGCCGCCGGCTGCTGGCGGATTTCTTCGATCATTCGGGACATGCGCTTTCAAGATAGCGAAAAACGGAGCCGAATTGCCATTTGTGGAGCGCGGGGAGAGGACGAGCGCCGGCATGAGTGCCCACGCGGCAGACGCGAGTGTCCGCGCCACATCGCGCGCCCATGGTACAGACAAGGTAGCGAAGGGCGGGAGTTATGCGGTTGTGTCGATGCAGCGGGCCGCTCAGAACCTCGTGGTGGGACGATTCTCGCTTCCGATGTGGAAGATGTGGGTAGTAGCCTCGCTGGGCGGGAGAGTCATGAGATGCGGGCGGACCAGAACGAACACCTGATCGTTGGTGGTGTCATGTTCGTGGGTGCTGGTCAATCTTCCGAGGACCGGGATCCTGGAGAAGCCCGCGAGTCCGGCGATCGTTTGGGCATCCGAGGTATCCAGCAGGCCCGCCACCGCAGCCCACTCTCC
>DATJWB010000234.1:0-29448 GCA_035501495.1 Bryobacteraceae bacterium | reverse complement strand
ATCATGAGCATGATGAGCGAGAACCTGATGTCGAGCGCCTGCGAGGTGGACATCTGCGGCGTGATCGGCATGCACGCGCTGCAGCTTGCGTCGGAGACCCCCAGCGCCCTGCTCGACTGGAACAACAACTACGGCGACGATCCGGATAAGGCCGTCTGCTTCCATTGCAGCAATCTGCCCAAGCACTTCTTCCGTGAAGCCAAAATGGATTTCCAGCAGATCATTGCCGGCACCGTGGGACGCGAGAATACCTACGGAACGTGCGTGGGCCTGGTGAAGGCCGGGCCGATGAGCTTCGCGCGGTTTTCGACCATCGACCGCGAGGGCGAGATCGCCGGGTACGTCGGAGAGGGCGCCTTCACGGACGATCCGCTGGAGACCTTCGGCGGCGCCGGCGTCGTGCGCATTCCCAATCTGCAGGCGCTGCTGCGCTACATTTGCGAGCGCGGCTTCGAGCACCACGTGGCCGCCAACCTGGCGCCCGTATCAACTGCGGTCCTTGAAGCGGCATCGCGCTATCTGGGGTGGAGTGTCCATGAGCACCGGGGGTTAGAGGTTGGGGGTTGAAGCTCGCTGCGCTCGCGGGGTTGGGGGTTCGGGATTGGGGGTTGGGGTTATGTACCTCGCTTCGCTCGAGTTATGCGGTAACTTGCCCCCAACCACTAACCCCCAATCCCCAACCCCTGCTTTGAGGTTCCTATGAGTGTGGTTGCCGGTGTAGACTTCGGAACGCTGAGCGTTCGCGTCTCCATTTTCGATAGCGCCAAAGGCCGCCTGGGGTCGGGGATCGGCGAATACCCGCTGCTTCGCAAGAAGGAAGATCCCGACCACGCCACGCAGAGCCACGCCGATCACATGCGAGCGCTCGCCGAGGCCATGCACAATGCCGCCCGGCAGGCAGGGATCGACGGCACGGCAATTGAGGCGATCGCGCTGGACACGACGGGCTCCAGCGTCATCCCGGTGGATGCCAAGCTGGAGCCGATCGACGACTACTACCTGTGGTGCGATCACCGCGCCTGGCAGGAGGCCGCCGAGATCACTCGCACGGCGCGCGACCGCGGTCTCGAGGCCATCAACTGGTGCGGCGGCACCTATTCCTCCGAATGGGGATTCGCCAAGCTGCTGCACTGGCTCCGCCACAACCCGGCGAAGCGCGCGCGCTTTGCCACCGCCCTGGAGCACTGCGACATGGTGGCCGCGGTGCTGTGTGGCATCCACGATCCCGCACAGGTGCCGCGCAGTGTCTGCGCCATGGGGCATAAGTGGATGTGGAACGCCGCGCTGGGCGGGCTGCCTTCCGAGGAGTTCCTGATCGCGGTGGACCCGTTGCTCGCTGGAGTTCGCGAACAACTGGCGGGCCGCTACGAGACGTCCGACCAAATCGCCGGCCGCCTGTCGCCGGAGTGGGCGGAGAAACTCGGCCTGCGTGCCGGGATTCCGATTCCCGTGGGCGCTTTCGACGCGCATTGGGACGCGATCGGGGCCGGCGTTCGTCTGGGCGACGTGGTCAACGTGGTGGGCACGTCCACCTGCATCATGGCCATCAGCAGGCAGGCGGGCCTGATTCCGGGCGTGTGCGGCGTGGTCGAAGGCTCGATCGATCCGCAGCGAACCGGGATCGAGGCGGGCTTGTCGGCGACCGGCGATATCTTCGATGCCATCGCGAGGCGCGCGGGTACTACCGTGGCCGAGCTTTCCCGCGGCCTGGAGTCGTATCACGGCGGCGAGACAGGCTTGCTCCGCCTGACTTGGGACAACGGCGATCGCACGGTGCTGGTGAATCCCGAACTCAGCGGCATCACGCTGGGCTGGCGGCTGACCCACACCGCGCAGGACGAACTGTTCGCCGCCATCGAAGGGACGGCCTTCCACACGCGCGTCATCCTGGAGCGGATGGAAGAACACGGCGTTCCGGTCAACCGCATCATCAACGGCGGCGGCATTCCGCAGAAGAACCCGGTGCTGAACCAGGTGTACGCCAACGTGATGGGAAAGCCGATTCTGGTGCCGCGAGGCGATGTCACGAGCCTGGGCTCGGCGATCTTCGCGTTCCTGGCGGCAGCGACGTTCCGCACGGCGGAGGAGGCCCAGCAGGCGCTGTGTCCCGACTTCACCACGATCGAGCCCGAACCCGCCCATTCCGCGGCGTACCAGGAGTTGTACGGCCTGTACCGCAAACTGTATTTCGCATTCGGGGAACGGCGATCGGCCGCGGTGGAGATCGGCGAGGTGTTGCCGGAACTGCGGCGCATCGCGGCCCGGGCGCGAGGAGGGAAGAGTGCTGGAAGCGCTGCGGACTGAGGTCCTGGAAGCCAATCTGGAACTGGTGCGAAGGGGGCTGGTGATCTACACCTTCGGCAATGCCAGCGCAGTCTCGCGAGAGCACGGCCTGGTGGCGATCAAGCCCAGCGGTGTGCCGTACGAGAACATGACGCCGGCCGACATCGTGATCACGGACCTGGAAGGAAAGGTGGTGGAGGGCAAATTGCGCCCGTCCTCCGACCTGCCCACACACGTGGCGTTGTACCGCGCGTTTCCGTCCGTCGGCGGCGTGGTGCACACGCATTCCCGGCATGCCACCTCCTGGGCCCAGGCACGGCGCGAGATCCCCTGCTTTGGCACCACGCACGCCGACTACTTTCACGGCGCGATCCCGGTGACCGAGCCGCTTGCGCCCGAGGAGATCGAAGGCGAATACGAGGCCAACACTGGAGTGGCGATCATCCGCCGCCTGTCGGGCCTCGATCCGCTTCACCATCCCGCCGTCCTGGTAGCGGGCCACGCGCCATTCTGCTGGGCGAAAACCGTGGCGGACGCGGCGCACCTGGCGGTGATTCTGGAAGAGGTGGCGGTGATGGCCTGGGAGACCGTGACGATCAATCCGGCTGCCCAGCCGATCTCGGACACGCTGCTCGACAAACATCATTTCCGGAAGCACGGCCCGGCGGCATATTACGGCCAGGCAGGCTTGAGCAGCGCGCGTTAGGATCGGATCACCACGGGCCGTCGCGATTCCGGATCTGGAGTGGCAGGTGCCCGTTCAAGCCGGCCCCAGCGCCAGCCGACCCTGATTCCACCTATTTCAGGTCTTCTTTACTTGTAATGTGGACCATTCTGGTACAACATAGTACAAATGGGTATCAATATCGGTTTGGATATCGGGGCTATCAGTCTGAAATCGGCCGCTTTGGGGAAAACCGAGGACCGGGGCATCCTCGAAGCCTTGTGCTCGGCGCACCCGGAGTTCCGCCTGACAGCGCTCGATGACCGGCCGCTGGTGCTCTCCGACTACCGGCGCATCGCCGGCAGCCCCATCCAGTCCACCTACGACCTTTTGCAGGAAATCTACGAGATTGTTCCCGAGGATCGCGTCGAAGGCATCCGGGTGACGGGTTCGGGAAGCCGCACCATCGCCAAGGTGCTGGGTCTCTTCTTCGAGAATGAGTTCAAAGCAATCGCCCGCATGATCGGCACCTTTTACCCCCAGGTGCGGACGGTGTTCGAGATCGGCGGGGAGAGTTCCAAGTACATCCGGCTCGACGGGTGCCGCATCCTCGACTACGACCGTTCGGGAGAGTGCGCGGCAGGTACCGGTTCGTTCCTCGACCAGCAGGCGCTGCGCATGGCGTACTCGGTGGAGGAGGTTGGCGGCCTCGTGGCCGGCGCCGGCTGCGCGGCGCGGATCGCGGGGCGCTGTTCGGTATTTGCCAAAAGCGACATGATCCACGCGCAGCAGAAGGGCTATTCGCCGGCCGAGATCCTGCGCGGCCTTTGCGACGCGGTGGCGCGCAATTTCAAGAGCTCGATCGTAAAAGGCAGGCCGGTGGAGATGCCCGTGGCCTTGATCGGCGCCGTGTCGCAGAATCTCGGCGTCACGGAGGCGCTGCGGGAGGCATTCTCACTTTCCGCCAGCGAAATGTTCGTGCCGGCGGAGTATGCGTGGGCGGGGGCCATCGGTACGGCCATCCTCGAGGCGGAAGAGCCGCGCAAACGCTCCATCCTGGAGATCCATCGCCTGCGCCAGCACGATACCGCCGAAAGAGTACAGGACACGCTTCCGCTTTCCACCGAGCATGTGGTGCAGTTGCGCGATCGCGTGGGTCTCTACGTCGCGCCTCCGGGCGGCGAGCCGATCCCGGCGTATCTCGGCCTGGATATCGGCTCGGTCTCCACGAATGTGGTCGCAATCGATGAATTCGGAGCGGTGATTCACGACATCTACCTGCGCACGGCCGGACGGCCGATCGAGGCGGTCCAGCAGGGGCTCTCGGAATTGGAGCAGCGGTGGGGGAGCCTGGTGCGCGTCATGGGCGCCGGCACAACGGGCTCGGGGCGCGAACTGATCGCCGAGTTCATCGGCGCGGACGTCGTGAACGACGAAATCACCGCGCACAAGACGGGCGCCATCCATATCAGCAAAACGCTCGGGGGCGAACCGGTAGACACGATTTTTGAAATCGGCGGGCAGGACTCCAAATTCATCTCCATCGAAAACGGTGTGGTAGTGGACTTCGCCATGAACGAGGCCTGCGCCGCCGGCACCGGCTCCTTCCTCGAGGAGCAGGCGGAGAAACTGGGCATCAGCATTAAGGGCGAGTTCGCCAAACTGGCACTCTCGGCCCAAAGTCCGACACGCCTGGGCGAGCGCTGCACGGTATTCATGGAGCGCGACGTCACCGGCTGGCTGCACAAGGGCGAAACCGTCCCCAGCCTGGTGGCCGGCCTCGCATACTCCATCGCATTGAATTATTTGAATCGCGTGGTACGCGGGCGCAAGATCGGCAACGTGATCTACTTCCAGGGCGGCACGGCCTATAACGACGCAGTCACCGCGGCCTTCGCCAGCCTGCTCGGCAAGAAGATCACGGTGCCGCCGTTTAACGGGGTCATGGGCGCGATCGGCATGGCGCTGATCGCGCGGCAGTGGCACGAGGCTACCGGCGCCGCCACCCGTTTCCGCGGGTATCGGCTCGACCAACTGCAACTCTCGACACGCGACTTTGTCTGCAAGGCCTGCTCGAATCTCTGCGACATGAAGGAATTCGTCATCGAAGGCCAAAAGAGCTACTGGGGCGACAAATGCTCCGACAAATTCCGCAAGCCCTCCGCGACCGGCCGCAAGCCGGTGATTGAAGATCTTTTCGCGTACCGCGAACAGCTTTTGGAGCAGTGCGCGCCGGGGCCCCAACCGCCAATCCCCAATCCGCAACCCCTGCTTCGGGTGGGGTTGCCTCGCGCCATGTCCATGCTTGACCACCTGCCCTTCTGGCGCCGCTACTTCGCGGAGTTGGGTATCGACGTGGTGCTCTCGCCCGTCACGGACCCGCGCATTTCCGCCGCGGGAATCGAGCTGGCCGTGGCAGAACCCTGCTACCCGGTGCAGGTGGCGCATGGGCACGTCCAGGCGCTGGTGGAAGCGGGGGTAGACTACATTCTGCTGCCGAATCTCGCCGATGCCGAGGGAGACGGAGGGCCGAGTACCGCGCACTTCTGTCCGTGGAACCAGACGCTGCCGTGGGTGCTGCGGTCGGTGCCCGCGCTGGAGAAGCACCAGCACAAGTTCCTGATCCCGACGCTCCATTTCCACCTCGGTCCCACGCAGGTGAAGAAGGGGCTCGCCGAAACCATGCGGCGAATCGGCGTAAAGCGCCGCTCGAGCGACGCCGCGGTGGATGCCGCCTATGGGGAGCAGCGCGAATTCCAGAATCGTCTGCTGGAAGCCGGCCGCCGTGCCCTCGCGGTACTGGACGAAACGGGGGAGCCCGGCCTGATCTTGGTGGGTCGCGGCTACAATATCTACGACCGCGGCGTGAACTGCGATATCCCCCGCAAACTGCGCCACCGCTACGGGGCCAACGTGATTCCCCTGGATTTCCTGGTGACCGGACGGGAGTCTGTCGAAGACCTGCACGAGAACATGTTCTGGGTCTCCGGACGGAAGATCCTGGAGGCGGCGCGAATGGCTGCCGGCCGCCGGAACCTGCACCTCGTCTACATCACCAACTTCAAGTGCGGACCGGATTCCTACATCAAGCATTTCGCCCGGCACGCCACCGGCGCACCGCTGCTGATCTTGCAGTTCGACGGCCATGGCAACGATGCCGGCTACATGACCCGCGCGGAAGCGTATCTCGACAGCAAAGGGATTTTACGATGCTACCAATCGTCGGCCAGTTCGGCCCCGGAAGAGCGGCGGAATGCCCGCCTGCTCCAATGAACGGCAAGCGCATTTACATTCCGCCCATGGCGTACGGCAGCGCGCGAGCGTTCGCCTCGGCACTCCGCGCAATAGGGCTGGATGCCGAGCCCACGCCTCCTTCCGACAGCCGCACCCGCGAGCTGGGCGCCCGCTTCACTTCGGGCGACGAATGCTATCCGGCCAAGGTGACCGTCGGCGACTTCATGAAGGTCCTGGAGCGGCCCGAGACCGATCCCGAGCAGGTGGCCTTCTTTATGCCAACCGCGCAAGGGCCGTGCCGCTTCGGCCAGTACGCGCCCTATCTTCGCCAGGTCCTGGACGCCAACGGATATGACACGGTCGAGATCCTGTCGCCGACCAGTCAGAACGCTTATGCGGGGCTGGGAAGCCTTGCGGGCCCCTTCGTCCGCACGGGCTGGCGAGCGCTTCTGTGTGCCGACCTCCTGGAGAAGCTGCTGCTCATGAATCGGCCCTACGACGAGCGGCGTGGCGACACGGAGACCGTCTACGAGGAGTCGCTTGCCGATCTGTGCCGCACCCTGGAAGAGACTCCCGTTGAGCCAGGTGTGCAACTGCGGGCGCTCGCCGCCTCGATGGTTCGTAGCCGCGGTAGATTTCGGAAGCTGAGGGACCGGCGGGGAGCGCGGGCAAGCCTGCCGCTGATCGGAGTAGTTGGCGAGATTTTCTGCCGCTTGAATACCTTTTCCAACGAGAACCTGGTTCGATCGCTGGAAGGCTATGGCGCCGAGGCGTGGCTTTCCGATCTCGTGGAGTGGATCTGGTACACCAATTCCGAGCACTTCCGCAAGCTCAAGCTCGAGGGCCGGATCTGGAGCGCGGAGGCGCTGGGAGCGTGGGTGCGGAAGCGCGTCCAGAAGCACGACGAGCACGTCCTCATCGAGCCCTTTGCGGAAGACTTTGCGGGCCGCGAGGAGCCCGATATCTACGAGATTCTGGAGTGCGCGCGGCCTTACCTTCCGCGGGAGGGGGCTTTCGGGGAGATGGTGCTGAATGTCGGAAAGGTGGTTTACCTGGCGCGAAAAGGGGCCGCCGGGATCATCGATATCAGCCCGTTTACCTGTATGAACGGGATCGTTTGCGAGGCCATTTACCCGCGCGTCAGCCGCGATCTGGGGGGAATTCCGATCCGGAATTTCTATTTCGACGGCACGCAGTCCGACCTCGATCGGGATTTGGGTGTTTATATGGAACTGGCCCGCAGTTACCGGGGTGGCGGCACTTCAGCGTAGGCTCCGTCTCACTTCTTGAAGAGGCGGTCAAAGGCGCTGCGCGCGTCGTCGGCATTCCGCGGAGCCGGAGGACCGCCCTGCGGCTGTGGATGCGAGGGTGTTGCGGACGGGGAGGGGGAAGTAGTACCGGACGTACCATCACGGGCCACAGTCACTCGCGGAGCGAAGAAACTGCACTCGTTGCTCTTGTCTTTGACGGGAATCCGCACCGGGATCGGCTTCAGGCACTGAAAACGGGTGGAGGGCTCGAAGTGCGAACACTGCTTGCAGCAATGCAGGGCCACATTGCACTTTGGGCACGTGCCGTTGAAATCGACTCCATCCGGCAGTGCTGTCGCGCAGTTGTAACAGCGCGACGCCGCGACGTGCTGCACCAGCCGCGGTAACCGGGGTCCGGTCACGTCAAGGGGGGGACGTGGTCCTTGAGGCTTGGGGCGGTCGTCACCATTCCGAAAGCCTTTGGAATCGCGGTCTGAATCCATGTAACCGTGTTGTCGGTACTTACGATCGCTGTCCATGGGGAGATTGCTCCGTAAAATCAGCAGGACGAAAGACGTTAATTAATGCGAACCCCTAAGAAATTCACGCCCGGGCTTACATAGCCACCGATTCCGGTCCCCTCAGCCGCACGGCGAGACGAGGCAACGGCTGTTTACGGGGATTTCGAATCTAAGTAGGGCAGGCCGCAAGGCCGGTCCGGACAGGCCAGGAGGACTGTCCCACCTCTGCAAATACCTTCATACCACGGAACGGGTGCCCTTTGCACCTACATTTGGATCTTTTGCGCGCAATTCAGTTACTAGTTTTTCCAATCCTGGTACTACCCCGGTTCCAGCAGATGAGTGACGCGCGACCTGGGCGATTCCTATTGGCTCCATTTGAGCAAGCTCGTGCAGGGGCGAGTCAGGGGGTCTTCGAAGTGATTCGGGCTGACCCGCATGGCGATGCCCAGCCGGCCGGTCCGGTCGAAGATTACGTCCTTGCTGAAGACACTGACCGATCCCTGATGTTCCACCGCGGGCAGCACCATCACTTCGGTCTGCTCCAGGTGGCCATTGTTATCGACACTGCCCAACACCACTTCTACGCGAACGTCATCTGGCGACAAGCCCGCCAGATCGATCGCGGCACGTACCGGTACCGCCTTACCGCTGATTACCGTGCTGCCCGGCCCGCTTCCCGCTTCCACAAACCTCACGCGGTCCCAGACGTCGCGGACGCGCGCGTTCCAGAGCGCCTTGTCACGCACCTGGGCGTAATTGCCCTCCGCCGCCCGCAGGTGCAGGGAGTGCGCCGGATTGTACAACTCGCTCATATACTCGCGCACCATCCGCCGGCAATCGAAATGCGGGCTGATGTACATGAGGGACTGCTTCATGCGCCGAATCCACTCGCGGGGGGTCTGTTCCTTGCGCTCGTAGAACATCGGCACAATTTCGTTTTCGAGCTGGTAGTAAATGGCGCTGGCATGCAGCCCATCCTGGTCGTCGGAGTAGGGCTCGCGTTCGCCGATCGCCCATCCGCCCAGATGCTCGTAGGCTTCGTCGAACCAGCCGTCCAGAATACTCAGGTTGAGGACGCCATTGATGGCGGCTTTCATGCCGCTGGTGCCGCAAGCTTCTTCGCCGCGCCTGGGATTGTTCAGCCAAAGATCCACGCCCTGGACCATCTCGCGCCCGACCTTCATGTCGTAGTCCTCGACGAAGACGACGTGCTTCCACAGGTCCGGATCGCGCGAGAACTGGACCACATCGCGGATGAAATTCTTCCCGGGCTGGTCTTTGGGATGCGCCTTGCCGGCGATTACCAGTTGCACCGGCATGTCTTTGTTCAGCAGGATGCGCTTCAGCCGCTCGAAATCGCGGAACAGGAGGGTGGCGCGCTTATACGTGGCGAACCGCCTGGCAAACCCGATGGTGAAAGCGTTCGGATCCAGCACCTCGCTGGAGCGTTTGACTTCCGAGGCCGAAGCTCCGCGGCGCACCGCCGAAGCGGTCTGGTGAGAACGCACGAAATTGACGAGCCGCCGCTTTCGCCGCCGGTGAACGTCGAGCAACTCCTCGTCTGGTATCTCCTTCACCTGCTCCCAGATCGCCGGTTCGTTAAAACGCTGGCGCCAGTCCGGTTCCAGATATTGATCGTACAACCCCGCGAGCTCGTCATTGAGCCAGCTCGGCAGGTGAACGCCGTTGGTGATGGAGGTGATGGGCACCTCCCACACCGGCAGCCCCGGCCACAGGTCGTGGAACATCTCCTGGGAAACCTGCCGATGCAGCCGGCTGACGGCGTTCCGGAAAGACGACGTGTTCAAGGCCAGCACCGCCATCGAGAAGCGCTCGTCGCGGTTGAAAATATTGCGCCGCCCCAGCGCCATCAACTGCTGGAAATCGATTCCTACCTCAGAGCAGTACTCCGAAAAGTAGTGGTACATCAGTCCCGGATCGAAAAGGTCGATCCCCGCCGGGACCGGCGTATGGGTAGTGAAGACGTTGCTGGAACGGGCAGCTTCGAGCGCTTCCTCGAAGGTCAGGTGCTCGTCGCGCATGTAGAGCCGGACTTGTTCGAGCGCCAGGAACGCCGAGTGGCCCTCGTTCATGTGAAAGACCGTGGGCTTGAGGGCCATCGCCTTGAGCGCCCGCATGCCGCCGATGCCCAACACGATCTCCTGGCGGATGCGCGTGTCGATGTCTCCGCCGTAAAGGGAATCCGTGATGTCCCGGTCCTGGGGAAGCACGTTTTCCGGGATGTTGGTGTCGAGCAGGTAAAGCGTGATGCGCCCGACATCCAGCTTCCACACCTGAATGAAAACGTTTCCAGTGGGCAGCTTGACGGTGACTTTGAGATCTCCGCCATCGGCCTGTTTGACCGGCGTGAGCGGCAGGGTGTAGAAGTCGTTCATCGGGTAGCGCTCCTGCTGCCACCCGTCGGGGTTGAGGAACTGCCGGAAATAGCCCTGTTGGTACAGCAGGCCGAGCCCGATCAGCGGATAGTCCTGATCGCTCGACGACTTCAAATGATCGCCGGAGAGAATGCCGAGACCGCCGGAATACACCGGCAGACACTCGGTAAGGCCGTATTCCGCTGAAAAGTAAGCAACTAGCTTGCCATCAGTGGGGCTGGGGCCTTTCCTCACGCGCTGGTCATAGGCTTCACAGGCGCTGCGGTAGACTGCCAGGTAACGAGGATCGTTGGCAGCCTTGTGCAGAGTGGCCTGAGGGATTCGGCCCAGCATCAATACCGGGTTATAGCCGCAATCGCGCCACAAGGCTTGGTCGAGGCGCCGGAACACCGACCGAATGATCGGCTCCCAACTCCATAACAGGTTGTAGGCCAATTCGGACAGACGGGATAGCGCGTCGGGTAAAGCGGGTCGAACCAGAAACTCGCGGATCGGTTGAATATGAAAGGGCATACCCTAGGGGCTACCTTCAAGATAGCAGATCGGCGGAATCCGTCCGAAACTGCACGCCTGGGGCTGGTTTTGCGTCACAATAGATGAACGGCCCTGATGCGATTCCCCGGAATTCTCCTCCTCCTGGCTGCCGGCACCGCCCTTGCCGGCGAGTCGGTCGTCCTGACGACCGGTGCGCGGCTGCACGCCGATCGTCATGAAATGGATGGCGACAAGATTCGCCTCTATGATGGCGCCGGCTACATCGAGATGGATGCCGCGAAAGTACAAGGCTTCGAGTCCGACGAGTCGGGCCTCCCCCTTCCTGGAAAGGCGGTCCCCGAACCTGCAGCCGCCGTCGCGCCCTCTGCGGCATCGCCGGCTCCGGCGCCGCTTTCGCCGCAGGAACTGGCGGATGCCGCCGCGGACAAGTACGGTTTGCCGCGTAAGCTGGTGCACAGTGTGATCAAGGCTGAGTCCGGCTTCCAGACAAACGCGGTCTCACCCAAAGGTGCAATCGGGCTGATGCAGTTGATGCCCGCCACTTCCTCCGAGTTGGGAGTCGATCCGAACGATCCGGTGCAGAACGTGGATGCCGGCGCCCGTTACCTGCGAGATCTGTTGCTGAAGTACGATGGCAAGCTCTGGCATGCCCTGGCCGCCTATAATGCCGGCCCGGCCGCCGTGGACAAGTACAATGGCGTGCCGCCCTATGCCGAGACCCTGAACTACGTAAAGCGAATCGACGACGATTACAAGAAGGGCAACTGAGATTCAGCCGCCGGCTTGGCTGACCGCACTGAGAGAGGCCTCGAAATTCTGAACGCGCAACTCTCGAGCGGACCGAAAAAGCGCCGCGATAAGCCGGGGCGCTGCAGACACGCGTGTCTGCGCCACATCGCCCGCGCAGTCTCTACGGTAGATGTACGGGCTGTGTGAATGCACCGTTTCCAGCCGAGTCCCAGGCCGCGAAGCGGACCCACTTCTTGCCCGCCGGGTCGAACGGGATGCGGAAACGGTGGCTGCCGAACGGCTGCAGATCCGCCGCGGAAACGATCTGCCGGCCGGTGGTATGCCCGTCGCCCCAGACCAGCTCGACGAACTCGAGCGGGAACGTCCATTCCAACTCGGCGGTGTATACGCGGTGCGGCCCGGTTCCTTCGATGCCCCAGTTGCGGAACAGCACCTCGCCGCTCGAAACGAAGTAATCGCCCGCCCGCATCGCCCTGACAATGGGAGACCAGTCTTCGTCGAACTTGGGAACGCTCGGCAGCCTCACATAGTTCACGATCAACTGCGGGAAGGTCTCATCGTCGGGATACTTCATGTAGGTGTCGCCCTCCGCGATCATGTACTTCGGACCCGACCAGTTGTTCATGTCGTCCAGCAGGCCGAGGCAGCGCACTTCGCAGAGGCGCTCCTCCGACTGGTCCACCGGCAATGACTGGTACGAGCCGCCCAGGAACCGGTCGCTGAGGAAGTGCGCCTGGTCGCGCACGGCGTCCGGGTAGCCGGCCGAGCCTTTGGTGCGCGGGTGCGCCTGCCACATGAGGCCGTTCTCGCGGCGCAGCAGGTCGAGTTCGTCGGCCGGCGAGCCCACGTGGTACGCCTTCCCGTACGTCGGGTCGTTCTCCACGAACTGCTGTCCGGGACTGCGAACGTGCGACCAGTAGACCGGGTGCGGAAGGAACGTGATGTAATGGCCGCCCAGTGTGGCATCGGGCTCCTCGCCCGGGACCAGGAGGAATCCGCGGTCGGAGAAGCGCCGGCAACCCTCGAAGTAGACCTTCTGCTCGGCGAAACGCACGGGGCCGGGGTCGTTGGGATGCGAGTCCGAGTGGAAGTCGGCGAGGATGGCAATGTTGATGCCGAGGGCGCGGAAGACCTGCAACCAGCTCGGCTGAACGTCCATGGTGCCGGCATCGGAGAGCTGCTCGTTGAAGTGCATGTGAAAATGGCTGACCAGAACCTGGAAGCCGGGCATTTCCTGATAACGGTCGTCGTGGGTGAAGGCCATCACCGCCTCCTGTGTGGCGTGGCCGTCTTCGGGACTCAAATAGAAGTACACGGGCATGCGCTGCCAGGTTCCAGGAGGTGCATTGTAGAGCGCGAAATTGTTGATGTCGTGGCGCGCTTCGTCGGCGCGCCGCTTCCACACTTCGTCGGAAACGCCGTACGGCCGGTAAGGCTCTTCCCGATCGGCCTGGCGGACGCCCACCGAAAACGCGCTCTCGCTGTCCTTGCGGTAATAGACGAACCCCAGGTTGGTCTCAATTTCGCGTGCGAAGAAGAATTTGTGCGAGGGGGGCAAAAAGGCCAGCGAGCCGCCGCCGGTCTCGACGATTCCCAGCCGGTTTCGGGCCCTCACTGGGACCGGATCCTGGTTAACGGATCCGCCGAATCCGTACTGCTGCCAGGCTCGGGCGACGTCGCGCCAAACCAGGCGCGTGTTGTTCGCAATCGCGAATCCCTTGAGGCCGGCAACGTACTTGTAGGCGACCGAAGGCTCGTCGGTTTTGGCGATCGCCTCCTGACGCAGAAGGTTCGTCCCCTTGTAGACGGTGTACCGCAGGCCGCCCGAGAAGATGCCCATCTCCAGCCCCGGAAATTCCACTTCGAGGCGCGCACCATCGGTCTTCACCGCGCAGGCGGTCGCGTGAAAGGTCGCCCGGGCGCGGCGGATTTCTTCAGGCTTGCGGGGAAGGTCCAGGTTGGTTTTGGGAGCGCCGGGAATCATCAGCGGCGCGTCCCAGAACGCGAACCACTTCTCGCGATCCACGACCTCGGGCGTCAACTGCACGCCCAGTTGTCGCAAGGGAGCCATCTGCTGCTCGGAGAGGCGGCGCTTGCCGCTGGTGACCTCGAACTCAGGCATCAGATTCCGTCCGAGAATGATCCACGAGGCGCCGGCTTTGCGGACGGCCATCTCGGCGATGGAAGGTTGACCGTCGTGGAGTGCGAACGCGGTGCGCAATTCCTGGCCGCGAGCGCCTTGCCAGGTGAATTCCAGGCTGCCGTTCCGAATCTCGGCTTTCAAACCATCCTGGGCTTTGTAATCCCGCAAGTCGCAATTCGGACTCTGGCCCAGCGCGGCGCCCGCCCAAAGCGCAGAAAGCAGGAGAAGATGAGGTTTCAAAGCAAGTCTCCCCTTCCGCGGGTAGTATACCTGATTCCGGGAGGGGAAACTCAGAATGAGCCGCGATCCGTGGCCCGATCCCTTCGTATCGGGTTCTAACGCCTGTTTGATTTAACCGGACCATGAGCGCACGCCCGACAAGCACCCCGATGAGTCGGGGGCGCGGCAGGCCGGAGGGCCTGCGCCACGTCGATGGCGCGAGGGTTTTCCTGGAGTTCTGTGGGCCGGCGGGGTCCATGGGTACAGGCACGAGTGCCAGGCACGATTGCCTTGGCACGATTGCCCGCGCCACATCGCGCCCACAGACGGGCCTCCGGCTCTGGGCGACCGACAGTAGAGCCTCGTCAGCCCTTTCCCACTGCGCTCAGTGTCCGATATGGGTTCCCGACCTCCTGCGCGTCGACCACCGCAACGGCAGCCACGTGCACGATGTCGTTTACCTCCGAGCCGCGCTGCAGGACATGCACCGGCTTGGAGAGGCCGGTGAGCAGAGGGCCGATCAACTCCGCTCCGCCGATCCGGTGCAGCAGCTTGTAGGCGATGTTGCCGGACTCGAGATTGGGGAAGATGAGCACGTTCGCGCCGCCTTTGAGCGTGCTGAAGGGGTAAGTTTCGTCCACGATGCCCGGTGTCACGGCCGTGTCGGCCTGCATTTCACCGTCGATCATCAGGCCCGGAGCACGTTGGCGCACCAGTTCCACCGCGCGCCGGACCTTGTCGGCGAGTGGATGGCGGGTGCTGCCGAAGTTCGAAAACGAAAGCATGGCCACGCGCGGCTCCTGGTTGAAACGCCGTGCCTTCTCGGCCGCCATAATGGCGATCTCCGCCAGGTCTTCGCAAGTCGGCTCGATATTGACGGTGGCATCCGCGAGGAAATAGATGTCGCCTTTTGGTGTGATCAAGACGTAGACGCCCGCCACTCGTTTCAATTCGGGCCGCACCTCGATCACCTGCAAAGCCGGGCGGATGGTATCGGGATAATGCGTCGTGAGCCCGCCCACCAAGGCGTCGGCATCGCCCAGCCGCACCATCACGCTGCCAAAGCTGGTGTGATTGAGGATGAGCTGCTCGGCCTCCGTCCGGGTAACGCCCTTACGCTGCCGCAGGCTGTAGAGTTCCTCGGTGTAAACCGACAGCCGGGGGGAGTGGGGCGGATCGACGATCTCGATGCCGTTCAGATGAAGATGCAGCTCCGCAACACGAGCCCGGATTTTTTGCTCATTGCCCAGCAGGATCGGTTTGGCGATAGCTTCGTCCAGCAGAATCTGGCAGGCGCGCAGGACCTTTCCCTCTTCACCCTCGGTGAAGACGATGCGCTTGGGCGCCTTCTGGGCCTTGTGGATCATGGAGCGCATGATTTCATGCGCTTTGCCGAGGCGCTTCTCCAGTTCTTCGCGGTACTGGCGAATATCGACGGGCTGTTGTGCGACGCCGGTGTCCATGGCGGCCTGCGCCACCGCGGAGGCTTCCCAGATCAGCACTCGCGGATCGAATGCCTTGGGAATGATGTAATCGCGGCCGAACTCCAGGCGATCGACTCCATACGCGCGCAGCACCGAATCCGGAACATCTTCTTTCGCCAGGGTCGCCAGGGCGCGGGTCGCGGCCAGCTTCATTTCGTCGTTGATGGTGGTGGCGCGAACATCCAGAGCGCCGCGGAAGATGAAGGGGAACCCCAGAACATTGTTGACCTGATTGGGGAAATCCGAACGGCCAGTGGCGACGATGGCGTCGGGACGCGTGGCCAGCGCGAGATCGTAGGAGATTTCCGGGTCGGGATTGGCCAATGCAAAGATTACAGGGTTGGGAGCCATCGCGCGAATCATCTCAGGGGTCACACAGCCGGCCGAGGAAAGCCCGAAGAACACGTCGGCGCCGACCATGGCCTCGGTGAGCGTGCGGGCTTCCGTCCGCGCGGCGAAGCGTGCCTTATAGGCATTCATCCCCTGAGTGCGGCCCTCATAGATCACGCCCTTGGTGTCGCACATGAGGATGTTCGCCCGCTTCACCCCGAGGCGAACATAGTGTTCGGCGCAGGAAATGGCACTGGCGCCGGCGCCGCTGAACACCACGCGGATTTCCTCGATCGGTTTGCCGGTGATCTCGAGAGCATTCAGAAGCCCCGCCCCGGAGATGATGGCGGTGCCGTGCTGATCGTCGTGGAAGACCGGAATCTTCATGGTCTTCCGCAATTCCTCTTCGATGTAGAAGCACTCGGGGGCCTTGATGTCTTCCAGGTTGATGCCGCCGAAAGTCGGCTCCAGAATCTGGCAGGTGCGGATCACTTCCCGCGGATCCTCCGTGGCGAGTTCAATGTCGAAAACATCGATATCGGCGAAGCGTTTGAACAGCACGCCCTTGCCTTCCATGACAGGCTTCCCGGCCAACGCGCCGATGTTTCCCAATCCGAGCACGGCGGTGCCGTTGCTGACCACCGCTACCAGGTTGGCTTTGGCGGTGTACTTGTAGGCGAGAGCGGGGTCGCGCTCGATTTCCAGGCAGGGAACGGCGACTCCCGGGGTGTAAGCAAGGCTCAGATCTCTCTGCGTCCGGCAGGGCTTGGTGGGCGTGACAGACACTTTTCCGGACGGCGCAGCAGAGTGGTATTCGAGCGCATCTTCAGGACGGATAATCATGACAGCACTACCTTTCGCGATACTTTGCGGCCTTCAACTACGAAACTTCTTTGTAACACGAAGCACATTTTGTGGCGGCGTGGGCCGTCGGAAATGGGATGAGACCTGGCGGTAACGCCCGGACCTTACGTTGGCCCACCGCTCCAGTAGGGCTTTCCGCGCGCATCACGGAAGTACGCGGTATCCACATCCCTTCGTATCTCGCGAGCCAGCACAATGCTCGCGGTGCCGAACTTGACCTTCGACCCGCAGATATCGAGGCGGTCGCCGCGAACATAGGAGACGCCGAGGTCCCTCAGATACTGTATCGGGGCCACATAAACCTCGACGGCTTCGTCCTTTTCGGTGTTGACCACCAGGTGCAGACCGTTCAACGGCCTGGTCTTGGGAACTTCGCGGATGTCGGTGATGGTGGCGAAGAAACTCACGGTGGTGTTGGGGTCGTAGCGCGGCTCCGGCACGGCCCCGGGGGACTGGCCCGGCGTGGCTGCCTTCGGCGCCAGCAGGGCCGCAATGCCGAGTATCACGGCACAGGATCGGGAAACCATAGCCATTCCTCCCGTTTCGTATGAGGATTGCTGCCGGAATCAATATAAGATAATACGATCTGGAATTCAATGGCCCTATGGCACCCACGTCCGGAGGAACTTCACGCCGCCAGTGGCTTTCACCGCGGCGGGATCTCCGGGCTCCGGGACGAGCCAGACTTCACCTGCCTGGCAAGGCTCGGCGCCAATCGTCGCGCTGCCCTCCAGGCAGATCCACAAGTGGCATGGCCGCGGATCCGCCAGCACCTCCTCTCCGGCGCCCAGGTGCAGCAACTCCGTTACGAAATGCTTCGACCGCACCAGTTCCTCGCGACCTCTCCCCTTAACAACCGCAGTCGATTTCCCGGGATGAACACCGAGATCGGCGATGGGAATTGCCTCTTCCAGGTGGAGTTGACGTGGCCGGCCGTAGTCCCAAAGCCGGTAGGTGACATCGGAGTTCTGCTGGATCTCGCACAGAACGATGCCCGGCCCGATGGCGTGCACGGTGTGCGCGGTGGCAAAGTAGGTTTCGCCGGCGCGTACTGGCATCCAGTGGAGGAGGGACTCGATCTCGCCGGTCTGGGCGGATTCGCGGAGTGTCTCGCGGGTAATCGGCCGGCGAAATCCGAGCGCGATGGCCGCATCGGGCTCGGCATCGAGGATATGCCACATCTCGCTTTTGCCGCGCGGGCCATGCTCGCCGTCGGCGGGATGCACCTGCACCGAAAGCCGGTCCGCGGTGAACAGTATCTTGACCAGAAGCGGCAGGTCCTGGTCGGCCAGATACCAGACTTCGCCGATCGGCTTGTCGGAATCCGGAAACCACGGCGACAGGCGTGTTCGCCCCCACACCCGTTCGCGCATCGAGGGAGCGAGTCGAATCGGTTTTCCCATGGTTACGAAACGGTGAGTTCAGGAGTATTGGACGACGAACTGGTGCAGGCGATCCAGCCCTCGCTCCAATTCCTTCATCGAGGTGGCGTAGGAGATGCGCACATGCTGCTCCGTGCCAAAGGCTTCGCCGGGAACCACCGCCACATGGGCTTCCGACAGCAGGCGCTCGGAAAAGTCTAGCGTGGTCTGAATTCCGCTGCGGCCGATGGCCACGCCGACGTTGGGATAGGCGTAGAAGGCGCCCCGCGGCTCGGCGCACCGGACTCCCGGAATGGCGCGCAGGCGAGCCACCACGAAATCGCGGCGCTTGCGGTATTCCGCAAGCATGATGGCGACGGAGTCTTGCGGCCCGCGCACGGCTTCCAGCGCGGCTTTCTGGGAGATTGAGGTGGGGTTGGAGGTGGAATGGCTCTGCAGCTTATTCATGGCGGTGACGATCGGCGCGGGTACCAGGCCGAATCCGATGCGCCAGCCGGTCATGGCATAGGTCTTGGACAGGGAGCCGGCCACCAGCACCGTCTCCTTCGCGCCCGGCATGGACGCGATGGAATACGGCGCGCTGTCGTACAGGAATTTGCAATAGCACTCGTCGGTCAGCAGGTAGATGCCGCGATCCACGGCGAGGCGGAAGATCTTTTCAAACTCGCCGCGGTCCATTACCGCCCCGCTCGGGTTGGAGGGCGAGTTCATCAGCACCAGCTTGGTGCGCGACGTGAGGTGCGGCTCGATCATGCCCGCGGTCAGGGTGAAGCCGTTGGCCTCGTCGGTATCGACGAAGACGCACTTGCCGCCGGCGTAATTGACCACGTCCTTGTAGGTCACCCAGTAGGGGACCGGGATCACGACCTCATCGCCGGGATTGATCAAGGCCTGCGTCAGGTTGAAGATCACGTGCTTGCCGCCGACGGTGATCAGGCATTCATTGGGCTGGTACGAGGTTGCGAAATCCAGAGTGTGGCGCTCGCAGATCGCCTTCTTCAGTTCGGCGGTTCCACCGGCAGGAGTGTACTTGGTGAAATTCTGCTCGATGGCGCGGATGGCGGCCTGCTTGATGTTGTCGGGGGTGGGAAAGTCCGGCTCGCCGGCCCCGAAATCCACTACGTCGATCCCCTCGGCACGGAGCCGTTCGGCGTCGGCGGCCACCTTCATGGTGGAAGACACGCTGATCCTGGAGATACGGTCCGCGATGGCATTGGCTACTGCTTGCATGATGATGAATAGCGCCCCTTACGTTGGAATTGGAACGGACATGCGGCGGTGCAGCCGCGCCTCGACGGACGGCGGCACCAGCCCGGTAATGTTCCCGCCGAGCCCGAACACTTCCTTCACCAGGCGGGAGCTGATGAACGAATACGCTTCGTTGGCCATCATGAACACGGTTTCGATTTCCGGGCGGAGCCGGCGGTTCATGAGGGCCATCTGCAACTCGTACTCATAGTCGGAAATAGCGCGAATGCCGCGCAACAGCACTTTGGCCGAGTACGCGGCAGCGTAGTCCACGAGCAGACCTTCGAACGAATCCACTTCGACATTGGGATACACCTGCACCACTTCTCGCAACATTTCGATTCGCTCCTCGACGGAGAAGAGCGGTTTCTTGTTTTCGTTCCGTAAGATCGAAACGATCAGCCGGTCGAACAGCCGCGATCCGCGCTGGATGAGATCGAGGTGGCCATTGGTAATCGGGTCAAACGATCCCGGATAGATGGCAATCACACTGGGCGGATTTTGCGACAAGTTTCATTCTAGCGTGGGAGGGGAGGTTGGTGGGTTAGGGCAACGGAAACCAGGCTCGCAGGATGGAGACGAAGCGCTGAAACGCCGGGTCGAGGCAGTGGTCGAACTTGAGGCGCCGGGCGAGATCCTGAAATAGCGCCGAGGAGTGATTGATCTTTCGCTGCGCGAGCGCCACGTCGAAGGCCTACTTTAGTCGGGGGCTTGGGCGACACTTTGGTGACGAAACTGTCGATCGATGAAGCAAACCTTTGAGGCTACTGACGCCCCCCGGCCAATTCAATACTCGGCCACTTGATAGTCGCGGTCCCAGACCCACGATTCCAGCTCCGGATCAATAACGACAACTCTGGCACGGTCGTCCCAACCGTTTACCGCCAGACGACCCCCGACGGCGGACTCCACGGCTTGGGGTCTGTCATCGTGGCCGCAGCCCTCTCGATCGAACACTACGAGCCCGTGATCCCATTTTAGGAATGTCCGCAGGAATTGATGGTGCATGCTTGTAGACCCGCTTTCATGGCCCGAATACGAAACACAATCGAATTCGATTGGGGGGATTCGAAGCGCGGGCTTGCGCATCAGTTCCACGATTGCGAGTCTCGCGTCCTTATCGGCCGTAAGGATGACCAGGGGTTTAGGCCTAGTGACAATCAACCCAGAACCCCAGCCGCAAACAAGTCGCTAATATTGACGCCCGATTTCCATTCGCTCAACATGGGGTGCTCGTTGCCCGGTAAGATCGTGGTACCGTCCTCGTCCTTTTGGAAGCAGAGCAATTGATCCGGGCGGGTAAGCCCGATGACAAGGGGGGAATGCGTTCACATCCAGGAACACAGATTTCCCGCTGCCGTTTGGACCGACCAGAATCTGGAACGGACCCAATTCCTGCTTGATGTCCCGCAGGCATCGATAACCCGACGATTCGACCCTTCGAAATGATCAAGTCAGCCTCTCCTCTATTCTGTCTTCCGCCCCTGTTAAAATCAAAGCACCGAATGCCCACCCAGGCCCAACCAGCGCGTGCGCGTCAGTTCTTTTCGCGCCACGGCACGTTGTCCAAGTGGCATCCCAACTATGAGTTTCGCGCCGGGCAGGTGGAAATGGCGGAGGCCGTGGAATCGGCGCTGGCCGAGAAGCGGCACCTCATCGTCGAGGCGGGCACGGGTACCGGCAAGACCCTGGCGTACCTGGTGCCCGCGCTGTTATCCGGCAAGCGCATCGTGGTGTCTACCGGCACCAAGAATCTCCAGGAACAACTCTTCTTCAAAGACGTCCCCTTCCTGCAGAAGCACTTTCCGCGTCCCCTGAAGGTCTGCTACATGAAGGGGCGCAATAACTACGCCTGCCGGCAGAAGATCTACGACGCCGAAAAGGAACCTGTGCTCACCGGACTCGAAGAGGTGGCCGATTTCGAGATCATTCGCGAATGGGAAAAGACCACCGAGTTCGGCGACCGCGCGGAGATCAAGAACCTGCCCGAATCGAGCACCGCATGGTCGAAGGTAGACGCGCGCAGCGACCTCTGCACGGGGCAGAAGTGCCCCAATTTCGAGCGCTGCTTCATCACCCTGATGCACCAGCGCGCGCTCGAAAGCGACATCATCATCGTCAATCACCACCTGTTCTTCGCCGACCTGTCCTTGCGCGACGAAAACCACGAAGGTGGAATTCTGCCGGAATATGAAGCCGTGGTGTTTGACGAGGCGCACGAGATCGAGGACGTCGCGGGGCAGTATTTCGGCGTCTCGATCAGCAATTACCGGGTGCAGGAACTGCGGCGCGATATCTCGACGATCAGCCGCCTCAAGAAGTTTTCCAGCCCCGAACTTGAACGCGTGATGGATCGCCTCGATGAATTGACCGTGCTGTTCTTCGGCCTGTTCGGAGAAGCCGAACGCCGTGTGGCCTTCCAGGGGCGCGAGGCGTTTCGCGAGGCCAACGAAGAGATTTACTGCGACCTTCTGGCCGCGCTCAGCCTGACCGTCTCGCACCTCAAGCTGCTCAAGAATCCACCGGAAGAAGTGAATCCGCTGTTGCGCAGGGCCACAGAACTCGATCAGGGTCTGCGGTTCGTCATGGAGTCGGACGACGAGAATTACGTGTACTGGCTGGAGAAGCGCGGACGCGGCTGTTTTCTGCAGGCCACTCCCATCGACGTTTCCGGCATTATCTCGGAACGCCTGTTCAACCAGGTGGAAACCGCGGTTCTCACCTCCGCCACGCTGGCGGTGGCGGGGGGATTCGATTACGTGCAGACGCGGCTCGGCATGGCGCATGCGCGCAGCCTGGTCGTCCCCGGCCATTTCGACTATCAGAGGCAGGCGCTGCTCTACGTGCCGCAGAAGCTTCCCGAGCCGCGCAATCCCGCTTTTGCCAAGTTGGCCGCCGAGGAGGTGGTGCGGATTCTGAAGCACAGCCGGGGGCGGGCCTTCGTGCTGTTCACCAGCTACCAGCAGATGCGCCTGGTGTTCGACAAAGTCTCGCTCGAAATCGAATACCCCACTCTGTTGCAAGGCACCGGCCCGCGAGGCGCTCTCCTGGAGGAGTTCCGCTCGACTCCCAACTGCGTGCTCTTTGCCACGTCATCCTTCTGGCAGGGCGTGGACGTGCCGGGCGAGCAGTTGAGCTGCGTTATCATAGATAAGCTGCCGTTTGCGGTGCCCAACGATCCGGTAGTGAACGCGCGGATCGAGAGCATCCGCAATGCCGGGGGAAATCCGTTTTACGATTACCAGATCCCGCAAGCCGCCATCGCATTGAAGCAAGGGTTCGGACGGCTGATCCGGAGCAAGTCCGACCGCGGCGTGCTGGTGATGCTGGACAACCGAATCACCAAGCAGCGGTACGGGCAGGTGTTCTTCGACAGCCTGCCGGATTACGGATTCACCACCCGCCTGGAGGACGTGGAGAAGTTTTTCGATGTTTGAAGTCACGATTGAAGAGACATTCGCCGCGGGCCACGCTCTGCGGAACTATCGCGGGAAGTGCGAGAATGTGCACGGCCACAACTACCGCTGCCAGGTCACGGTGGAAGGCACCGAACTGGACTCGGTCGGACTGCTGGTGGATTTCGTGGAGTTGAAAAAGGTGGTGCACAGCGTCCTGGACCGCATGGACCATCAGTGGCTGAACGAGTTTCCACCCTTCGATGTGCTGAATCCTTCGGCCGAGAATATGGCCAAGTACATTTACGACGAGGTGTGCGAAGGTCTGAAAACGCGGCAGGGGGTGCGGGTCGGGGCGATCCGGCTTTGGGAGACCGACACCGCGTGCGCGGTTTACCGGCCGTAGACTGACGCCGGAGGGCACTCTGAAGCGTGCCCCCAAGCGTCAGATCGACCGGTTTTACTTACCGTAATAGGCCGCGTTTTTCGCAGTGAAATGCCCCCACTTCTCCGGCAGATCATCCAGAGCGAAGATGGCCGATACCGGGCACACAGGGACGCAGGCGCCGCAATCGATGCATTCTACAGGATCGATATAAAGCATCTCCGAGTCCGCGTGGGCCGGCTCGTCCTTCTTTGGGTGGATGCAATCGACCGGGCAAGCGTCGACGCAGGCGGTATCTTTAGTGCCAATACAGGGTTCAGCGATTACGTATGCCATGCTGTTATTTTCCTAGGTACCTATACATAGCACAGCAGAATCGGAAATACAATTCGGGAATCCACAAAGTTGCGAATTCCCCAGCGGGGCACCAAACTGTATAGGATGCCTGCCAAAGTTCGCAAAGCCGTCTTCCCCGCCGCCGGGCTGGGCACCCGGTTTCTTCCTGCCACCAAGGCTCAGCCCAAAGAGATGTTGCCGATCGTGGACAAGCCGATTATCCAGTACGGCGTGGAGGAAGCGCTCCATTCGGGCATTCAGAACATCATCATTGTCACCGGCCGGGGCAAGACGGCCATTGAAGACCACTTCGACGTCAGCTTCGAACTGGAATACCTGCTGGAATCGCGTAGCAAGAAGGAACTGCTGGCGATCGTCCACAATATCTCGGACATGATCAACGTTTCCTACGTGCGGCAGAAGGAGGCCTTGGGGCTGGGGCACGCGGTGCTGCGGACCATGGAAATGGTGGGCGAGGAACCCTTCGCCGTGGTGCTGGCGGACGACGTGATTGAAGCCGAGACGCCCTGCCTCCGGCAGCTCCTCGATATTCACGGCTTTTTCGGAGCGCCGGTACTGGCGGTGATGGAGGTGCCGGCCGACACCATCTCGTCTTATGGCGCGATCGATGCCGAGCCCGTCTCGCACAACGGCTCTAATGACCGGCTCTTCCGCATTCGAAACCTGGTGGAAAAGCCAAAGCAATCCGAGGCTCCGTCAAACCTTGCCATCATCGGCCGCTACGTGCTGACGCCGGAAATCTTCGGTTCGCTGCAGGCTATCGACCCCGGCTCGGGCGGCGAGATTCAACTTACCGACGCGCTGAAACATATGCTGCGCAGCCGCCCGGTCTACGCATACCGGTTCGAAGGCATCCGCTACGACGCCGGGGACAAGCTCGGTTTCCTCAAGGCTACCGTGGAGTATGCATTGCGCCGCCACGATCTGGGCGGACCGTTCCGCGAGTATCTGAAGGGGCTGAGGCTATAACAGTCAGCAGTCACGGCCCGCTCTTGGCATCGAGCAGGTATCATGACAAGATGCTGCAGAGCGGGGAGAGACTGGGGCCCTACCAGGTAATCGCGCCGCTGGGTGTGGGCGGCATGGGCGAAGTTTATCGTGCTCGCGATACCCGCCTCGAGCGGACTGTCGCCCTTAAGGTTCTTCCCCAGGACCTTAGCGCCCGCCCCGACGTCCTGCAGCGATTCGAACGCGAAGCGCGCGCCGTTTCTGCTCTCAACCACCCCAACATCTGCACCCTGCACGACATCGGAACCGAATCCGGCAAGCCGTTCCTCGTGATGGAGTATCTGGAAGGCGAAACCCTGGCCAGCCGGATCGAGCGCGCACCATTGTCCATCGCGGACGCCTGCCAGATCGCCATCCAAATCGGCGAAGCGCTCGACCAGGCTCACACTCGCGGTATCGTGCATCGCGACCTCAAGCCCGGGAACATTATGCTCACCGGAGCCAAAGGCGGCAACACGGTCAAACTGCTCGATTTCGGTCTCGCCAGGATGGTGCAGACTCCCATCTCGGCCGGCTCGCAAACCTCGCTCCCTACCGTCGCGCAAGACCTCACGCAAGAAGGCTCCATCGTCGGCACCTTCCAGTACATGGCCCCGGAGCAATTGGAGGGCGCCGAGGCCGATCACCGCGCCGACATCTTCGCCTTCGGAGCCGTGCTTTTCGAGATGCTTGCGGGGCGAAGAGCTTTCGATGGCAAGAGCCAGGCCATGCTGATCTCGGCCATCATGTCCACCGATCCGCCGCCGGTCTCGTCCGTGCAGCCGCTTGCTCCGCCCGCCCTCGATCGGCTGGTGCGAAAGTGCCTCGCGAAGGATCCCGGCCAACGTTGGCAGAGTGTGCGCGACCTGGTCAGCGAGATTCGCTGGATCAGCGAAAGCGGTTCACAAGCGGCAGCCGCGCCGTCCAGTGCCAGGCCACGCCGTCGCCAGTTGTCAGTGGCTTGGATTGCGGCCGCCGTTTTCGCCTCTGCTTTTGTGGGGCTGTTGGGATTCCACCTGCGCGAGAGCCCAAAAGAGGAACGGATGGCGCGCTTCCTCGCGCCTCTGCCCGAACAGACAATCTTCCGATATGTGTTTGATTCACCATCAGTGTCTCCCGATGGCACCAAGCTGGTTTTCGCAGCCGAGACTTCGCAGGGCACCGCGCTCTACCTGCGCTCACTCGATAGCACCGTGCCCCGGGTGCTGCTCAAGAGCAATCAGCCCATTTACAGTCCCTTCTGGTCGCCGGATGGCCGCTACGTCGCAGCCACCATCGAGGGCAGGCTTCGAAAATTGGATATCGCCGGCGGTCTGCAGACGGCCATTTGCGATCCGCCGACGGGTCCGGGTGGAACCTGGAGCCGGGATGGCGTGATCCTTTATCCCGCAGGTGTATCCGGCCCGATACTCCGCGTCAACGCCGCGGGAGGCACACCCACTCCAGTAACCAGGCTGGACGCCTTGCGCGGGGAGATAGGCCACATGTTTCCCGTTTTTCTGCCCGACGGTAACCACTTCCTCTTCACCATCACCGCCACCAGACCGGACGTTCGCGGTGTCTATGCGGGATCCCTCGACTCGCCCAAGACGTTCAGGATTCTGGAAGATGAGACCAACGTTCAGTACGACGACGGAATGCTGTTGTTCATTCGTTCCAACACAGTGGTGGCCCAACCCTTCGATGCGGGGCGGTTGCGAGTTACTGGTGAGGCGGTTCCGTTGGTCGAGCAGGCATATCTATACGGTGGAGCGATCCCCGGCGGGCCCTTTTCGGCGCGCACCGGTACCCTTGCCCTCCGCACCGGCGAAGGGATCGCTCCCACGCGCCTCGCCTGGTACGACCGGAACGGAAACCGCAGCGCGCTCTTGGGCGATCCGGCGGATTTCACCAATCCCTGCCTTTCGCCCGACGGCCGAACCCTGGCTGTGTGTATCCGGGACCCTGTGGCGAAGACCCGCGACATCTGGCTCTGGGATCTGGTGCGTGGGACCAGGAGCCGTCTGACGTTCGATCCCGCAGAGGATTTCAACCCGGCATGGTCGCCGGATGGCCGCCAGATTGCCTTCACGTCCACTCGCCGGGGCCCTCGCGACATATTCCTCAAAGCAGCCAGCGGCACCGGGTCCGATGAGTTCCTCCTGACGCTCGGCATCGAATCCAACATCGAGGATTGGACCAGGGACGGTAAGTACCTCATCTTCAATTCCACCTCTCAGGGCGCGAGCCGCGGTGTTTACGGGCTGCCTCTCAGCGGTGAGCGGAAGCCATTTCCAGTCCTGCAGAGTTCTTTCGTTCAAGATATGGCGCAGGTGTCACCCAACGGGAAGTGGATCGTCTATCATTCCGTCGAGTCCGGCAAAGACGAGATCTATGTGCAGAGCTTCCCGCCTACAGGCGGGAAATGGCAGATCTCGAACGCCACCGGGAGAGAGCCGCAGTGGAGCCGCGACGGCAAGGAGCTGTATTACATCGAAGGCACGACCAGGCTCATGGCCGTGAGCGTGCAGGCTGCCGGCGACAGGTTGGAAGCCGGGATTCCCAAGATGCTCTTCGAAGCGCCGTTCGTTTCCACAGGACGAAATGCGTTCGTGGTAACCTCCGACGGCCGATTCCTGGCGATTGTTCGTAACGAAGCCGGCAACACACTACCAATGACTGTGGTGCTCAACTGGCGGGCAGGGCTGAAGCGGTAAGATGGCCGCCGCGCGGCAGAATCGCCGTCCGCTCCGATCGCGCAATACGGCTTGGGCCTCCTGGCTGGCCCGCCTGCTGGCACGCGCCGGGATGCGGCCCAACTGGATCTCGCTCGCGAGCCTCGCCGCGGCGGCAACGGCCGGGTTTTGCCTGCTGCGCGCGTGGTATCCGCTTGCCGCGCTCCTCATCTTGCTCCGGTTGTTATGCAATCTGATGGATGGCATGGTGGCCATCGAAGGTGGGCTGGGCTCGCCTGCCGGCGAAATCTATAACGATTTACCGGACCGCATTTCCGATGCCCTGATTCTTTGCGCCGCGGGATATTCGACTCCATGGCCCGCGTATGCTCGCGAACTGGGCTGGACGGCGGCGCTGCTCGCCATTCTGACAGCTTACGTCCGAATCCTGGGAGGCTCGCTGGGGTTGCAGCAGGACTTTCGCGGTCCCATGGCGAAGCCACAGCGTATGGGCGTCATGGTGGCGGCTTGTGTTCTCGCGCCCTTCGATGCTCGCGTTCTGGCGGCGGGATTGGCGGTTGTTATTGCCGGATCGCTGCTGACCGGCGCCTTACGGCTACGCCGAATCGTGCGGCAGTTGAAGCGATGTTGACCCTGCCGCAGTTGCTGGCAGGCACCCTGGCAGCGCTGATCGCAGGCACGGCAGCAGGCCAGGTCCTGAAGCGCACCGGGAGTTCCAGCGCCGCGAATATCAACGAGCGAATCGCTGCGTGGTGGGTCCTCTGCGTCGTGACCGGAACGGCACTGATGATCGGGACAGGCGCGGTCTGCGTGCTCTTCGCACTATTCTCATCGAAGGCACTCGCGGAGTTCGTGGGAGGCCCCAAGGCTGCTCACATCCCGTTGTTCGTTCTCACGATCGCGCAGTATGGCCTTCTTCTGACTCCCTGGCGCGGAGTTTTTCCCGTTCTCATCCCACTCGTCGCGTGCTTCCTTCCCGCCAGGGAATGCTGGGGGCTGATGTTCGCGACCTGGTGCATGAGCTTCGCTCCCGCCCTCTTGACACTGGATATCCCCGGCTACGGCGGGAGGGGCCCCACATTGCTCTACTACTTGCTCCTGGTAGTCGAGAGCAGCGATATCCTGCAATACATCTGGGGGAAGCTTCTGGGCCGGCACCTGATCGCCCCACACATCAGCCCGAACAAAACCTGGGAGGGCCTTCTCGGCGGGGTCTCGAGCGCTACGGCTCTTGGGACGGCGCTATTCCGCGCGACACCGTTCACGGCCTGGCAAGCCCCCGCGATTTGTGCCGCGATTACGCTCGCGGGTTTTGCCGGCGGCCTGACGATGTCGGCGATCAAGCGGCGGCGCGGAATCAAAGACTTCGGCACCATCGTGAAAGGCCATGGCGGGGTGCTTGACCGCATCGACTCGCTATGCTTTGCCGCCCCGGTATTCTTCATCTTGGTGCGGCAGTTTTTCGCCTTCCATTAAGCCCCACCTTTGCGTGGTATGCTGAATCATCCGCGAAGGGGCTTCTGCTATGGGCGACTACCGCTACATCACCCCCCACGGGATCCAGGTCACGCGCACCGTCTCGACGGACGACTATCGGAAGGGACTGAAACACCTTCTGCACGACCTCGACCAGCACCGTGGGATTTACCTCTCATCGGGGTACGAGTACCCTGGCAGGTACTCGCGCTGGGACATCGCCTCCACCTGCCCGCCCCTCGAAATCATCGCCCTTGATCGGGACGTCCAGCTACGGCCCCTGAATGCGCGCGGTGAGAAGCTCGTCCAACTGCTCGAGCCGGTGCTGGCGTCCCATCCGCACTGGGAAGAATTCGCGTTGCGAGGCGGGGAGTTGGCCGGGCGCCTGAAGCCACTGCCCGCACTCTTCTCCGAGGAGGAACGCAGCAAGCAGCCGTCCGCGTTCTCCGTCCTGCGCGCGCTGATCGAGGAGTTCCGCGGCGAAGAGGAATCGCGCCTCGGCCTGGTAGGCGCGTTCGGCTACGACCTGCTGTTTCAGTTCGAACCCATCGAGAAGCGGCTGCCGCGTACCGGCCACAAGGATTTGCACCTGTTTCTTTGCGACGACATCTGGTTCATGGACCGCAAACGCGAGCAGGTGGAGCGCTTCCAATACGAATTCTCCCGCGAAGGCCTGTCCACCCGGGGATTGGCGCGGGACGGAGCGCACGTTATCGCGCCAGTGCCGGCCCCGCCTGGCCCGATTGTCTCCGACCATGCTCCGGAAGAGTACATGGCCAATGTGGATCGCGTACGCGAGGGCATGCGCCGCGGCGACTATTACGAAGTGGTTCTCCGCCAGACCTTCAGCACGCCCTACTCCGGCAGGGCGTCGGAACTGTTCGAGCGCGTGCAGCGCGCCAGCCCG
>DATJWB010000233.1:0-12868 GCA_035501495.1 Bryobacteraceae bacterium | reverse complement strand
GGCGGAAGATCAAGCTGCGCTGCAAGTCTCAGAAGCCAACCGGCGGCGCGACCGCCAAGACCAGGCGCTTGTGCTGGTCAGCCGCCTTCAGAGCCGGGGCGAAGTGAACAAAAATGTCATCACCCCCGAAGAGCAGGCGCTCGCGGATCTGTTGCTCACCCACGCGACTCTGGGGCGCGGCCTGACCACTGCGCCGGATTCCCCCCAGCCTCCCGTGGTGGCCGGGCCCGCCCAAGCCCCGGCCGTCGTCCCCGTCTCGGTGCGGGCGGCGGTCCGGATGGACGGCATCGAGAACCTCGCCCTTAATGCCGGCGGTACGCTGCCCATCGATGCTATTGCAGTCGGTCACTATATTGGTGTGCGGCCCTCGGGCGCCGAATGGGTCTTGGATCGCGCCGTCTCGCCTTTCTGGGTCCGCAGCCCCGACCCCTCCTGCACGGTCCTGGTGGAGTTTCACGAGCGGGGCATTCTGCGCGGCACCCTTGGGCAGCCCTTCTTCCTTCCCGACCCGCGGCCTGAGCATGAACACGTGCTTTTGGCCATCATGGGCATGGGCCAGATTGGCACGTTCGGCATACCGGAGTTGGCGGTGGTCGTGCGCGAGTTGACCTACTCACTGGCTCAGCTTGGAAAGCAGCATCTGGCCAGCGTCCTCATCGGCGCCAGCCGCGACAACCTGGGCGTGGCGGACGCCTTGCATGCGTTCCTGATTGGCTTGCAGCGCACTCTGACGGAAGCTGTGCAAGCCAATGCGCCCTGCCTCAAACAGGTCACCCTGGTTGCCCGCCGGCGGGACACCGCCCTGGACATCGCCCACGCCCTCGAGATGGAGGCTGCCTCGTGGACCCGGCGGGGATTCACGATCGAAACCGATATCCCGGATAGCCTGCAGACCCCAGCCAAAGTCGAAAGCGCGGATACGCGCGGCGCCGAACCGGTCCGGATTGCGTTGGAGATGGACGCCGATTCGCTACGCATTGCCGCCTTCACCAACAGCGCGTCTGTTCCCGAACGCGATGTTCGTCTCAACTCGGCCCGCCTGCTTGACCACAGCCGCCAATTGATCGAAGAGACTGACCCCAGGCGCCGCCTGCAGTTGGGCCAGTACCTCCTGATGTATCTCTTCCCGCAAGATATTCGAGGCGGCCTTACTGGCAGCATTCCCATTGTGCTCAGTTGCAACAATGCCGCCGCGCAGGTTCCTTGGGAACTGGCTGCCTTGCGGCCCGAAGCCGCCACCGGCGACATGGGCGACATGGCCGACCAGCCCTATCTGGGATTGCTGCGCGGCGTGACGCGCCAATTGCGCACCGTCCTGGCCCCCCCTCCCGAACCGCCTCCGCCGGCCGCCCGAAACCTGCGCGTGTTGCTGGTCGCCGATACCTGCCGGGAACATCCCCTTCCCGGCGCGCAGCATGAAGCCGGTCAGCTTCTCGATCTCTTCCAGCGCGTCAACCAAGCCAAGGCCAAAAGCGGCCGCAAGGAATACGTTTGCTGCACCAGCCTGGTAGGTCCGGCGGACGCCACCCTGCTCAACGTCCTGCTGGAAATCAATACCAGCGAGCCCTACGACATCCTGCATTACGCCGGCCACTGTTTATTCGACCGCGATCATCCGGCCAATTCCGGCTATCTCTTCTCCGGCGGAGACAGGCTCACTGCCGACGACCTGCAGCGCGTGGACCGCGTGCCCAAATTCATCTTCTCCAACGCCTGTGAATCCGGCGTGCTGCCCTCACGCGCGGATAAGGCTTCGCACGAGCTGGCCCCCACTTTCGCCGAAGCCTTTTTTGCCCGCGGTGTCGCCAACTTCGTGTGTACGGCCTGGCCCATCGGCGACGATGATGCCTGCCAGTTCGCCTTGAGCCTCTACTCGTCCCTCCTCGGGCTGGAAAGCCAGCCCGATGTGATGTGGCGCGCTCTGCGCTCCGCCCGCCAAAGCATCGTGGGTGAAGGCCTGGCGCGGCACACCTGGGGAGCTTACCAGCATTATGGGAATCCCTATTTCCGGCTGTTCAGAGAGTGAGCCTGTCTGCACTGCATCCCTAATAGTAATATGTGTTGAGTCTCTTATGCCACGAAACCTCCTGCTTCTGCTGATCGCTGCTGCCCTGCCGCTCTTCCCTCAGTCTCCCGGACGCCTGGAAGAGCTTCGCGGCAAGACCATCCTCATCTTCACGCCACATCCCGACGACGACACCTTCTGTTGCGCCGGAACCCTGGCGCTGCTTGCCAAAGGCGGCAACCGCATCCGCATCGTCATCTACACCAACGACGACAAGGGTTCCTACGATCCCGAGATGACCAGCGAGCGCCTGGCGCGTATCCGCATGCACGAAGAAGAGGAGGCCTGCCGTATCATCGGCATCCCCAAGGAAAATATTCAGTGGCTCGAATATCACGACGGTATGCTCGAATACGCCAATACCCGCGATCTGGTGGAAGAGGTCACCCGCATCATCCGCCAGATCCGGCCCGATGTGGTGCTCTCCATCGATCCCGGCACCGAATACGTCCGCTGGCACAAGACCGATCACCGCATGGCCGCCAACAACACCATCGACGCCATCCGCGCGGCCGAGTGGCATCTCTACTTTCCCAATCAACTGCTGCACGAAGGCCTGCAGCCCTGGCTCGTCCCGCAAGAGTATTACTACTACGTGACCGAAAAGGACGCCAACTACTGGGTAAACATCGATAGCGTAGCCGAGACGAAAATCGATGCCGCCCTCGCCCACGTGAGCCAGTGGGAGCCGTCCATTCATCACTACCGCCCCGACTGGGACAAGGAGGTCCTGGAAAAGACCAAGGCAGAGCTGCGCAGCTTGGCCCGCAAGAAAGACGGCCATTATGTGGAGTCCTTCCGCCTGGCTAAGGGATTCAACCAGGAATAATGTCCGGCTCCCGCCTGCTGCCTCTGGTTTCTCTTGTGCTCGCGCTTCCGCTGCTGGCCCAGGAAAAAGCGCCAATCCTGATCGTCGACGGAATCAGCAACCACGATTGGCGCACTGCTACGCGAGAGTTAAAGGCGATTCTCATAGCCAGCGGACGATTCACCGTAGATGTCTCAACCACACCCGCGGCGGACGCCGCACCCTCCGCTTGGGACGCCTGGCATCCGGATTTCCGCCAATATCGGGCGGTCGTCAATAACTTCAATGGCGGGCATACTCCGGCAGGCATCCGCTGGCCTGCCCGTGTGGAACAGGCGCTCGAGCAATACGTCCGCGGCGGTGGCGGGCTCGTGATCTACCACGCCGCGAACAACGCCTTCCTCAAGTGGCGCGCCTACAACGACATGATCGGCCTGGGTTGGCGCGAGAAGAGTTTCGGTCCTGGCCTGATGGTTTCCGCCTGCGGCGCCGTCGTGCGCGTGCCTGCGGGAACCGGACTCGATCCCGGTCATGGCCCACGGCACGACTTCGAAGTCCATGTCCTCGATCCCCGCCATGCCATCACGCAAGGCTTGCCGCGCGTTTGGCTGCAGCCCTCCGAGCAACTCACGCACGGGCAGCATGGACCGGCGGAAGGCTTGACCATCCTGACCTATGCGGCTTCGGAGATCTCGCAACAGAACGAACCCATGGATTGGGTGCGCACTTACGGCAAGGGCCGCGTATATACGACGATGCTCGGGCACACTTGGCAAAACGAGCCCAATCCGAACCTGCAGTGTCCCGAATTCCGGAAACTCCTGGCGCAAGCTGTGGAGTGGACGGCGGGCATATCTCGGTGACCCGCCGCATGGTTCTGCTGGGCATGACCGCTGCATCTGCTTTCGACAACCAAGCGGCGGCCGGCTCCCCGGCATCTTCAGTTCACTGGATGAGTGCCGTCGAGATGGCGCGCCTGATCCGCGCCAAAAAGTTGTCCGCGCGTGAGGCCCTCGCCGCGCACCTGAAGCAGATTGAGCGAGTCAACCCCAAGGTCAACGCCATCGTAACCCTGGTGCCGGAGATGGCTGAGAAAGCCGCCGCCCGCGCCGACGAACTGCAGGCCCGCGGCGCCGAATTGGGACCGCTTCACGGTTTGCCGGCCGCCCACAAGGACCTCCGGCTGGCGCGCGGTATCCGCACAACCTTTGGATCGCCTCTCTATCGGGACTACATTCCCACGGAGAACGACCTGGTTGTCGATCGCCTGCAGGCCGCCGGCGCCATCACCTTGGGCAAGACCAATACGCCGGAATTCGGGGCCGGGTCGCAGACATTCAACACCGTCTTCGGTGCGACCCTCAACCCGTGGGATCTGACCAAAACGTGCGGCGGATCGTCGGGTGGCGCGGCGGTGGCTCTCGCCTGCGGCCTTGTGCCGGTGGCCGATGGCAGCGATATGGGAGGGTCTCTGCGCAATCCCGCTGCTTTCTGCAATGTGGTCGGCTTCCGTCCCACGGTAGGCCGCGTGCCGGACCCGCAAGCTGCCTTCGCCTGGTCGACGCTGAGCACCTCGGGATGCCTTGGCCGCTCCGTCGCGGACCTGGCCTTCGTGCTGAGCGCCATCGCAGGTCCCGATCCGCGCGCGCCGCTCTCGATTCGTGAGCCGGGAGCGGTCTTTGCCCGCCCGCTAGCCCGCGGCTTCAAAAGCGTCCGGATTGCCTGGTTCAAAGATCTCGGCGGAGTTCCCTTTGACCCGCGTGTACGTGCCGTCGTGGATGGCCAGCGCGCCACGTTTGAATCGCTGGGCTGCATTGTCGAACAGGCTGAGCCGGACTTTGCGCCCGCCGAAATCAGCTTTCGCGTGTTGCGCGCATGGAACTCCGCGAACGCTTACGGGACGCTGCTGCGAGAGCACCCCGATGCTTTCAAGGACACTCTCAAGGCTGAAATCGAAGAGGGACTGCGGCTCACCGGCACGGAACTCGCACGCGCTGAAGTGGCCCATGGGCAGGTCTGGCGCGCTTTCCAGGCGTTCCTCGAAAAGTATGAATACTTCGTACTGCCCACCACGCAATTGCCGCCTTTCGATGTAGCCACACCCTACCCGGCCGAAATTGCCGGAGTGAGATTTACCAACTATATCAATTGGATGAAGTCCTGCTGGTACATCTCGGCAACCGGCAATCCGGCGGCTTCCGTACCGGCTGGCTTCACGCCCGAGGGGCTTCCGGTCGGAATCCAAATCGTTGGCCGCGACAACGAAGACTTCGCGGTGCTGCAACTGGCGCACGCGTTCGAACAGGCCACCGGCTTCGGCGGAAAGCACCCGTCGATCGCGTAGTGCCGAGCCCTACCACGCAGTGCGATACATCCCCAGCAAATCGTCCTGCGTGCAAGGCCGCGGATTGAGCTGATGGCAGCCATCCTGGATGGCTTTCGCAGCCAGCGCGGGCAGCGAGTTCTCGGCCACGCCGTACTCGCGCAAGCGCGGCGCAATCCCCACCCGGTGGTTCAACTCCCGCACCTGGTCGGCTATCTCGCCGCCGCCGCACTGCGCCGCCAAGTCGCGCATCCTGTCGGCCGCCGCCTGCCGGTTGAACTCCAGCACGAACGGCAGCACCACCGCGTTCGCAGTTCCGTGATGCATGCCGCATTCCGACGACAGCGGATGCGCCAATGAATGCGCCGCGCCCAACCCCTTCTGAAACGCGATGGCGCCCATCATCGAAGCCATCATCATCGCCGAGCGCGCTTCCATGTCGCGCGGATTCGCCATCGCCCGCGGCAGGCTCTCCCACACCATCCGCGTGCCCGAAAGCGCGATCGCGTCGCACACCGGTTGATAGCCCTTCGAAATGTACGCCTCCACGTTGTGCGTGAACGCGTCCATCCCCGTGCCCGCCGTCAGATGCGGTGGCAGGTCCAGCGTCAGCTCGGGATCGGCGATGGCCAGCGTCGGAATCAGGTGCGGGCTGAAAACCACCGTCTTCCGATTCGTCTCCGTCAGCGTGATCACCGTCGAGCGCGATACTTCACTACCCGTCCCCGACGTGGTCGCGATGGCGATGTACGGCGGCACGTGCGCCGAGATCAGCCGCGCGCCGTCGCGCAGATCGTCGTATTCCGCCAGTGGCAGTTCGTGCGTAATCTTCAGCCGGATGGCCTTGGCCGCGTCCAGCGGCGATCCCCCCCCCAGCCCTACGATCCCGTTGCAGCGGTGCTGCTGGTAAGCCGCCACGCCCGCCAGCACATTGCGCTCCGTGGGATTAGGCTCGACTTCCGTAAAAACCGGCGCCCGCGGGATCAACCCCGTGATTCGCTCGAACACGGGAGTCCGCGCCAGGCCCGCATCGGTCACCAGCAGCGGCTGCGACATACCCCGCCGCGCCAGTTCCTCCGGCAGATGAGCCACCGCGCCGGCGCCAAACAGAATTGTCGTGGGAAAGCTGAAAGTGGAAACGGACACTTCAATATGAAAACACAACAGGACGTCGTGGGGCAGGCACCCTGCCTGCGGCGGCCTCCCAGGCCGCCTCCGCGCGAAGCGCGCTGTCGCCGCTGACCATCCTCATTGACTCGGCCCTCGCAGTAACCTTATCCTTGGGCTTGCATCCCCCGGCCGGCATGATCGGACAAACGGTCTCCCACTACCACATCCTCGAGAAACTCGGCGCCGGCGGCATGGGCATCGTCTACAAGGCCGAGGACACCCGGCTCCACCGCTTCGTCGCCCTCAAGTTCCTGCCGGAAACGGACGCGCCTGCCCCAGGGTCCTCGCCGGCTTCTCACGCCCACGAACGCTTCCAGCGCGAGGCTCGCGCCGCTTCCGGCCTGAATCACCCCAACATCTGCACCGTTTACGACGTCGGCGACTACGAGGGCCGGCCCTTCATCGCCATGGAGCTGCTGGAAGGCTCCACCCTTAAGCAACTCATCGAACGCCACGCCCTGCCCATCGGCACGCTGCTCGATCTCGCCGCACAAATTGCCGACGCTCTGGATGCCGCGCACGCGAAAGGCATCACCCATCGGGACATCAAGCCCGCGAACATCTTCGTAACCCCCCGCGGGCAGGCCAAGATTCTGGATTTCGGCCTCGCCAAGTCAAAGTCCGCAACGGACGCCGCCCTAGGCGCAACCCTCACCGCGACACCGCTGCACGAGCTCGACACGCTCACCGTCGCCGCGGCGAATCTCACCGACCCCGGCACGGCCATCGGCACCGTCGCCTACATGTCGCCCGAGCAGGCGCTGGGTAAGGACCTCGATCCCCGCACGGATCTGTTCAGCCTCGGTGTCGTGCTCTATGAGGCCGCCACCGGGCGGCAGGCCTTCTCGGGCACAACTTCGGCCGCGGTCTTCGACGCCATCCTCCACGGCGCCGTCGTCTCGCCTGTTCGCCTGAACCCGGACGTCCCCGCTGAACTGGAGCGCATCATCAATAAAGCGCTCGAAAAGGATCGGGACCTGCGCTACCAGTCGGCATCCGAGCTGCGCGCGGACCTCAAGCGCCTGCAGCGCGACACCGCCTCGGGTGGATCTGCTGTGACCGTGGCCACCGCTCCCACGGCCCCGGCGGCCCCTACGCCACGAGCCGTCTCCGCGCGGCCCAAGCTGTTGCGACGAGCCGTCGCTCTGGCTGCCCTCATCGTCGCCCTGGTGCTCGCTTACTTGCTTAGGCCCGCGGTGCCGCCGCCGAAAGTCACCGGATCGATTCGCGTCACTGCTGACGGGCGCGATAAGCGAGTGGCCGCCACCGACGGCTCGAGGCTCTATTATTCCTCCTGTGCCGCGTCCGGTTGCTCACTCTGGGAGGTGCCGGCGGCTGGCGGCGATTCGGTCCCTTTGCGAACGTCACTCCCGAACCCGTTCCTCGTGGACGTCTCACCGGCCCTCAACGAACTTCTGGTTCTGGCCTGTCCCGACTTGCGCAATGGCATGGGCGCTTGTCCGCTGTGGATCTTACCCGAGCTCGGAGGCTCCCCCCGCCGCGTAGGCAACGTTCTTGCCGGCTTTGGCGCTTGGTCTCGCGATGGGAAAGAGGTTTTCTACACGTACGGCAACAGCATTGATCGAGTGAAGGTTGACGGCGCCGAGTCGAAGTCCTTCGTCTCGCTGGGCAACGGCGAAATGCCGTCTCACCTGCGCTGGTCGCCCGACGGAAGCCGCCTCCGATTCACCGTCTACTCCGCGGACAACGCCGCTTCGATTTGGGAGGCTTCCGCCGACGGGAGTCATCTACGCCGCGTCTTTGCCGACGCCTATTTTGGCTCGTGGGCGCCCGATGGCAAGTATTTCTTCTTCAACCGCAGCCGTTCCTCGATCGTGAACGTCTGGGCGGTCCGCGAAGCGTCGAGCCTTTTCCGCAAGGTCAGCCGCGAACCCGTGCAGTTGACCACCGGGCCTTCGAATGTCTTCGGCCTGCTCCCCACCCTTGACGGGAAGAAACTGTTCGCTGCCACCTTCCAGCCGCGCGGCGAGCTTGTACGCTACGACCTGCAGTCACACCAGTTCGTGCCCTATCCTTCGGGAACTTCAGCCACCGGTGTGAAGCTCTCCCCGGATCGGAATTGGGTCACTTATCTTTCCTTCCCTGACGGGACACTTTTTCGAAGCCGCCCGGATGGCTCCGAACGCCTGCAGTTGAGCTTCCCGCCGCTGTATGCCACCCAGCCGCGCTGGTCTCCTGATGGCACCAGGATCGCGTTCATGGCGCAGCATCCCCGCGGCGCCTGGGATGTCTATGTCGTGCCGGTGAATGGCGGCGCACTGGAGCAGCCCCTTCCGCCAGATCAACACGGCGCCGATCCCAACTGGTCGCCGGACGGCAACTCCCTTCTTTTTGGGCGTCACCCCAATGACGTACCCGAAGGCCGAGGCAAACTGGACTTGGAAATCCTGGACCTGCGCACGCACGCGCTTTCGACCGTCCCGGGCTCCGAGGGCTTGTGGTCCCCGCGCTGGTCGCCCGATGGGCGCTACATCATCGCCTTTCCACCCGCTGGGGACCGGATGATGCTGTTCGATAAAAAAACCGGGAAGTGGACTGAACTGTTGGCCAAACCCGGTATCGCCTGGCCGGAGTGGTCGCATAACAGCGACTGTGTCTACTTTTCAGCCTCCCCGCAGACCGGGCAGCCCCTGGGTATCTTCCGGGTTCGCATCAGTGATCGAAAGCTGGAGCAGGTCGTCAGTCTGAAAGACTTTCGCCAACCTGTTTATAGTTTCGGCGACTGGACCGGACTCGCTCCCGACGATTCCCCGCTCCTCCTGCGCGACGCCGGCACAACCGACATCTTCGCGCTCGACCTCGATCTTCCCTGACCGGCGCCGGCCCAGCCTCATTCAACCCTCAAAACCGTCATCGGATCGGTCCTGACTGCCCGCACCGCCGGTGCCACCGCTGCGATTGCCGCTGCAGCCAGCATCGTCATTGCGGTTCCCAAAAGCACCATCGGTTCGGTTGGCTTCACCCCATAAAGCAGAGTATCCACATAGCGGGCCGCTGCCAGCCCCAGTCCCGACCCCACCGCGGCTCCCGCGCCCACCATCGCGAAAACCTCCGCGACTACCCGACCTGCCACCCGCCCCGCCGGCACACCCACGGCCAGCAGAATCCCGATTTCTCGCCGCCTCTGCAGCACCGAATGATCCAGCACGCCGTAGATTCCGATCCCGGCCAGCAGAAGCGCCACTACCGCAAAGAACGACGCGAGCATCGCCAGCAGCCGTTCCCGCACCGTGTGCGCCTGCACCAGTTCCAATTGAGTGTGTACGTCCGTAACCCGAAAACCCGCCGCCACCCGGGCCACCTCTTTCCGCAGCGTTGCCGCCAGAGTCAACGGGTTCGCATTCGTTGTGCGAACCAGGAACGCCCCCTCGCGGATCGGCTGTAATCCGCCCGCCGCATCCAGGGCTCGCAACGGAACGAACGCTACCGCCAGCATCGGCTCGCGCACGTCGCGATAGACCGCGTCCCGGGCCACCCCCACGATCTCATAGCGCATCGGCCCACCTCGGTCAAAAGACTTCCCCACTGGGTTGTCGTCCCCGAAATACTGCTTCGCGAATGTCTCGTTCACGATCGCAACACCCGGTGAGGTCTCATCGGCGCGGAAGTCCCGGCCGGCGCGAAGCGGTATCTTCATCGTCTCCATCCAGCCGGGTCCCACATACCGGAAATACGTGAGCGTCTCCCCATGCAGCACACCATTCACTGACACGAAATTGTTGCGCGAGTTTCCGCCCATCAAGGCGCGGTCCGCCAGCGCGACCCTTTCTACTCCCGGCAGCCCGCGCAGATGTTCGGCAACCTGCTCCCATGCAGCCGGCGGCCGCGGTTGCGTCGTAACGGCGTCGAGCGCCAGCAGGCGCTCCGTCGAGAATCCGGTCGCGGCCTCCGACAATTGCCGGAACGTGTTCGCGCACAGATTGGCCGCAAATAACACCACAAAACAGAACGCCACCTGTGCCGCGATCAGCCCGTGCATCACCCGCTGCCGTGACCGCCGCTCCTCTCCCTTCAGCGCGCTGACGGTTTGGATCGCCGAAGCTCGCAGCGCGGGAGCCAGTCCGAACAGCAATGCCACGATTACGGTCAACGCCACTCCGAAGCCGAGCACCGCCGGGTCCGCCGGCAGTTCGAGACGCGCCGGATTGTCCGGTGGATTGATCTTGCTCACCACAAACGGCGCCGACCACCACGCCAGCGCCGCGCCGGCGCTCGCTGCCAGAAGCGCCAGCAGCGCGCTCTCGGCCATCACCAGTTGCACTAAGCGCCACCTTCCTGCGCCGATCGAGACCCGCAGCGCCATCTCCCGCGACCTCGCCGTCGCTTGCGCCGTCATCAGGTTTGCCACATTCGCGCACGCGATCAGCAGCACCAGGCCAACCAGAACCGCCAAAGCCGTTAACGCGCGCCGGTAAGCCTGCTGCATGTCGGAAAGACCCCTGGCCGCCGGTTCCAGCAGCAGGGTTTGATTCAGGAAATTGGCCAGCCTTTCTGGCGGCAGGTTGTGGAAACCCTTGGAGCGCTCCGTTTCGAACGCCCGCGAGGTCGCATCCAGTCGCGCGCGAAGCGGCTCCAGCGCAACCCCGGACCGGATCCGTGCCAGGGTCCGGAACCAATTCGAGTCGTCCCGCGTCACCGAACCGTGCATCATGGTGGGCACGAAGATGTCCGTCATCGTGCCCGGTTCGGTCCCGGTAAAGTGTTCCGGGCCGACCCCCACGATTTCGTATACCCGGTCCGCAAATTCCATCGTGCGGCCAATCACGTGGTGGTCCCCGCCGAACCGCCTCGTCCAGTAGTCGTGCGAAATGACCGCGTAGGGATGCGATCCTGGCTGGACATCGTCGTTTGCGGTGAGTAAGCGTCCCAGCGCCGGCTTGAGGCCGAAATCCGAGAACATCCAGCCCGACACATACTGCACTCGCGCCTTCTCGATTTCCTCACCGGCCCCATACGCTATGTCCATCCGTTCTGAATAAGTAACGGCAATCAATTCGGCCTCGCCCTTCACCGCGGCGCGCATCAGGCGGAAATCGGGGTACGCCCAGCCATCGTGGTGCTGGGGCTTTCCCTCCGGGCCGATTCCCTGCCGGAACAAAGCGTAAAGCTCCTCCGGATGCGCCACCGGCAGCGGCCGCAGAAGCAATGCGTCGATCAGCCGGAATAGCGACGTGCAAGCGCCCAGCGCCAGTCCCAAAGACAGCACCGCCGCCCCCGACGCGGCCTTCTGCTTCCGCACCTGCCGCCACGCGAATACGAGATCCGCGCGCAGGGAATCGAGCCACGGCAGCACGCGGATGTCATGACTCTCCTCGCGAAGGCGCAGCCCGGAGCCTAGCGCCCGCCGCGCCTCGTCCGGATCGCGGCCGCCTTCCACTGCCTCGGCCAGGTGCGACGCAAGCTCCTCATCAATCTCGCGATCGAGCCGCCGTCCACGCACGGCGTTAATGAATCGGCTCCACAGGGGCATACCAGCGTGTCTCCTTGCTACATATACTCAGACATCCAGGTATTTAGACGGCTTATTATCGGTGCGGTTAGGGTTCACCGAAAACGGCGTTCACGGCCTTCGCAATAGATTTTCACCCCATCCTTCCAACCACTTACACCCCCCGTCTCCGAACCCCACGCCGCCGCCATGCTGTCCTGAGATGTAGGAGTCATTCTATGTCATCTCCCTCTCCCATCCTGACTGCTACGCAGGAACACGTGCTGGCGCACATCGCTAACGGCGCCACCCATACCACCGCCGCCGAGTCGGCCGGCGTCCACCGCAACACCGTCCAAAACTGGCTCAATTCCCCGGTCTTCTGCAAGGCGCTGGCCCAGGCCCAATACCAGAATGCCTGTTTCTGGCACGACCAGACCAACGCCCTGGCCCAAACCGCCATGGAAACCCTCCGCGCCCTGCTCGCTAACCCGGACACGCGTGACAGCGTGCGCCTCAAAGCGGCTCTCGCCATCCTCGACCGGGTCTCCCGCACTCCCTCGTACGACGATGTCCCGGTTCCCCCGCAAATTCACCGCGCCCTGCACAATCTTGCACAAGCCGATCCGGAACCGGAACCCGAATCTGCGGACGATTCCGCGCACCTGCACAATCCTGCACAAGCCGAAAGCGAACTAACCCCCGGCCCCCGGCCCCTGACCCCTGTCCCCGGCGGCCAGCGGCCGCCCAAGATCGGGCGCAACGACCTCTGCCCCTGCGGCAGCGGCAGAAAACACAAGCGGTGCTGCCTCGGAAAACCCGTGCCCGCCGCTGCCGTGGCCTCCAACGGCTGATTTTTGCCCGCCGAATTCCTCCCATTGTCCGCCCGTGCGCCACAACTGCGCCTAACCTGCAAAACAAATCATCCATGAGCGGCGACCGCTCACCCACGAGGATGAAAATGGGCGAGAATGCAGGTGTCGTGAAGAGATCGGTCGAGTTGGGTAGTGGTGTCCAGCTCGTAAACAAAACTGACTGGATCCGCGTGCGGGA
>DATJWB010000232.1:0-29481 GCA_035501495.1 Bryobacteraceae bacterium | reverse complement strand
TCCACCGATTTCGGGCTCCGCTCGCAGTGGCTGGACATGACCTCTTACGACCACAACGAGACCTTCGGTCTCTACATGGCCATCCTCAAAAAAGGCGATCCCAGCCCGCTGCTTCCCGAAAGCGATGAGGACAAGGGGGTGGGCAGCGCGCCAACGGGCGGCGGAGGCGGTGGTGGCCGCGGCGGGCGTGGCGGCAGTAACGGAGCGGCAGCGCAAGGCGAAGGCGAAACTCAAGCAACGGCCGCGCCTCCGCGCACGCCGGTCAACGTGCAGGTCGATTTCGACGGCATTCAGCAGCGCATCATCGCGGTGCCGGGCCTTCCCTCGCGCCAGTACTCGCGCCTCCACGCCGGTGTCGCGGGTACCGTCTACTACATCGAGACTCCGGAAGGCGGCGGTCGCGGCGGTGCGGGCGGAGGTGAAGGGCCCGGCGGTGCGATCCTCCAGCGGTATCGCATCAGCGACAGGCGCGCCGCGCCGTTCGCCAACGGAGTCGCTGCCTACGATGTGAGCGCCGACGGACACAAGCTGGTCTACCGCGCGGGCGGCGGCGCCGGCGGACGAGGCGGGCGTGGCGGCGGTGCGGCCGGCGCTCCCGCGGGCCCATCCATATTTCTGGTGGATGCCGACCGTGCGGTCCCGCAGGCAGGCACGGGCCGCCTCAACATCTCGCTACGCATGTACCTCGAGCCCAAAGAGGAATTCAAGCAGATCTTCTACGAAGGCTGGCGCAATCAGCGCGATTATCTTTATGTCCCCAACATGCACGGCGCCGACTGGCCCAAGATGAAGGAGATGTACGGCCAGTTGCTGCCCTACGTCAACCATCGCGCCGACCTCAACTACCTGCTCGACATGATGGGCTCCGAAATCGCGATCGGGCACTCGTACGTGCGCGGCGGCGACATGCCCGCCTTGCCGCCTTCACCAGGCGGATTGCTCGGCGCCGACTTCGCTGTCGAGAACGGCTTCTACAAAATCACCCGCATCTACGACAACGAGAGCTGGAATCCGGATTTGAATGCCCCCCTCGCCGCGCCCGGCGTGGACGTCAAGACCGGCGACTTCATCCTCGCCATCAACGGCATGGATTTGAAGGCGCCCGACAACATCTACCGGCTTCTGGACGGGACTGCGAGTCATCAGACCGTGCTCACGGTCAACAGCCGGCCCACGATGGATGGTTCTCACCAGATCACGGTCGTGCCGACCGCCAACGAGCAGGGTCTGCGCACGCGCGCGTGGGTCGAAGCCAACCGCCGCATGGTGGACAAACTCTCCAACGGCCAGATCGCCTATGTTTACCTGCCCAATACGGGCCAGCCCGGATACTCCAGCTTCAATCGCTACTACTTTGCGCAGCAGGACAAGCAGGGAGTGGTGGTGGATGAACGTTACAACGGCGGCGGCTCCGCGGCCGACTACATCATCGACGTCCTGCAGCGGGATTTCGACGGCTACTTCAACAATGTGGCCGGCGACCGCTATCCGTTCACCAGCCCTTCGGCCGGCATCTGGGGACCGAAGGTGATGATCATCAATGAAATGGCCGGCTCCGGCGGCGACTTCATGCCCTGGATGTTCCACTACCGCAAAATCGGTCTGCTGGTCGGCAAGCGCACTTGGGGCGGTCTGGTGCATACGGCCGACACGCCCGTTTTCGTGGATGGCGGTTCGATGATCGCGCCGCGCGGCGGCTTCTTCTCGCGCGAGGGGAAATGGGCAGTCGAAAACCAGGGCACGCCTCCGGATGTGGATGTCGAGAACTGGCCGAAAGACGTGATCGCCGGCCACGACCCCCAACTCGAACGCGCAGTGGTCGAAGCCATGCGCATGCTCAAGGAGAAGCCGGTCAACCGCCTGTCGACCGAGCCTCCGCCGCCCACCTGGGGCCAGCGGAAGCCGGCGACGCCGAAGAACTAGCGCGGCGCAGACACTCTTGTCTGTACCCATGGCTCCTCGAGCCCACCGAAATCTATGAGAATCCGCTAGTCCGGCCGGAAAGCCGCCGAGATGAGTCGCGGCGCTGCAGACACGAGTGTCCGCGCCAAATCGTCGACAAGGTCTGTTAACATTGACCACCATGAAGCTGCTCCCTGCATGGCTGGTCTGTCTTTCGTTGGCGTGTGCGGCGGCGCCCGCGCCGGATGCCGTCCCCGATGTCGCGCGCCTGCTCGCGGACGTAATCCGGATCGATACCAGCAATCCCCCAGGCAACGAAGGCAAACTGGCGGAATTCCTGAAGGCGAAACTCGCCCCACTCGGCTTCGAGATTGACATCATCCCTACCCCCCAGGCCGGCAAAGCGCACCTGGTGGCGCGATGGCGCGGCGATGGCAGCAAGCGCCCGGTGCTCATTGCGAGCCATGAAGACGTGGTCGGAGTGGAACGCGAGAAATGGACATTGGATCCATTCGCCGGTATCATTCGCGACGGCTACGTCTACGGCCGCGGCGCGATCGATTTCAAGGGCGGAATGGCGGTATTTGCACAAGCGGTGATGGACATTGCCAGGCAGAAACGTCCCCTCGCCCGCGACATCATCTTTGTGGCCGAAGCCGACGAAGAAGGCGGGCTTTACGGTACCCGTTACCTCGCGGAAAAGGCCTGGGACAAGATTGACTGCGAGTTCGCTTTGAACGAGGGCGGCTGGATCATCAAGGATGCCTCCGGTAAGGTGCAGTATGTCAGCATCTCCACCGCCGACAAAACCAGCGTCTCGCTTCTGTTGAGGGCGCGAGGAACATCCACGCACTCCTCTATGCCTCGGCCCGACAACGCGATCTTCACGCTGGCGCGCGCCCTGGCCAAGCTGGCGGATTACGACACCAGGCCGAAGCTCACGGAGTCCACGCGCCAGTTTTTCTTGACGCTATCGGAGATCAGCAGCGAGCCGCTGAAGACTCACTTCCGGAACCTCGCGACCAGCAGCGATCCCCGGCTGATTGCCGAGGCCGACAAGGCGATCAGCGAGAATACCCTGTTGCACGCCATCATGCGCAATACCATCGCCCCTGTGTTGCTGAATGCCGGCTTGCGCGGAAACATCATTCCGGGCTCGGCCGAGGCGACCATCAATTTCCGCACGATTCCGGGAACCACTACCGAGGAACTGATCGCGGAAGTGAAAGGAGTTATCCAGGATCCGCGCGTGGAGGTGACGCCGGCGTCCGCTTCGTCGATGCGCGTCGCTTTGACAACCGAACAGGAGAAGGCCATGCAGGCGCAGCGACAGATGGCGCGGGGGCTGGAGTCGCCCAGGTCGGGCGCTCTGTACGAGGCACTCGTGAAAAACGCGAAGTTGACGTATCCCGAGGCGAAGGTGACGCCATACCTGTTCCAGGCGGGCACCGACGCGTTTGCGTGGCGGTCGCGAGGCGTGCCGGTCTACGGCATCTATCCTTACCCGATCAGCGCTCAGGACCTGGAGCGGATGCACGGCAACGACGAGAGAGTGCCCATCGCATCCCTCGAAAGCGGTTTGCGGATGATCACGAACACCCTGCTGGAAGTGGCGGGAAAGTAATGCGCGTTTGCGCCACCGCAGCGGCACCCCGAATCTGGCGCGGTTATCCTCCCTGCGCATCATGCACGCCGGTGCCGGCAAGTTCCTCCACTTTACTTCCGTGACAGTCGATCCGCTGCGGGAGTGCGGCTCGCATCACCACCTGGTCTTCGGTCGGACGATGCTCTTGCGCTTCGGCATCATGCGGCGACCGGCGAGCGGCCTCTTCCATCACCGCGCGCAGAGCCTCCTCCAGCGAGGCCGCCACCGGCTCGATCTCCGGCCTGTGGAGCATGTGGCAATACTCTTTGGGTGAAATCGTCTCGAGTATCGCAGCCGACCCTTTCTGGCAGATCGCGATGCGGCTGGGCAGAAACGCCGCAAACCGGATGTCCGAACGGAGCAGCGGGGCATACAGACTCGAAAAGCAGAGTGTGACCGTGACCGCGTCCGACTCTTTGAGGTCCTGTTCCGGCCCCAGCAAATGGCCGACGTGGCTGACGGCCAGCACGCTGCCGCCATGCCGGTTGGCAGACGCGCGAAGCTTGACTTCGACTTGATCCAATCTCAGGCTGGTGTGAACTTGTAACATTGGTCTCACCTCATCGCGTGCGCGAATGTCACGCATTCGGCGACGCTCCTTGCAACGTCCATGGTGGAGGCGCTGCCGCCTAGGTCATAAGTACGGACCGCGCCGCGTTCCACCACTTCCGCGACAGCGCGCTCGATATGGCCCGCAATCTCGCGCTCGCCGAGCCACTCGGCCATCATCTTGGCGGCGAGAATCGAGGCCAGCGGATTGACCTTGTTCAGCCCGGCGTATTTGGGAGCCGAGCCGTGTGTCGGTTCGAAGACCGCGTAGGCTTCGCCGATGTTGCCGCTGTATCCGAAACCCATGCCGCCAACCAGTTGGGCGCAGAGGTCGGAGAGAATGTCGCCGAAGAGGTTGGTGGTCACGATTACGTCGTAGTTCAGCGGGTTCTTCAGAAGCCACATGCACATGGCATCGACGTTGGCGGTTTCGAACCGGATCTGCGGATAACGCGCCGCGACTTCTTCGGCCGCCTCCAGAAACACGCCGCAGGTGGCGCGCAGCACGTTGGCCTTGTGCACCGCCGTCACCTTGCGGCGCCCGTGCTTCACGGCGTACTCGAAAGCAGCTTCGACAATCCGCCGGGAAGCGTGGCGCGTAATGCTGCGGACGGAGATGGCGGCGTCAGCGGGAAGCGCTTTCATCGCCGCCTCCGCCCGGAACAGTTCGGGAACGGACGGAAACTCCACTCCGATATACATGCCCTCGGTGTTTTCCCGAAAGATCACGAGATCGATGTCCTCGCGGTAATTCAGCGGGTTTCCGCGAAAGGCTCTACAAGGACGGAGGCAGACGTAGAGGTCGAGTAATTGCCTCATGCGGACGATCGGGCTGCGGTACCGTAAACCTCGTCCTTGCAGTTCCGGAGCCAACTCACGGACGGCTGCCGCGGCGGGCTTGGAGGTAATCGCTCCGAAGAATGCGCATTCGGTGTGCTTCAGGAGGTCGAGCGTGCGCGGAGGTAGGGCGTCACCTTCGGTCCTCCAGAATTCCCAGCCGATATCGGCGGGAAAATAGTCGGCATCGAGTCCCGCCGCATCGAGGACCATGCGGGCAGCATCGCACACCTCGACGCCGATGCCGTCGCCAGGCAACCAGGCTATACGGTGCTGAGACATTGGCCGGTCCTTTCGTTGGCGTGCTTGCGCTTGAGATAGGGGATGAGTCCGCCGGCGGCCAGAAGTTCGGCCGCGCGCGGGTCGAGCGGAGCCGCCCGAAAGAGCTTGTCCCGCGACCGGTTGCGGATCTCGCCGGCCACCAGGTCCACTTCCAGTTCGTCTCCCGGCGCGGCGATCCCGGTCGCGTCCGGAGTGACCACGGCGGGCAGCCCCAGGTTGATGGCGTTGCGGAAGAAGATCCGTGCGAAGGAGACTGCGATCACGCCTCCGGCGCCGGCAAACTTCAGCGCGGCGGCCGCCTGCTCACGGCTGGAGCCACAACCGAAATTCCGGCCCGCCACGATCAGTTCGCCCGGCTGGAGTTCTGCCCGGATTTCCGGGTACGCCAGCTCGAAGAGATGGCTCGCAGTCTTTTCGCGGTCGGTGATATTCAGGTAGCGGCCCGGGTAGATGATGTCGGTATCGATGTTGTCGCCGAGGACGGCGCGGACACGCCCCCGCAGGGTCAGACTTCCATCAGGCATGGCTCACTCTCCTTTACGATGGATTCGGGATGGACGAGGCGTCCCGCGATGGCCGACGCGGCGACTACCGCCGGGCTGGCCAGGTAGACGAACGAGTCCTTGCTGCCCATTCGCCCCAGGAAATTGCGGTTGGTGGAAGAGATACAATTCTCGCCCGCCGCGAGGATGCCCTGGTGGACTCCCACGCATGGTCCGCAGCCCGGCGGATTGATCATGGCCCCTGCCGCTACCAGCGTCTCCAGGTAGCCCAGTCGTAGCGCTTCGCGATAAATCTGCTGCGAGGCGGGGATCACGATCAGGCGCGTCCGCGGGTGTATGGCACGCCCAGCCACCACGCGCGCAGCGACTTCCAGGTCTTCCAGCCGGCCGTTGGTACACGAGCCAAGGACCGCCTGGTGCACCAGCACGTCTCCCACGGCCGAGATGGGCTTGACGCAGTCCACCGCATGCGGGCATGCGATCTGCGGCTCCCACAGATCCTCTCCCGCGTCGAGACGGATCCCGTTTTCATAGTGAGCATCCGCGTCCGCCGCGATCGGCTCCAGCTTGCCCGTGACGCGGGGCCGCAGGTAGTCGAGCAGAACTTCATCCACGGGCGTGAATGCCACCTTGGCCCCCATCTCCATGGCCAGGTTCGTGAGTACCATTCGGGAAGCGACGGTCATGCGGCGGATGGCCGGACCATCGAACTCGACCGCCCGATAGTCCGCGCCGGCGGCCCCCAACATGCCGATGACGTGGAGGATCAGGTCCTTCGCGGAGATCCACGGCCGGAATTCGCCATCCACCTCGACCCGGAGCGTGGAAGGCACCTTGAACCAAAGCTTCCCCTCGGTCCAGACGCCGGACATTTCGGTGGCGCCGATGCCGGTGGCAAAGGCCCCGAAGGCGCCGTGAGTGGTAGTGTGGGAGTCGGTCCCGACAATCAACATGCCCGGGCGTACATGGCCCTCATCGGGCAGGACCTGGTGGCAGATGCCGCCGCGTCCGACATCATAGAAGTGCTCGATGCCCTGAGCCGCGACGAATTCGCGAATCGCTTTATGAGTGGCGGCGGTTTTTTCCGATTCGGCCGGCACGCGATGGTCGAGGATGATGACAATCTTCGACGGGTCCCAGACGCGTTCGATGCCGATTTCGAGGAAGCTCTTGCGGACCAGGTCGGCGTTTTCATGGCTCAACGCGACGTCTACATGCGCAACCACGATCTGATCCGGCGACACACGCTCCCGCCCGGAAGCCCGGGCGAGAATCTTTTCGGCTAATGTCATGCCCATGGCAGATTCTCCCGAATTCACCGTGCAGCCCCCGCCAGAGACGGCAGGTACTCGTGTTCCATCGACCGGTATTCCGGCAGCCCGACGAACTCCGTGTACTCCTTGAAGGATGTGACCCGCCCGGTTTCCCCTGCGAGGATTCCGGTTGGCGATGCGTGCAACGCGGCGAAGAAGCCGGTCAGCGCCTTGTGCATCACCAGAATGGACGCGACCGGAATGCTCACTCTGGCGATACCCATGGCCGCCAGTTCGGGAATGGGAATGAGCTCCGTCTTGACACCGGTGACGGCGTCCATCAGGTTCACGGATAGCAGGCCATGGATCTCACGTGCGGCGCGCTGGATGTCGGCGCGGGTGCCGATGCCGTCGAGGAAGACCATGTCGGCGCCGACTTCCAGGTAGAGGTTCGCGCGGAAGATCGCCTCGCGAAGGCCATGAACGGCGTAGGAATCGGTGCGGGCATTGATGACGATGTCCTGCCCGAGACGGCTTCGGACATCCACCATAGCCTTGATCTTGCCCGCCATTTCTTCGGCGGGGATCACCTGTTTGCCCTCCATGTGGCCGCAACGTTTCGGGAATACCTGGTCCTCGATGTTGACCCCGGCGACACCCATCTCGATGAGGCGTTCGGTGAGGATGCGGGCGTTCAGCGCGTTGCCGCCCCCGGTATCGAGGTCGGCCATCACGGGAATGGACACTGCGCGGGTGATATGGCCGGTGATGTCGAGGATGTCTTTCATATCGACCAGCCCGACATCCGGCTTGCCGAGCAGGCTTCCGGCGACACCGAAGCCGCTGATCTGGACGGCCTGGAATCCGGCACTCTCGACGATTCTGGCGCTCAGGGCATCATGGCAGCCCGGCACCACCAGGGCCCTCCGGAGCTGGAGGGCGGCACGAAGAACGGAAGCACGCTCGGTCACGGCATGGCTTCTCCTTGGAGCTAACTCCACATATAGCAGATTGAGATACTAATGTCTGCTTATCGGAATGGGAAGCTATGCGCTTTTGGATTTCGCGCCCGGCCTGGCACGGTCCATGTACTTCATCGTCTCCAGGTCGAGACGAATGGTGTCGCCTGCCTTAATGAACTGCGGCACCATGATCTCGATGCCGTTGGCGAGTTTGGCCGGCTTAAAGGAACTGTCGGCCTGCTGGTGTGTGGCCGGAGCGGTATCCGCAATTCTCACTTCGATCATCGACGGGAACAGGACGTGCACCAACCGGCCGTTAACGAAATCGACGCTCAACGTCTTGCCGGGCTCCAGCAGGTCGGCTTGCGGCCCCACCAGGGCCCGGGAGATTTCGGTCTGCTCGTAGGTCTCCGGATTCATGAAGTAGCACTGATCGCCATCCACATACAGGAATTCCAGCGCCTGTCGCTCAACCGGCAGGTCCTGAAGCCGCAGTTCCGCGCGCAGGCTGAGTTCCCGGAAAGTACCGGTATCGACATTCTGCAGACGCACGTGCGTGCTTCCGCCCATTTGTCCCTGGCCCGGGTGATAGTCCGCGGCCACCACCCGGTAGGTCTGATTCTCAAACGCAAGCGCCATCCCCGTGCGCAATTGCGATGCAAGCACCATGAACAGCTCCTTTAAGAAAAGAAATCGGCGCCGATCGACTCAAGGGCGCCGGCAACGCTCCAGCAGACTCTCCACCATGTCCAGCCGATGACGCAATTCGTCCCGAAATGCCCGATGGTCGGTATGGCGGATCTCGACCAGGAGCTTGGTGTGTGCCGCCTCCAGCAACTCCGCGAGAAGCGCGGTCTCTTCACTACTCAGCTTGAGATCGACGTCGGCCGTCGAATTCATGACTGCCTCCTTTCCACGGATCTAAGTCCGCCGACCGGCAGATCCGCTCCACCTGCTCATCGATATCCTGTAACTCCAGATCGAGCAACTCGCCCCACACGATTCTGTCTTCCGTGTTTCTGCCATGTCCGGAATCGCCCGTCGATATCCGCTCCTGGTAGAGGCGCTCCAGACAGGCAGCTTCTTCGGCTATGCGTTGCCGCAGGATGCTCGCAGATCGCGTCTCCGGGATTGCGCGGCTGCGGCCGGACGGGCTTTCCCGACCGGGACAACGCTGATCCTGCGAAACCGTCGGCCGGGCACCGATGGCCGCCGCAATTCTGGCCAAGAGTAGCCCGATGGTAAGTCCGGCGGTAAGCAGAGCGAGGCCATCCGGCACCCGTTTCCATCCGAGTGCAGTAACGCAATAGGCCAGCGGAATGCTTCCGGTCAGCCCAAGGAACGTGGCACGCTTCCACAGTGCGATCGCTTGGTCAGCGCGGCTAATCGAACCCAACAAGACATAACACAGAAAGATACTTGCGGAAAGCGGCCGGGGAATCGACAGGGCGCCGAAAACGGCGAATCGCCAGACCTGGAATCCGAACACGGCACCCAGGCCGGCCGCCAGCAAAACTCTCCGGATTGCCGAACGGTCTGCAACAACTTCCGGAATCGGCATGGCCTCACCCGAGTTGTTGCCGCACCGGAACACGCCACGCGGCGTTCTTACAGACCGCGGGCTCCAGTGCGGCCCGAATCAAATATAGGTCAACCGACTCCGAATTGCAATACTCCCGGGGGCGTTCATCACGCCGCAACCTGGGACGGCGGCACCCGCCTCGCGAGAATGCGCCTGGACGTACATCCGATCGGCAACGCCGGCCCCCGTCCCAAACCGGCCTCCGGTGTGCCAAACTCGCATACATGGCGAATCTCCGTTGGGTGGATTTCGCGGTGATCTGTGTTTATGTCTTAGGGCTCACCGGGATCGGCCTGCGCTTCTCCCGGCGCCAGACCTCCACAGAGCGCTATTTCACCGCAAAGCGCACGGTCCCTTTTTGGGCGGTGGGGATGTCGTTCCTGACGGCAATGATTACCAGTGTGACCTTCATCGCCTATCCGGGGTCGGCGTACGCCAAGGATTGGTCGCTGCTGATTCCGGGCTTCCTGCTGGTAGGAGTGCTGGCACTGGTGGGGACCGTGATCATTCCGTTCTACCGGCGCACCGTGGGGATGAGTGCGTTCGAGTACTTCGGGAAACGCTTCGGGCGTCCCACACGAATCTACGCTTGCCTGGCGTTCACCCTGGCTCACTTCTCCAAGATGGGGCTCGTGTTCTACCTGCTGGCCCTGACCATCAACAGTATGACCGGCTGGAATATGGATCAAGTTATCCTGATCTCCGGCCTTCTGACGATGATTTACACGCTGAAGGGCGGGTTCGAGGCGGTGGTCTGGACGGACGTGGTCCAGGGAGTCGTGATCTGGACGGGCATTTTCGTGTGCCTGGGCTTTCTTCTTTTTCTACCCCCGGGCGGACCTTCGGCCGTATTCCATACGGCCTTCGCAAACCACAAGATCGGCTTCGGCAGCACGGCGTTCGATTTCTCCCAGCCCACGGTCTGGGTGCTGATGATCTACGGCTTCTTCTGGTACCTGCAACGCTACTGCACCGATCAGACCCTCGTGCAGCGGTATCTCTCGGCGAAGTCGGATCGGGCTGCCGTCCAGGGCGTGGCGATGGGTGCGCTGCTCTCGGTGCCGGTTTGGACTCTGTTCATGCTGATCGGCACGTGTACGTGGACTTTCTATAAGCTGACGGGCGAACCGCTTCCCGCGTACATCACCAAGGGCGATCAGGCCTTTCCTCATTTCCTGAGCACGCACCTTCCCATCGGCATTTCGGGCCTGGTGATGGCGGCGCTGATCGGCTCGGCGATGTGCGCGCTTTCCAGCGATCTGAATGCCTTCTCGTCAGTGGGTGTCGAGGACATCTACCGCGTGTTGCGGCCGCAGTCTACGGACCGCCGTCGCCTCCAGGTGGCCAAGTACATCGTGACCGGTTGCGGACTGCTGGCGATCGCCACCGCCCTGGTGCTCTCGCACACTCAGACGGGGGCGCTGTCTTTGTGGTTTTCGGCCTCCGCGATCGTGAGCGGCGGGCTGGCCGGCCTTTTCCTGCTGGCTTTCCTCTGCCCGCGCGCCACCCGCGAGGGCGTTTACGCGGGGATCGCGGCGTGCATCGCCTTCACCGGTTGGGCCACCCTGACCTTGGGCGAGAAGCGGATCCTTGACCTGGGGCGTTTCAACTTTCCCTGGCACGACTATATGATCGGCGCGATCGGCAACGTGGTGCTCCTGGTAGTCGGGTACGCCGCGAGCATGTTGCTGCGCCGTCCCACCGGTTCCGAGGAGTGGCGTTCCAGTCGCGTGAGTGTAGGTTGACATGTCTCGATGATGGGCAGTTGATCCATCGGATCGCCGGCAGGAACGCACCGATCCGGCGGCTCGGCCCTGATTGGCTGCCCGGTCCAGCGGCCGCCGCAAGGTAAAATGCTTAGACAACACCGATGAGCGACCTGCAACTGATCCGTTGCGCCGTCTGCGGCGCCATGAACCGCGTGCCGTTAGCTCAACTCCAGGCGGGCCGGAAACCGGTCTGCGGAAACTGCAAGAACCCGTTGTCCCTGGCCCCGCTAGCGGTCACTGACGAGACCTTCGCCACGGAGGTCGAACATTCGACTCTGCCGGTGCTGGTGGACATGTGGGCGCCGTGGTGCGGGCCCTGCCGCATGGTGGCGCCTGTTGTGGAGGAACTGGCCGGCCAAATGGCCGGACGTCTGCTGGTCGCCAAACTGAACGTGGACGAGAACCCCCAAACCGCCGGCCGCTTCGGCATCCAGAGCATTCCCGCGCTGCTGATCTTCCAAAACGGCCGCGAAGTGGACCGCCTGATCGGCGCACAGCCGAAGTCCGAGATTCTCCGCCGCCTGCGGCAGGTCGTTTCCTTGTGATGATCTTCTCCGGTTGCTGCTCCTGGGAGCCGGTTATGCTGCGAGTATGCTGGCGTCCGATCGGTTCCGAGGAGTGATCCGGGACGCCGGTGCAGGATGGCAGAGCAGTTGGCGGCTCCGCCGCTGATTCTAAACAGACGCTGAGGATTAGGATCGCGACAGATGCCGGTGGGTGACGGCCCGTTCCACTTTCACGCGCAAAGCCTCCAGCCAGCAAAAGCCAGGTAGGCGCGAACCGCTCCGCCTCCCAATTGAACTTTCGGGTGAGCACCCGCACATCCTCTTCCTCAATCTGGTCGCACACGGTGAACCGATCCTGAGACGCTGGCTCGGATGACCGCTTCGGGCGGCATGCCGCCAAACGCGGTCGCCTCTGGGATGTGATTCCCGGTGAGATCGCCACGGTCCGGCCGCGCAAGCGATGGAATTATGCCGGGACTCCGTACTTGTCCGGCATCATTGAATCCACACGCATCGACGCAGCCGCAATGAATCTGGTCCCACTCGAGCTGGAAAATCGTGGCGCCTGGGATCCGGCCGAGCAGTACTGGGCTGAGGAGGGCGAGCCGATCGACGAGTGGGCCAAACCGATTATCGCCCGTGGCGCACGGCGAGAATTCGAGATGGAGCAGGTGCTGCCGGGAGCCGATCCGGATGACCCGTTTTCGGACCCGATTACGGAATCCAATGACTGCAAAGATGGCGGCGACGCCGAAGGTGCCTTCCGGGTTCTGATGGATCTCTGCCAGGCCGATCTTCGCTGTCTCGACGCTCACGCGCACCTCGGGAACCTCGCTTTCGATGCGTGGCCCAAGATAGCGGTTCGCCATTACGAGGTGGGCTTTCGCATCGGCGAATGCCGTTTCTACGTTGCATGCATGAATTCGGGTTGTGCCTCTGGCGTTTGGAAAGGTTCACGGAGGCCACGCGTATTTTCGATCGGCTGGTCTGGCTGAATCCGTCTGATCATCAGGGCGCGCGGTTTTTGACGGAGGACGTGCGGGCAAAGGTGGCGTGGAAAGACCGCTGCGAAAAGTAGCCGGACCTCTTGCAGCGCCAGGAAGACCACATCGCCACGAGGCAGCAATTTCGCCTGGAGGCCGCCGCCAGTGTCCGGGACGGAAACAAAACCCTAACGCCAGCCATACTCAGACGTCTTTATAATAAGAAGACTAGGTAAATTCCCGGAAATACGCCGCCGCATCCTGACCGTTTGCTCTCGCGCGAATTTCGAGATGGGAGCTGATGAAAGTATGGATTCAGCGGGCTGGCCGCCCGCATACCGAGGAACGCCGTAACATGTCGCTGTGGACCCGCATCCGAAACGTATTTCGCCCCGATGAGTTGAGCCGCGAGATCGAAGAAGAGATTCAGTTGCACGTCGAGGAGGCGATCGCCCGCGGCCGGGAACCCGTCGAAGCCCGTCGGGCGCTCGGCTCCGCCCTTCGCTATGCCGAAGACAGCCGCGACATCCGCCTCATCGCCTGGCTCGATTCGCTGCGCGCCGATGCCATCTTCGGTTGGCGCCAACTGATCAAGAGAAAAACGACCTCGGCCGCGGCGGTCCTCTCGCTCGGCCTGGCGCTCGGCGCATGCGCCTCGGCATTCCGGCTGATCGATGCCCTGCTGTGGCGCCCCTTGCCGGTGAAGAACCCTGAGCGGCTGTACTATCTGTACCGACAGGGCATCGGTTTCGACGGCAGGGTGCAGACGTTCGATGGGTGGGCGTATCCGGCCTTTCGCCTGATGCGCGCCGCGGTCAAAGACCAGGCGGAGCTGGTGGCGGTCTCCTATGCCGAGCGCATGGATGTGACCCACCAGTCCCAACACGAAATCGAGAAGGCGTCCGTCCAATACGTGTCGGGATGGATGTTTCCTGCGTTCGGCCTGGAGCCTGCGGCCGGACGGCTCTTCACCGAGGCCGACGATTCGCGGCCCGGCGCGCATCCTTACGCCGTGCTCTCCTACGACTATTGGTCGCACCGCTTCGCGCGCGACGCGCATGTCGTCGGGCACACCTTTCGCATGGGAGAGCGCGTTTACGAAATCGTCGGCGTCGGCCCCGAGCGCTTCACCGGCACCGAGACCGGCATCGTGACCGACATCTTCCTGCCGGCGATGATGCACCCCGGCGCCGTCCGCGACGACACCACCTGGCACCGGACACTGGCGCTTCTGAAGCCGGGCGTGCCTTTGGAACCGGTTCGTGCCAGGCTGCACGCCACTTCGCGCGGGTTCGAGTTGGAGCGGGCGAAGGGCTTCACGGGCATGACCCGCAAAAGCATCGACCGGTTCATCGATCAGACCGTGATGCTCGGTCCGGCATCGTCGGGAGCTTCCGGGCTGCAGAGCGACTACCGTGTGGGGCTGGCGGCGATAGGTCTGCTGGTGATGCTGGTACTGCTGATCGCCTGCGCGAACGTCGCGAACCTGATGACGGCACAGGCGGCGGCGCGGATGCGCGAGATGGCCCTGCGCGTCTCGATTGGCGCGGGACGTTGGCGCCTGGTGCAACTGGTCCTGGTCGAAAGTGCCTGGCTGGCGCTTCTGGCAGCCGGGGTTGGGGCTTGGCTCGCCTTGTGGTCGGCGCCGTTCGTGGTAAGCCGGATCCGTCCGGCGGACAATCCGGCGCGTTTATTCCTGGCGGCGGACTGGCGCGTGTTGGCATTCGGCATCGCGTTGACGGCTTCCACGATGCTGTTGTTCGGCCTGGCTCCCGCGCTGCGCGCCTCCTCCATCAGGCCCGCGAGGGCGCTCAAGGGCGGAGAGGAGCCGCGTTCCCGGCGCCGCACCCTGCATGCGCTCATCGCCGTACAGGTAGCGTTCTGCTTCCTGGTGGTGTTCGCCGCCGGCCTGTTTGCCGCCACGTTCGAGCGCCTGTCCAACCGGCCACTGGGCTTTTCTCCCGATCGGATCCTCACCCTGCAAACAGTTGCGGAGCGCCCACAGCCAATGGCCTTCTGGGACCAGACAGCCGAACATCTCCGAACCGTGCCAGGGGTGGAAGCAGTCGCGCTCGCCGACCGTCCGCTGCTGGACGGGTACGGATCGAACAGCTTCATTTCGGTGAACGGCGCGCCTCCAACCGAGGTCTTGGCGTACTTTCGCAACGTGTCTCCGGGCTGGACCAGCACGATGAAGATCACCTTCCTCGACGGACGGGATTTCCGCGAGGCCGACTCCAACCCCGGCGCGGCGATCGTCTCCGAGGCGTTTGCGAAACAGTATTTCAATGGTGAGGATCCGGTCGGCCGCTTCTTCGAAAGGTCCGCGAGGGGGGCCCGCTACCAGGTGGTGGGGCTGGTTCGCGATGCCCCGTATCGCAATTTGCACGAGCCCATCCTGCCGGTAGCCTATGTCCCATTCCATGCGGTGGACGCGGCAGGCGTGATACAACCGGTCCGCGAAGCGACGTTCATCGTTCGCACCGCGAGTTCGAATCCACTGGCACTGGCTCCGACCCTGCGGCGTGAGGTGCCGCAAGCGCGGCCGGAATTCCGCGTCAGCAACGTGCACACCCAGACGGAGTTGATTCAGGCGCAGACCCTGCGGGAACGGCTGCTCGCCATGTTGGCGGTGTTCTTCGCGGGCGTGGCATTGTTGCTCGCCGCGGTCGGCCTGTACGGCGTGCTCGATTACTCGGTGATCCAGCGGCGGCGGGAAATCGGGATTCGCATGGCGATCGGCGCGGGAGCGGGCGACATCGCCAGACGGGTAACCGCCGATGTGTCGATGATGGTGCTGGCCGGATCGATCGCCGGACTCGCTTTGGGCATCGCCTCGGTCCGCTATATCGAGGGGCTGCTGTTCCAGGTGAAGTCTCACGATCCGGCCATGCTGGCGCTGCCGGCGATCACCATCTTCGCGGCGGCGCTCGCGGCCTCGCTTCCGGCGGTGCGGAACGCGCTCCGCACCGATCCCGTGCCCATGCTTCGGGGCGAATAGGGAACCGGCAACCGCCTTACGCCGCGGCCGACTGGCCGGCCGCCGCCTCCAATGCCGGAGCCGGCTCCGAGAATTCCTTCAGGAATACCAGGCGCGAACGATCGGAGTCGAATTCCACCGAAACTTGATCGCCGCCTTGCACCTGCCCGGTCGCGATCAGGTTCGACAGGGGCTGCACCAGGCTTCGGTCCACGGCGCGTTTTAAATGCCGCGCGCCATACCGCGGGTCGGTCCCCTCTTTCAGCAGGAAATCGCGGACACTATCGTTCACCATGATTTGGAAGCTGTTCGGGCCGGTCGCCCGGACGATTCGCTCCTGCACCGCCTTCAGTTCCAGGTCCACTATCTGGCGCAGTTCCGCCGCGCCCAGCGAGTTGAACACCACCGTGCGGTCGATCCGGTTCATGAACTCCGGCGTGAACTTGCGCCGCGCGGCATCCACTCCCGCCCGGGAGACGCGATCGGCCGTCTTGCCGTCGAGCGGCGCCTGCTCGTCTTTGGGAGACGTGAATCCCAGACTGGGCCGCATGATGGCGCTCATCTCCGCCGCGCCCAGATTGCTGGTCATGAAGATCAGGGCGCGTGAGAAGTCCACCTTGCGGTTGTCGCCCAGAGTGAGCGTCGCCTTGTCCAGGATGCCGAGCAGCAGGTTCCAGAGTGCATCGCTCGCTTTCTCGATCTCATCAAATAACACGAAGGAGATTTTGACGCTCGGAGTGTGGTGCTGGTCGAGCACCTCCTGGCTGAGCAGCGGATGCGTCTCCCGATGCCCCAGGTATCCGGGAGGCGAGCCGATCAGCTTGGCGATCTCGTGGCTGTGCTGAAACTCCGCGCAGTCGATCTTGATCACCGCGCGCGCGTCGCCTGTCAGGCTCTCGGCAACGGCTTCCACGGTCCGGGTCTTGCCCGAACCGGTCGGTCCCAGGAAGAGCAGGCTCCCAATCGGACGCCCCGGCGTGCACATGCCGGCCACGTACGTCTGGTAGATGCCGGTAATCTGCCGGATGGCGCTGTCCTGCCCGACAATCTTCTGGTGCAAGTCGCCTTCGAGTTTTTCTGCTTCCCGCCCCACCCTGGTGGGGTCTAAAGCCATCTTAAGGGCTGCCATCTCTTCCCCCTCCCACTCGATAGGACGAGATTTCGTACAAGGTCGGACGCAATTTGTTTGTAAAGGTTCGGTAAACGACTGTCAGTGCGGTACTACGCGGGCGCTTGCGGAAAAAGAGCTTCCAGTACCGCTCCGAAGCGCGCGCCCCAGGCGTGCTCGTTGTGCTCCGCGCCCGGCACCTCCCGATACTCCAGGTCGATGCCATCGCGCCATCCCTTGGCGACCAGCGCGTTCCGAAGCAGGCGCAAATCCTCGATGATCTGCCGCGGCGAGTCGCCCTCCTCGGTTCCCGCATCGAGCCAGATCTTGGGTCTGAGCGGCGAGCGGTAGGCCTGCACCATCGCGAGCATCGATCTTCCGTCCCACCACACGGAGGGCGAAATGACGGCCAGTTTCCCGAACACCCTCGGATACAACAGGCCCGCTTCCAGCGAAACCAACCCGCCCAGCGAAGAACCACCCACGCCGGTCTGCCCGGCCTCGCGCTTCGTGCGATAGGTGCGATCGATGAACGGCTTCAACTCGCGGGCCAGCATCTGCGCGTAGCGGTCGCCTTTGCCGCCTTTGCGGCGCCGTGGGTCCCGTGTCGGTGTATATTCGGAGACGCGTCGGACACCCGTATTGTAGACGCCCACCAGAATGACGGGCTCGATGGTGCCGCTCAGAATCAGCCGGTCGGCCGTCAGGTCGGCTTGCCAGTCCTGCCCCAGGAATGCCGTCGCCGGGTCGAACAGATTCTGGCCATCCTGCAGGTAGAGCACCGGGCAGGGAAGAGAGAAGGTATCGTAACCGGGCGGAAGGTACACCACGATATCGCGCGGAGTGGAGAGGTAGCGCGACGGGAAACGAGGATGGTGGCGGATTCTGCCTTCCGAGTGAGCGAGACGTTCGGACAAGGTCTCAGTTTACCGTGAGCGCGCCACTCCTGGATTACAATCTTCGAAAAGGAGTCCACATGAAACGTGCATGGATCCTTCTCGCGCTCGGCGCGGCTCTTCCCGCGGCGCGGAGCGCAGACTGGCCGCAGTTTCGCGGGCCGCAGCGAACCGGCATTTCCCAGGAAACCGGCCTGCTCCAGGAGTGGCCCGCGGCCGGACCGAAGCTGGTCTGGCGCCTCCGCGACATCGGCGATGGATACGGGCCGCCTTCGGTGGTGGGCGGACGCATTTTCATTGTGAGCAATCGCGGACTCGACAACGAGTTCGTGCAGGCGCTCTCCGTGGAAGATGGCAAGACGCTGTGGACGACCCGTTTGGGAAAGGTCGGGAATCCGGACATGCAGCCGTCCTACCCGATGGCCCGATCGACCCCGACGGTGGATGGCGACAGAATGTATGTCGAGAGCTCCGACGGCGACCTGGCATGCCTCGAAGCGGCCTCGGGCAAGGTGCTCTGGCGCAAAAGCCTTCGCCGGGACTTCGCGGGCCAACCGGGCACGTGGGCCTACGCGGAGTCGCCGCTGATCGATGGCGATGTGCTGGTGGCAACCCCGGGAGGAAAAGAAGCCACCCTGGTAGCCCTCGACAAGCGTTCCGGCGCCGTCCTCTGGAAGTCTGTGGTGCCGGGTGGAGAACCCGCGGGCTACGCCTCGGCCTGCGTGATCGAGGCCGCCGGCCGGCGCCAATACGTTCAGTTCCTCGATAAAGGCGTGGTGGGGGTGGACGCCCGGACGGGCCAGTTCCTCTGGCGCTACGGGCAGTCCGGCGGCGGGCCGGCGAATATCGCCATGCCGGTCAGTCAAGGCGATTACGTGTACAGCACCAATGCACGGCGTTTCGGTGCCGGTCTGGTGCGGCTGGCCGCCGCAGGCCAGAGTGTCTCGGCCGAGCAGGTGTATTTCGAGCGCGATGCGCCCAACACCCTGGGCGGCCAGTTGCTGCTCGGCGATACCATCTACGGGACCAACCAGGATGGGCCCGCGGCGGCCGAGTTCGCTACCGGCAGGATTTTGTGGCGGGCCGAGGGTATCGGGCCGGGCGCTGTGACATATGCCGCCGGGCGCCTCTACTTCCATGGCGAAAATGGAGACGTGGCGATAGCCGAGGCCAGCCGGGAAGGGTATCACGAAAAGGGCCGCTTTACGCCGCCGGGCCAGCCGAAACGAAAAGACTCGAAGGAGCGGGCGTGGAGCTACCCCGTGGTCGCCGGCGGCCGGTTGTACTTCCGCGATCTGGGCGTCCTGTGGTGCTACGACGTTCGCGCCCGCTGATGGTTTCAGCCTGACGGCGAAGTCTACCAGAGCACGCGACGGTTCTGCGAATCGAAATACATCCGATACCGTTCCAGCTCCACAAAACTGTAGAACGGTTTGAATGCATTACGCTGCTGCACTACCGGCTCGTTGTCGATCTGGAACACCGAGGCATTGTCCGCCAGCGGCTTCATCAGCTTGTCCAGTTCGTGATCGCTCGCCGGGATGTCCGACAGCCACTTATGCGGGTCCTCCTGCGCATAAACCACCGGCTCCGCACAATCGCCACACGATTGGGATGCTGCTCGTCGATGGGCACGCGGCGGAACGAAAGCGGCATCGCGGTCTCCAGCGTGTCGCCCGGCTTCCACTCGCGGCTCACCGTGGCCCACTGGCCCGGCTGGATCCCGGCTGTCTGCGGCTGTCCATTGACCCGGATCGCCATTCCGTCAGACCACCCCGGCACCCGCAGTTTGAGCGCGAATGTCGCAGGCCCATGCCCGCCGAGTTTGCCCGGGCAGGTTCTGGGCCAATGGCAGCAACGCGCCCACGCCGCCCAGCCAGTCGCGCCGGTTCAGCTTGCCGTCCATCTTGCCTCCTCGCGTCAGGGGCTCACCGTCCCCGAACTTCGCGGCCATCGGCGTATCACAACCCCGATCGGTTCCCGCCACCCACCATCGCCTCCCCCATCGTCACCTTGACCTCGAAATCCCAACCTCGCTATACTGCAAGCCGTCACGTCCCGGATCTGTCCGTGAAAACCCGCCGCTGCATCTTGAGATTCAAGAGTATCCTCCTGCTCCTACTGATGGCGGTCCCCGGCGCCTCTCAGTCCGGCAAGCCCGCGATATCCTGGAAGCCCTCTTTCCTCACCGGCGACCAGATCTTTCCGTCCTACATCCTGGCCACTTCGGCGATGGCGCCTCGAGACAACGAGAGGCCCAATTATCTCGGAGACCCAGACGGCCTCATCGGCGTGGAGGTGGTCAACCCCGGACCCAACACCCATATCGGAGTCAACGTCAAAATCGACCGCCTCGACTCTGCCGGCTCGTTCGAGGGGGTCCTCGAAATCGCGCACCAGACCTATGAAGTCTTCCCCAAGATCCTGTACCGCTACGACCTTCTGCCCCGCATCCACCAACTCGTTCCCGCCAACGTGACGGTAAGCCTGTACCTCAACGGACGCCTCGCCGGGCAGAGAGCCGCCGTGGTCCGCATCCATTCCATCAACGACTGCCTGCGCGCCTACCGCGAGCCCGGCGGGCGTCTGCGCACGCTGCCCTGGATGTTCGCGGCTTATGTCAATGAGAACCATCCGGCAATCGATCAAGTCCTGAGTGATGCTCTCGATACCAAGTTAGTAACTGCCTTTGTCGGATATCAGAAGGGTACGGACGAAGTCTACAAACAGGTCTTCGCCATCTGGGATGTGTTCCAGCGCCGGGGTTTCCGCTATAGCACCATCACCAATACGCCCACTTCCGGAGTCAATCGCAGTATTACCTCCCAGGCCGTGCGCCTGGTGGACGACTCCCTCCGAACTTCCCAGGCCAACTGCATCGACGGCTCGGTTCTCTTTGCCTCGGTCTTGCGGCGCATCGGCATCGACCCGTTTCTGGTGCTCATCCCGCACCACGCATTTTTGGGCTTCTACCTGGAACAGGACCATAAGACCACCAATTTCCTCGAAACCACCCGAATGGGCAGTGTGGATCTGAACGAAGCCGCTGAGGACACCACGTTGGACAGAGTCTTCAGCGAGCGGGCGAAGGATACCCTGTCTTACAAGTCATTCGTTTCCGCCGTGCGCTACGGCCTCGACGAATATAACAAGAACCGGGAGAAGTTGCTCAATCCCGGGGGCGACATCAATTATCGCCTGATCGATATCGGCCGCGAGCGCAAAAGAGGTGTGATCCCGATCGCCGTGGATGATGCTGCAGCCGCGCGGGCCAAGTCGAGATAGTTCGCGCGGAACTACCTGCCCAGCGCGAAAGCCACGTAGGCGCCTTTGATCGCCGATTGTGTCGCCGGAGTCAATCCGGCCTGTGCCGCGGCGCAGAAGACTACATACTCCCGGCCGCCCGCTTCATACACAGCCGGAATGCCTTCGAGCGCCGCACCCACTTCCTGCTCCCACAGCGTCTTCCCCGTTTCTGCGTCCAGCGCGCGGACTTTGCGGTCGCGGGTTCCGGTGAAAATCAGGCCTCCAGCCGTCACTACAGGTCCTACCTTCGGGTAGTGCGACCCCGTGTCGTGAATGCCTTTCGCGGCAAGCTCCGGGACGTCTCCCAGTGGAATCTTCCATTTGATTGTCCCCTCGTTCAGGTCGAAAGCCGTCAGGGACGACCAGGGCGGGCCAATCGGCGACAGTCCGTTGCTGGCCGTCACCAGGTTGAAACCGCTGGTATAGCGGACGGTGCCCGCGGGCGCGCTGGCGTCGGGCACCAGTTTGAGGATCGCCGGAAGGTCCTTCGACACCACGTACAAGAGCCCCTTGGCCGGGTCCACCGCCGTCCCGCCCCAGTTCGCCCCGCCATTGTTTCCCGGCATTTCGATGGTGTTGCGCAATCCGGGAGGGGTGAACAGCCCTTCGTTCCGCGCGCTCAGAATCTCATCGCGGAAACGCGCCCGCTCCTCCGCATTCGCGATGTACGGGTTCAGGTCTTCCGCCGTGAACTTCTGCCGCGCGAACGGCGGCGGTTTGGTGGGGAACGGTTGCGTCGGCCATGCCTCCTCGCCCGGCATCTCGGAACGGGGTACCGCGCGCTCCTCGATCGGCCACAAAGGCTCCCCGGTGACGCGATCGAAGACCCAGACGAAGCCCTGCTTACTCACCTGCGCCACCACATCCACAAGCTTGCCGTTGTGCCGCACGGTCAGCAGTTTGGGCGCGGTGGGGTTGTCATAGTCCCAGATGTCGTGGTGCACCATCTGGAAGTGCCACAGACGCTTGCCGGTGCGCGCATCCACAGCCAGCAGGCAATCGCCGAACAGGTTCTGCCCCTTCCGGTTCACACCGTAGAAGTTGTATTTCGGACTGGCTGTCGGCGCGAACACAATGCCGCGTTTCGGGTCGAGCGAAAACTCGCTCCACACATTGGCCCCACCCACCGTTTTCCAGGCGTCCTCGGGCCACGTATCGTAGCCGTACTCGCCGGGGTGCGGGATGGTGTGGAAGCTCCACACCAGCCGGCCGCTCCGCACGTCGAACGCGCGGATGTCGCCCGGCGCCGACCCGTAGCCTTCATTGGTGGCCGACCCCAAAATGATCAGGTCCTCAAACACGCGTCCCGGCGTAATCGACTGGGCCAGAGAGAACGACCCTGGGTCCCGTCCCAACCCCTCTTTCAGATCGACGCGGCCGCCCTTGCCGAACGACAGGATCGGCTTTCCCGTCCGTGAGTCGATCGCCTGCAAAAAGTGATTCGCCGCAAACAGCAGCCGCCGGTCCGACCGGTCCTTGCTCTCCCAGTAGTTGATCCCGCGACTGGTGATGATCGAAGGGGCCGGGTCGGGCGCATAAACCCAGACTTCCTTGCCCGTAGAGGCGTCCAGCGCCGCGATGCAGTTGTTCTTCGCAAGCACATAGATCAGGCCATCCACCACAAGGGGATTGAAGAAGTATTTGCGCCCGTCGCCGGTTGGGTAGGCCCAAGCCACTCCCAGGCGCTTCACGTTTGACCGGTCGATCTGTTTCAGCGCCGAGTATTGCGCCGAATCGGCCGCGCCTCCGTAATCACTCCACCTGGCGTGGTCCTGCGCGTAAGCGCAGCAGGCCGGCAGGAGGGCAGCAATCCCGAATCGAAGGCGCATTCCTCCATCATAGTGGCTGCCTGGGGCCACCCGGGTGGGACGTCCATCGCTATCTGGAAATAAAAAAGCCGCGATGCTTGCCCAGTATCGCGGCGCAAGAAATATGCAAAGCTGCTTTACCTAAGGTTAGTGTAGAAGCTGGCCCTGTACTTATACAATCCTGTCGAGACAGGATAGCTGCTCGCGGCCCGCCCGAATGCTATCCTCCAGTTTTGGTCGACCATCTCAAGCTCCTGTTCCGGCTCTGGTGGCAGCCCGCCGCCGCTATGGGCGAGATCCTCGATCGCGGCAGCCTGCTCTTTGCCAGCGTCGCCGCAGTCGCCGTGGGGCTCGCGCTCCATTCCGGACCCGTCCGCTTTCCGTTCAGCTTCTACACCCCGCTCCTGATCCTTGCCGTCGCGTACGTTCCCGGCATTCTTCTGCTCGCGGTACCGATGGCGCGGCTGGGCGCGCTGGGCACCGTCTTCTCGCGGGACTATTCCACCTTGCTCACCTGTGCCGCCATGGCCTGGAGTTCGGCGCAGCTTCCGCTGGTCCTGGCGGTCTGGATCGCGCCTCTTGCCTTCCCCTTGGTCGCCGCGGCCGGCTATCTCTACTTCGCCGTCCTGATGTTCTTCGCCATCCGTGCCGTGTTTGGCACCGAGAACGGCATAGCCGCCGGCATCGTATGCCTCTCGTGGATCCCGCTGGTGGCGGTTTTTTTCCTGGCGGCCCCCCTGGCGATGATCTTGCGCCTGCTGGCCTCCCCGTTTTTTCTGTTCTTCGCGTTCTATTACCTGCGCAGCGAGTTCAGCAATCTGGGGCATGGGCTCCGCAGCCGCCAGAGTTTCCACCGCATGATGGAAGCCGCCGCCGTGAACCCGCACGATGGCGAAGCCCAGTATCAGCTCGGCCTCATCTACCAGCAGCGCCGCCAGTACACCGAAGCCATTCGCCGCTTTCAGCAGGCCGTGACGATCGACCCTACCGAGACCGATGCACACTTCCAGTTGGGCCGCATCGCCTGGCAGCAGGGCCGCTTTCCGGATGCCCTGGCGCGTTTCCAGACGGTCCTGAAACAGGACGAGCGGCACAGCCTGAATGAAGTCCACCGCGAATTGGGCGCAACCTACCTGGCGCTCGGCCAACTCGAAGACGCCCGCCGCGAGCTGGAGATTTACACTGGCCGCCGCGAGTACGACCCCGAAGGACTCTACCACTACGGCCGCGTGCTCGAAGCCCTCGGCAATCCGGCGGGAGCGCGCGAGATGTACACTCGCGCCGTGGAGGCGGCCCGCACCGCTCCGCGTTACCGCCGCCGCTTCACCGCAAAGTGGAGCCGCCTGGCCCACAGGCAGATGCGCAAGCTCGCCTCACCTTGACACCCGGCGCGGCGTCTCCGGCACCTCGCTCCCGAACCGGATCGTGGAATCGACCGTGTACACCCGGACATTCGCCTCCACGGGACGGAGCATCTCGAGGACGATCGACTCGCCCTCGGTCTTCAACGAAAGATGCGTGCTGCCCTCGCGCGCCAGCGGAAAGGTGCGGCTGCCAAACGGCGGAATCTGCACTTCAAATGCGGCCGTGCAGACCGGCAGCAACGCGCCACTACCGGATGCCGCACCCGGGACCGAATACAAGCCGCCCGAGGAGTAACACAGCATCGCTTTCGCCGCCCGCGCCGCGGTGTTGATCAGCAAGATCATGCTGCCGTCCGCTTCGCCCGTATCGGACGAATACCACGGATTCCGCGTCGGGAAGGCCACGTCGCGACGCACCGTGCGCAGCTGGTCCGCCGTCACGCACTCCGTCACGCCGGATACGGCCACCCTTGGCGCCGCCCCGCTCCCGCGCTCCCGCACCTTGGCCCAGGCGCTTTCGGTCTCTTCGTCGATATCCAGCTTATAGGTCGCTCGCTCGCCGGCCGCAAGGCGGACAGTCTCGCCCGGCTGGCCCGCCAGTCCAACCAGCGCGCCGCTGGCCCGGTGGCCTTCGATATCCACGGCCAAGGGCTGCCCGGCCAAATTCCGCAGTTCCACAGTCGAGGTGCACCCGCGGCCGTACGACAGCGCCGGGACGATGCTCTCGACGATTCGTTCCTGCGCGACCGCAAGGTCCGTTGCCACCCCCAAGGCCACGCCTAGGAGCGGCAGGATTCGCCTCACGAATTCCATTTTGACGTGATTCAGTCCAATGGTACAATCGAAACCCTCGGTGGGCGAGCTCAAATAGTCTGAACTATGTGGCGAGTCGTGGTGTCCTCACTTGTCTGGAGCGCGTTTGGGGTCGCGCAGGTGATCACTTCAATAGCGGGAACGGGCACCGATCTGATTCTTCCGCCATCGGGCGCTCCAGCGGTAAACCTCCCTTTGAGAGACCCTGTCTCGGTTGCCATCGATTCCACTGGGAACCTCTACATCGCTGACTTCACGTCTTGCGTTGTGGCACGGGTATCCCCGGACGGCATTCTGACAATCGTTGCTGGGAACGGGCGCTGTGGATTCTCGGCTGATGGAATTTCCGCCACGAGCGCATCGCTCAATCATCCGAGTCACGTGGCGGTGGACAACAGCGGTAACCTCTACATCAATGACAACGGAAGAATTCTGAAAGTTTCTAATGGAACAATCACCACCCTTTCCTCCTGCCTTACCGTAGCATCGTGTACGTCGTTCCCCGGAGGAAACGTCGTGGCGGACGCCGCCGGCAACTTCTACGGCTCCTCCGGCAACACCGTTCGGAAGCTGTCCAACGGAACCATCACAATAGTCGCCGGCACCGGAACCACGGGATTCTCGGGAGACGGCGGGCCCGCCACCAGCGCTCAGCTAAGCGCCGTCGGAAGCCTGGCCGTGGATTTGGCTGGCAATCTCTACCTCTACGACGTTGGGAACTTTCGCGTCCGCAAAGTGTCCAACGGAATCATCACTACCGTGGCGGGCAACGGCGTACCTGGTTTTTCCGGCGATGGCGGACCCGCTATAGAGGCGTCTCTTTCCCGATTCATGTATGGGGGTGGCCTGTCCGTAGATTCTGCCGGCAACCTCTACATCGCTGACGTCGGCAACTATCGCATTCGCAAAGTCTCGAGCGGTATGCCTACGGTTTGGCCGTGGATTCCGCTCGAAATCTGTACATCGCCGACGGCGACCGGATTCGCAAGGTCTCGGGCGGCATCATCAACACCGTTGCGGGGAGCGGCGGGTTCTATGGAGACGGCGCCCTCGCGACCAACGCTTTGCTCTCGAGTCCCTCTGGAGTTGCCCTGGATCGGTCAGGCAACCTCTATATCGCCGACGCGGCGTTTCAGCGCATCCGAAAGGTATCCGGGGGAACCATCACGACTGTCGCCGGCAATGGAGATATCGGGTATTCCGGTGATGGCGGTCCGGCCATCGATGCGGCACTCAACTATCCGTCTCATCTAATCGTGGATGGCGCGGGCAACCTGCTAATATCCGATACACGCAATTGCCGCATCCGGAAAGTCGCAGCCGGAACGATTTCGACTGTCGCCGGGAACGGGACCTGCGGCTTCTCAGGCGACGGAGGACCAGCTACAGCCGCGTCACTTTCTTATCCCATGGGCATAGCGTTAGACACCGCCGGGAACCTCTACATCGCTGACGCTTTAAATGACCGCATTCGGAAGGTGTCGGGCGGAACGATCACCACGGTGGCAGGCAATGGGAGAGAGACTTTCTCGGGTGATGGCGGGCCTGCACCGAGCGCCTCCCTCATTGCTCCTGGCGGCGTCGCACTCGATTCCGGCGGCGACATCTATATTGCCGATTCAGGCAATTCCCGAATCCGCAAAGTATCTCAAGGACAGATCACTACCATAGCAGGCGTCGGAAATCCGTCGGGAGTTCCCGTCCTCGGCGACGGCGGGCCCGCCACCGGCGCCTATATCGCGCCCTCCAACGTGGCTCTGGACACCACTGGCAACATCTATGTAGCCGAATATGCCCGCGTTCGCAAAATCACGAACGGAATCATCACCACCATCGCCGGCACTGGAAATTTTGGCTTCTCGGGCGACGGCGGACCTGCCACCGCCGCGCAACTCTACAACGTTCAAGACCTGACTTTGGACGCTGCGGGAGATCTCTTCCTCGCAGACTCTCTCAACAATCGTATCCGTGAAGTTCTGGCCGGCAAGGTCACTTACCAGATGTCACCCACGGCTTTGACTTTTTCGGCAACGGCGGGCGGAGCCGCGACGGCCAGCCAAACCATCACGCTTTCCGCCTCGATCCCCGGGTTGGCCTTCACCTCCTCCGCGAACGTATCCTGGCTCTCCATCTCCCCGCCATCGGGAGGCATTCCCGCCACCTTGCAGGTCACTGCCGATCCCTCCACCCTGGCGGCCGGCACCTACCAGGGAACTATCACCATCACGGTTCCGAATGCTGTCCCTGCGACCACGGCGATTGCTGTCTCATTCAAAGTGCAATCTCCCACGCCGCCCGCTCTCGGCGTGGACACCCAGAGTTTCAGCTTCACGGGCAGCCAGGGGGGCGACGCAGGGAGCCAAACGCTTCTCGTCCGAAACGCAGGCGGCGGGTCGCTCAGTTTCACCGCCTCTGCGGCTGTCTCCTCACCCCCGGGTGGATCCTGGCTCGCCATTTCCCCAACTGGCGGCAGCGCTACGCCCTCATCTCCAGCTTCGCTGACGGTGACGGCGACACCCGGTTCCCTCACCCCCGGCACCTACAGCGGCTCGATTGCGATCACCGGCGCGGGCACAACCACCACGATCCCCGTAACCCTGTCCGTCAGCCCGCCGGCTGCGGCCATTCTGCTCTCCCAAAGCGCCATAAGTTTCACCGCGGTGTCGCAGGGCGGAGTGCCTCTGCCTGGGACTTTCGGCATTCTCAATACGGGCAGAGGATCCATGAGTTGGACCACCACTACCAATACCTTGAGCGGCGGCAACTGGCTGCAGATCTCGCCCTCCAGCGGGACGGTCGAGCGCCCCTACCTCGATGTTTCGCTGGTTACGGTTTCCATCGATCCGAGCACGCTTCTGGCCGGGACATATTACGGACAGATTCATGTGTCGGCTGCGGCGGGCAACACGCCGCAAGTCTTGACGGTGATCCTGACTGTCCTTCCGGCGGGATCGACGCTGGGACCCCAGGTGTTTCCGGCGGGACTGATCTTCACAGGCGTTGCCGGCGCGACTCCTGGGTCGCAGGATGTGCAGGTGGGGAATCCGTCTGGCAATGCGACGAGCTTTCTCTCGGGGGTCATCGGCACGGGATTCGACTATGCTCCGAAAAGCGCCATCCTGCAAGCCAATCAGCCGACCACGTTGAGAGTGTTCCCCGACTTCAGCACTCTGCAACCTGGGAATACCCAGCAAGGTACGATCACGCTGCAGTTCTCCGATCTGTCACCACCGCAGACGATCAGTGTGCTGACGGTGGTGGCGCCATCAGGGATAACCTCAAACAGTCTGGCGGCGCATGCGAAAGGTCTCCATCCCGAAGCGTCCGGATGTGCCGGGCAGAGACTGTATGTGGTATTTCGATCGCCGCAACCGTCGCAAACCACCTTCAGCGCGTTGCTGGGGCAGGCCACCACGCTGGATGTGCAGGTCTCGGACGCCTGCGGCAATCTCGTTGGCCCGGGCGGGCAAGGCTCCACCGTGACAGCCACGTTCTCCAATGGAGACTCCGTACCGATGGTCCATATCGGAAACGGGATCTGGCAGGGAACCTGGCGCCCTCGAGGTGCCGGAACTGTGCAAATGGCGGTAGTCGCTTTCGCCGTTGGACAGAACGGTAGTCTGCTGTCCGGACAGTCCGCAATTCTGACCGCGGCGGTGACTTCTGCGACCACCCCCATCGTATCGACCGTCGCGCATGCGGCTAGCGGGCTGACGGCACCGATCGCGCCGGGCGGGCTGATCACCATCTACGGCCAGAACCTGGCCGACTCGGCCGGACCGAGCAATGGCGTCCCCCTGCCGATTCAGTTGAACGGGACGCAGGTGCTGTCGGGGAACCTGCCGTTGCCGATTGTTTACGCCGGTCCCAATCAACTGAACGTGCAGGTGCCCTACGGAGTGCCTGTGAACACGCAATACCAGTTGACCGTGCAGCATGGCAACACCTACTCCGTACCGCAGCAACTGGTGGTCGCTCAGGCCGAACCGGGGATCTTCACGGTGAACCAGCAGGGATCCGGGCAGGGCAGCATCGTGAAGAGCGACGGTATCACGCTCGCCCAGCCAGGAACGCCCGCGAGCATCGGCGAGACAGTCGTGATCTACTGTACGGGGCTGGGCTCCGTGTCGCCCAAAGTCGCGGAGGGTGTGGCGCCGCCGGGCGTCCCGCCTTTGTCGGCCACCGACAACCCCGTGAGCGTAACCATCGGCGGTCAGCCGGCGACAGTGATCTTCAGCGGCCTGACCCCTGGCGACCCGGGCTTGTATCAGATCAATGCGGTTGTTCCTTCCGGCATCCAGACCGGCGACTCGGTTCCCGTCGTCATCAGCGTGGCAGGCCAGACCAGCCCTATCACCCCGCCCGTGACGATGGCGGTCAGGTGAGGCGGCGCGCCGCCTTGCGCACATCCTCCAGCACGACCTCCATGTCGT
>DATJWB010000231.1:0-27807 GCA_035501495.1 Bryobacteraceae bacterium | reverse complement strand
ATAGTGCGTACAAAAAGGTGCACGGCAGCGAGGACGGTCTCGATCCACTGAAACGGCAGGTCAAGGAGTCGCCTCTGCCGCCTCCCGGGTTTGCGATCAAGACGGCCACCCAGATCCTGGAAGAGAAGGAAGCCGAGTTTGAGAGGACCAGTCCGCAACTTGCCCTCTGGATGAAGATTAAAGCCGCCCTGGCGGACACCAACGGAAGCGAGTACTTCGAGTCGAGCCTCAAGAATGCGGTCGTACCGCAACTCCGGGGGACGCTGATCGCCGCCAGGCCGTCGTGCCGTCCGAAGGAGTTGCTGGTAGCAGTCCCGCTGCCCGAAGCCCTCCAGCCCCTCCAGCCCGAAATCACCCTGAAACTCGACAAGCCGCTGAGCGGGAAGCCCGAAAAAGGCGCCGAGTTTCACTGGGAAGGAATCCCGTCGGCCTTCACACCGAACCCCGCCTTCATGCTGACGATGGAAGTGGAGACCGCGAAGATCGAGGGTCTGAAAAACGCCCCCTGCGCCAGTGTGCCGAAGAAAAAATAGCCCATAGTCCGCTTACGTACCGGTACATTTCGCCGGGTTGACAATCGGACCGGCAGGCGGCGAAAATCGAGTTTCGTAAAACATGCCGTATGCCGCGGCACCATCTCGCGTCCGAGCTGTCCCAAAACGCAGGATTCCCTGTCCCAAATCGGACTCCAGTACTATAGATAACATCAGAGGTCAGCTTAAGACAGTCTGGACCAAAGCTTTAGGAAGTTCTAGGCTGAACAGGACCACCTGGGTGGCCTGGTGCCGAATGCCGCTTACCACGCCCGACGAAGTGCCGAGATTCCGCAATACCGCCCGAATCGAGCGGAACGCGCTGGCGATCGTCGATCCCGTTGAGCGCCTCAAATACTTGCGCAAAGCCACTGCCGTGCCCACCCCGCGCAAACTGCACTGGGCTCCCTATCTGCCGTTCGTCCTGGCCGTTTTGCTGATTTCGCTGCGGTCGGACGCCCACCTGAGGCATGTACCGGATGTCCGGCTCCCGGCCACCGTGATTCCGGTGGACGGGCGGGAGGCTCCCAATGTCTGGCGGGTCGAGGCTACCAAGGATTACGAGGTTTACAGCAACGGCCTGCGAATCGAGAACCAGATGGCGGTTGCCAACGAACCGCGTTTATACCGCCTCCTCAGCGTCGAGAAGGCACTCCGGCAGCAGCGCCTCATGCCGGGTCCGGTGCCGCCTGCTCCGCCGGGCGCAGGCAAGCCGGAGACCACATCCGCGCCGGCTAAGAAAGAGAAAGGGATTGCCGCCGCCGACGCGGTTCCCGACGAGAAAGGCGGGCGCTCGCCGGCTTTGCAGCGCACCCAGCCCGCGGGAATCCTTTTCCACACCACGGAGAGCGACCAGGTCCCCTTCGAAGCCGCCCAGCAGCACAACCTGCAGAGAATCACTCGCGACACCCTCCTGTTTGTCCGGAATCGGCGCGCCTATCATTTCCTGATCGATCGCTTCGGGATCGTGCACCGCATCGTGGTGGAATCGGACGCCGCCAATCATGCCGGCAACTCGATTTGGGCAGACTCGCGGTGGCTGTACCTCGACCTGAACCAGAGTTTCCTCGGGGTGGCGTTCGAAGCCAGCATGTCCGACCAGCAACCCGTCACTCCGGCGCAGATTCATGCCGCTAAGGTGCTGACCGAGATGCTGCGCAACAAGTACAACATTCCGGCGGAGAACTGTGTGACTCACGCGCAGGTATCGGTGAATCCCGATAACATGCACATCGGCTGGCATGCCGACTGGGGAAAAGGATTCCCGTTCGCGGAACTCCATCTGCCCGACAACTACCAACAGCCCCTCCCCGCCTTCTACCTCATGGGGTTCGCGTATGATGATGTATATCTGAATGCCATCGGCCCCGGGATCCGGAACGGCCTGGCCGCGGCCGAAGCGCGGCTGCAGGCGGCGGCCGAGGCGCGCGCCATGCCCGTAGCGCAATACCGCTCCTATCTGCGAAAGCGATATAGTGACGAGATCAGGGCGCTTCGGCAGCGGGGCGCGGATGAGGAGAATTGAAATGAAAGCCGACACCACCAAGATTTCCGCGATGGGTCTGGATGTAGGCACCAGCCGCATCGTCACCGCGCGGCAGGCAGCCGATCAGAGCATCAAGTATGACAGCCAGTTGAACGCCTTTGTTACGATTCCTTACTCCAAGATGACGGAAAACGTCCTGCGCAAGGAGAGCGTCTCCTACAGCGTGGACGGCGAGGAAATCGTCGTGCATGGGAACGAAGCGGAGCGCTTCGCGGACCTGTTGAAGAAAGAAACGCGCCGCACCATGGCGCGCGGCATTCTGAATTCGGGTGAGCCCGACGGACTGAAAATCATACGCGCCATCACCACCACGCTCGCGGGCAAAGCGGAAAAGGGGCAGAAGCTCTGCTTCACGGTACCGGCCGCTCCCATGGGCGCCGAAGAAAACCTCACCTATCACGAAGTGACCATCCGCGACATCCTCACCGGGCTCGGATACGAAGTACAAAGCATCAACGAGGGGCTGGCGGTGGTCTACAGCGAACTCGAAAGCTCCAATTACACCGGTATCGGCATCAGTTGCGGCGGCGGCCTCTGCAATGTCTGTTTCGCGTATCTCTCGGTGCCGATCGTGAGCTTCAGCATCCCGAAGGCCGGTGATTTCATCGATTCGAGCGCCGCCTCGGTGATGGGAGAACGCGCCAATCGTGTGCGCATCCTGAAAGAGCAGTCGTTCTACATGAACGGCAACTTCGAGGACAAGCTGAAGCAGGTGCTGGTGGTCTATTACGACGACATGATCCAGACGCTGGTGACCGCTCTTCGCAACGCGTTCCTCGGCTCGCGCAACATGCCCAAGCTGTCGCGCCCCATTCCTCTCGTCCTGAGCGGCGGAACGGCCATGCCCAAAGGCTTCCGCGAGCGTTTCGAGAAAATTCTGGGAGACACCGAATTTCCGGTCGATGTTTCCGAGATCCGGATGGCCTCCGATCCTTTGACCTCCACCGCCAAAGGTGCGCTGGTGGCTGCCCTCAGCGAGATGTAAATCGAGGGTGCCTTCGCGTCCTACTTGTGCCGATCGGGTGATCGGCATGCTGAAAGCCGCGGGCGTAGAGCGCCTGTTCGGCATGCCGGGCGGCGGCAGCAACGCCGACCTTATCGAAGCAGCAGGAAACGCCGGGTTGCCGTTCTCACTCGCGCACACCGAGACGGCCTCGGCGTTCATGGCCGCCGCCCAGGCGGAGATCACCGGGAAGCCGGGGGCCTGCCTGGCGACACTCGGCCCCGGCGCGGCGTCGCTCATGAACGGAGTCGCCAACGCCAGCCTCGATCGCGTGCCCCTGTTGGTCCTCACAGACTGCCTCGGCGAACACGACGCGGGCGTCATGCGGCACCAGGCACTCCGCCACGGTGAAATGTTCCGGCCGGTGGTGAAATGGAGCGCGCGCCCGGGAGCTGGCGAACTCGAGGCGGCGTTGGACCGCGCGCTCGCGGAAGTCCGCAGTCTCCCGCCCGGCCCCGTCCACCTCGACCTTTCAGCGGACGTCACGGGAGCATTGTGGCGCGGGCACTCGTGCTTGCCGTGCCCGCGCTCATCGGGGCACTTTTCGCCGTGTCATCTGGAGCGACTCCCCAACAGCCATCATCCCGTCATCCTGGCCGGCCTGGGCGCACGCACCACCGCGATCGCCAAATCCCTGCGCGAACTTTGCGAGCGTCTCTGCATCCCCGCCCTGGTCACCTATAAAGCGAAAGGCGTAATCCCGGACGGTCATCCGTGGTTCGCGGGCGTACTCACCAACGCCGCCCTGGAGCGCAATGTCCTGGAACGCGCCGACCTGTTCCTCGCAGTCGGCCTCGATCCCGTGGAACTCATTCCGCGCCCGTGGACGCATCCGCAGCCCCTCATTTCCATCAGCGCCTGGCCGATGGAACCCAGCCAACTCCCCGTCACGCTCGAACTGGTCGGCGAGATTCCCGCGCTGCTGGACGAGTTATCCGCCGGCCTGCCCGCCAGCCAGTGGGATGCCGCCGAGTTGCGCGCCCTGGCGGAGGATCAACGCCGGCGGATGCGCGATGCTCCAGGCGCCGAGCACGGCCGGCAACTCCTGCCGCAGCGCATCGTCGAGGTCGCGGCAGAAATCTATCCGGGCGCCCGCGCAATCGTCGATGCCGGTGCGCATATGTTTGCGGTGATGTCGCTCTGGCCCGCCAGGGAGCCTGCGAGCGTCCTGGTCTCGAACGGCCTCTCGACCATGGGGTTCGCCTTGCCGGCGGCGATCGGAGCCGCGCTGCTCGATCCGTCCAGGCCCGTCGTGGTATTCACCGGCGATGGGGGGCTGATGATGTGTGCCGGCGAGCTGGCCACGGCAGCACGCGAAAAGCTGCGGCTGCGCATCATCCTGTTTCAGGACAACTCCCTCAGCCTGATTAAGGTCAAGCAGGAGCAGCGCGGCTACCGTACGGGCGGCGTCACCTTTGGCGACATTAACTGGCCATGCGTGGCGTCGGGTTTCGGAGTCGAAGGCCGGCTGGCGGCCGATGAAGACCAGCTCCGATCATGCCTCGAAGAGACGGCCGGCCACCCCGGCCCCGTCCTGATCGCGGCCAGGATTTCCGGAGAAACTTATGGGCACACCATCCGCGCACTCCGCGGTTGAAGCCGCGAGCGTCACGCGCCGGTTGGCCGAAGCGCTCGCCCGAGCCACTTACGCCGATCTGCCGCCGGCTGCCATCGAAGACACGCGGCGCTCGATTCTCGACTGGCTGGGGTCGGCACTGGCCGGCGCCGCCGAACCGCCGGCCCGTATGGCCCAGCGCGTTGCCGCGTCGCTGGGAACATCCGGCGACGCGACGGTCTTCGCAGCGGGGCGCTCCTCCGCGGCCGGAGCGGCATTTGCGAACGGAGTCGCGTCCCACATTCTGGAACTGGACGACATCCACAAAGGCTCGACCGTGCACGGCGCCGCTCCCATCATCCCCGCGGCGCTCGCCGTGGCCGAGCGGGAGCACGCCGATGGAAAGCGCTTCCTGCTGGCCGTCGCCGTGGGATATGAAGCCGCTCTCCGTGTCGGCGAGGCCGTCAACCCGAGCCACTACCGCTTCTGGCACCCTACCGGAACAGCGGCGACCTTCGGCGCGGCTGCCGCCGCTGGATCTCTTCTGCGATTGAGCGCGCCGCGGATGCTCGATGCCTTCGGCAGCGCGGGCACGCAAGCCGCGGGACTGTGGGAGTTCAATGCCGATGGCGCCATGAGCAAGCACCTGCATGCCGGCAAGGCCGCCATGAATGGAGTGCTCTCCGCCGGCCTGGCCCGGGAAGGATTCACCGGTGCCACCCGCATTCTGGAGGGCGAGCGCGGCTTCTTCCGCGCCATGAGCGCCGCCTACGACCTCACCCGGGTGACCGCCGGCCTGGGCGCCCGCTGGAAGATCTCCGAGAACTGCTTCAAGCTGCACGCCTGTTGCGGCCACACGCACAGCGCCATCGACCTCGCGCTCCAGTTCCGTGCCGCCAGAGGATGGTCCGGCGCAGAAGCCCTGGATCAGGTGGCCTCCATCGGCATCGAGACCTACGGCCCCGGCTTCGAGATCGTCCGGAACATGGCGCCCGTCACGCCGTACCAGGCAAAGTTCAGCATAGCCTGGTGCGTGGCGTCCGCCTTGTGGAACGGTGCCGCAAGCTTCAACTTGCCATCGGAATCCGTGCAGTCCCTGATCGAGCGCACCCGCGTCTCCGTCGCGGACGACCTCACGGCAAAGTATCCGGCGGCGTGGCCGGCGCGCCTCACCATAGCGCTGAAAGACGGCACAACCGACACTCGATCAGCCGACTACCCGCGAGGCAATCCCGAAAATCCCGTCTCGACCGCCGCGCTCGAATCGAAGTTCCTCGCGCTGGTGGCGCCAATCTACGGGCCGGACGCCGCGCAACGTGCCCTGGCCGCGTGCGCCTCGCTCGAAAGCTGCGCGGACATCGCCGAAGCCTTTTCTCACCTCGTATGAAAGACATCAACCCGCGCTCCACCGAGTTTTCGGAATACCGGCAGGCCATCCGCGAGCTATGCCGCCAGTTCGACAGCCAGTATTGGTGGAAAGTCGAAGAAGCGTCCGCTTATCCCGAGGCCTTCGTCAAGGCGCTCACCGATGCAGGCTGGCTGGCGGCGCTGATTCCGCCTGCCTATGGCGGCGGAGGACTGAGCGTCACCGAAGCGTCTGTCATCCTGGAAGAAATCAATCGCTCCGGCGCCAACTCAGGCGCATGCCACGCCCAAATGTACATCATGGGCACGCTGCTGCGGCACGGTTCGGAGGCGCAGAAGCAGGCCTACCTGCCGGCCATCGCATCGGGCGAGGTGCGGTTGCAGTCGTTCGCCGTCACCGAACCCACAACCGGCACCGACACCACGAAGATCAAAACCTTTGCCGCGCGGCAAGGCGACCGCTACCTCGTCAACGGACAGAAGGTGTGGATTTCGCGCGTGCAGCACTCCGACCTGATGCTCCTGCTGGCGCGCACCACGCCGCTCGCTGAGGTAAAGCGGAAAGGCGACGGGCTCTCGGTTTTCCTGGTGGACCTGCGCGAGGCGCGCGGGAATGGCATGACCCTGCGCCCGATTCGCAACATGGTGAATCACGAAACCAATGAGGTGTTCTTCGATAACTTCGAGATCCCCGCGGCCAATCTGATCGGCGAAGAGGGCAAGGGATTCCGCTACATCCTCGACGGGATGAACGCCGAACGCATCCTGATTGCCGCCGAATGTATCGGCGACGGCTACTGGTTCATCGACAAGGCGCGGAACTACGCTCGCGAACGGATCGTCTTCGACCGCCCCATCGGTCAGAATCAGGGAGTCCAGTTCCCGCTCGCACGCGCCTACGCCAACCTGCGCGCCGCGGACCTCATGCGCTATGAGGCGGCGCGATTCTTCGACGAGGGGAGGCCTTGCGGAGCCGAGGCGAACCTGGCCAAGCTGCTGGCGGCCGACGCGTCCTGGGAATGTGCCAACGTCTGCCTCCAGACGCACGGCGGCTTCGGCTTTGCCGTGGAGTACGATGTGGAGCGCAAATTCCGCGAGACGCGCCTCTACCAGGTGGCGCCGGTGTCCACCAACCTGATTCTTTCGTTCCTCGGAGAGCACGTCCTGGATCTGCCGCGATCGTTTTGAAAAAGCGTGAGCGGCGCAGGGCTACTGACAATTTATTTGAGAATTTCTGCAGGCTCGCGTTACAGACAGATTCACGAGGTTATGTCGAGTAAACTGACATCGGTGAAGCGTCAACACGTTGCCTTCACCGGACGGGCTTGTAAGGCACGTTTTGAGCTTCAGCGAATGATTCAGAGTATGGGCGGGACAGTGTCGCTCGGGCGTGCTGCTACCTCGGATACGACGGTGGATGTTCGGGGCTCCTTGGAGGGACGTGGCCCGGCGAACACTTTCGTTCCTGTCACACGGCAGGAATTCGAGAGTGTGGCCGGTGTGGAGGGCCCGCTCGACCGCGAACACAGCACCATGGGGCGAATCGAGCAGGCGTTTCTTCGCCAGCAGCTATTCCAGGGAGCAGAGGAAGCAGCCTGCGCCATGTGCGGGCGAGTGTTACCGATCAGCCTGCTGGTTGCCGCCCACATCAAGCGGCGGAGCGAGTGCCTGAGGGACGAGAGGCTCGATGCCGAAAACATCGCCTTCAGCCTTTGCCTACTCGGATGCGATGCCTTGTACGAGCAAGGACTAATCGGCGTTCGGCACCGCGGCCAGATCTGTTCGAGCGGGGCAAGCGCATCACCGAACCTCCAACCCGTTTTATCGGCGTTCTCGAACCGAAAATGCCCCGCCTGGAACGATCGCACCGCAAAGTACTTCGATTGGCACCTCAGACACCGATTTCAGGGTTAGGAGCGTGGACGACGAGTTCCGGCGCGGCCTCTCGGGGTCGCTAAAAGACAAAAGCCGCCTCCCGAAAAGCCCGGTCGCGAATCGGTTCCCGAAGGCCATTCCGGAGACGAACGGATCCACTCTCGTTCCGAGCAAATCGGCAAGGCCGCTCTCGAGCCGCCCCATGGTCAAAAGCGTATAGCGTTCGTCTTGTCGAAGCCGGCGAGAAGATCGACATCGGATTCAGGGGAATTGTCCCCTCTCGCCGCCGAGCCAAACACCGAAAGACGGACAATCCCGGCTGCCTTCAACTCAGCCTCGTGCGCTTTCAGCATGCGGATGACATCGTCGCGGCTCACTTCAGATCCCCACCTACGCTTCCGCCTTCTCGACTTGAGGTGTAAAGCGGGCCTTCACCACCTCGATGATGGTCGGCAGGAGCGACACGAAAATGATCAGCAGAATCACCTTGTCGAAATAATGCCGCACGATCGGGAAGGAGCCCACCCAGTATCCCAGCAGGCTCATGAAGGCAATCCAGCCGATGCCGCCGCACACGCTGAACGGCAGGAACTTGAAGTAGGGCATCTGACCCACACCGGCGATAAACGCCGCGAAGGTGCGGACAATCGGCACGAAGCGGGCGTAGACGATGGTCTTACCGCCGTACTTTTCGTAGAATTTCCGGGTCCGCGTGACGTACTCCTGCTTGAACAGGCGGGAGTCCGGGCGGCTGAAGATCTTCGGCCCGGTCTTGCGCCCCAGCAGGTATCCCGTGGAGTCGCCCAGGATGGCGGCCGCCATCAGCAGCGCGTTCACCACCACGATATCGAGATGGCCGGCCCGCGCCACCACGCCCACGGTAAAGAGAAGCGAATCGCCCGGAAGGAAGAATCCTACCAACAGCCCGGTCTCGGAATAAACGATCGCGAACAGGGCTGCATACCCATACCACCCCGAAAGCAGACCGCTTAACAGGGCGATCAGCCGCTCCGGGTCGGTCAACGTCCGATACAAATCCAGAAGCGTTTGCAGCATTCGGGCTAGCTGGATCGGTAGCTCGCCATGAGCCGCGTCAAGACGTCGTTGTGGTACTTGATCTTGCCGTCCTTGATCAGGGCGTCCTTTACGCCCGCGTCAAACAGTTGGTTCCGGTCGCGGCCCTTCTGGCTTTTGATCTCGTCGCGGATCGCCACCCGCTGTTCGGGCAATTTCGACATATCCGCGGGAGCATGCGCCAGGACCTTGCCCACGATGGTAACGCCTCCGCCCTGCGCCGGTCCGAAGATGGCGCCATCCGGGCGGGAGAAGGCCTCCGATACGTAGCTCGCCGGTCCGATCCCGTCGACATTTCCCGAGCGGGTGAATTCGTCGGTGGTTTTGACTTCCAGCCCCATGGCCTTGGCCGCCTTCGCCAGATCGCCGCCTTCCGCCGTGGCCTTCGCCACCAGTTCACCGGCGTGCTTCTGAACGGCAACCACCAGCCGGTTATTCACCATCGCGTCCTTTACCTTGTCCTGGACTTCCTCGAAAGTGGAAGGCCGCGGAGGAATGACGTCCATCACCACCGCGATGGCGAGCTTATTGGCGCCCACGGAAACGGGCTGCGACACTTCGCCCTTCTTCAGAGTGTTGACGGCCTGATCGAGGTCGGGGCTCGGGCCGATGCCCGGAATGTCCTTGCCGGCTTCCACGTTGTTGGCCATGACGATTTCCATGCCCAGATCGGCCGCCACTTTTTCGGGATGAGCGGGATCTTTCTGAAGCGCTGCCTGCGCCTTGTCCGAGATCTTTTGCATGATGTCGTTGGCGCGCTCTTTCTTGATCTGCGCCACCAGCTCGCCCTTCACTTCGTCGAACGGCTTCAGACGCCCGTCTTCCTTCTGCAGCACCTGAATGATGTGGTATCCGTAGTCCACCTTCACCATGTCGGTCTGGCCGGGCTTCAGAGAAAACGCCACCTTGTCGAAGTCCGCGGAGGCGAACTGGCCGTGGGTCACCCAGTCCGGCATGGTTCCGCCGTTGGCCGCGGAGCTGGGATCTTCGGAGTTGGCCTTGGCCAGCGCGGCAAAATCGGCGCCGCCTTTGATCTGTTTGAGAAGATCTTCCGCCTTGGTTTTCACCAGGGTTGCTTCCGCCGCCGACTTGCCCTGGGTCTTGAGCATGATCTGCCGAATCTTGATGCGGTCCGGGATGCGGTATTGGTCCTGCGTCTGGTTGTAGCGGCGGTGCAGGTCGGCATCCGATGGTTCGATGGTGGCTTCCAGCTTCGCTTCGTCGGCCGTAAGTACCGCCAGGTTCCGCTTTTCGGGTGCCGTGTAGGACGCGATGTTGGCCTTGAAGTAGTCCTGCATCTCCTGCGGAGTGGGCTGTACCTCGGCCTTATATTTGTCGGTCGGAATCTTTACGTATTCGATCTTGACCTTCTCGTTCTTCTTGCGGTACTCCTGCTCGATTTCGAGAGGGGTGACAATCGTCCCTTCGAGAGCCACATCGCGCATGCGCGTCCCCAGTAACTGGCGGCGCACGTCCTGTTCGAATTCCTCGGGGGTGATATTCTGCTGCGCGAGGAATCCGCGGTACATGTCGGTCCCGACGAACTTACCGTCCGGAAAGAGCGCCGGGGCCATCTGGCGGATGGCGTCCGCCACCTCGGCGTCGGTCACGACGTAGCCCTGGCGTTCGGCTTCATAAGCGGCGGCGCGCTCGGTCACCATCTGGTCGATAATCTGCGGGATGAAGTTCGGCAGAATCGCGGGAGGCAATTGGCGGCCCCGCACGGTGTTTTGAATCTGGCGCTGGGCCTCGTACATCGTCAGGGACTGGTCGCCGATATCGACCAGGACTGTGTCGGACGGGTTGCCGGAGCCCGTATTGTAGCTGGGGATCAGGTAGGTGAGCATGGAAATGGCCACCATCACCAACAGCGCGCCCAAAAGTATGCGGACGGCTCTATCACGGCTGCGAAACAGATCAAACATTTGACTTGAGAACTCCTGATGTTCTAAAGGGGAAATCCCATTATATCAGCCGCGGGCCTGGCCTTGCTGGACTGGCGGATGCCGCCTCAGGGCACCTTCAGTTCGAAGGTGCGGCGGACGGTTTCATCGGTCGATTCGAAGAGCGCGCGCTTGGAAGCCGGCATGGCCACATCCACGACCACCAGATACTTCTGGGAAACGCCAACGTACAGCCTCGCCACCTCCGCCTCGGAAATGGTGGAGGGCGCCTCGCCCATGACCGCCGTGGTGCTGGCCGATACGTTGCCAAGCTGGACCGGCTCGATGGCGGTGTTCTGGAACTTGCTGTAGCCCTTCAGGAGACTCTGGAAGGACCTCTTCTGCCAGTCGGCCGCCCAATCCGACAGCCATACCTGGCCGTTCGGTGGGAGGTAGATCGAGACGCGGACGCCCGCCGACATCCATCCGTCCATGTCCGAGCGTTCCGCATCTTTGGGGTACAGCGCGGCGCGGATCATGTGGCAATCGGCGTTCTCCAGCTTGTCGTCGGCCTCGCTCCGGCGATACAGCCAATCCTCGGGGACGGAGAGCTGAAACACCCCGCTCTTGTCGGCGTATGTGGTGAATCCGCCTGGCGCGGCAGGGTCTGAAGGCGGCGGAGAGGACTGGTCGGGCTTCGGCTGTTCGGGCGCCCGCTGCTCCGACCGCGTGCCCGCGGAAGAGGCGGTGTCAGTCGAGGGTGTGTGGTGGGTCAGCGAATAAGCTACTACTGCGGAAATCGCCAACACCCCAATCCCGATGCCGATGCCAAGGCCGAGACGGCCTCCTCCGCTGGCAGGCTGCGGCGCCGGATATGGCGCTACGTTGGACGGATACGCCGGTGCCGCCGCCGGCGCGGCGGGCGGCGAAACCGGCCTCGGTGGAGGCGGCGTGGGCGCCTGCGATGGCGGACGCGCCAGAGGCGGCAACAACGGCGGTTGCGAAACAGGCTTCGGCGGAGGGGGTGGCCGATATGCAGGCAGAGGTTGAGGCAAGGAGGGTTCGGCGGTGGACCGCTCCGCCCGAGGCGCGTTCGCCGAGTCGGTGTTCAACTCCGTCAGCAAGGCGCGAAACTGGTCTTCGCTGATGCGCCCGAGCGAGTAGGCGATGGAGAGCGCGGCCCATGCGGCCGCCGGCCGGCCCAGGCCAAACGCCCTCTCCAGCCGCAAAATGCTCGCCGTGACGGCAACCCGGGATTCCGTGGCCGATGGATGAGCGTGCAGCTCCGCGGGCACCTGGGCCTGCACCGCGATCATGAGGACATTGATTTCCCTGGTGCACTCCGGACACTCATCGGAGAGCAGCCCGCGCAACCGTTCGCGGGAGACCAGCAGCTGTTCGCCATTGCCGGCGACCAAGTCCCGTAACGCTACTCTTGCTCTGTCGTCCATGGCCCGATCTAGCGATTCTAGCGCGCCCGGGGCGTGAGGGACACCTGCGGTGACGGAATGATGATGGCCGGGCCTTGGGCCAGGCTGTCAGTGTTTGAGGAACTTTGGTGGACCTGGTCGGGTTCGAACCGACGACCTCTCCCACGTAAAAATGGACTCCGTTTTCGCGGAGAATTCGCCGTGAATCCGAAGCAATGTCCATGTGATTGCCGGCATGCCGGCGCCCATACATATAGGAGTTTTTGATCGCATCGTGTGCAGAGGCCGGTTAGGGTTGCCGTGGTAGATCGATGCCCTGTTCCTCGCAGAAGTAATCTCCGAACGCCGGAACGTTTTTAGACAGGCTGACCAAGAGCCGCTGAATCGAGACGCCGATTGCCCCTGCCTGTTCATGTAATTTCCCAACGAACACGCCAGCGTCCAGATCATAGAGTCCGCGAAGGAAGGCGGATGGGCCCTGAACGTCGATTTCCCAAGCCTGAACTGCAGCGGCCGGAAAATGGAGCCGGTTGTAGGTGACGATCCGTTCTGAGTGTGAGCGGACCGCAGACCGAGGCGTTCGGCACCAGCTACACCACGTGATGGTTGAGACCGCTGCGCCGGCCCATTTGGCAGATGCCCGTCCATGCCGATCCGGCCGTGCCGGCTTCGAACATCCTCTTCGACATGGCGTGGACATGCATCTCCGCACAAGGAGCCACCGGACCCATCGCGGGGCCGCTGCAGCGTCCGAACATATTGATCGCTTCCACGGGGAGAGGGTGCGCTCACAAATCCCGTTGACGTGATGCGTTCCAGCCTGAACCCCTTGCCTTTTGGAAAGATCGCGGGATACCGGCGCTGCAACTGGCTCGGCTTAATCACCGCTCCACTGAGAAGCGCGTCGGAATTGACGCGATCGCACATCCCATCCGCCGCATCGACCATCTGCTGGTAAGTGCGGCCTTTGCCCAAGTGCATGAGAATCAGCAGTTCGTGGTCCACCGCCATCTGCGCGAGCGCCGTGAACTGCGCCCGGAAAGGCATGACTACCTGGTCGATCCAGGCCCCCAGGCGCCACCGGAACGTGCGGATCGATGCCTTCGAAGGACCTCGTGCGGCCCGCCCAGACACTATACTTCACAAGCGGCTTCATATGCGGAGCTCCCTGTTATTGGGCGCAGGTATACCATCGCCCGCCAATTGTCTCGGTGACGAACCATACCTGAGTAGAGTCTATTTGGTCAGCTTGAACACCACGTCGATCTGGGTGCTGACCTCGACCGGCCTGCCGTCCACCAGCGTGGGCTGGTATTGCCAGTGCGCGACGGCCTTGATGGCCGCCGGCGCAAGAAGCGGGGGGCCGCTGGCGAGTTCTATGCTTCTGACGCCGCCATTCGCGGCGATCACGACATTCAGTGTGACCACCCCCGAAATACCCGCGTCCCTTGCGGCCTCCGGAAACTCCGGAGCATTTTGCAGGATGAGCTTCTGCTCCTGAATGTTACCGGGCACCTTCAAGGGCTGCGGCTCGGCGGACTGCCGTTGCTCACGAGGAGCGGGACGTGGGGCCGGGGACACGTGCCCGTTCGGCAGGTGGGAGACCACAAAGATCCCGACGACCACGGAGAAGGCGATCAGTCCTGCGACAAAGAGCCGGGCCGCGGGATCGGGCCGTTGCGAATCGAACAATCGGACAGGCCGGGGCGGAGGCTGTGTGCGCCGTGGTGCAGCCTGCAGTCGAGGCGGACGGGGAGGCGGTGGCGGGTGTTGCGCAACGGGTGGTGCAGTCATCCCGGGTGGGGTGGCCGCCACCCTCGGCAACTCGTCGTGAGCGGTTCGCTTTCGGCCGGATGAAACCGAAGCCTCTCCGCCCATTTCGCCAAGAAGAGTCCGAAACTGCTCCTCCGAAATGCGGCCCGTCGCATAGGCCAACGTCAGAACGGCCCACGCCGCCACCGCATGGTCCATCTGAAACCCCCGCTCCAGACGCAAGGCGCTGGCGCCCAGAGCGGTCCGTGCTTCCGCGTCGCTCGAGTAGTCGCGCAGGTCGGACGGCACCTGCGCTTCCACGGCGGTCGTCAGGGCGTCGTTCTCCCGAACGCGGTCCGGGAAGCTGGCGGCCAGAAGACCGCGCAATGTGTCGCTCGAAGACAGCAGCGGCTCGCCCTGTTCGGAGACTAGATCGCGAAGTGCTGTCCGTACCTGATCGTCCATGACCGGTCCAGACCGATTCTAGCGCGACGCTCAGGTCGTTCGCCCTCGCAAACAAAAGCTCGCCCCTCAGTTCTCGTTGGAGTGCAAGCCGCCGGCTCCGGCGCGGAAGGAAATGTTGCTGCGCAGCGGGTCGTCCTCGAGCGGCGCCGTGCAGTTCCACAGGCAGGCGCCGCAGTGCACGCATTTCTCGCGGTCGAATTGGGGCACCCCGCCCGGTCCCAATGTCAGTGCCTGGCCCGAACAAATCTCGATGCACATTTTCGAGATGCAGCTCGCGCAGAAATCGGGATACACCACGCGGACGTGATTGGCGTAGCCTGGAGCGGCCTGCACCTTGCCGCCGATCAACAAAGCGTCCTGATGGGAAACCAGCAGTTGTCCATCGTAGGGAATCTCGGGCCAGCCACAGCGCGACATCAGGGCCTGGTGGCAGGATGCGCCTTGCGACCGGCATGACGCGACGATCCGCTCCACCTCATCGGCCGGAATCTTGCGCCGGTAATACTCCTCGAGGCCGGGCAGGAGCCGTGGCTCGCCTTCGATCCAATGCCGGCCCTTCGTGTAGCCCGCCAGTGCCATTCCAATCAGCCCCGGAATGATGCCGCGATGAAACCCATCGCGGGCCTTCTCGGCGATCCGTCCTTCTTCCTCCACCCAGCTTGCCCGCCGCCGCGCCACGTAAGTCCGCTCCAGGTTCTCGCGAGTCAGAGTCCTCCTCTTCTGGAGCAGTTCCGCCACGGCTTCGGCGAGTTGGGTGCCCGTGGTCCACGCCTCATCGACCCCCGACCCGGTCAGCACATTGGTGCTGCCCGAGCCTTCCCCGATCCGCGCATAACCATCTCCCACCAGCAGAGGCTCGCCGCGGCGTCCCGATTCCTGCAGCGACTTGGCGCCCCACGACCGCAGCTTGCCCCCCTTCAGATAGCGCCACAGGTACGGGTGCAGCATGAAATGCTGCAGGTAGCGATACGAAGTCCGCATCGGGCTGCCGAACCACGAGGGCACGAAGATTCCGACAGTGGCCACAAGATCGGGATGCACGTAGAAGAAGCCGAAAATTTCAGGCTCGGGATATCCGAAGGTGTGGAAGACCGTGCCGGGCTCGAGGTCCGTGCCCTCCGGCAGATCCACCACCATTTTCATTCCCACGGCCCATTCGCGGTGATGATGCCCGTCCGGCAGCCCGAACTCCTCATCGAGCTGCCGGCCGATGGCTCCCACCGGACCGTCCCCCACGACGGTCAAATCCGCCCGGATATCCATTCCGGGCATGAAATTCTCCTGCGGCGATCCGTCCTGGTCCACACCTTGATCGGACAGCCGGATGCCGCGAACCCGCTCGGCGGTTGCGTCGATCAGCGCCTCGGCCACCGGCGTTCCCGGCCACAACTGCACCGTCCCGGAGGTCATCAACAAGGACCCGGCGAACTGCATGAACTGCCCCAGCGACATGACCATCCCCCCGTCTTTTCGCAGGAATGGAGGAATGTAGGGCAGCTCGATGCCGTGTTCGCGGTCGAGCCGCAGGAGGCGCGCGAGTTTGTCTCCCAGGCGAAGCGTCGCGGAACGGCGGCTGGCACCGATGGGATCGAGCAGGTAGACGAGCTTCTCCAGGACGACCGGTGCGGCCATGGGAATCTGGCTGGGCTTCAGCTCCGGCAGCGTGGCGCGAATTCCGCGGGCGCGGGTGACCACGCCCGATACCCCGAAGCCGATGTCGTCCGCACGCTCGTAGCAGGCCACCTGCAGCGGCAATCCCGGATTCGTCGGGCTCTCGATGGCGGGCGAGCCATCCGGATTGAGAAGATGGCGCGATAGCTCGGTCAGGAACCCGGCCGTGGCCGGTCCAAAGCCCACGCACACGATGTCGAGGTCCATGGTGGGCCGCTCCGGGAGACCCTGCGGAGCGCCGCCGTTGCCGCTGGAGGATTCGCTCATTGTGGGTAGTCCAGGGCTTCGGGAATCATCACTTTGGTCAGCGCTTCGGCCGCCCGGTCCTTGGCCAGTTGCGAACCGGTCAGGCAGCCATCCATGCGGACTCGCAGCCGCGAGAACTGGTCGAGCCCGTCAAACCGAACGCACGGTCCCGCTTTGGGAGTGTGGGTGCCATCGCTTTCGATCACGTCCGTATACCCGCGGGCAAGGCTGGCGATCCCGGGGATCAACGACTCCAGCGCATCCAGGTCGTCCGCCTGATAGCAGGTGGCGCACCCTTCGGAGTCCCAGGCCGGATGGCGGTTGTATCCGAAGACCAGCTCCGCGCAGACGCGCCCCACTTCGCCGGCGGCGTGCGCGGCATGTACATGACACAGGTCGGTCAGGAAACTCAGCAGACCGGGCAAACCTTCCGCCAGGGTGGGATTTCCCGGACCCTTCTGGCGCAGTTCCAGCACGTCGAGAATCTGGCAGCGCGAGGAAAGCAGCCAGCACAAGGCATCCGCCAGGGGGAACGTCACCCCCTGGCGCGAACCCTGGTACAGCTTGACGCCGTCGGCATCGCTGCCCTTTTGCAGGTGATGGAGCGTCCACAGCCACATCTGCATGGCGGTGGCCAGGGCGCAGGCGCCGGTGGCGGGATGGTCGTTGGCGATCAGGCGCATCTCGCGGATCCATTGCTGGAACTGCGCGACGAACAGATCGTCCGTCATGGTGACGCTGAGCTGGCGTCGTTGCACCGCCTCGGGGCCCTCGTAGGTGGCTTCCAACTGCGCGTCCATCCACTTGTGGCCCAGGAATCCGGGGCAATCTTCGGTAATCCCGTACCCGCCCATCAGGCTGACCGCCTCGCGCATCATGCGAGCGCCGTGCCCGGTGTTCCACAGCTTGCAGGCTGGGCACAGGACGTTCGCCACGGAGTCGAGCAAGGCATATTGGACGAGGATCTCGTCTTCTGCGGTCAGGGGCTCGGAATTCGGGGCCGGGCTGTGGCTGAGCGATTCGATGGCGCGCTTCTGCACGGCGCGCATTGCCTTCAGCGTGGCTGTGCCGGGCTTGACGCCGCGGGCTTCCAGGATTTCGCTCTTCTGCTTCTCCACCGGGTCGAGGCGGTCGAACACGCGAGCCGCTTCGAATCCCAGGGACGCGCTGGCCTCGCCCGTCGCCCACACATCCACCAGCCGGTGGACCACATCCTGCTTGAGCTGCAAGCCCAGTTCGTAACGCGGCGAGCCGGGAGTGGCGATGGAGCCCCCGCGGAACCGTCCGCGGCCGTAGCGGATCACCGGCTCGATGGCGCTGAGCAGCTTCGCGGAAGTCATGATCGCCACGGTGACACGCGTGCGGCGGAAGACCGCTTCGATGATCTCGCCGTGGCTGTAGCGCGGCACGATCACGCCGTCCTTCACCGAATAGCCGCCGATGATGCGGCTGGCGGGCACCTGCAGGCTGAAGATGGGGTCGCGCGTGGAGGAGAGCTGGTGGACCAGTTTCCGGGTAGGAGTGCCGCGGTCGAAGGTCCCGGGGTCGGTCTCCTCGAGGATGACCATGCAGGTGCCTTTGATGCGCGGGTCGTCCGATTCTACGGCCGCCGTCACGAAGTTGGCAAACCCCATGTTGGTAATGAAGCGGCCGCGCTTGTCCACCTGCAGCATCGGCTCCTGGCCGGGCTGCCATTCCGCCACCCGCACCTTCCCGCCGAGCATGCCGGTCTCGACACCGACGTAGGGAAGCGGCTCGGTGAGGCAGAAGGCGCCGCGCCAAGGCTTGCGGTCCTCTCCGGGCTGCGGTGGGGCGCAGCGGCTCATGTAGTAGTCGCGCTGTTCGGGCGTGCCGCGCTCGTGGATGGGCGAGAGTGCCAGGCATCCGGCGAGGCTCCCGGTGGCCGCGCCCGCATCCACCCAGGCCAGCTCGAAGGCCACCAGCGCCAACACCAGGTTCTTGGGCCCTTCCAGGAAGCCGCCCTGACCGGGATCCATGAACACGCCCGTGATGCCTGACTCGTCGAATGCCTGGAGGAGTGCCTGCTTTTCCGCAGTCCACTCGTGGGTATTGCGCGCGCCCTGTGCGACCAGCCGGGCTACCGGACCGCGGGCCACCGCCCGTACCGATTGCACCAGCATTTGCAGATCGTAGCGGTCCGCAAATCGCCACAGAATCTGCCGGACATCGTCTCCCGGCAGCGCACGCAAGTAATCTGTTTGGATTTCCGCAGCGGCGAGTGTCATAATCCCGGTCCCCTTCCTGCGTCATATGGCGCAGTCACTGGCCTCATTCGGGTCGAAGTAACAAGGTGTGCAATCGGCTTGCCAGCAGCTAAACCGTCGAGAATCAGGACAGATGCGGAATTAACCAGCGGCTTTTCAGGCCTGGAATGCTGAAAATGGCGCAGTTGGGGCGGGCTTCAAGCCAGCGATGGGTTCGTCCCAATTCACGGAATGACTACCCATCTCCGCCCCCGTGACTCGCTCTGCCACGCCTGCTCGACGTCCGCCAGAGCGATCCTCTCGGTATCCACGCGAAGGTCACCCGCCGCCGCGTGCCCCATCACCCGTTGGAGCGCATCCACCATTTTCTCGCGGGGCGGAATTCCGGCGGTCCCGAGAATGCTGATCGCGCTGCTGCGCAGGACCGCGGCCGGCAGAGAAATGGTGGGCCCGGCGCCTTCGCCGACTTGAACCCAGCGTGTCTCGGCACCGATTGCGGCAAATCCCTTGCGAGCCAGCGCGCCGAGAATCAGTTCGGCGGGCCGCCCCCAGACATAATCGATCACGACCTGGATGCCGGACTGGCCAGCCGCACTCGCCAGAGCGTCGCCGATTTCCTGCTCCGGGATATCGAGCCGCACGAGAGCGTCGGCGCCCAGTTCGTAGAGATGGCCCAGCGCCTCCGCACTCCGGCCTGCAGCCACAACCCGGCCGGCTCCGAGCAGCTTCGCGATCTTCACCGCCAGCCTGCCGGTGACACCGGTCGCGCCGAGAATCAGGACGCTCTCTCCAGGCTCCAGCCTCGCGCGGAAGGACAAGGATAGCCACGCAGACACGCCCGGGTTAGGCAAAGCGGCGGCGGTCTCGTCGTCCAGGCCATCCGGGACGGGAAAACAGAAAGCCCGGGACGCCACCGCGAGTTGCGCCATCGACCCGTACGGGGCGCGGGTCACGCCGAAAAATACGCGGCTTCCGTCTTCGAGCGTTCCCACGCCATCGGTGCCGCAGACCGCGGGAAGCTGGCGCGCCTTGGCATAATGCGAGCCGGCGGCCATCTGCCGGTCCACCGGCTTGAGCGAGGCGGCGCACACCCGCACAATCACCTCTCCTTCGCCGGCGACCGGCTCGGGAAACTGGCTGTAGCGGGGCGGCTGCCCAAAGGTATGCAAGACCGCGGCGTTCATGAGGCACTCCTCGGATGCGGCGACCCCCTTATTCTACCTGCGACATTGCGCGACCATATCGGTATGCCGCAATCCACCCGCCGCGAATTCCTGTCCGCCGCTGCCGCCTCCGCGGCGCTGCTTTCCGCCAATCCGGCCGATTCCGCTCCGTGGTTCGACCGTCCCATGCGCTGGGCGCAGCTTACGCTGGTCGAGGACGACCCGGGCAAATACGACCTCACCTTCTGGCTGGATTATTTCCGGCGCACCCATTCGGACGCCGCCTGCCTCAGCGCCGGCGGGTGCGTGGCCTATTACCCAACCAAAATCCCGCTGCACTACAAGACTCCCTGGATGGGCGCGGGCGATCCGTTCGGCGACCTGGTGGCCGGCTGCCGCAAACTCAATATGGTGGTGGTGGCGCGGACCGATCCGCATGCCGTGCACCAGGACGTTTTCGATGCCCACCCGGACTGGATCGCGGTGGAGGCCGACGGCAAGAAGCGCCGCCACTGGGCATCGCCCGACCTGTGGGTGACCTGCGCGCTGGGCCCATACAACTTCGAGTTCATGACCCAGGTGACGCGCGAGATCGTATCGCTCTACCACGTGGACGGAATCTTCAGCAATCGCTGGGCGGGCTCGGGGATGTGCTACTGCGAGCACTGCCAGGAGAACTTTCGAAAAGCGAGCGGCATGGATCTGCCGCGCACCTCCAATCCCCACGACCCCAGCCGCCGCGCCTATATCGCATGGCGGCAGCAGCGCCTGTTCGACCTCTGGCACCTCTGGGACAACGAGATTCGCCAGATCAACCCGGGCGCCTGCTACATCCCCAACTCGGGAGGGGGCGCGCTCGCCGACCTCGACATGAAGACCATCGGCGAGACGGCCCCCATCCTGTTCGCCGACCGCCAGGCGCGCAGCGGGCTGGCGGCGCCGTGGGCCAACGGAAAAAACGGCAAGGAGTACCGCTCGACCATGGGCCGCAAACCCATTGGCGGGATCTTCAGCGTGGGCGTTGAAGAGACCTATCGCTGGAAGGACTCGGTGCAGAGTGCCGCGGAGGTGCGCTTGTGGGCGCTGGACGGCATCGCCAACGGGCTGCGTCCGTGGTTCACGAAATTCTCGGGCACGCTGCACGACCGGCGCTGGCTCCGGCCGGTGGAGGATGTCTATACCTGGCACTTCCGCAATGAGCGCTACCTGCGCAACGAGCGGCCCCTGGCGCGGGTGGGGATGGTCTATTCGCAGCAGACCGCCCACTTCTACGGCGCCGAGCGCGCCCGCCAGAAAGTGGAAGACCACACCCTCGGGTATTACCAGGCGCTCATCGAAGCGCGCATCCCCTTCGAGATGGTGCACGATCAACTGCTCGACGCCGCGCACGTGGATCCTTTCCGGGTGCTCGTCTTCCCCAACATTGCGGCCCTCTCCGACCAGCAGTGCCGGCAGATCCGCGAGTATGTCCAGCGCGGCGGCAGCATCGTTGCCACGTACGAGACGTCGCTCTACGACGAGTGGGGTGTGGCGCGCCGCGATTTCGGACTGGCAGACCTCTTCGGCGCTTCCTACGACGGCGCCATTGACGCGCGGATGCAGAACTCCTACCTGCTGCTGGAAGGCCCCCATCCGATTCTCGCGGGACTGGAGGACGCCACCCGCATCATCAACGGCGTCTCGCGCGTGCACACCCGGACGATCGGGAGCTATCCGCATCCTCCGCTGACTCTCATTCCGTCGTACCCCGATCTGCCTATGGAGGAAGTCTACCCGCGAGTTGCCAGGACGGATATTCCCGAAGTCTTCGTCCGGGAGACGGGCAAAGGGCGGGTAGTCTACTTTCCGTGGGACATCGACCGGACATTCTGGGAAGTGCTTTCGCCGGATCACGGCAAACTGCTGGCCAACGCCGTGGATTGGGCCGCTAACGAGCCTCGCCCGCTAACAGTGACGGGTCCGGGCATGCTGGATGTGGTCGTTTGGCGGCAGAAGGAGTCGATGACCGTGCACCTGGTAAACCTTACCAACCCGATGATGATGAAGGGGCCGGTGCGGGAGTTCATCCCGGTGCCCCAGCAGAAGGTGGTGATTCGCGTGCCGGCGCGGCCGAAAGCCGTCCACCTGCTGGTGAGCGGGAGCCAACCCGTGGTGCAGCATGGGGCTGGCACGGTGGCGTTGACGCTGCCCTCGATCCTGGATCACGAAGTCATCGCGCTTGACCTGTGAGATGTTCCGTGCCTCACACTGGCTGCTGCGATGCACATCAGTATCCGGAGGTACACATGAGGGCTCTATGGTTAGCAGGACTGATGAGCGCAGGCTTGGTGCTCGCCCCGATGGCCTCGGCTCAATCGCCGCAGAAGAAGGCCACCCCGCGGCAGGAAAGTGAAGCAGCTCCTTCGCAAGTGCCGGTTCCCCAGACGATGGCGCAAGCGATCGCATGGGAGAAGTTCAAGGATGAGGCAGCGGCGCGGCAGGCGCGTCTGGAAGCGAAACATCCCAGCGTGGCGTACTCCGATGCCAACCGCAGCGCCGAGGAGCCGCAAGGCAGACCCGTCAAAGACCCCGGCCCCCGCGTCAAAAAAGACAAGTAATCGGCGTGGCGCAGGCACTCCTGCCTGGCACTCCTGTCTGCGCCACTCGCCGGCAAGGGCTTTCATGGAGTTCGGTGGGCCGGCGGGGCCCGTGGGTACAGACACGAGTGCCCGCGCCACGGGGCCGGTCATCATCGAAAAATTCCTCCGGAAGTGAGCTTCTTTTCTCGCGAATTGCGCATTTAAGTAGAGAAGTCAATCCGCGAGGAATTCGCAGTGAAGAACCTGACCCCTGTCAACGACGACGGCGAACTGGTGCGCCGGCTGAAGAGTCACGATCCGGAGTCCCTGTCGGAGCTTTACGACCGTTACGGCCGGCCGGCATACTTTCTGATTTACCGCATTGTAGGCAACCGGAGCGCGGCGGAAGATCTCGTGCAGGAGACGTTCCTGCGCGTCTGGAACGGCATCCAGGGTTTCGACGCGGAACGTGGCGGGTTGGGCCGCTGGGTTCTTTGCGCGGCGCGAAATCGCGCGATCGACTACGTGCGCTCCTGGGAAGGACGCATCGTCCGAAGTGCGTTCCCGATTCAAGAGTGGGACGAGCCTTCGCTCGATGACCCCGAAAAGGACGTTGTGCATGCGGACCTGGTGCGGGCGCTCCGCCGCGCCATGTCGAAACTGAGCGAGCCGCACCAGGCCGTTCTCAAGCTGGCATATGTCGAAGGGCTGACACAATCGGAGATGGCCGAACTGTTGAAGCGGCCCCTCGGAACGGTCAAAACGTGGGTGCGTACGGCGCTGCAGACTCTGCGCGCCGAGATGGCGCCGTACCGCGCGGCTGGCGAGGCCTGAATCGTGCCGGCAGCAACGCTGGGGTTGGGTTCGCCGGCGCGGCGCGCGACAATCGAAGCATGCAAGGATTGCGAGAGCGCCTGGACGCGCAGCGGGCGGCATTCCGGAAGGGCTCACCCGGTTATGGGGAGCGCGTGGATGCCTTGCGCCGCCTGGAGCAGTCACTTCTCAAACATCAAAATGATTTCATTTCCGCAATCTCGCAGGACTTTGGAGGCCGCGCCGCCGAAGAGACCCTGACGCTCGAGTTATTCCCCGTGTTGAACGAGATCCGCCATGCGGTGCGCCATCTGCGCGGCTGGATGGAGCCGTGCCGCGCGCCGGTCTCCTGGCAGTTCTGGCCCGGACGGGCACGCGTGGCGTATCGCCCGCTCGGAGTGGTGGGAATCGTCTCGCCTTGGAATTATCCGCTCTTTCTCAGCCTCGGTCCGCTGGTAGGCGCCTTGGCCGCCGGCGACCACGTGATGCTCAAGCCCTCCGAGTTCGCCCCGGCGACCGCCGGCCTCATGGCATCGGTACTTGCAAAATCATTCCCCGCCGAGTATGTGTCCGTGGTTTCGGGCGATGCGAACACGGCGGCGGAATTCGCGGGGCTGCCGTTCGACCACCTGCTGTTCACGGGCTCTACCCGGGTTGGGAGGCTGGTGATGAAGGCCGCGGCGGAGAATCTTACGCCTGTCACCCTGGAATTGGGCGGCAAGAGCCCCTGCATCGTGCATCGCAGCTACCCGCTCCGCCGTGCCGCCGCTCGGATCGTCATGGGCAAGCTCTACAATGCCGGCCAGACCTGTGTTGCGCCGGACTATCTGCTGCTGCCGCAAGAGCGCCTGGACTCGTTTGTAACCGAGTTCCGCCAGGCGGCGGAGAGGTTCTATCCCCGCCTGGTGGAGGGCAGCGATTACACCCGCATCGTCACGCGGCGGCATTATGAGCGGCTGGCGGACCTGGTGAACGATGCGCGGCGGAAGGGCGCGCAGATGGTGCAGGTCAACCCGTCGAAGGAGGACTGCAATCCTGGGAACAGTGTCTTCCCGCCGACACTGCTCTGGGATGTCACCGACGACATGCACGTCATGCAAGAGGAGGTGTTCGGCCCCGTGCTCGCGATCGTCCGGTATCGGGAAATCGAGGAAGCCGTCGCGTACGTGAACGCACGTCCGCGACCGCTGGCCCTGTATTACTTCGATCACAGCGGGAGGCGAGGCCACACACTGCTGGAGCAGACTGTGGCCGGCGGAGTCACATTGAACGACTGCATCTTCCATGTCGGCCAGGCCAATCTGCCGTTCGGCGGAGTCGGTCCCAGCGGCATGGGACGTTACCACGGCTTCAGCGGCTTCGAAACGTTTTCGCACAAGCAGGGAGTTTTTATGCAGGGACGCTGGAGTCCCCTTACTCTGCTGCGTCCACCATTCGGCCGGCACACACGCTGGATTCTGCGGTTCCTGGTGGGAGGATAGTACGGCTCCGCCTCACCAGAGCGTACAAACCACCGTTCGGATTTACACACCAGTCATTTCCAGCACCTGATTTTGCAAGGCCTGCAGCGGATGGCAAGCCAGATGCACCGGTAATCGGGTGGAGACACACTTGGGCACCGGCCCAATCAAAACTAAGACACATATTGGAAGGAAGACTTGTATCATGAGGTCGCATTTACCCTTTAACTCGCGAACCGTGATGTGCGCGCTCTGTGGCATCGTGCTCGCTATGGGCGCGGTTGTCAACAGTGCGAAAGCAGACCAATGGGACAAGAAGACCATTCTCACGGTCGATCAACCCATTCAGGTAAGAGACAATCTGCTCCAGCCCGGCACGTATGTCTTCAAGCTGCTGAACTCCAGCTCCGACCGGCATATCGTGCAGATCTTTAATAGCGATCAGTCGCGGATCATCGACACCGTCCTGGCGATCCCGAATTACCGTTTGGAACCGACAGGCGACTCCAGGTTCGCCTTCTGGGAGACGCCTCCCGGCACGGCCAAGGCTTTGCGCGCCTGGTTCTATCCCGGTGACAACTATGGACAGGAGTTCCCCCATCCGAAGCATTTCATTCAGTTGCAGGCTTCGGCGTCTACCACGACCACCCCTGCCCCGCAGGTTAGCCAGCCGGCGCCGCCCGCGCCGCCTGTCGTGACGCAGCCGGCTGAACCCCAGCCCTTGACGCAAGAACCGCAAAAGGAGGAAACGCAACCCCCGGAGATGGCACAGGCGCCGCCTCCGCCGCCGAGCACTCCTCCGCCGCCGGCAACCGAACCTCCGCCACCGCCACCGGAGAGCCTCCCCAAAACCGGCAGTCCTTATCCGCTGATTGGGCTGTCGGGACTGTTCAGTTTGGGTCTGTATGGCTTGCTTCGACTGAGACGTCAGGCGTAAATTGACGATGTCGGAATAATACGGAGAGTAGGATCGCGGGGAGGGAATCATGAAACGGCGACACACTGCCTTCAGTACGTGGATTGTGGCGAGCGTCGTTTCATTCCTTCCCGCCTCCGCAATCGCGATTCCTCAGGAGCAGCAGGACTACACCATCCACAGTGACGTTCGCCTGGTTTTGCTGGACGTGGGCGTCAAGGACCGCAAGGGAAGCCCGGTATCCGGGCTCTCCAAGGACAATTTCACTGTCCTGGAAGACGGGCGCCCGCAACCAATCGAGGTCTTCGTCGCGGATGACGTTCCCGTGACCGTCGGCATTGTGATGGACGAAAGCTTCAGCATGGCGCCCAAACGTCTCTCGGTGATTACGGCGGCAAAGACGTTTGTCGAATCGAGCAATCCTGCGGATGAGGTTTTCGTTCTCCACTTCAACGACAAAGTGACGCGCGGCCTGCCGGAGCCGCAACTCTTTTCGGGGGATCCCGAGCGGCTGTCGAAGGCCTTGCAGCGCGGCGTTCCCGAGGGCAAGACAGCCCTCAACGACGCGGTCATCGAAGGTCTGCAGCAACTGGAACTCGGCAAGTTCGATAAGAAGGCGCTGGTGCTCATCAGCGACGGAGGCGACAACGCCAGCCACCATACCCGCGGCGAAATGGTGGATGCCGTGGTGAAAAGTTCCGCCACGATTTACACCATCGGACTCTACGAGCCCGACAACCCGGATCGCAATCCGGGCATATTGCGCGAGCTGGCCAGGATCAGCGGAGGGGAAGCCTTCTTTCCCGCGACCCCGCCGGATACCATTCCGGTGTGCCGGCGGATCGCGCGGGACATCCGCGCCCGTTACACCATCGGGTACGTGCCGCGGAGTGAAGGCAACGCCGTGCGGCACATCCATGTGCGCGTGGACGCACCGGATCGCGGCAAACTGACCGCCATCACCCGCAACAGCTATCGATATGACGAAATACACACCCAGAAGAAGTCGAGCGCGGCGCTGGATTGAGAACATCCTGCTGCTGGCGGGCGTGGCCGCACTCGGCGTGTGGGTGTGGGCAATCGCTTCGAAGGCCGTCTACCAGGACTGGGCCAACTGGGTCTTCGACCAGCAAACTCGCGGTGAGACCGCGACCTTGCGAGAGTACCTTCGCGGCAAGTTGGGCCTGGCTTGCGCACAGAAGGAGCAATCGCCCTCCCTGCCCCCGCTGGTCTCACCAGCCGCGCCTCCAGTATCGCCGAATGCCAACGGGAAGAAAAAGGATCTCCTGCTGGGCCGCCTTTCGATTCCACGCCTGGACCTGGAAGCGATGGTGCGCGAAGGAGTGGACGAGAAGACCCTGGGTCTGGCTCTAGGCCATATTCCGGGCACTGCGCTGCCCGGGGAGAACGGAAACGTGGGCGTAGCCGGGCACCGCGATACGCTCTTCCGGGGATTGCGCAAGATCCAGCGAAACGATCTCATTCGTTTCGAAACGTCAAGCGGTAGCCACGAGTACCGGGTGGAGAGCACCAGGATCGTCACGCCGAAGGACGTGGGCGTATTGGCGTCCCACCAGTCGCCCGAGCTCACGCTTGTCACCTGCTATCCGTTCTATTACGTCGGCTCCGCCCCCGACCGGTTCATCGTGACCGCGCGCGAAGTGACTCCGCCGGCGTCCGAGTCCTCGGCGGTGTCCCCACCCACTCCCACTCCGACTCCCGCCCCGACTCCGGAGCCTGCAGTCGCCGCCGTCAGTCTGGAGAAGCCGCCTGTGGCCCCCGCGGGCATTTTGAAAGCCGCCCGCAGACCTTCCGTCCGAGGCGTTTCCCTCGAGATCACCAAGGACCGCAGCCGGCAACTTGCGCCCGGAATCTCGATGGGCGTCACCGGCATCAGTTCCGGACGCCAGCGTGTAGACGGCTGGATGTGGGTAATGCCGGACCGCCACACCATCTGGTTGCACGCGCGCCGCACCCACGACCCCGTCTTCTTCTACCGCCGCTCGGACGGCCACATGCACGAGCTGGTGATCACCTCGATCGCCAACAATTCGGTACGGGTCTCCCTGCAATAGATGCTGCAGATGTGGCGCAGGCACTCCTGCCAAAGGCACTCCTGCCAAAGGCACTCCTGCCTGCCGGACGTGCAGAGTGTCGCTCGCGGCCGAGGGTTTTCGAGGTAATGTGTGGCGTCAGGAGTCCAATTTAGCCTCCGGACGCCACAATCTTAACTACCTTTAATGGATGGAAGTATCCGAGCCGCGGGCGCGAATC
>DATJWB010000230.1:0-8233 GCA_035501495.1 Bryobacteraceae bacterium | reverse complement strand
AACAGCGTACACAGGAGCAGTCCTGGCGCCTAAACTCCGGCCCGAGCAGCCGCGGTCGTCGGGAGTCCGGCCGCTTTCCAAGCATCGAACCCGCCAGTCAGGTTCGCGATATCGCGGAAGCCGGCGCGCCGCAGCAAGCTGGTGGCGATGGAGCTCCGATAGCCGCCCCGGCAGTACACCACCAGAAGTTTCTCCGGGTCCAGTTCTCGTGCTCGGGACTTCAATTCTCCGAGCGGGATGTGAGTGGAATGCTCGACCGCGCCGCCGCTCACTTCACCCGGCTCCCGCACATCCAGCACGGCGATCCTGTCCCCCTCCTGCTCCCGGAGTTCCACAAACTCCTGAGCCGTGATTTGGGGAATGTAGTCGAGCTCAAAACCGTTCCTGATCCACCCGACCACGCCATCCGCCAGATAGCCGATCACGTTCTCCACTCCCACGCGGGCCAGTCGAAGCTGCGACTCGCGGATGTGGTCGGGATCTTCTCCGGCGATGATCAGGGGCGTGTCCAGACCGAGAATCCGTGCTGCCCACGATGCGTACTGTCCGGTGAGAGCGATGTGCACCGACCCCGGCACGTGGGCCACGGCGAACTGAATGGCCGGCCGCGTGTCCACTACCACCACCCCCTCCTTTTGCAGGTGCAGAACTTCCGGAGCCGTCAGCGCAGCCAGGGGTGGCAATTCCGATACGGGCGTGGCGCCGCGCCGGTTCAGGTCCACTTCCCGCGCGAAATACTCCGGCCGCGCAGGAAGGTTGTCGGTCAGCAAGTGCACGAATTCCTCACTCGATCGGGCGAGCAAAGCGTAATTGGTCCGGCGCTGGTCGCCGATGGTCGAAGAACTTTCCGAACCCATCTGCCGGCCGCAAAGCGACCCGGCGCCATGGGCCGGAAAGATCACCGTGTCTTCAGGAAGCGTCAGGAGCTTCTCCTGAATGCTCTGGTAGAGCATCGCGGCCAGTTCCTGAGGCGTGTGAGTAGCGGAAAGGTCGGGCCGTCCCACGTCGCCAACGAACAGTGTGTCACCCGTGAAGACTGTCGCCGGGCGGTCCGTCTGGCCCAGACCGGTCATCAGGACGCAGATGCTCTCCAGGGTATGTCCGGGAGTCTGCAGAAACCGGACGCGGCAATGTCCGAACTCGATCTCGTCGCCATCCTGGACCGCAGTGTGAGGGAACTGAGCACCCGACCCTGCGCCGAGATAGATGCGCGCTTCGGTGCGCCCGGCCAGCTCGCGATGGCCCGAAACGAAGTCGGCGTGGAGATGGGTCTCGATAATGTGCTCGATCTTCCACCCTTTGGCGGCTGCGGCTTCGAGGTAGATGTCAACGTCGCGCTGCGGATCGATAATCGCGGCAACGCCGTCGGACCCAATCATGTAAGACGCGTGGGCTAAGCACGCCAGATAAAATCGTTCCACCTGTACCGGTTCCATGTTTCGTCCCTCACCATAAAGTTTATTGCTGAACCGGTTCGGAAGGCAGAGTTCGCGAGGCGGCCCGGCTTTCCGTTCCGATTCTTAACAGTCCCACATGCCGCAGCACAAAAACTCAACTGGCGAATGCGGGATGGACGCGATTGGGAGCATCCGGCTGCGCCACGAGCCGCAGATAGGGCAGGACCGGCTTAAAGCCCGCTGGATATTTCTGTCTGGCCTCTTCGTCGGATACCGAGGGCACGATGATCACGTCGTCGCCCGGCTTCCAATTGACCGGCGTCGCTACCTGATGTTTGGTGGTGAGCTGCATGGAATCGAGCACCCGCAGCACCTCGTCGAAGTTCCGCCCGGTGGTCATCGGATACATCAGCATTAGCTTGATCTTCTTGTCCGGACCGATCATGAATACGGTGCGGACGGTGGCGTTGTTGGCGGCGGTCCGGCCGGCGCAAGTTTCGCCGGCTTCGGCGGGCAGCATGCCATAGAGTTGGGCTACCTTCAGTTCGGGATCGCCGACCATCGGATAGTTCACCTTGTGACCCTGCGACTTCTCGATATCGGCCGCCCATTTGCCGTGATCCGCTACCGGATCGACGCTCAGGCCGATGATCTTGCAGTTGCGCTTTTCGAATTCGGTCTGAAGCCCCGCCATGTAACCCAGTTCGGTGGTGCAGACCGGCGTAAAGTCCTTCGGATGCGAGAAAAGAGCGCACCAGGAATCGCCGAGCCATTCGTGAAAGCGGATGGGACCGAGCGTGCTCTGGGCCTCGAAGTCAGGAGCTATGTCGTTGATTCGCAATGTCATATCAGTTTCCCCTCTGAGTAAACTCGAAGAATTTCAGCGGCTGCCAGAAGCATGCGATACGCTGATATGTGTACTTTTACAACGGATGCTAGGCAGCAGCCATGGACGCGGTATGAGCGCGTCCTGAGTTTTCCATGAGTGAACCCGCAACGATCCTCCGGTTCGACGCTTTCGAGCTCGACACGGGCGCCGGCGAGCTGCGAAGAAACGGCGACCGCATCAAGCTACCGCCGCAGCCGTTCCGGGTTCTGGAACTGCTCGTTCGACACAGCGGGGAAGTTCTGACACGCGCCGAGATTCGGGAGCGCATCTGGTGTGACGACACGTTCGTGGATTTCGAGCAGGGCCTGAATTTTTGCATCCGGCAAATTCGCGAGGCGGTTGGCGACACGGCCGAGGCGCCCCGTTTTATCGAGACGCTGCCGCGGCGGGGCTACCGGTTTTTGCTTCCGGTGGAAACGGCGGCCGCGGTGGAACCCAAGACCGTCACTCGCTTGATCGTGCTGCCGTTCCGCATGCTGCGCCCGGATCCCGAGACCGACTTCCTGGCCTTCAGCCTGCCGGATGCGCTGACCACTTCGCTATCGGGGCTGAAGCTGCTGGTGGTGCGTTCGAGCCTGGCGGCATCCCGGTTTTCGGCGGCAGCGCAAGACCACAAGACGATCGCGGCGGAGGCTGATGTGGATTTGATCGTAACCGGCACTCTGCTTTTCGCGGGAGACGAAATCCGCGTCACCGCGCAGATGACGGATGCCGCGAATGGAACCCTGCTGTGGTCGCACTCCACCCAGACGTCGACGGGCAACGTGTTTCGCTTGCAAGACGAACTCACGGAGCGCGTGGTGAATGCGCTCTCGCTGCCGTTAACCGCTCGCGAAAAACGGATCCTGCGGCAGGACGTCCCCGCCGACGCGAAGGCGTACGAATACTACTTGCGCGGCAATCAGTTTAGCCACGATTCGAAGCAATGGGGCGCGGCACGCGATCTGTATCTGCGATGCGTGGAGGCCGATCCGGGCTATGCGCCCGCGTGGGCGCGCCTGGGGCGCATGCACCACGTGATGGCAAAGTACCTCACCACGGGAGTCCGCGAGGGGTTGGAGCGGGCGGAAGCGGCGTTGCGGCAGGCCCTCGATCTGAACCCCGATCTGGCCATTGCGCACAAGTTTTACGCGCAACTGGAGGTGGATCTCGGGCGCGCCGCCGACGCCATGACGCGCCTGGCGCCGCGAGCGCAGGGAGCAGCGGACCCGGAACTATTCGCGGGGCTGGTCAGCCCGTTGCGCTACTGTGGACTGCTCGAGGCATCGGCAGCGGCACACACGCGCGCCGTATCACTCGAAGCCAAGATCCGCACGAGCGTCCCGCATACGTGGTTCCTCCAGAGGGACTACGCGCGCGTGGCGTCCATGCGGTTCGAGGACAACCCCTACATCGTGGCGGTGTCGATGGCGGAAGTGGGACGAACGGGTGAGGCGCTCACGGCCTTGCGGGCTCTGGAAGAGAAGATCAAGACGCGGATGCGCGATTTCATCATGGCCGCGCGGACGATGATCGAGGGAGATACAGCCGCCAGCGTCGCCGCCGTCGGACGCATTGTCGCCTCGGAATTCAGCGATCCCGAAGGGCTCTTTTATCTGACGCGGCATCTGGCACACTTGGGCCAGAGCGATTCCGCTCTCGATCTTCTGGAACGCGTGGTTCGCGGCGGCTTCTTTTGCTATCCCGCCCTGGCGAGCGATCCGTGGCTGGAGCCGGTTCGAAAGAGGCCGCAGTTCGTGGAGCTAATGGCAAAAGCCGAGCAGCAGCATCGTGCGGCCGAGAGGGAGTTCACTCGCCTGGAAGGGCTTCGAACCCTTGGCGCGCGGACCGTGCATGAGCAATTGAATTAGGCCAGCTTCTGCCGCAGGTATGCGGCAATGTCGCCGATGAAACGGTGAACCGCCACCTCTGCGATACGATGCCCGGCCACCGCGTTCAATGCCTTTCCAAAGGCTCCCAGCGGCGGTTCGTAGACACCCGAGAAATCCAACTGTGTTTCGGTGGCGGTCAATGGATAGATGGCCAGCTCACCCTTCATAAACGGGAAAAGCCGGGGCATCGTCGCCGATTCCCATTCCAGTTGCAACCGGGTGGTAGGGGCCGACATGTCAGGAGTCTTCTCTTCGATGTTCGTGACGGAGATCTTGATGTCGGCTTCTACGCCAATTCCGCCGATCTCGACGCGCAGTTCAGAGGCGACCGATTGCGCCCGGGCAGCGGCGGCCTTCGTAGCCGCCTGGAACACCGCCAATGCATTCTGGTTTAGCGCGTCGCGGACCTGCTGATACGGGTGGTTGACATAGTCGTAGCTGCGAACCTCACGTCCCTTGCTCATTAGCGTCGCTCCGTTGGATAGGGTGAACGAACTGTACCACACTGAGGTCGTGGCCAGTATCCGAGCGGGGACAGCTGGCGCCGATCCGTCAGAGAACGGCGCGTCGGTGTCCAGAACGCAGCGCGCGATGAAGGCGCAGGCTTCCAACAACTCGTGCGGCCGGCGCTGTGGGGCCAGCCCTTCCGGGCTGCAGGCGCGCTTCCGCGCGGCTCACAGGCCAGGAGGCCTGTGCTACCGGTGGCACAGGCCTCCCGGCCTGTGGAAAATGTCCAAACTCCAGTCGCCGGGCAGAAGCCCGGCGGCGGCCCAGAAGGGCCGACCCCACGCGGCGCGGGGATTGATAGACTAGCGTCCACATGTATCGGAACCTATACTTGTTTTTGAGCGTGCTTCCGGGAATGCTGCTCGCGCAGCAACCGGCCGCGACGCCAGTGACCGGGCTAGGCAACCTGGCCCATGCCGTAAACAGTCTCGATAAGACCGTCCCGTTTTACCGGGATCTGCTGGGGCTGCCAGTAAATGGCACGCGCGATCCTCTGAGCCAGATGCCGCAGCCATTGGACGCCGGCATGTCGCGGTTCACGGCTACCCAGGGCGCCAGCTTCCGGGCCGCCGCATTCCGCATTCCGAACGCCAGCTTCGGGTGGGAGCTGACGGAGTTCACCGGCCTGGCTCGAAAACCAGAACGATTTGCCATTCAAGATCCGGGATCGGCGACGTTGGTGCTCCGGGTCCGTGACATCGAAGGAGTGACGGCGAAGTGGAAGGCGGCTGGCGCTGACGTGGTGACCACTGGCGGAGTCCCGATAAACCCGACAGGGAATCCGAATTCGAAGCTGCGTGAGATCGTGGTGCGCGATCCTGATGGCTTTTTTGTGGAGTTTCAGCAGCCCGACCCGATGCCGGCCGTCTCCGCATCCACGCCAGGCGACATCTTGGGCGCCAGCATCCAAATCGCCATCGAGGACACCGACGTGTCGCGGAAGTTCTACCAGGAGGCGCTTGGGTGGAATGCGCGGCCCAGCGGACAGTGGGGCACCAACGAGACGGTACTCCGGCTAATTGGTTTCGAAGGCGCGCAATGGCGCATCACGCATGGCGCCATTCCGGAATTCGCGGCGGATTTCGGGTTGATTGAGTACAAAGGCGTGCCTAGGGTCAAGCGGACCATGGGTGCGGCCGACCCTGGATCGCCCGCATTCACCTTGGTCGTGCGCGATTTGGACGCGGCAGTGGCGCAGTGGAAAGCGGCGGGTGGCACGGTTGTGACCACGGGCGGGACTCCCGTAAAGCGTGCCAACGGCGCGGGGAATGTTTTCGTGCGCGACGTGAACGGCATGATGTGGGAGTTGTACACTCGCCCCGCACAGTAGCGCCACAGCATTCGCTCTGGCCGGCGGCGTGACCGCCGGGCTATTTGGAGGTCTGTCCGACGATTCGCAGGAACTCGTCGTTCGTTCCGGCGCGTCCGTGAATCGGCACGTGCTGCGCCACGTCCAGCTTCTGCTTTCGCATGTTCTGATATAGAGTTCGCATTCCGGCGGTTGGCATGGGCAGCGCCGCTCCCGGAGCCGGCGGCGAGTAGAGATCCGCATTGATCAGGATCTTTTCTTTCGGAAGATAGGCGATCAGCATATCGGCGCTATGGTTGCCTTGCGCGTATGAGGGATCCTCCAACTCGTACGCCATATCCTGAACGTGAAGGATCTCCAAGATTCGCTCTCCGTCGGTGATCACGTATTTACCAGCGCCGCCACCGGGCCCGCCGGCAAAGCTGGCAACCGTCTCAATCGGCGCGGGGCGGCGGCTAATCATATACATCGGGCTGTAGAGTGCCATGCGGTCCGGCTGTAATTCGCGTGGCGCAGGATAGAACATGATATCGAGGTAATACTGCTTGTTCGCTTCATGCGTAATCACAGTCGTGCCCTGGGAGAGATATGTACGAAGGCCGCCTGCGTGATCGAAATGATGGTGGGTGTTGATGACATACCTGATGAACTTATCGGGGACCAGCCGATTGGCTTCCTCGATGACCGCAAGTGACCGGGCTTCGTTCTGGGGCGCCTCCACCACCGCGACGAACTCCTTGAATTCTACGAGCACGCTGTTGTGAGTGCCGCCGCCGAGGAGCCATATGCCATCCGCGAGTTTCTGGCTCTCGACTCTGACCGGCGGTGCGTCCGCCGTGCGCACCACTTCCGGGACGGCCATTGTAGCCGCCGGCACGTTGGCCTTCACGTCGGTCACGATGTACTCGTAATAGTTGTGCGCAGGGTTCAGCCGCGGATCGCCTTGGTGCACATGGATCAATGTCGGGAACTGCACCCCGTCGAAATTCTTGTATTTCGTAAAGCGCATCTCGTAATCCATGTCGCCGTAAACCGGGTTAGGAAACCAGGTGTCCGTCAACTCGACCAGGTTCCGGTCGTTGATCGTCCCGTTAATGCGGTACTTGCCGAACGTGAAGGAGACAATCGTCACTTTGCGCCCGTCCTGCGAGAGGCCGGCGTCCGACGGGCCCACGATGGGCAGGCGAATGGCAGTCGCGTCTTTAGCCGCGAGCGCCGCTTTGAGGAACCCGTGTGGCGTAATCATGAGCTCAAGCTGGCGCAGGTCGGCGTATGGAACGCCATCCAGGTAAAGGCTGGTGAGGGGCACTGGCTGATCGCCTCGCATGTCCCAGGCGTAGTTGCCACTTAGAATGGACGTGACGCGCTCCTCAGGCATCGGGGGGCGGCCAAGAAGTGGATACCTGCCCTGCTTGCGCGTGTAGTCCTCGCGCGACCACCTGGCGTCATAATCGATCACGCGCGTGTAATCGGCAACTTCATAGTGCGGCCAGTCTTCCGCAAGCCCGTACGTCTGGCCGATTCTTGAGGACCAGCCGCTGGCAGAATAGCGAATGACCTTTAGATTCGTACCGCCCATAGCTTTGAGGCTGGCCTCCAAAACTGAACGGACGTCCTTGACCGTCTGTCCCGATACGCCGCCTGCCATCAGGCACAGCAGAGTGGGGACAACGCCGAACCTGCGTTTCATGTAATCCTCCTGCACGTTGCGGTGGCGGGCCACCTGGAAGTTGACGATAATCGGACCGTGTCGAAGCCCTATTGTACCTGTGGCCCTGCCGAGCCGTTTCAACCCGCAACCTTGACTCGCATGGTGACTCGGGATAGGGTATGGAAAAACATGTTCACTCACACATTGCGCTTCTCTGCTGTGTTCGCCATGCTCCTGACTGCCGCGCCAGGTTACAGTCAGCAAGCGGCACCACAACCGGATGGCCCCCAGATCCTCGACGTGCAAGGCGGCAAAATCCGCGTGGTGACGGTCGCCAGCGGGTTGTTTCATCCCTGGAGCCTGGCATTCGCAGACGCGCGCACGATTCTGGTGACCGAGCGCAACGGGCGCCTTCGAATGATCCGCGATGGCGCTCTCTTACCGGAACCGGTCTGGACTTCGCCCTCATCGGCGGGCGAAGGCGGAGATGCGCTGCACTTCGTGGCCCTCCATCCGAAATTCCCAGAGAATCAATTGGTGTACCTCTCCTATCCCAAGCGCGATGGTGAGCGGTTCACCCTGGCCGTCGTGCGCGGGCGTCTGAGCGGC
>DATJWB010000229.1:0-2482 GCA_035501495.1 Bryobacteraceae bacterium | reverse complement strand
CAGCCGTGTCGTTGGAGCCGTGTAGCAGATAGAGGACGGGATAGCGGCGCGTGGTCCTGGCGTACTCCGGCGGTGTGTAGATCCATATCGCTCGCGTCTCGCCGCCGATGACTTTGGATTTTTCCCAGTTGATCTCCACTGGCCCATGCGGCACGTCGCGCGGCTCCCAGAAGGCCGGGGTATCGTCCCTGATCTCCACCAGGCTGGCCGACGTGCGAGCGCGCAGCTTGATCCGCGGGTTGACCGGGTCGGGTATGGCCATGCCATCGACATTGAAGGAATAGATATAGATACTCGGCTCCAATGGGCCGAGCGTGACGCTCCACACGCCGTGTTCGTCCTTGATCAACTTGGGCGGCGGCGCAGTACCGAGCCAGTCGCCGCTGAGGGTCACTTCGGAGGCTTTGGGCGCGAAGACGCGGAAGGTGACGCGGTGGTCGGACGACACCTCGGGAGACTGCACTCTGTCGCTTAGCGGCGGTTCGCGCCGCTGTGCCTGGGCTGAAGCGGAGGTTGTCAGCATGCCGCAAATCGAAACGGCGAGGAAAGAGACGGCTCGTTGCATCAGCGTGCCTCCTGAAAAACCTGCTGGGCGAACTCGGCAAGCGCGTGCCGCCAGACCTTCCATTCGTGCACACCCGGGGTGGGATACCAGACATAGCGGATGTTGTGCTGCTTCAGTTTGTCGGCGAGGTCGAGTTGTCCGACGTACCGCGGATCCTCGGTGCCGCAGCTCAAAAACAGGAGCTTCAGTTTCCGGTTCACGTCCTCGGGGTGGTCCAGGAATCCAGGCAGGTGCTGTTCCAGGTGGAACTCCCTGTCGCTGACCAGCCCCGAGCTGAATTCTCCTACCCACGCGAACAGATCCATGTGTTTCAGCCCGATGGTGAAAGCCTGGCCGCCCCCCATGGAGAGGCCGGTGATGGCACGATTCTCGCGGCCGCGCGCCACGCGGTAGGTCTTGTCGATCATCGGAATGATGTCGTTGAGCAGCTCCTGGCTGAGCAGTTCGATTCCTTCAGGCGAGCTCCCGCCCGCCCAACTGCCGTCCGTATCGCCGTTAGGCATCACGATCAGCATGGGCACGGCCTTATGTTGCGCGATCAGGTTGTCCAGAATCACGCCAGCGCGGCCGGTGCTGCTCCAGTTCTCTTCGGTATCTCCGCTGCCGTGGCGCAAATAAAGAACCGGGAACCGGCGGTTGGTCTCGAGATCGTACTGCGGCGGCGTGTATACGTAGAGTCTGCGCAGCGTCTTCAGAGGCGTGGAAAGATACGTGTGGATGTGTAGCGCACCGTGGGGCACCGCCTGCACTTCGTCGAAGCGCGGCGGATTGCCCGGGACCTCTACGATGCTGGCATCGAGGGCACGGCCGTTCTTCAAGTGAGGGTTTCCGGGATCCAGGATCCGCACTCCGTCCACTACAAAGTTGTATTGATAAATCTCCGGTTCCACCGGGCCGACGGTAGCGATCCACACGCCGTTGTCGTCTTTGTTCATGAGCTTCAACCCGGCGAATGAGAGAGTGACCCGCGCGGCCTCGGGCGCCCTCAAGCGAAAGACGATCGTTCGGTCGGAACGCACCTCGGGTGATATGAGGACAGGCCGGGCAGCGCCTCCGCTGGAATGATAGGTGTTCCTGGGACGCGCCGTATCCTGCCCAAGCAACACACAGGCACACACGGCCGCAACCGCGACGATCTGTTTCATAGCTGCCCTAGATGATAACGCCGCGGCCGTCCTGAAAGACTCCCGCCTTTCGAGTAGCGCGGTTCCGGGCAGGCCGGAAACCTGCCCCACCGATCACAGCGCCTGTGACGAGTGGATGCCTTCGCCTTCGAGCACGTTGGCCATCTTTTTGAGGGCGATCTTGTGAATCTGGGAAACGCGGCTTTCATTGACGCCAAGCACGTCGCCGATTTCCTTCATGGTCATGTCGTTGGTGTAGTAGAGGAAGACGACCTTCTGATAGCGCTCAGGGAGCTTGCCGATGGCGCGGGCCAGTGTGACCTGAAGCTGGCGGCGCTCGCACATGCGGTCCGGGCGGGATTCCGGGGCACCGGCGAATTCCATGGGACGCTCGTGCTCCTGGTCGGGATTCGGAGTGGCAGAGACCACGCCCGTCATGCTCAGCTCCATCTGGACGCGATGCCAGCGGTCGGCATCCAGGCCCATCTCCTGCGCTACTTCGGTTTCGGTCGGCGTGCGGCCGAGCTTCACGCTGAGATCGCGGGTGACGGATTCCACCTGCTTCTGGCGGCGGCGAAGGTCGCGCGAGGCCCAATCCATCTGGCGGAGACTGTCCAGGATGGCGCCCTTGATACGGTGCTTGGCGTAGGCGTGGAAAGCCACGTTCTTGGAATCGTCGTACTTGATGACGGCGTCAAACAGGCCCATCACTCCGGCGTGAATCAGGTCGTCGAGATCCACGTGTACGGGGAGGTTCTCGTGGACGCGAACGGCGATCGCCTTCACGAGCGGC
>DATJWB010000228.1:0-3347 GCA_035501495.1 Bryobacteraceae bacterium | reverse complement strand
ATCATGATCGCGTCCGCCGTCATTCTCATCACATGGTCGCTCAATCTTCGCTACCGGCGGCAGGAACTGAAGCACAAAGAGCGGATGACCGCACTCGAAAAAGGCGCGGAGCTTCCCGCGGAACCGCCGGAAAAGCCGCCCGCTCCCTGGAGCCCGCGCATTTACCTGCTACGAGGACTGATTTGGCTGTTCACGGGTATTGGCATAAGCGTGTTCCTGCTCGGGATGTCCATAACCATTGGCAATCGGCCGGCGTCGTATGAGGACCGCCTGTGGCGGGCCAACAACCTGCGCCGGAGCGGCGTTCCGGAAGATCAAATCAAAGACTTCCTGAACCGCCAGGAGCCTGTCAAGAGAGATTTCCCCGAGGGAGTGTCGTTAATTGGTCTGATCCCGATCGGCGTGGGCCTGGCCTACCTGATCTATTACCGCGGAGAACAGAATCGACCGCCGGCCGGTTAACGCCGTCCCGGGCACCCGATATGCAAATTCGCTGAACAGAACCGCCGGGAATGGCGTCTTAATGAACATGCTTTCCCTCGGGCAGGATGTGCGTTACGGCTGGCGCGGGATTCGCAACCAACCCGGATTCACGTTCTTGGCGGTTCTGGCGCTGGCGCTGGGCATCGGATCGGTGACTACCATCTTCAGCGTCATCGATAACGTGCTGCTCGATCCGTTCCCTTATGCGAACTCCCAACGGATCGTCATCATGCATGTGCACGACCTGTCGCGCAGCGAACCCGGCGGGAGACCGTATTTCCTGATCCCTGAGCTTTTGGATTATCAGGAACAAAACCACGTTTTCGCAGGCGTGGTGGCAGCCACCCATACCGATGTCCTTTACACCAGCGGCGAAGGCACCGAGCGCTTCGATGGCGTGGAGGTGACGCCGAACACTTTCCAGTTTCTGGGAATGAAGCCACTGCTCGGCCGGATCCTCACGCCCGCCGATGGCAAGGCCGGCGCACCGCCCGTCTTTGTGATGAGCTACAAGATGTGGGTGAAGCGCTACAACCAGGATCCGTCCATCCTGGGGCAGACGCTGGCGCTCAACGGCCAGCCGCGAACGCTGGTGGGGATCATGCCCCCGCGCTTCACGTGGTGGGGCGCGGAGCTTTGGATACCAGTGCCGCTCAGCCGGAGCGATCCGGAGGTCAAAAATAAAAGTTACGTGATGCAGGCCCGGGTCAAGCCGGGCTTGACGCTGCATCAGGCCGAGGCCGATCTCGACGTGCTGGCGCACCGCCTTGCCCGTGTTTATCCGAACGACTATCCGAAAAAGTTCAACATCCAGCTCGAGACGCTGGCAGATTCGGTTGTCGGACGCTTCAAAGGCGTTCTATACACGCTACTGGCCGCAGTCGGCCTGCTTCTCTTGATTGCCTGCGCCAACGTGGCCAATATGCTGCTGGCGCGGGCGTCCGCGCGGGAGAAGGAGATGGCGATCCGCACATCATTAGGGGCGGGCCGTTGGAGATTGGTGCGGCAGCTCCTGGTGGAAAGCGCGCTGCTGGCGTTGGGAGGCGTCGTCGCCGGCTGTCTGGTCGCCTACACCGGAATCAAGCTTCTGGTGGCGACGATCCCGGATGACACCATTCCGAGCGAGGCGGTGATCGGGTTGAACGTGCCTGTCCTGCTGGCGAGTCTCGGAGTGGCCGCACTCACAGCGCTGCTTTTCGGACTCGCGCCGGCTCTGCACCTGGCGCAGCCCGACCTTGTTGAGCCGCTGAAAGATTCGGGCAAGGGCGTGAGCGGCGGGTTTCGACACGGCCGGCTTCGTAACACGCTCGTCGTGGTGGAACTGGCGATGTCGCTCGTGCTCCTCGCCGGCGCGGGACTGCTGATGCGAAGTTTTATCGCCTTGCAACAGGTGGATCTCGGCCTGAACCCGGACAATATCCTCGTCGTCCGCCTGCCACTGCCGCGCGAACAATACAAGACGGCCGCGGCGAAGCAGCATTTCTTCCGGGACCTGCTGCAACGTTTGTACGCGCTGCCCGGTGTGGTGGCGGCGACCGAGACCAGCGCCTTGCCGCCGTACGGTGGCATCCCCAGCGAGATCGAGATTCCGGGAAAGACCCACACCGAGAAATGGAACGCAATCTTTCAACTGTGCAGCGAGGGATATTTCCCCACGATGGGTATTCGCCTGATGCGCGGCAGAACACTCACCGCGGCCGAGGTGAACGACACGCGCAAAGTCGCCGTCGTCAACCAGACGCTGGTCCGGAAGTACTTTGGGCAGGAAGATCCGATTGGACGCCGGATCAAGCTCACCATGCTCGAGAAGGTCCCGGAGCCGCCCGTGAAAGATCCCTTCTTCGAGATCGTGGGAGTTGTCGCCGATGCCAAGAACCAGGGCATTCAGGAACCACCGAGTCCCGAGGTCTTTGTGCCGTACACCGTAACCGGCGCCTTCGAACGCGGCATTCTCGTCCGGACGTCCAAAGAGCCTGTGAGCCTGCTGAACGCCGTGCGGCGCCAGATCTGGACCGTAGATCGCAACGTGGCCCTCACGCTCACCGGCAGCCTCAAGGACTTCCTCAAAGCTTTCTCCTACTCGGGACCGCGCTTCAGCCTGATCCTGCTGGGTGTGTTCGCGGGTGTGGGCCTGGTGCTGGTGGCGATTGGAGTTTACAGCGTGATCGCATACACGGTGGCGCGGCAGACGCACGAGATCGGGATCCGCATGGCGCTGGGAGCCGGTAGCGCCGACGTTCTCGGCATGGTGCTGCGGATGGGCGCCCGGCTGATCGCGCTCGGCGTGGTAGCCGGCCTGCTGACGAGCCTGGCGCTGACGCGCCTGATGGCCAGCCAGCTCTGGAGCGTTTCGCCTTACGATCCCATCACGCTCGGGTCCGTTTCCGCCGTGGTGGTCACCGCAGGGCTTGCCGCCTGCTATTTCCCCGCGCGCCGCGCGACGCGCGTGGACCCCATGGTGGCGCTGCGGTACGAGTAGCGCGTGGCCCTGCGGACCGGGCGTGCCCGACCTAGCGTGGCCGTTTTCGGACCGGCGGCATTGTCGTCGGTGACGAGGTAGCCATCACCCTGGAGGTCCGTTCGTCAGGGCCTGAATCATTGGTTCGCGCCAGCAGTACACTTGAAGCTACGTTGAGTTCGGCATCTCCAAACGCTCCTTTTGGAAACGATCCCGCGAAGATCACCAGGTACAGGGCGTTCTGGAACCGGGACCCCGTTCCGCGTCCCCTGGTGGGGTTCTCCTTAGTCGGCTGGTTCCCTGCGGAGGAGTTTGCCGCGTGCAAAGCCTGGGGCTGCGCCCATGCCCTCACTCCCGAAATGATCGATCCGGAAGCCTTCCTGGCGGACCACATCCGCATATTGCG
>DATJWB010000227.1:0-101573 GCA_035501495.1 Bryobacteraceae bacterium | reverse complement strand
GTTCCGGCCAGTGGCGTCAGGATAGCGGACTGGATGGAGCGCCCGTAGGGCTGACGGCTGGCTTTTTCGATCATGCTATCCTTCCTCCGTGGTGAGCGAAAAAGGCAAGGCGGCGCGCCGCTGGGTGGTGCGCGGGCGCGTGCAGGGAGTGGGGTTTCGCGACTTTACACAAAAGGCCGCCGCGGCTTTGGGGCTGACGGGCTGGGCCCGCAATCTGGACGACGGGTGTGTGGAAGTGTACGCTGTCGGCCCTGAGGAGAAACTCGATCAGATGGCGGGCAGATTGCGTCACGGGCCGCGCTGGTCGGACGTCTGGGGCGTGGACGAAGAAGAAGCGGCTGTTCAGGAACACAGCCGGTTTCGGATTGTGGTGTAAGCGGCCGCGTCACGCCGGAGGGCGGCGCTTGTGCCAGTCGGTGCGCGCCTGGAATTCCCGGCCGATCGCCAGCAGCGTATTCTCCGAAAAAGGCAGGCCCACGACCTGCAGGGCCACGGGCAGATGATCGGCGAACCCGCAGGGAAGCACGAGGGCGGGAAGGCCTGCGAGATTGCCGGCGGGGATAATTCCCTGGAATCCCGCGGGATTCTCTGCGGCGCCGGCAGCCGGCGGAGTGACGGCGTCGAGTCGCTGCTCGATCCTGGTGGCAGGTCCCGGCCGTCCCGGCGCGATGAGCGCGTCCACCTCGGCGAACAGCTTGGAGAATTCTTCCTGGATCAAACGGCGGACGCGCTGCGCCTTGAGGTAGTCCTTGGCGGGAATGTCCAGGCAGGTCTTGAGCCCGGCGATCTGCATTTGGTCCGCCAACTGGTCTACCTGGCCGCTGGTGATGAGCGTCTCGAATATCGATCCCGCTTCCGAGCCCATGATGGCCTGTAGAATCGCCCCGTATGGGAACTGCGGCCAGCGCGCCTCCACCAAGGGGATGCCCGCGTCCTTCAGGACGCTGAGAGCGGCGGCAAATGCAGCGCGGGTGGAGGGCTCCACATGCCCGTCGAAATCCACGGGCGCGTACCCGACCTTCAACTCCTTCATCGGCCGCGAGTATTGCGGCGTGTAATAGAAGCTCTTGCCCGCCGAACCGGGATCCTTGCTGTCCTTGCCGGCGATCACCTGCAGAATCAGCCCGCAGTCCTCGGCGCTGCGGCCAAAGGGGCCGAGCTTGTCGAGAGTCCAGGAAAGCGCCATGGCGCCGTGCCGGCTGACCAAGCCGTAAGTTGGACGGAGGGCCGTGACACCGCAGTAGCTGGCAGGCGTCACGATAGAGCCCGAGGTCTCGGAACCAAGGGAGAAGGGCACCAGCCCGGCGGCTACAGCGGCGCCCGGCCCGCTGGAGGATCCGCCCGACCAGCGCGTCCGGTCCCAGGGATTCAGGCAGGGCCCGGTCAACGATGCCGAGGCATACCGGTATCCTGGGCCGCCGGCCAATTCCACGGTGGCCAACTTCCCGGTCAGCACGGCGCCCACGCCGTCCAGCTTGTCTACCACCGTGGCGTTGTAGTCGAACACCTGGCCGGCATAGGGCTTCGCGCCCCAGGTGGTAGGCCGGCCCTTGTAGCTGATGAGGTCCTTGACGCCGTACGGAATTCCCTGCAGGGGCCCCCGCAGACGCCCGCGTTTGATCTCCTTATCGACCTCCTCGGCCTTGTGGAAGGCCTGCTGCGGCAGCGCCAGCGCCAGGGCGTTGTAGCGCGGACCCAGCTTCTCCAACCGATCGGAGAAGGCGCGCGCCAAGTCAACGGCGGTGAATTCATGCGACGTCAGCCGCTGATTGAGCTCCGGAATGGTGGCAAAGAAGACGTCTTCCGAAATGGCAGCCATGTTTTGCCTCAGGCCTTGAACTGGAGGGCGGGTTCGGTCTCGATGGGCACCGTTAGCTTCGCCAGCGTGTCACCAACAGCTTTGAGACGATCGCGGGCCGCCTTCAGTTCGTCGGCGGGATTGGTGGGCGGCGTTTGCGCTATCGCCGTCCCGGCCGCCGTAGCAAGAATCGTGCCTGCGAGTTGCCTGCGTGAGAGCTTCATGGAGATTCCTCTGCGATTCACCCCAAGCCACCAAAATGAGCCTCGGCGCGGCAGGCCGGAGTGCCTGCACCCCTTATTTACCGTTACGACCGGGCGGCTTCTGTTGTTCCAACGCTTCCAGGGCCGCTTTGTGCATGACGGCGCGCGGCGCCGCTTCGCCCGTCCACAACTCAAACTGCTGTACGGCCTGTTCGATAAACATCTCGAGCCCGGGGATCACGGTCTTTCCCTGCTCCCGGGCACGCTGCCCCAACAGTGTCTCCAGGGGATTGTAAACCATGTCGAAGACCACTTCCGCCGGGATGTCCCCGTTAAAGAAGCACTCGTTCACGTGAGGATACATACCGAGCGGGGTGGCGTGCACCAGCACATCGAAGTGCCGCGAGCCGAGCTGGTCGCGGCTCAATCCCTCCCCTCCCGAGACCTTGGAGAGCGCGCGCACGCGATCGGCGTTGCGGCCGACGAGCGTGATTTTGGCGCCGGCGTCGGAAAGCGCATAGGCCGCGCTGCGGGCAGCACCCCCGTTGCCCACAATCAACACCGATGCCTTCTGCAGCTTCAGGACGCGGGAGAGCGGCCCGGTGACGCCCGCCACATCGGTATTGGTGCCGCGCCATTTGCCGGCTTTCCGCCACACCGTGTTGACCGCTCCGATGCGCCGCGCGATGGGCTCGACCGCATCCAGGTAGCGGATGATCTTCTGCTTATGCGGGATGGTAACGCTGAAACCCGAAAGCGGCAGCTTCGAAGCCATCGAGAAAAAATCGCGCAGGTACGCCGGCGAGACCAGCCACGGCAGATAGACCGCATCCAGCCGCCGCGACTGAAACGCCCGATTGTGCACCGCGGGTGAGATCGAGTGGCGGACCGGGTCGGCGATGACGCCGTAGATCTTGGCCGTTTTGTGCAGCTTCTCGACGCGATAAAGATGGCGAAGATAGCGAGCGCTGACCTGCCCGGCCGCGGTTCCTTCGGCCTGCATTGGGGTGGCATAGGTGTAGACCCCGCCGAACACGGGAGAGAGGACCCGCGTGGGGAATCCGAGTTCGCCCATCGCCAGCACGACCAGCCGCATTTTGGGGAGGGCCTTCGCGGCGGCCAGGACTCGCAGGTTGTCGGAAGGCTTGCGCGCGGTGGTCACCACTTTGTACACGTCGGCTTCGACCCTCATGACGCGGCCCAGAACGGTGTCCATGGGGGGAGTCGCCTCGAAGTTGTGGTACGAAACGATGACCTGCGTCCGCCCGCGGAAATAGCTGAGACGCTCCTCGGCCGCTTCGGCGGTTTCGATCTCGATATCGATGGCCTGGGCCCCATGGCGGACGGCCAGGTCGAGGACGGCCAGTTGCTCTTCGATACTGCCGTTGAACTTTCCGTGATTCTGGTGGCGGCGGCAGGTGGCCACCAGGAACAGGTCGGGGAATTGATCCAGGAAGGGGCGGATGGCCTCCGCTCCCTTGCAAGGGTGGTTGAGGAAATCCAGGCGAAATTCCAGGAAAGTCTCACCGGCCTCAGCTTCGCGCCGGGCGTGGTCTAGAAGGGTTGGAACATCCGGCAGTCCCAACGCAATACAAACGCGCGGGAGCGACCTCGTCTGCGCCATGGTAGGTAAAGAACCCTAGAATACCACGCTTGCGGCGGAGTGACTCCTGACCGGAAGGAGGCTCCCTCTAACTCGTTTTGGTGACTGCCAGGATGGCTTTCCACTCGTCCAGGATTGCCGCCGTGGCGGAGGTCGAAACCCGGGAACACCCGGCCTCATAGACGCAAAGTACGCTCGCGGCTGTCAGCAGATCGCCTTCCGCCTCGATGCCGATCTCTTCGGGAAGGTACTGGCGCAAAAGCCGGAGGTCCTCCAGCGTGTAGCCGGAGGGGCCGAAGCCCGTGGACGTCTTGACGAAATCCACTCCGGCACGCTCGCAGCAGCGGCAGGCGATGATCTTCAGCTCGTCGGTCAGATACGCGGCTTCCAAGGCAATGGTGAGGATGGCGTTCTCCTTCAGGCAAGCCTCCGACACCTGGGTCAGTTCCGTCTGAACGTGCTGAAACTCACGCGAGAGCAGTTTCGAAATGGCCACCACCAGGTCGATCTCCTTCGCCCCGCGGCGCAGCAGATCCCGAGTCTCGAACAGCTTGGTGGCCGTGTTTTGTGAACCGTGCGGAAAACCCGAGACCGTCGCGGGCCGCACCGGACTATTGGCCAGCGTCCGCACCGCCAGATCGAGATCGCAAGGCCGCACACACGCCGCGGCAACGCGGTAGCGCTTCGCCAACTCGAGGCCTTCCACCACCTGGGGGGTGGTGAGATCGGGCTTCAGCAGAGTATGAGAGATCATTCCGGCAAGCTCTTCGTAGCTGGCCAGAGGCGGACGCGGCTGGGGTGCCATACGGGACCAGTCTAGCAATGGAGGGGGAATGGCAGGGAACGGCAGGCGGGATTAGAGGGAGAGTTACTTCTTCCGGGTTCCCCCTCTGGGGGCGACGCCGGCCCTCGGCACGGCGCAGCCCAAACCCATGGACTTCAGCTGGTCGCAAGCCTTGTTGGAGAGGTCGCTTCGAGGAAAGCGCTTGATCAAATCGCGAAACTCCTGGCCGGCATCGGTGCGGCGGCCGATCTTGATCAGCGCCTGGCCCTTGCCAAACATCGCGTCGGGGATCTTGTTGTTGTCCGGGTACTTGTCGATCACCATGTCGTACTCGCGGACGGCGTTGTCGTAGTCTCCCTGGGAAGCATGGATGGACGCGATGTAAAACTGCGCGTTGGGGGCCATGTCAGTGTTTCCGTACCACCTGAGATAGTCGGAGAACTCCTGCAGCGCGAGATCGAACTTGCCGCCTAAGCGGTCGCTGACCGCGTTCTGGTAAAGCTGCGTGGACGAGATGGGGGGCGGACCTTCCGGCGCGCCGCCGGGCGTGCCGCCTGGAGTAGTCGTGGTGGTTCCAGGGGGCGGGGCAGGAGGCGTCTGCAGCACCTTCACGGCATTATTGAGGTCGGTCAACTGCGACTTCAGGCTCGAGATCATGCCGGTGAGGTCGGAAACGGCCTGCTGTACGGTACGCAGATCGGTGGACATCTGGTCCATACGCGAACTGAGGCCGACCACCGGGGTGACGACCTTGGATTCCTGGTCGCGCAGGCTCTGCTGAAAGCCGCTCTGGATCACGGCGACCGAACGGCTGGCTTCATTGGCGGCATTCAACGACTGCTGCACCAGAACCGTGAGCGCGCTGAACTTCTCATCCTGCTGCCGCTGCATGGCTTTGACCATGTCCTGCAGCGTGGCGACATCCCTCTGCAACTCGAGGATCTCTTTGCTCGCCCCGGATGAGTGTGACGGCGAGAGCGTCAGCACGGCCGCGGCGGCCACGGCATACACCAAGAAACGTCGGAACATCGATAACTCTCCTCCGCGGGAGCGGACCGCGTCAGCCTGCTGCCGGGGTGGTCAAGCCCCGGTAACAGGCTGGCGCGGCCGGCTCCCGCGTTTCTTGCATCTTATCCCTATTGGCCCGGCGAGAAGTGCGCGCGCCGGTTCCTTTGCCAGCACGACTCGGTGGACTCGCTGCACTGCGGCCGCTCCTTGCCGTAGCTGATGGTCTTGAGACGGTTCTCCGGAATCCCCAGTTGCACCAGGAAGTCCTTGGCCGCGCTGGCCCGGCGGTCGCCCAGCCCCAGATTGTACTCCGCGGAGCCGCGCTCGTCGCAGTGGCCCTCCACCACGATCGAAGCACCCGGGAAGTCCGTCATGATGGCCTTCAGGGCGGCGGCATCGCGGGTCAATGTGTCTCGCGCGGCGCCTCCGATGTCACTCTTGTCGTAATCGAAGTAGACATCCTGGAGGTCCGATTCGATGCGGCGTTCCAGGGGCAGAGTGCCGGTGGGCGTCATGGGCGGCGGAGGCGCGGGCGGCGAACTCACCGCGACCACGGCGGATGCCGTAATGGAGCCCCCCGGACCGGTCGCGGTCAACGTGTAGGTGGTGGACTCGCTCGGGAAGACCCGGCGGCTGCCGACGTTCTGCACCGTGCCGATGGTCTGATCGATGGACACGCTGGTGATATCGCCAGTCACTTCCCATCGCAGCGTCGAAGACTGGCCGCGCTGAATGGAGGTGGGCTCGGCGGTGAACTGGGCGATCACTGGAGCGGGGCGCGCCGCGACCGGAGGCGCGGGCCGGGTCTCGACCGGCGCCGGCGGGGGCGGCGGCGGGGGCGGCGGCGCTTTCTTCTTACAGCCTGCCGCGAACATCGTCACTGCGAGTGCGATCCAGAGGACCGTCAACTTCCGTTTATCGAGCATGAACATCGCCTCCTGAATCCTCAACTACTTTCCCCAGAACGGCCGGTCGTTATTTCCCTGCGTGGTGAGTTGCTTCACCTGGGTGCCGTCGGCCAGCATACTGTAGATCTGGTACCTCCTGCCGTTGCGCGTCGATGAAAACGCCAGGTGGACGCCGTCGGGCGCCCAGGTGGGCTGTTCGTTCTTTCCTTCTCCATGCGTCAACTGCTGGGGCTTCTTGGACGCTACCGGCATGACGAAAATGTTCCAGGCCGCTTCGGCGAATCCCCGCGTCCAGGCGAACGCGATGATCTGTCCATCTGGATGCCAACTGGCGTTACCGGCTTCACCTGTACCATCGGAAAGCCGCTCCAGGTCGCCGCCATCGATATTCATCTTGTAGACCTGCTGCGGGCCGGAGCGGCCCGAAGTGAACACCACTTCAGTGCCGGTCTTGGGATTGACTTTGGGTTCGGTTTCGATGGTGGTCAGTGCGGAGATCGCGTGAAATCCGGTTCCATCCAGGTTGGCCAGAAAAATCCGGCAGCATTTGCTGCCCGGCGCCGACGAAGAGTAAATGATCTGCTTTCCGTCAGGCGTGAACGAAGGTGAAGAATTCACGGACGCGCTCTGGTTATAGAACCGCAAGTCCCGGACAGGGTCGGTCGAGAGTACAACTATACCAGGAGTCCCCTTGTAATAGCTAGTGAACGTGAGCTTCGAGCCGTCCGGAGAGGCCGCCGGTTCGATACTGAGCGAGTTGTAGTGCGTGATCTGGCGCTGGTTCTGTCCGTCCGGGTCCATTGCCCAGATTTCCTTGTGGCCGGTGCGGTCGGAGACGAAGTAGATATGGGTTCCGAAGAGCGACTGGCCTCCGAAGGTGGCCACGATATCGGCCGCGAATTCGTGAGCGACTTTGCGCGCGCCCGCTTCGTCGACGCTTCCGAGATAGCGTTTGCCGATCACTTGCGCCTCGGAGGCGTTGGGACGGCTCAAGTCGTAGAGCCAGCCGTAGAGGACCAGCACGCCGTTCTGCGGTGCGGTGTAACCCGATGCCAGGTAATTGGCGTTGACCGGAGGGCCGCCCCAGTCGGAGAGCCAGCGTCCGCCGCCGCTGGTGGGAGGCGGGATTGCCTGCTGCCTGCGATTTCGAGGATTATCGGGCTGCGGAGGAGGCGGCTGTGTGAAGTCGGACGGCTGCTGCGGTACGAGAAGCGGATAGGTAGTCTTGGGTACCACCTTGACGACGCCGGAACCCGTAATGTCGGCCATCAAGGTCTGATTGAACGTGTTCATGAGCGCCTGTGCTTCACCGGACCCTTTGAGATCGGGGAGCGCGATCTGGGGGATGTGTTGGCCTTGCCTTTCGATTTTCTCGCGAATATCCTGCGCAGGCAGAAGGAGCAAGAAGCCCGCTGCGGCGATTGCTGACCAGACAAGCTTTTTCATGGCACTCCTCACTTCAAACTAAAATGCAACTCGACTTGCGCCTCGCTCCTGGGAAACGCCGGGGGAAGCGGAGGGAACGGCGCGGCGTCCAGGATGGCGCGCTGCGCGGAAATGTCCAGCGCGGCGTTCCCACTGCGCCCGGCGAGCTTCACTGAACCCGGCGCCAGGGAGCCATCGCGGCGGATGGTGAACGTGACGACAGCGGGGGTGGTGTTGATGCGGGCATCGAAGTCGGAGGTATTCCAATGCCGCGCGATCGCGTCGCGCATCAGGTTGGCGTAGTAGCCGAACTGGGTTCCGAAAACCGAGTCGTTGCCGAGCTGCAGACCGCCTCCGCCCTGCATGGCGTACATCTGCGAACTGGCCTTTGCGCCGCCCTCGGAGTACAACTGATTCGGACGGTCCTGCTGCTGCTCCCGAAACTTGTTGACCGTCGACTGCGCCCGCTCGGATGGGCGCTTGGCGGATTTCGGATTCTTGATCGGGATGGCGTCAGGGTCGGGAGGCTTGACCTTTTCGATGGCCTTCTTCTTGGGCGGCGGCTCGGGAACGTGCGACTCGGTATCGTTGGCCAGCGGATTCGCCGGCGCGGACTCGGAAGGCAACCGGATGGATGCGACCGGCGTGATGGCGACCGCTCCGAACCCGCCGCCGTGCGGGTCTCCCCACTCTACGATCGAGTGCTTGATGAAGTTTCCGGAGAGCACCGCCGCGGCAAACGACACGTGCAGGATCATGGAACCCCAGAAGGGCCTGGTGAGGCGCTCCGGTTGATCCAGCGTGTCGATGTGGGAAGTCATCACTTTCCTTTAGCCGGCGCATCGGCCGGCTGCGTCACAAAGTACACCTGAAATCCGCCGGCGCCCAGTTCCGCGGTAACCTGCGCGATGATGTCCCAGATGGCCTGCCGGTCCGCCATCACGTAGACGCCCTTCGTGCTCTTTCCGAAGCGCTGCTGGATGGTGCCCTTCAGATCGTTGATGTTGATGGTCTTTCCGTTGAGCCAGTAGAGGCCGTCCTTGGTGATGGTGACTACCGGCATCTCCTGGGGCGTCTCTTTCACCATCTTGGTCTTCGGGACATCCACCTCGAGGCCGAACTGCATGACGTGGGCGGTGATCATGAAAATGATCAGCAGCACCAGCACGAGATCGACGAAGGGGGTGACGTTGATTTCGGAGATGGCTCCCGTGCCGCGCTGGCGCCGCGATCCGAAACCGCCGCCTCCGTTTCCGCCGCCGTTGTTCAGGGAGATGGCCATGGCTACTCTCCGAAGCTGCGCTCCGCCATGTTCAAGAACTCGAGCGCGAAGTCGTCCATGCGCGCGCCCATCTCGCGGATCCGGTTACTGAAGAGGTTGAAGAAGATGGATGCGGGAATGGCCGCGCCCAAGCCGACCGCCGTGGCGATGAGCGCTTCCGCGATACCCGGACCGACGCTCGCCAGGCTGGTGCTGCCCTGATTTCCCAGGCCAACGAATGCATTGATCACGCCAATGACGGTGCCGAACAGGCCGATAAATGGGCTTACGGATGCAGTGGTTGCGAGCCAGTTCATGTTGCGCTCGAACTTCGCGAGTTCTTCGCTGATGCCGAGTTGAATGGAACGCTCCAGCGCCACGCGATTGCTGACCTTGCCGCGGGATTTCACCTGCCGTTCGATCTCCTCGTATCCGAAGTCGAAGACCGCGACCAGGGGAGAGGGCCGGAACTGCTCGCTGGCTACCATGACAGCTTCAAACCCGCTGGCTTTCCGAAAAGCCCGCAGGAAACGCGAATTCAAGCGGCGCGCACCGCGGAATGCCTGCCATTTCGAAATAATAACGGTCCACGAGAAAACCGAAAAACAGGCGAGAATCGCCAGGACAACGATTTCCAGCACGTTGCCCGAGATCAATTGCCAAATATCGACGTCAAAAAAGAAAGCTACGGGGGCTCCGGACCTCAACGCTTCTCCTAACTTCAAATCTATCACAGAGACGCGCAACCCGATCCGAAAGACGGACCAATAATTGGTGGGGTTTCAGCCGTTTTCGCGGTGTTTGGAGAGTTCGCAAACCAAGCTTCGCGCCGCCGTCAAACCAAAACAAAGGAGTTAGATAATGTTGTGGCGACTTGCCCATGAACCCGGCCAAAATCGGGTGGCTCGATGCGCGTTACCAGGTGTGCCGGCATGAGCTTCCGCGTCATTTTGCGGTAATCGCGGCAATCGCGCCCGCGGCGGCCTTTCGGACTGCCTCGTTTTCGTCGTGCGACGCGCGTTCCAGAGCCGGAAGCGCGGGAGTGGAAATGGAACCGAACCAGCCGAGTGTCTGGGCGGCATGCATCCGGGCGACCTCATTGCGGTCTTCGAGCACCCGAATCAGCGCCGCAACCGCCGGACCTGCGGCGCTGGAGTCCTTGCAATTGCGGCTCAAAGTCCCCAGGTACATGGCAGCCTGGGCGCGCACATCGCCTGCCGGGTCGTCGAGAGCCTGAATCAAAGGGACTGCCGCCGGCGCCGCGCCCGACCAGCCGAGCGCATAGGCCGTGTTCCGGCGCACCGGCACGGAAGCGTCTGTCATGTGCTCGATCAGTGCGGGAACGGCTTCCGCTGCCCGAACGCGCCCGTCGGTGGTTTCGAAAATGTGGCCCAATGCGAAGGCAGCCTGCGAGCGGTTGTAGTCTGTTGGGTCCGCCAAGGCCTTGGCCAGCCCCGGTACGGCATCGGGCGCGCGCATGTTCCCGAGCGCGGTGGCTGCCGCGGCGCGCACGTATCGATCTTCGTCTTCGAGCAGAGGGATCAATGCCGGCGCGGAGCCCTGAGCCGGAGGGCCGATATCGCCCAGCGCTTTAATCGCCGCCTGTCGCGTCTTCACGTCTTTCAGCGCCTCGCGGATCAGCGGGGCCGCGCGGCTCGCGTCAGCGCCGATACCGCCCAGAGCGGCGATCGCTTCGGCGCGCAGAGCCGGGTTGTTCAATGCCTTCCCCAAAGCATCCACGGCCGGACCGGTGTTGGATTTCATCTCTCCGAGAAGCTGGATCGCACCCAGTCGCAACTCCACGGAACTCGGGCTGCTCACCACTCCGGCAAGCACGGGAATGGCGGCCGAAGCACGGTAGCCGATGGTCTGGAGCGCGCGCAGTGCGGCAAGACGAACCGGATCGCGGGTGTCCTTGGCCAGGACCTGAGCCAACGGCCCTACCGCATCGACACCCGCCTTGCCTAACTCGAGTTCCGCGGTATCGGCCTGTGACGCATCCTCCGCGGTGAGTGCGGCGATCCACTTCCGAACGGCTGCCTCCTGCCCGCGCGACGCCGTCGCAGGCGCGGAGTGCGGCATGTTGGCCATCGCCAACACCTGTTCGCGCGTCATTCCGGGGTTCAGCCGGAGCAGGGCGGAGCCGGCGGCGTTGCGGATCCAGTCGTGATCGGCGTTCAGTGCCCGCACGAGGTCGGGAATCGCCACCTTCGCCGGTTCGCCGATATCGGCCAGCAGATGCGCCACGTTCGCACGCGCCGGGAATGTGCTGTTCGGGTCGTTGAGCACATCGATCAAGGACGGAATGATCGTGGCCGCATGCTGGACGCCGATGGCGTAAATGGCGCTGAGGACACTCCCCTGCGCGCGGAACGACGGGATCTTCAGCGCCTGGGCGAGCGCCGGCAGAGCCGGAGCGCCGCCTTCGCCCATCGCCCGGATGCCATCGGCCGCTCCGCTGCGCACCGCTTCGTCGGGGTCGGACAGGGCGCCGATGAGGTCAGGCAGATTGCCGCTCGCGCCTCCGCCCATCCGCCCCAATGCCAATAGCGCATTGCTGCGCACGTTCGCGTCGGCGTCGTGCAACCTCTGCAGCACCAGTCCCTGTGCCGGAGCGCCGGCCGAGCCCAGGCCCGCGATTCCGGAAAGCGCTGCCGCGCGCACCTGCGCCGACTCGTCGAGGAGCAGGGACTGCAACCGCGGCAGTGCGGGGGCCGCGTCGGCTCCGAAACTCGCCAAGGCATACGCCGCCATCATCCGCACCGAAGAATCGCTATCCTCGAGAGCCCTGATCAGCGCCGGTATTCCGCGTCGGGCGTCTGCGCCAAAATGGCCGAGGCTGTTCGACGCTCCGGCGCGAACCGCAGCGGACTCGTCCGCCGTAGCTTCGATCAGCGCCGAGATCACCGCCTCGGTGGGCGTGAGATTCTGCAGCATGGCCGCCGCCACGCGACGTTGCTCGGGATCGCTATCGTGGATTTGCCTGAGACAGTCGTCAATCGACTGGCCGGGAGCGATCGCGGCGAGTGCGGTAACGGCCAGCAGGATGGAGAACGTGCGCACGCCTTCGATTCTAGCGGAGGTAAGTGCGGCAATGGCATGATAACCAAAGTTGACAGGAGGCTGAAAGGAAGCTGCGCCCGGCGGCATTCCACACTCGGACCGGAGATGCTTATGCGCGGACGTGCCATTCGCAGGTTTCAACAACAAACGCATCTGACGCGGCGCCTGAAGGAGGATCGCAATCAGCACTATCAGAACCTGACCTGTGCCTGCTGGTGGGATCCGAGAGTCATCGCGCGCTTTCGCGAACAGCCGCAGGTCTGCAGTTGCCGCGATTGCGGAAGCCAGCGCCAGTATGAAGGCGCTCCGGTCAGCGAGCGGCGCCGCCTTGCGTCTTTGGGAGACTCGGAATCGGAGCTATGATCGGTAAATCCTATGAGACTCACCGCAGTCACTGCCGCTGTTTTCACAATCTCCTTCGCCACCGCGCAGGCTCCCCCACGCACGGGGAACGACGACGTCCAGGCCGTTCACCGGCTGATCGATGAGGCCCAGAAGGATTTCGTGCAAACCTGGACCGATTTCTTCCGGCAGATCGGGCTGAAGTTTCGGCCCACGAACGTGATCGCGTTCAGCGGCACCATCGAGACACCCTGTAAGACTCTCACCCCGGGAAACGGAACGTACTGTTACCTCAATAACACCATCTATCTGGATTCCCAGTTCCTGATCGACAACATGAAGCTCGCCTCCAAAGTGCTGCACACCGACGGAGACTATGCGGCCGTCGTGATTGCCGCCCACGAATTCGGGCACCAGGTGGCGGCGCAACTCAACGCCGCCTCACCGTGGAATAACTACCGTTCGGAGACCGTCGCCGACTGCTTTGCCGGGGTAGTGACCCGCGAGGCCAAAAGGAAAGGAAAGCTCGATCCGGGCGATCTGGAAGAGGGTCTCTTCTCGCTCAACGCGGCAGGCGACGATTATGGCGAGGATGTTCGCCAGTTGAAAGACGCGATCCGGTTGGTGGCCGCGATCGAGGCTATCGGCCAGACACACGGCTTCTCCAACGCGCGGAAAGGCGCATTCCTCCTGGGGTATTACGGCGGACCGGGCTACTGCGCCCCGCGATTCGGCCCGCAGAAGCCTCCGCCGTCGGGGCCGGTACTGGCTGCTTATCCGCTCACGCACCCCTCTCCCGGCGTGCCCTCGAAGCAATGCCGGTGGACGTCCGGTCCGCGCGGCATGCAAGTCCTCGCCACCCAGGAGAATTGTGTGTTGAATCTCCTGCCGGATTCGGCTCCGCAATTTCCAGACCATGTACGCATCGAGGCCGCGGTGACGCGGCATACCAACGAGCTTGCGCGGAGGCCCAGCCAGGTGGGGCTCTATTATGGAGACGCCCGCACAACCTCCAAACTCACCGAGTTCGCCCTGCTGACCAATGCCAATCCGATCGCCGAGCTGTGGAACATCGGGCGCGGCTACCAGGTCGGTGGGGATAGCCCGGACTACCTCATGCTCAACTGGGACCAGGTAAAAACTCCGGAATTCGTCCTCGCCCTGGATGTCCACCACATCGGAAAGGAGGTCTTCTTCCTGGAGTTGGCTAATGGCTTTCCGTTGGGCATCGAACGGTTCGCTGGCGACCAGGCGTCCCGGCTCGCGCAAAAGGACCAGGCCGGACTCTACCTGCCTGAATTCGGCGATGAAGCGGTCTTCCGGAATCTACGGCTGCTGGCGCTGCCGGACTGAAGCAGTCCGCCCGTTTCAATCGGACCGGCTGTCCACCCACAGCAGCGGCTGCCGCACCGGGAAATTCCGCAGCACTTCCTCAACCGTGGGATCGGGGTCGAGCCGCCGCCAGAGGTCCAGGTATTCCGGCTTGTTCAGCGCGAGCCCGGCAAACAGGAGGCAGGGCTGGCGAACCGGCCACTCTTGGTCGTACATGACGTCCGGCGGGAGCGGCCATTTCTTCTTGTCGAGCATGTAAGGGTACATGTAGGCGACTGCCCGCGCCATCCCGCGGCCGTCGGGCAGTTGCCACTTCCAGAGATCGTTCCCCCGCGTGGAGAGTGTTTGCGCGGCGATGGCCATGGCGTCCAGATTGAACAGCGAGTAGCCATAGGGCTTGGTGCGCCGCAACTCTTCCGGGAAACTGCCATCGGCCGCTTCCTGATTGGGAATCAGCACGGTTTGGAAACGGTTGCGGCAATACCCGGCGACGCCGTCATTGCCTGTGAGTTGCGCGAACGCCGCCACCTGCGTCACCCAGCAGGTGCCGTGATTGTTCCTGGCGTCGCGCTCCGCGATCCCGTAGGCGTGAGTGGTCATCCACTCGATGTAGGAGGCGAACCACTTCTGCACGCCTTCGAGGTCCGCAGGTGCCAGGTCCAGTTGTCCGGCTGCACGGGCTACTTCCACCAGGTGAAGGGTGTCGATGATGCCGGTCCCGCGTCCCGTGAAGCGACCCTTGATGGCTTGCGCGTACTGCAGGTTGGAATTCATTCGGGTGGCATCGTCCACGAACCAGGCGCGCAGGTGGCGGGCGGCATGGTCGCGGTACGTCCGGCCCTGCGTGACCTTGTAAGCGGCCGCAAGCGCGGGCACGATGAGGCTCAGGCGGATCATGGCGCGGCGGTGCTCCACGAAGTTGTCGGGATTGCTCATGCCGTCGCGCTGGATGTAGGGACCGTCGGGGTTCTTGGGATCGGGCCACCAGTAGTCACCCTCGGAGAAGAAGTCGTGCCTGCCGCCCGCGCTCCGCGGCGAACCGGAGGCGGTGACAGTGACCGGCGCTTCGCCGAGGTAGCGGCCCGCGGCTTTCAGCACGCGATCGCGCTCGATGGCGACCAGGTCGAATCGCGCGGCGCCGCGGCCGCTCCGCAGAATCGGAAGTGCGAGGGCGCCTTGCCAGAAACTTCGCCGGAGCATAGGACTTCTATTTTAGGACGCGCCAACGTGGCGCGGACACTCCTGCCTGGCGCGCCCCGACTCATCGGGGCGCCCTTTGGTCGCCATCAAGTCCAATGCCGGCGTCGCGCCTGTCCTACGCTTGAAGCGGCGGGTTGGCAGCGACCAAAAGCGCCGGCAGGAGTGCCGACGCGGCAGGCGGGAGCGCCTGCGCCACATCGTCAGCCGGCGAGTTCGTACAGATACTCGACTTGCGACCGCACGGCTCCATCGATGCCCTGCACCTTGGGGTTTGCCGACTCGATCACCAGGTATTCGTCAGGCGCGTGGGCGCCGCTTCCATGCCCCAGACCGAAATGGCCGGCCGGCAATTTCAGCGGCTCGCCGGTAAACACGTAGCCCGGCCAGGAGCCTGCCAGCCGCGGCCAGATCACCGGGTCGAGCCCGTGGCGCCGGTACACGGCGGCCTGCGCTTGAATCAGCGAGGAACCTGCCGGCGTGGTGGTGGGATCGTACCCGCCCGTCATATTCACCTCAATGTCGCCGAACCCGCGCTTGGCCAGGTGCGCCTTCAGGGCCGCCAGCGCGCCGGAAGCCGTCATGTCCGGCACCAGGCGGAGATCCAGCTTCGCCACCACGCGATGGGGCAGAATCGTCTTGCCGCCCGGACCGGTGTATCCTCCCACCAGGCCTTCAATATTCACGGTCGGGCGCCCGGCCAGCAATTCCATCGATTCCAGCCAGTCCACGTCGTGCACCCAATGTTCCACGCCCATCTGGCGTTTGGCGACTTCCTCGCTCTGGCGGCGTGCCGCCTCGCGAATCAGAGCCTTCTCTTCCGCCGATAACGGTCTGGCTTTGTCCGCGAAGCCGTCGATGGCCGGCGTATGTCCATCCGGTCCCACGAGCGTCGCCAGAGCCTGCACCAGGTGCCATGCGGGGCTGTCCACCCGCGCCTCGTTGCTCGAGTGCAAGTCCTGGCGGGGACCGCGATGCCAGCGCTCGCCGCTCGACACCAGTTCCAACTCGATCACGCCTTTCGCGCCCAGATTGATGGTGACCGTGCCATCCAGTGATTGCATCGGCATGGGCATGTAGATGCCGGCGCACTTCCGCAAGGCGGCCAGGATTTCGGGCTTGCGAATCACCTCGGGAAAGTGGGGCGATCCGATCTCTTCTTCGCCCTCCGCCACGAACACCAGGTTCACCGGCAGTTTGCGGCCAGCGCCTCGGATGGCGTGCAGCGCGGCCAGCCAGGTGGCCTCCGGTCCCTTCTGATTCACGGCGCCGCGGCCGATGAGCACCTTGCCCAACCCGGGTCTGTCGATCAGGCGCGCCTCGAACGGCGGCGAAGACCACTCCGCCGGGTCGGCCTGCTTCACGTCATACATGAAATAGATGCCGTAGGTACGGGGCGCCCCGGCATCGAGCGTGGCGAACACGCCCGGGTGGCCGCCGGTGGGTACCTTGGTCACGCCGCTGAATCCCGCCTCGCGGAGGTGCCGCATCATGAGTTCGCAGCCTTCGTTCATCCCCCGGTTTTCCGCGGCGATGGAAGGCTGGCGGATCCAGTCCTGGAGCCGGTGAACCGACTCGTCGTGCCGCTTCTCAATCTCGGACTGAATCGCCTTCAGATCGGATTCATTGGCGGCGAGCCTGCGTCCGGTGGAAACCGCTAGGGCGGCCCCGGCAATCGCAGTCTCGAAGAAGCTTCGGCGGCTGATCGGTGAAAACATTGGAGTACTTTACCAGATTCCGGGCGCGCTATTGCAACGCCAGCGCTACCAACTCCGCGGGGACTCCGGCGGCGCCCACCGCCACCACGATGAATTGCCGGCGGCCGGCCATGTACGTCATGGGAATGCCCGTGGCCATCGCCGGCAGCGCCATCTCGTGAATCACTTTGCCGGTCTTCTTATCGATGGCGCGGAACATGTTCCCGCCTCCGCCGGCCGGGGTGACGTAAAGGTTGTTGCCCTCCGGCGCGAACAAGAGAGTCTTGGTCACCAGAAGCAGCGCACGCGAAGGTCTGCCGGTATTACTCAGATCGATACCCTTCAGCGCGGGGTGGTTCTTGATGTAATCCGGCGCCTCCCCGTTCGCGACCATCCACAGATGATCTCCGGTGTTGAGGTCGATGGCCGTGATCCTGCCCCATGGTGGTTTGATTAGCGGCAGCCCCTGCGGTCCGATATTCGTGCGGCCCGGCAGTCTCACCGATTGGTCGCTGTCCTCGGTGAGAACTGTCGCGCCGCCGCGTTGCCCGCCGCCACCCGTAGCGCGGCCGCCAACGTAGCCCATGTCCGAGCGTTTCGGGTCGGCCGGAATGACGGCCAGCGGATCCTGGTTGGTCACCGAAGCGACGTACAGGACGCCGGTCTCCGCATCGACAGCTCCGCCCTGCCAGTTGGCGCCTCCCACGTGTGCCGGCAGCAGCAAGGTGGCAATTTTGCCGGCGGCGTCGGAAACGATGGGCGGCGTGTAGAGCGGCCCGAGCTTATATCGCGAAGCGATCTTCACCGCCTCGGCATGCAGTTCGGGAGTGAAATCGATCAGGTCGTCCAGGCTCGTCCCCTGGCGGTCGAACGCCGCCGGCTTGGTCGGGAAGGGCTGCGTCGGCGAAGTCTTCTCGCCGGGTACATCCGACTGCGGCACGGGCCGCTCCTCGATCGGCCATACCGGCTTGCCGGTCACGCGGTCGAACACATAGGTGAATGCCTGCTTGGTCACCTGCGCCACGGCTTTGATTGGCTTTCCATTGACGTTGATATCCACCAGGATCGGCGGAGCGGCAATGTCCCAATCCCAGATGTCGTGGTGCACCAGTTGAAAGTGCCAGACCCGCTTGCCGGTGCGCGCGTCCAGGCAGACCAGGCTGTCGGAGAAGAGATTGTCGCCGGGGCGATTGCCGCCGTAGAAGTCGCCGGTGGGCATCTCCACCGGGACGTACACGTACCCCAACTCCTCGTCGCCGCTGAGGGGCGCCCAGGCGCCGGTGTTGCCGGTGTATTTCCACGAGTCGTTCCCCCAGGTATCGTTGCCGAATTCGCCCGCCTGCGCGATGGTGTGGAAGGTCCACAGCTTCTTGCCGGTGCGGACATCGAACCCTCGGATGTAGCCTGGCACGTTTTCCTTGGACGCGGGAGCGGTCCCGGTTTGCAGCGCGGCGCCCACCACCACGGTGTCGCGAATGATAATAGCCGCGGAACTGGCGCCGATCTGCCCCGGCTTCACCACGGCCCGGTCCAGCCCTTCCGTGAGATCGACGATACCGCCCTTGCCGAAATCAGCGATCGGGACGCCATTCTTCGCATTCAGCGCGATCAACTGGAATCCCGGGGAGATGAGCAGGATGCGATTGTCCCCCTGGCCATCGGTCCAATAGGCGAGGCCGCGGTTGACCGTGCGCGCCACCGTGGTGCCGCGGGCGCCCTCATCCAGTCGATACATCCAGAGCGTCTCGCCGGTCGCCGCATCTACCGCCACGGCGTCGCGGCGCGTGCCCGCCGTGAAGTACAGCACGCCGCCGATCATCAGGGGCGTGACTTCCCAGTTGAAGTCGGGGCGCCTGCCGAAGTTCTGGCCTTTCCACTCCCAGGCGATCTTGAGTTCCTTGACGTTGCCGGCATTGATCTGGTCGAGCGGAGAGTACTTGGTGGTCCCCGCATCGCCACCGTAAAATCGCCATTCGCCGCCCTTGGCGCCGTGCTGTGCGCGTGCGGGCGAACCGCTCACGGCCGCAAGCGAGATGAGGATGAGCATTGACCGCAGTTTCATGTCTTCGGCCCCAGTCCGGACTCAAGCCATTCTACGTCAAAAGTGGCCATGCCTTCCGGGAATCACTACCCCTTTACGCCGGAGATGTGGCGCAGGCCCTCCGGCCTGCCGCGTCGGCACTCCTGCCGACGCTTTTTGTGCTCGCACCATTGCCTGCGAAAGTCCCCATTCCGTCGGCAAACTGGGACACCATTTTCATCTTCGGTTGTGCGCCGCAGTGGCGCGTCCCGACTCTTCGGGACGCTTTTTGGTCGGCACCAATCCGGGGCCGCGAAAGGGGGCGAGGCGCCATGCTCAGAGGGCCCCCAAGACTCATCGCGGCGGCGGACAAGCTGACTCCAGCCGGCGTCTGAACCGGATGAGGTTGGGCCCGGAAGCGATGGGCGCCTCGTGGCAGCACACGTGTCGCGCGCACGGACTACTTCCCCAGGGCCGAAGCCAAATCCCCGGTCAGCCGCAGCACATTCCATCGGGCCTTTTCGACCGCGTACCGGGCGTCATAAAAAGCGATCCACTTCTGGTTTTCGACGATCCGCGCCTCTTCCACCTGCCGCATGGTGGCGCGGCCCTCCTGCATTTGGGCCAGCAGCACGGAGAGTTGCTCGCGGGCGACTTCGAGATCCAACCGGGAGACTTCCGCGCCGGTTGCGGACTTCTTCACGTCGCGAAACGATTGCTGCAGGTCGGCGGTCAGGCGGTTTCGCAGGTTGCTCAACTCCATCTTCAGGTGGGCAATGTCGATTTCGGTCTGGGCGACCTGGGCCCCCACGCCTGACCCCACCAGAATGGGGAGTTGGAACGACACCCCGATCTGGCCGTTGTTGCGCTGAAACTTCTGGAAGAATTCCTGGTAGTTGTTGAACTTGGCGAAGAGGCCGTATTGCGCTACCAGGTCGGCTCGCGGCAGCCGCGAGGCGCGTTCGCCGCGGCGCTCGAGTTCCTTGGCCACGATTTGCGATTCCAGTCGCCGCAGATCCTTGTTGGATTCGAGGACGCTCTGAATGGCCTGTTCGTCCGATTGCGGTAGCTGCGGCACGGTGCGCTCCTCCTCCACGGGGCGCACACGGTCCTCGGCGGAGAAGCCCAGCCCGATGGCTAACGTGGTCTCGGCGGCGGCCTGGTCGTCTTCCAAGCCGTCTGCAATTTGGCGGGCGTGCGCCAGGTTGTACAGGGCGGTCTTCTCGGCGAGCGGGAGGGCGCGGCCCTCGCTCACCTGCGCACGAACGGTCTCGAGCACCTTCTCCTGGCTTTCGGTCTCCTTGCGTGCCAGGGCCCCGATCCGCGCGGCGCGTTCCGCATCGAGGTAGAGGGTGGCGATCCGGTAGGCCACCTCGTCGCGTTTGCTGGCGACGGCGAGAGAGGCTCCGCGTGCATCCTCGCGGGCTTGGGCGACTGACAGGGTTTGCGGGCGATTGAAGAGGTACTGCACCGCCTGGCCTTGCACGACACTAGGCGCCGAGCCTTCGATGCTCAGCGGGAACCCGTTGCTGTAAGCCAGGCCGCTGCCCACGGTGACCCGCGGGCTGAAGGGTCCGCGCGCGACGCGGATCGCCTGCCGCGCTTTCTCTTCATCCAGGCGCACCAGGGCAATGTCCGGGTTCTGGCGAACCGCGGTCTCCACCGCCTGGCGAAGGGTCATATTGTGGACTTCGGCGCGGACGACACCAATCAGGGCAAACAAGAAGAACGTCGCTCGGAGCATGATTCGATTGTAGTTGGCCCGGCGCCTGGCGAGGCCTTCGACCAGAGTTAGTCAGGCCGCCAGGAGGCCACGTCCTGCATGAGGGCGGAGATCGCCTTGGAAGAGGTGCCACCGTCATGACCAGCGCCGGCATTTCTCGAGTCTGGCGGTGAAATTCCAGCTTGAAGCGGTCCGCGAGCAAAGTTTGCAACATCAGCCGGATCTCGTCTTCCCCGGCGGCGCCCGCGGCCTTGGCGACAATATCGAAGCGCGCCTCGTTCAGCCAAGAAGGCCCCGAGACCTGGTAATCCTGGAGGCGATATGCCCACGCCTTGCAGGCCGCAAGGCGGGCGCTGCGAACCGTCAGACCGCCGGGGGTGCGTTCAATGGCCTCGCCGCGGCCGCCTTCGTTTTGACGAACGGACGCAACCTCGAAGGCCGGGGATGTCTGTCCAAAACTCGAAGCAACCGTCCCGGCGGCGAGTACCGCGAGCAGACCCGCGCCTGGTTTCATGGCCATTCGCCCTCCAGCGTTATAAACCTCCTTACGAAGACAGGCCGGACGGTGTTCCGGGAAATCCCGCCGGCGAACGGAATTTTAGCGCCGCCGGTTTCCCGAAAGCGCGTTAATATTGCTGCAGACGCCTCGTCCTGGATGTTATGAACGCACGAATCCTCACCTCTTCGACGCTCGCGCTGGTGATTGCGACCGTCCTTCCCGCCAAAGCTGCCGACCCGACCCTTTTGAATCTGGTGATGCCCGACGCCAAAGTGCTGGCGGGCGTCAATGTGGATCAGGCGAAGACCTCTCCCTTCGGCCAGTACGTCCTCTCGCAGATGCAATCGCAGAACCAGGAGATGCAGAAGCTGGAGGCGCTGACCGGCTTCGACCCCACTCGCGACGTTCATGAGCTGCTGGTTGCATCCAACACCGTGGGCGGCTCCAACGAGAGCCACACCGGGCTCTTCCTGGCGCGCGGAAACTTCGATGCGGACAAGATCACGGCGGCCGCGACCGCGGACGGCGGCACCACCGAAAGCTATAAAGGGGTAACCATCGTGGAGAACCCGAAAGGCACACACGGTGTGGCATTTCTCGGATCGACCATCGCGGTCGCCGGCGATGTGGCCAACGTGAAAGGCGCCATCGACCGCCAGAGCGGCGGCCCGACCATCCCCGCCGCGCTCGTGGTGCTGGTGAACCAGTGGAGTTCCACGGAAGATGCCTGGACCATCTCCACGGTGCCGCCCTCTTCGCTCCATCCTCCGGCCACCGCTCCCAACGTGCCGGGTCTGAACGGGACAGGGCCCTTCAACACGATTCAGTCGGCCGCCGGCGGCGTGAAGTTCGGTACGTCGGTAGTAGTGACCGCGCAGGCACAGGCCGATAATGCCGACGACGCCAAGCAGATGGGCGATGCGGTGAAGATGCTGGCGATGCTGGCGCAGATGCAGGCCGCCAATGACCCGGCCGCGGTGGCGCTGGCGCAATCGCTGCAGGTCACCGCGTCGGGAAGCACCCTGAACGTGTCGATCAGCCTGCCGGAAGATCAACTGCAGCAACTGGTGAAGCCCAAGGCCGCGATCCGCCGCGGCGGTGCCAAGGCCATCCGCCAGATGTGAGGAAATCACCTCGGTGCGGTAACCTAACGGCCTCCCGACGATCCGCCGATGCGCACGGGGCGCAGGCTGACGTCGAAGTGAATCCCGCACTCTTTGCGGTCGTTTTGTTCCCACCACCAGCGGCCTGAGCGCGGATCGTCTCCGGACAAGACGGCGCGCGTGCAGGGTGCACACCCGATGCTGGCATAGCCCCGGGCGTACAGCGGATGGACGGGAACGTCGTGCAGACGGATGTACTGGTCCACATCCGCGTCGGTCCAATCTACCAGAGGATTGATTTTGATCCGGCCGTCGGCCTGCTCCACACGGGGCAGGCCCGCGCGCGTTGCGGACTGCTCGCGCCGCAGACCGGTGGCCCATGCCTGAAAGCCGCGGAGTTTGCGCGCCAGCGGGCGGACTTTGCGGATCTCGCAGCACATCTGGCGCAGTTCGATGCTCTCGTAAAACAGGTTGGGGCCGTGGGCGGCAACCATCCGTTCGACTTCTTCGCGATCGGGTGCCACCACCTCGATGGTGATTCCGTAGCGCGTGCGAACAGTCTCCATGATGCGGCAGGTCTCTTCCGGAAGCCGGCCGGTGTCAAGGGTGAAGACGCGGACGGCAGAGGAGATGCGTGCGGCAAGGTCGATCACGACCATACCTTCCTTCTGGAAGCTGGTGGCGATGGCGAAGAAGTCGCGGAACGTGGCGAGGGCCCACGCCAGAGTCTGGGATGCCGTGAGATCTTCGTAGGACTGCAAATCTTCCAATCTCTATCGAGAATACCGTGAATATAGAACGGAAGGCAACCTCGCTCCACTTGTAAGCCCCCAAAGCCCACGAAAACCCGCACCAGTTGCGCTGGCCGCGGGTGGTCTTCGAGCTGCCGCGTCGGGTTCTTGCGAGAACGGCACTCATGCCGACGCTTTTTGGTCGCCCCGAACCCCTGTAGCCCCGAAGGGTTTCGAGGCTGCCATGTCGATCCCTTTTGCGCTAAAGTTAAGCTTACATTCGCCCAAAGGAGGCCTTCATGGACGCATTTCGCGGTACCCGTCGCAAGTTTCTCGCATGGGGCAACTCGCTCCTGGCCGCGGGTGGATTTGCCGCCCGCTCTTCTTCCGCCGCCGATACGCATAAAGCCGCTGAGGGAGAAGATTACTACGACAAGCTCGGAGTCACCAAGATCATCAACGCCGCGGGCACCTACACCGCGCTGACGGCATCCACCATGCCGCCCTCGGTGCAAGCCGCGGTAGCCCGCGCCGCCAAACATCCCGTGCGGCTCGGGGAGTTGCAGAGGGCCGCCGGCGAGTACATTGCCAGGCTGCTGCGCTGTGAAGCCGCGCTGGTGACCGCAGGCGCGGCCTCCGCCCTGACGCTGGGCACGGCCGCCTGCATCACCATGGGGAAGCGCTCCGCGGTCCATGGGATTCCCACCGATCTGTCAGGCCTGAAGACGGAGGTGGTCGTTCAGAAGACGCATCGCTACGATTACGACCACGCCATTTCCAACTGCGGCGCACGTTTCGTCGAGGTCGAGACCCTGCAGCAGTACGAGGCGGCATTCAACGACCGCACCGTGATGGCGCACTTCTTCAATGCCGCCGAGGGCGGGCAGATCTCGCGCGAAGACTGGGTGCGCGTGGCGCACAGCCACGGCGTCCCCTGCTTCAACGATGCCGCCGCCGACGTGCCGCCCATCTCCAATCTCTGGAAATATACGGAAATGGGTTTCGACCTGGTGACCTTCTCGGGAGGCAAAGGCATTCGCGGGCCGCAGAACGCGGGGCTTCTGCTCGGAAAGAAAGACCTCATCGCCGCGGCCGTTCCGAACAACAGTCCGAACTCCGACTCCATCGGGCGCGGCATGAAGGTGGCCAAAGAGCAGATGGTCGGCATGGTGGCGGCGGTGGACTGGTTCCTGTCGCAATCCGACGCCGCGATGGAGGCGGAGTTCCGGCGGCGCGCCGACCGCATCGCGTCGCAGCTCAAAGGGCTGCCCACGCTGGAATCGAGCATCGTGATTCCCGACGTCGCCGCCAACGCCGTGCCTCATCTGTTGCTGCGTTACGACCAGCAGCGCGTGAAAATCGCCCCTCAAGCCGTGGCCGCGGAGTTGCGCAAGGGAACTCCCAGCATTGAACTGAATCCCGCTACCGGCAGAAGGCACACCGGAGGCCTGCCCTCGGACGAGAACACCATCGTGGTGGGAGTGTGGATGCTGGAGCCCGGCGAAGAGCTGATCGTCGCACGGCGCCTGCGCGAGGTCCTGGGAAAGGCAGCCAACGCTTGAAGCGAGGACTCCTGGCGCTGGTGGTGCTGGCAGGTTGCCTGCCGGCCCAGCGCGGACAACGCGGCGCCAACAACCCGTTCCCCGGCGGGGCGAATCCCGATGGATCGCTGCGGCCGACTCCGCCGGTCACCCGGCTCTTCACGCAGGATGCCTACACCGAATATGCCATCCTGGCGCCTGGCAGCGAACAGTTCCGGATTCGCTTCTGGCCGGAAGAAACGCGCGTGGGCGCCACCGAATTGGTCAACGCCACGCGCGGGGGCAGTGAAGGGTCGGATATCGAAGTCTACGATCCGCGGTCCGGCAAGCCGCTGAAGTTCACCTACGGGCAGCAGGGCAACGATCCCGAGAACCATGCCATCCACGCTGCGCTGCCGATACCGGTCCCCGAGGGCGGCATCGGCCGCGTGCTGATCTACAAGACCTATAAGGATCCCCGCACCTACATGATGCACGGCGACGATATCGTGTGGGTGCGCAGCCTGAGCGGCTATCGGCTCGGGGTGCTGCTTCCCAGGGGCTTCTCGCTGATCTCGTCGAACGTCGCGGCGCAGATGACCACCACGCCCGATGGGCTCCTGAAGCTCGCGTTTGCGAACCCCAGCGGCCAGAGCAATCCGGTGACGATCCACGCGCGCCCGACCACCGCGAAGTTCACGCCGCTTCCCTACACCGACATGTTCTTCGACGACATCAAGACGCTGTACGATCTGGATGCACCGGAAACCCACTCCATCCGCGTCGAGCAGACTTACAGCGACTTTCGCAAAGGCGAGAAGGCCAGGTTGGATTCGCTCGCGTACCTGTCGCTGCGCGATCTGAAAGTGACTGACCTGGATACCGCCAAGCCCATGAGTGTAATCAAGGACGGCAAAGGTATGGCGGCAAAGCTGGAGGTGCCAATCGTCGATGACCGGCAGAGCGCCCACATCCGCATCTCCGGCACCTTGAACGACACTGGATACCAGTCCCGGAACGGCGACCTGGTGTTCGACCGTACGCTGCATGGCCTCCGCAACACCGTCCTTCTGCCGGCGGGATGGGAAGTCTCGGCGGTTTCGCAGTCGGGAACCATCGGCAGGTACCAGGGACGGGCGTTCGTCGCACTGATCAACCTGAACGCCGAAAACCATTACCGGGTGACGATCCACGCCACCAGAAGCACAGGAGACAGCAATAAATGACACGTCAACTGATTCGCATCCGAACCCGGCGAGCGGTCGCCACCCTGGCGATGGCCTGTCTGGGCGCGTCGATCGCGGCGGCGCAAGACCCGTCCAAGCCGCTCTCGCCCGAAGAGCGCATGAAGTGGTTCCGCGAAGCGAAGTTCGGGCTCTTCATCCATTGGGGCCTCTACTGCATCCCCGCGGGCGAATGGAAAGGGCAGGCCATTCCCGGCATCGGGGAGTGGATCATGAATCGCGCCAGGATCCCGGTGACCGAATACGAGCAGCTTGCGAAACAGTTCAACCCCGTGAAGTTCGACGCGGACGCGTTCGCCCAACTGGCGCAGGATGCCGGCATGAAGTACCTGGTGATCACCAGCAAGCACCACGACGGCTTTGCGATGTTTCGTTCCGACGTGAGCAAGTACAACGTGGTGGACGCCACGCCCTTCAAACGCGACGTCATCGAAGAACTGTCGCAGGCCTGCGCGCGCCACGGCATCCGCTTCGGTGTCTACTACTCGCAGGCGCAGGACTGGCACGAGCCCAACGGCGCCGGCAATACCTGGGACTTCGGCCCCGACGAGAAGAAAGACTACGATCAGTACCTGCGCAGCAAATCGGAACCCCAGGTCCGCGAACTGCTGACCCGGTACGGACCGATCTGCCTGATCTGGTTCGACACCCCCCGCATGATGAGCGGCGAGCAGTCCGGGCGCGCCCAACGCTTCGTGGATTTGGCCCGCTCGCTGCAACCCAACACCCTGCTCGATGGCCGCCTCGGCATCAAGGGCGATTACCGCTCGATGGGCGATAACGCCATCCCCAATGCCGTGGTCAACGAGGACTGGGAGGTGCCCGCCACGATCAATCACACCTGGGGCTACAAAAAGGACGACACCGACTGGAAGACGCCCGAAGACATCACCTTCAAGCTGGTGGATATCGTGAGCAAGGGCGGCAACTATCTGTTGAATGTCGGGCCTATGTCAGACGGAATCATACCGCCGGCCAGCCAGGACAATCTGCGCGCGGTGGGCCGCTGGCTGAAGGTCAACGGCGAGTCAATCTACGGCGCAGGTCCGACGCCCTTCGGCGAAGAACTGGGCGAGGTGGACAACAGCACGCACGACAAGAAGGGCAATCCCGGATTCAGGATCGCCAAGGACTGGCGCTGCACCACCAGGCCGGGCAAGCTGTACGTTCACCTGTTCAAATGGCCGTCGGGCTCGTTCGAGCTGACGAAGGTCAAGGGCAAGATCACGAAGGCATATTTCCTCGCCGATGCCCGTCACGCATCGTTGAAGGTGACGCAGAAGGACGACAAAGTCAGCGTGTCGCTCCCCGATAAGGCCCCGGGCGAAATCGACTCGGTGATGGTTTTGGAAACCCGTTAACTCGCCGGCTGCCGGTCGTACACGTATTTATACTTCTCGTCGATTCCCACGGCACTGCCGGTTTCGCTGAGGGTCTTACCGTCGTCCGAAACGGTGAAGGTGCTCACGTAGGCCGGCTTGCCCTTGTTCTTCAGGGTCATCTCGAAAGACTTCGGTCCGATGTGTTTGAAGGTCGCGGTGAATCCCGGAGGCATTTGGGGGCCGCTGAAAGGGTACTCCTTGCCATCGAAGGCACCCTTGCAGCTTGCTTTTTCCGCCGGCATGGTCAACGTAATGCCATCCGCTCCGGGCCCGGCGGCTGCAATCTCCATGAGCTCCGGAGAGCTGACCTTGAGGTTTTGCGTTTTCCATTTGCCGGGGAGTCCCGGCCCTCCGCTGGCGCGCTGGTAAGTGGTGGTGTCATCAAAGGGCTCGCCATTCGGCCTCTTCCCTTTCGATTCCATGGTCAGGGTCTTACCGTCGGCGGACAATTTGGTGGTGTCGACGGAAACCACTTTCCCATTCAGCTTGTCGGTGGTCTCCCAGGTATTGGCATCGATCTGCCTCCATGACGCCGTGTATCCGAAAATCGCGGGATAATCCTTGCCGTCGGTCTTGAATGTGTAGGACTGACCTTCGGCAATGAGTTGCATCTCGCCGGAAGCAGTCTGTGCGAAGGTGACGGTGGTCTGTCCGAGATCGCTCTTCGCGGGATTGAATTTCCATTTGCCCACCCAGGGCGCATCGGCGGCCACCAACACCGTGGCGGCCAACAGGAGGAGCGCGGCGGCTCCACAGCGATATTGAAGTCTCATTTGCTTCTCACCTAATGGAATAAGACTATACGCTCCCATTCGCCGGAATGCAACGGCCACTGTCCAGCGCCTACAATGAAGCCGACCTATGGAAATCTCGCGAAGATGTTTCCTCGCCAGCGGAACGGTACTGCCCGCCCTCGCCGCGGCGCAATCGTCCTCCGTACCCTGGTACCAGAGAATGCGCCGCTGCGGACAAGTCAACTTCAACGAGCAGGACCCGCAAAAGCTCAACATTCCCGAATGGATCGACTATTGGGCCAGCCTGAAACTCGATGCCCTGCTGTTGAACGCGGGCGGAATCGTGGCGTTCTACCCGACCAAGATCCCATACCACCACCGGAGCCGGTACCTTGGCGATCGCGACCTGTTCGGCGATTTCACCAGGGCTGCCAAGGCACGCGGGATTCGCGTCGTGGCGCGTCTGGATTGCAATTACACCTTTGAAGAAGCCTTGAATGCGCACCCCGAGTGGTTCCGCAGAACCGCCGGCGGCCAGCCCGTGCGCCACAACGAATCGCCTTCGCTCTTCGCCACCTGCATGTTCACCAGCTACTTCACCGAACAGATGCCGGCCATCATCCGCGAAGTGAATTCGCTCTACGATGTGGATGGCTTCTTCACCAATGGCTGGCCCGGCACCGGGCGTCCGCCTGCCTGCTCCTGCGCCGCCTGTCAGCGGCTGGCCGGCCGGCAGACTCCCGAATTCGCCGAGCAGCACATCACACGCGTGCTGGAGGTCTGGAAACTGTGGGACGCGGCGGCCAAAGAGAAGAAGCCCGACAGCGTCTACGTAGGCAACCTCGGCGGGGGTATCCGGGCCACCACCGACGTCCGCCGGATCGCCAGTGTGGCGGGGTGGTTCAATGCCGATCATCAGGGGCGCAGCGGCGCGACCCCGATCTGGGACTGCGCCCAGCAGGGCCGCGTGGCGCAATGCGTGATGAAGGGCCGCACCATCACCAACGTCACCGGCTCCTACGCGAATGCCGCGCCGCTGTGGCGGCACACGGCGAAGGCGCCGCTCGAAGCCACCATGTGGATGGCGCAGACCACCGCCAGCGGGATGGTGCCGTGGTACCACTGGCTCGGTGGAGCGCCCGAGGACCAGCGCTGGCGCGCTCCGGGCCGCGACTTCTTTCAGTGGATCGCGAAAAACGAGCCGCACTTCGTCAATCGGCAGACCGTAACCAACCTGGCGGTGGTCTTCAGCCAGCGCGCCAACAACTATGACGCGCCCGGGGGCACCACCGCCAACGCGGCGGACTTCCTCCAAGGCATGTATCACGCGCTGCTGGAGGGGCGATTCCTCTTCGACTTTGTGCATGAGGACGACCTGTCGCCCGAGACGCTTCAGAAGTATGCCGCCGTCATCCTGCCGAACGTCGCGCACATGACGGATCAACAGTGCGCACAACTGCGGGCCTACGCGGGGAACGGGGGCGGGCTCCTGGCCACGTTCGAGACCGGCCGCTACGATGGCGGGGGCGCGCGGCGCCAGGAGTTCGGGTTGTCCGACGTGTTCGGCATCGCCGCCGCGGGCGAGGTCGAAGGACCGCACGGCAATTCCTACTACGCGCGCATCGAGCAGCGCCACGCCATCCTGGCCGGCTTCGAAGAGACGCAAGTGCTGCCGGGAGCGGAGTATCGCCTGCCGGTAACGGCGGCCCGGCCGCAGATCCTCTCGGTGGTGCGTCCGTATGCGGCCTTCCCGCCCGAGATGGTCTACACGCTGACACCGAAGACGGACGAGCCGGCCATCGTACTGAACGAAGAGGGGGCCAGCCGCCGCGTCTGGTTCCCGGGCGACGTGGACCGGAGCTTCTGGCGATCGGGCAACGGCGACCTGAGCCGCCTGCTGCAACAGGCGGTGCGATGGGTACTGCATGACCGCATGCCAGTCACGGTATCGGGCAGCGGCTTAGTCGAGTTGTTTGCCTGGGAAACGGAACCGGGCTTCGCCGTCCACATCCTGAACTACACCAATCCCAGCTTCGCGAAGGGCTGGTTCCGGGAAGTGTATCCGCTGGGCCCTCAGGTGGTGAAGATGGAACTGCCGGAAAGCGTTCGCGTGAGCAAAGTAACGGCCCTGCGCGCCGGGACGGACTTGCGCCATCGCATCACCGGGCGCACGCTCGAGTTCACCGTGCCCGCCGTGCGCGATTACGAAATCGCCACGGTGCTTCGCGGATAACCTACTTCAGATTCAGACACACCAGGGTCTTCTCGTTGCGGATATAGATCCGCCCGTTGGCGATGGCCGGGTAGGCGCGAACCGTCGGCGGCAGGGCTTTTGCCGCCGCAATCTGCTGGAAGCCGGCGGGTGTCGCCGCGGCCAGAACGAGTTCGCCGTTCTCCCGTACGATGACCAGCTTGTCGCCGGCGAGCGTAACGGTCCCGGCGCCGAAGCCGTCCACGTCCCATCTCACCTTACCGGTCTTGAAGTCGATCGCGCGGAGGCTTTGCCCTTCCTCCTGGCGGCCGTGAAACCCGTACAGGACCCCGTCGCGGTACACGCTCGTGGAATAGTGGTTCGTCAGCGCGTCGTCCGACGACCAGATCTTCTTGAAACCGGCGGCGCCGGCCTGCAACAGGATCGCGCCCGTGCCGTAGCTCGACGACACGAATACCAGGTCGTCCACCACGATCGGGGTGGCCGCGTTGACGGACGCTTTCATGCGAGCATGCCAGGGCAGGTCGAAGCGCACCTTTCCGGTGGCGGGATCCACATCCACCAGTCCGGACCGCGTGAAGAACAGGGCGTGGCGCGACCCCTGAATGGTGGCCACCATCGGTGAGGAGTAGCTGGCCTCCTGATTGGGAACGGTCCACAACGTCTTGCCGGTCGCAGCGTCGAATGCGGCCAATCCCGCGCCCGCGCCTCCGATATTCATCAGCACCCGGCCGTCATCCACGAGCGGAGCCCCGGCAGCGCCGAAGAAGCCTTTCTCCACCTGGAATTGATGGAAGGTGTCGAGGCTCCAGATCTTTCTGCCGCTCGCGAAATCCAGGCAGTGGAGCATGCCTTCGGCGCCGAACGTGTAAACGCGCCCGCCCGCGATGGTCGGCGCGGCGCGAGGGCCTTCGTCGAATCCGAAATCGTCGCGATAGTGGGTTGGATAGTCGAACGACCATACAGGACGGCCGGTGGCCGCGTCCAGCGCCTCGACGACCTCCTTGTCGCCGACCCTGTGGAAGAGAATCAAACGGCCCTGTGAGACGGACGGGGTGGCGAATCCCTGGCCGATGTCTTTCTTCCAGAGGACCGGAGGCCCGCCCGGCGGCCACTTTGCCGCGAGGTCGTTGCCGGGGTAGACGCCACTGCGGGTAGGCCCGAGAAACTGAGGCCAATCCTGCGCGGAAGCGCTTACGGACAACACAATCACGAGTGCGGTTCGGAGTTGCGTGGCGTCCCCTCCAGGCATCAGTATATGACGGCCCGAAAAGGGCCGCACATGCCGCGCGCCTTCCCGGAAAACGGAACTAGAGTTCCGGAATTGCGCTCGCAAACGGAGCTAACCCTCCTGTTTACAACAAACCAAACGGAACTATAGTTCCGGTTTTGGCGCGCCTAACACTTTACTGCGGCTCTGTGGCGCGAGCAGGACGGCGTTCATGGCCATTTCCAGGTAATCGTTGAGCGCCTCCTGGAGGGTAAGCTTGCCGTCCCGGCGGTACCACCGGGAAATCCAGAGAATCATGCCCAGCAGGCTGAAAGCGGCGGTGGTCGGGCTGACGCTTCGCAGTTTTCCCTCGGACGCAAGCTGCTCCAGGGTACGCCGGATGAACTCGAAATAGGCCCGCTTCCTGGCGGTGATCGTGCGGCGATGCGCGGGCGTGAGAGCCGTCACCTCCTCCAGCACGATCGTGATCGCGCCGACGCCCTCGAGCACGCTCCTGGTGTGGCGCTCCACGATGGTGTACAGGCGCGCTTCGGCGTCCGCCTCCTCCATGGCCGGGGCAATGATGTGCTGCTCCACGTTGTCCATGGCGTATGTCATGATTCCGAACAACAGGTCCTCTTTGCCGCGGATGTAGTGGTAGATGCCTGCTTTGGTGAGCCCCGCGGCCTCGGCGATGTCGTTCATGGACGTCGCCTCGTAGCCCTTGTGGCACATGATCTCCGCCGCCACGCGGTAGACGTTGCTGGCTCGTTTGCCTTTGCCCGAAGCCGGAATGGGTTCTCTGAGTTTGATCGGTCTCTGCAACAATCACCTCGAACAAGAGTTGCCCGGTTACGACTGGTGGCAGCACCCCTGGACCGACAATAAGACGGCTAAACCTTAAATGTCAACCACGTTGCTCGACCGCGCAGGCCGCCTACCGCTCCACCGCCACCAGCACACGGGGCTCCCCCGCGCGCGTGCGACGGGCCCGCCAATGCACCACAAAGGCGGTCACTCCCATGCTGACCAGCGACCCCGCGAAGCCCATGAACATGTCCTTATGGGTGTCCCACGGATCGCCCTGCAGCCCGAGGAAGGCGTCGCCCGCATCGGGAGTGGCGATCACCGCCACCACCGCCTCCATGATTTCGTAGGCGGCACCCAGTCCCAACGAGAAAACCACCGGGATCCAGATGTTCCAGAAGCCGCGGAGGTTGGCTTTCCGCATCAACATTTCGCGCTCGGGATAGGCCATCAGCAGCCCGAAGGCGAAATGGACTACGCGATCGTAATTGTTTCGGGTGGCATGAAAAATGGGCTTGATCCATTCCCCCATCGGCACGCTCCCGTAAATGCTGTGGGCGCCCCACTCGTGCAGGCACAGATAGACGAAGATCATCAAGTAGGAAAGTTGGGACAATGTCAGAACCCGATATGTCCCGATGAGCAAACCTACCAGCGCGAAGACCAGCATGTTCTCGAGAAACCAGTCGGCGGCCATCCTGGGACGATAAGCGCTGGCGGCGAACACGGCCAGGAAAACCAGGCACAGGGCGTGCAGGAAGCGATTGGACCTGAAGGGGACAAAGCCGGCGGTCGATGCGGTGGTCATTGGGCCGAAGTCTTATGATAACCGAGGAGGGGATCAGCCGCGCCGAACCTGGGAGTCGAGCCGGTCCACAAACCGGTAGAGTGCGAGACAGGCGGCAAAGAGAATCGCCGAGATGATCGCTCCCGGTAAGGCTGCCTCGCGGTGGCCGGCCAGGTAAGTCTCCAGCGTCGCCGACAACAACCAGATCTGGACCATCAAGAGCACGATGATGAGCACCATCGCGCCGTCGATGGCCGTCAGCCCGCGGTTTTGCGGAGGCTTTGCATTCATACCAATCCGCCCTCCATGCGGATCGCAACCAACTGGCCATCCGTCTTCTCCAACGCTACGCGCGGCAATGCCCGCTGGGGAGGCCCCTCGAGAACCGATCCGTCCTCGATGGAGAAGAACCCCCTGTGGCAGGGGCACTCCAGGCGATTCTGGGCCTTCTCGTAATAGACCGCGCACGAGAGATGGGTGCATTTCTGGCTGTAGGCGACGTACTCTTCGGCGGATGTGCGCACCAGAATGCAGGGATCGTCGGCAGCCGGGTAGTTGAACGTTCTCACTCCGCCCACAGGGATTTCGCCGGCGGCGGCGACCGGTACGCGAGGCCATGTGGCCGGTCTGCGCAGCGTCGACCTGGCGAGAATCCAGAGATTTCCCACCATCATGCTGAAGCTGGTCAAGGTCAGAAACTTCGTGAATTGCCGCCGACTGACGTACCGTTCGTCGGCTGTGAACACCGGGAACTCGTCGCGCCACAGCGGCGTGCTAGAAGGCTTGCGGAACCAGCTCATGGTCTCCCTCCCAGATGTAGTCGGCAACGTCGATGGCAATCTCCGGTGTGCCGGCCGGAGCCATCATATAGACCTTGGTGGTGATCTTCTGATTACCGAACCAGAACGTGTTCACGGGCTTTTCGCGCCGCGTGGCGGCTATGGTTTCGGGGGTCACATATGCCAGCGCCTGGCTCGGGCACACCGTGGCGCACATCGGCCGTTTGCCCACCGATGTGCGGTCGTAGCACATATCGCACTTCATCATCTGCTCATACTGGGGCACCAGCTTCGGAATTCCGAAGGGACACGCCAGTACGCAGTTGGAACAGCCGATGCAGCGCGGCTTGAGCGAGGATCCTACGATCCCGTCATCGTATTTCTTGATGGCGTCCGCCGGGCACACCTGCGCACAGGTCGGGTCGTCGCAGTGCCAGCAGACGTATGCCGCGGTGGCGATGGTCGCCTCGCGATCGATGAAGTCGAAATTAATCATCGACACGCCTCGATGGGTGTCGCATTCCTCGCAGGCTTTCAGGCAGGACTGGCATCCGATGCAGCGCGAGGGATCAACGTAGAACTCCATTCCGAACATTACGTTCAGTCTCCGGGAGCCTTGGCCTTTTGAAGCCGGCAGGCCGAGACCTTGTATTCGGGGATTTTGCTGCGCGGATCGAGGGTCCTGTGCGTTAACCGGTTCGCGCTGCGGCTGCCCGGCCAATGGTAGGGGATGAATACCGTGTCCGGGCGGATCGTGCGCACCACCATCGCCTGGAGAGTGATCTCTGTTCTTCGAGAGACGACGGTCACCCAATCGCCGGGAGCGATCCCATGCTGTGCCGCCAGGCGGGGATGAATCTCCAGTTTGGGTTCCGGGTATTGATCCACCAGGGCGCCGATGCGCCGTGTCTGCGTGCCGGAGAGATACTGGCTGACCACGCGGCCGGTGGTCAGATAGATCGGAAAATCCTGGTCAACGGGGTCGCCGCTATCCCGCCATGCCAGGCTCATGAAGTGCGCCTTGCCGTCAGCGTGAAAAAACCTGCCGTCTTCAAACAACCTCGGAGTACCGGGATGATCGAGCGTGGGACAAGGCCAGAAAACGCCTTTCTGCCGGTCGATCTTCTCGTAGGTGATGCCGTGGTAATCGGCCACGCCACCTTGGGAGGCTCGGCGCAACTCCTCGAAGATTTCCCGGGGCTCGCGAAACGGAAAATACCTGCCTCGTCCCAAGCGCCCTGCCAGCTCGCAGATGATCTCGGAATCGCGGCGCGCGTTTCCGGGAGGATCGACCGCCTTTTGAATATGGATCACCCGCGCTTCCACGTTTGCGGTCACGCCCTCCTCTTCCTCTTGCAGGCTGCCCGCCAGGACGACGTCGGCATGAGCGGCGGTCTCCGACAGGAAGAAATCGATGACCGCGAAGAATTCCAGCTTCTCCAGGGCTTCGCGCGTGAAATCGGCGTCCGGCAGCGAGACCAGCGGATTGAAGCAGATGGAGAGGAGCCCTTTGATCTCGCCGCGATGGATGGCGTTCATGATCTCGACTGCGCTGTACCCGGGCGCGGGCAGATCGTCGGGCGAGATCCCCCAGACATCGGCAACGTGTTGACGGGCCGCCGGGTCGGTAAGGCTGCGCTGCCCGGGCAACTGATCGCACTTCTGGCCGTGCTCCCGTCCGCCCTGGCCGTTTCCCTGGCCGGTGATCATGACGGGACCGGCACCCTCCCTCCCGATGTTACCCGTAGCCAATGCGATGGCAATTACGGCCTCGCAGTTCTCCACTCCTTTGGATTGATGCTCCAGGCCGCGGGCATGCAGAATCATCGCCCGGCGCGATTCGCCGACCATGTGCGCCGCCTTCTCGATAGCCTCCGGCGCCACACCGCTGACCTCCGCCGCTCTCCGCGGGTTCCATGGCCCCACCGACTCGGCGGTCCTTTCGAACCCTGTGGTGTGAGCTTCGATGAACGCCGCGTCCGTCAGCTTATCGCGGATAATCACGTGCAAGATGCCCATGAGCAGAGCCAGATCGGTACCCGGGCGCACGGGCAGATACAGGTCGGAGTTCCGCGCAATCGGTGTGAAGCGCGGGTCCGCGACGATCAGCCTGGCACCTTGGTCGCGGGCGCGCCAGATGTAGTCCGTGGTGATGGGAGCGCATTCGCCGACATTGGCGCCGATGGCCATCAGCACCTCGGCCGCTGCGATGTCGCTCCACGGGTTGGGCGCGCGGTCCACACCGAGCGCACCCTTGTAGGCCGTTCCCGCCGAGACCATACAGAGACGGCCGTTATAGTCGATGTGGCGGGTTCCGAGGCCGACACGCGCGAACTTTCCGAGCAGATAAGCTTTCTCGGTAGTGAGCGAAGCTCCGCCATAGACTGCGACCGAATCCTTTCCATAGTTGTCCTGGAGTTCGCGCAGACGCCTGGCGGTGAAATCGAGCGCTTCGCCCCACTCCGCCGCGCGAAATCCGGAGTCGGTCCGCATCAGCGGATGTAGCAGCCGGTCGGGGTGGCTGCCCTGCAGGTACCGTTTCACACCTTTGGGGCAGAGCATCCCGCGATTAAACGGAAAGTCTTCCCACGGCTCGAAACCCGTCACCCGATTGCCGCGGACCTTGAGTTGAATCCCGCACTGTTGTCCGCAGAAGCAGCAATGAGTCTTTACCAGTTTCTCGGGAGTCTCGCCCGATCCCTTCTCCCAACCACCCGGCGGGTTGTAATTGAGATGAGGGCCGAATCGCGTTTTCAGCTCCTCGAGTGTGCCGGGGGTTTTAGCCACGGGCAGTCTCCTTGATGCGCAATTGAGCCGTGGCGAGCGACTTCCTCTTGCAGGATGGGCACAGCGCTTGCCAGTGGCCGGCTGGTCCCGGGGTGGCGTAGTCGAATCCCACGCGGGGAAGCACGGCGCGGAGGTCGTCGATGTGCATCCTGGAGGCGAACCGTTCTCCACACCGCGCGCACAGGGCGCCGGGACCGGACTCACCCGCGTCCTGGTAAAGCTTGACGCCGAGTTGCGCGGGACGCTGAAAGATGTGGAAGAACTTTCCGAATGGCAGGAAGAGCAGCGCAGCGATCACGGTAATGGCATGGAGGATCGCGAGGAAGCTGTAGGCCGAGCCCCGAAGCCACTCTTGCGACACGGTCAACGCCACGCCGGTGACGGAGATCGCGAACAGCATAATGATCGGCAGGAAGTCCATCCCGAACTGCTGCAGCGCGCGGGCGCCCTCGTCCGTCATGCGGCGCCAGAGAGAGAGCCCGATCCCGGCCAGAACCAGGGCCGCCGAAATGTCGAGGCCGTGGAAGAGCAGGGCAGCCGTGAAAGTATGCAGTCGAAACGATCCCATCGGGAAGCCAAACAGGTAGGTGACGTAGGTTAGCTGGTCTCCCGAGAGGGTGCGGAAATGAATCCAGCCGAAGACCAGCGGAAACGTGATGGCCACTGCCAGCAGGCAGCCCCAGAAAAGACATTGGTGCATCCACCATCGCAGCCGCGAGCGGTGGGCGATAAACCGCTGAGCAGCGAGGTGCGTTCCCGCGAGGGCCATCACCCGGCCCGCGCTGCGGAGGATGCCCCGCTTACGAAAGAGCTGCCAACCGCGATCCCAATAGATGCGGGTGGGTGGTTTTTCGAGCCAGACGTTGTAGTGGTAGACCACTCCCCAGGCCGCGAAGACCACCGCGAAGGTGTAGATTACCAGTGCCGGATCGAAGTTTTGCAGATTGCGGGAGCCAACTACAATCGCGGCTACGAGCAACGAGGTCCACAGCGTCGCCCAGGAGCCGGCCCGAAGCCGGTCGGCGGTGCGGCGCATTTCGCCGGGCAGCGCGATATCGACAGCCTGCTGACGTTGGATGAAGACGTTGTGATTGGCCCACCAAAGCACCAGAGCAGTTCCTGAGAGCATGCCAAAGCCCGGCCAGATCGTGCCGGTGTGGCTGCGGAAGAACGCCAGCAGGAGCGGCGGGAAGAAGCCCCCGAGTCCGCCCATGGCTCCCACCAGGCCGGTAACCGTACCGGTTTGATTCGGAAAATACTGGGGCACCAGTTTGAAGACGGCGCCGTTCCCGAGACCCAGCAGAGCGGCGCAGCCAAGAGCACCCACGGTGAACGGAATCATGGACGACCATCCCATCAGCAGCGCGAAGGGAGCGACGCCCAGGAAGACGGCCGACAACACGCGTGCGCCGCCGATCCGATCGGAGAGCCAGCCGCCCAGGGGCCGCAAGAGGGTCGCCAGCACGACGAAACCCGCGGTACGAAACCCTGCATCCGCCGGCGGCAGGTGGAATTCGTCTCTCAACAAAGTGGGCAAATAGATTGAGAACGCCACAAATCCGCCGAAGGTCAGAAAGTAAAATGCCGCCAACAGCCACGAAAGCTTCTCTCGCGTCAACACCTCCAGGATTGCGCCCAGGCCTTTCGGTTGTGCGCCCGCCGGTGCGGGCGCATTCCGTGCCAACACCGCAAACACCGCTGCCCAGACGAGCAGCATACCGGCAACACCCCGGAACACCGCTGGCATACCGGCGCGCGCGGCGATCACCGGCCCCAGGAACACCGCTGCCGACTGGCCGATGTTGCCCAGTCCGTAGACTCCCAAGGCGCTGCCTTGCTGTCGCGGCGGCGTCCACCCGGAAACGTATCCGACGCCAATCGCAAACGATGACCCGGCGAGCCCCAGCAGGAAGGCTGTGACCAGCAGCGCGGCGTATGAAGCCTGCTGCGGAATGACCCAAACGGGGATGGCCACTGCGGCCATGAGGATCGAGAAGATCGCCCGGCCGCCCAGGCGATCGGTGAGGATGCCCATCGGAATGCGCGCCAGCGATCCGAGGAGCACCGGAACGGCCACCAACAATGCCGTTTCGGATTGGGACAGATGAAATGCCTCGCGGAATCGCGGGGCAAAGGCTCCAATCAAACCCCAGGCCGCAAAGCACGCGGTGAAGGAAATCGTTCCGAGTACCACATGGCGTTGGTTCACCATTTCCCTCCGAAACCGCAGTTTATCTTTTGCCTGATTTTATCGCGGTGACGGAAGTCACGCGGCCATGCCTGAAGTCCACGATTCGGGAGTGAGGAACCGAAAGGTGGATGACCATCAGTTCTAATGAGAAAAGAAGGCTAATCTACTCGAATCAGGGGATTGGATGTCCCTGCCCTACGCCCTATACTAATTTCAAACGCTAACCCGGAGCGGTGCCAACTTTGTGGGCTAGTCAGCCCCGTCAAGCCCAACCCGATCACCCGAGGGGGCACCGCTCATCCTTTTCCCCTGCGACTGTTCACTCCGGCCGCAGGGCCTCCATCGGATCGAGCCGGCTGGCACGCCGCGCGGGGAGCCATCCCGAAGCCAGGGTCACGAGCGTTACGGCCGCGGCACTCAGGCAGTAGATCCTCCAGTCGAGCGGGGAGACGCCCAGCACGGCGGACCGCACCCAGTAAACCGCCGCCCCTAACAGGGCGAGGCCGACCGGTACTCCCCAGGCTGCCATTTTCAGGCACTGCCCGAGTATCAGCCGCTGGATGTCAGCAGCACCCGCTCCGATGGCCATTCGCAAACCCAGTTCCCGGGTTCGGCGGCTCACCATGTACTGCAGCACACCGAACAGTCCCGCGGCTGTGAGCAGGATCCCAAAAAGGCCCAGCCCGGACGCGATGGACGCCATCATCCGGTCCCAGGAAAGCGCGATCTCCATGCGGCGGCGGAGGGTGCCGGCCGAGTAGATCGTGACACGGGAATCGAATTGCAACAACTCCTGCCGCACTGCCCGTTCCATCGCTGCCGGCTCTCCGGCGGTTTCCACCATAATGGTGAGGTCGCCCAATGGTACCTGCGTGTACGGCAGGAACAGGAAAGGCTGAGGAGATTCATGCAGGCTGTTGGACGGCCCGTCGGCGGCGACTCCCACCACCTGCCGCAACACCCCATCTACCTTGAACCATTCTCCGAGCGGACTGCGGCCGGGCAGCAGCCGATTCGCAAATGCCTCGGAGACCACTACCACCGGCTGGCTGTCTTCCCGGTCGCCGGCATCGATTCCCCTCCCCGCCACGAGGCGTGTGCCCATGAGCGCGAAGTAGGCGCTGCCCACGTTGTTTTCGTAGACATCCAGCGGAGGCATGCCCGAGACCTCGGCCCGCACCGTGAAGCCGCCGCCGGAGCCGGATAGGGGCAGCCTCCTCGCATAGGTCGCACCGCGAACTCCCGGGAGGGCGGCCAGACGGGTGCACGCGGGCTCGCACCAGGTGGAAGCAGTTTTCCCCGGGCCCGCCCCGACGGTCAACACCAGCATCTTCTTGGTGGGGTCCATCCCGGGACGCACGGCCGCGGCGTTGCGCAGACTCGTGGTAAACAGGACCGCGCATCCGAACAGGGCCACGCTGACAGCCACCTGCCCCACGATCAGGATCCTGCGCTGCCATCCGCCGCGCTCGCCGGTGGTTCCCTGACCGGACTTCAGCGACTCGGAGACGTCGAGACGCAGCGCATGCCGGACGGGCGCCACCCCAGTCAGAACCATCGAGACCATCACGGCCAGGATCGTGTAAACCAGCACCCGCGCATCCAGCCGGATGTTGTAGTCGATATAGACCTGCCCGGCGGAGACGAACTCGGCGGCCTTCTTCATCAAAACCTGCGCCAGCACCACACCCAGCCCGGCGCCCACTCCGCTGATCAGTCCGGTCTCCAGAAGCAACTGGCTCGTCACGCGCCACGCGCCTGCTCCCATCGCCATGCGCACGCCCATCTCCCGTTTGCGTGCCTCGGCTTGCCCCAGCCGCAACTGCGCGACATTGGCGCAGGCCACGAAGAGGATGGCTCCCAGGATCAGCAACAGGCCGCCGCCATACTCGAGGTTGTCGGTCCAGCTCAGTGCGTAGACCGCCAGAAGATTGGTGCCCGGCTTTCCGGGCGGCGCGGGCTTATGCTTGCCGTCCCCGCGGATGGCGGCATCCAGCACGGCGCCGGCGCGCTCCGCACTGACCCCGGGGCGGAGCCGGGCGAACATCTGGAACTGCCCGCGCCGGGACTGCTGGTCTCGTCGGGCGCCGAATACCGTAAACCAGGCATCCGCGCTCATCCAGATGTCGGTGGTCACGCCGCGGTTGAGTCCCGTGAATTCGCGCGGCACAATTCCCGCCACCAGGAACGCCTTCCCGTTCAGCAAAATGGTCTTGCCCACCAGGTGCGGATCGCCCCCGAAGCGCCTCTCCCACAATTGATGTCCTACCACCACCTGCGGGCGCCCTTCGACCGCATCGACGGATGCCCGGCCAAGCTCGGCCTTCACTCCCAGTACCTGGAAATAATTCGAAGTGACCGGGTGCGTGAGGACGGACAGGTCTCCGTCCGGGCCGGCCAACTGTGAGCTTCGCCGCTGGTAAGCCACCAGGGTCACCAGCCCTTCGCCGGATGCGGCCATGTCCAGGTAATCCGGCCAGCCGTAATACGAAAGATCCTGGCCGTCGTCCGCGCGGGATGCTACCTCGTAGATCTCGCCCGGGCGGGAGATGGGCAGGGGGCGCAGGAACATGGCGTCCACTACGCTGAACATGCCGGCGGTCAGGCCGATGCCGAGAGTGATCGAGAGGATGGAGAGCGCCGTGGCTCCCGGATTCTTCGCCAGGATGCGAAAGGCAACACGGAGATCCAGCATACCGTCATGCCTCCTTTGCTGAGCAGACGGACGGCGCCGCCGCCTCGTTGGACCTATTTCTGATTTTAATCTCTGATTATGCCCGTTTGGGAAACGCGGAGCCTACTTCTTCGGCTCCGACCAGGGCGGCACAATGTGGTTTACGCGCGAGTAGGCGATGGCCTGGCCGAGATGCTCGCCCAGGTGCTCGCTCAAGATGACCAGGAGGGCGCGCTCGCTGGTGGGGCGTCCAAAGAAGTCGACTGTTTTATCGAGGTCGGAGTCCGGCATATTGCGGATCAATTCGCGGGCCTGGTCAAAAGCCTGCTGCATGACCTCCACGATTTTGGCCTTGTCCTTGATGGCCGCTTCGGACGCGAAGATCTCCGGCATCTCGAAGCCTCGCTTCATGTAGACGGTGGCGAGATCGTGTGCCGGTCCTTGCGGAATCCTGAGCCCCAGGTAGGAGCCGAACAGCAGCGTGCTACCCGCCATGTGCACGAACACCTCGTTGAACGAGCGGACCCCTTCCATGGGACGCCACGGCAGCTTGTCCTGAGGGATGGCCTTCGCCAGCGTCACACATCGCGATGCGGTTGACGAGAACACGTTGAGCAGATCCTGCCGCACAGGAGAGATTGCCGGTGACATGGTTTGGCCCTGCGCGGCGGCCAGAACCGGCGCGGCCAGAAGAATCGTCCACTGGAAAACGGCTCGCATTCCTCACTTGTAACATGTCGCCGCAAGTTACAATTGAGAACTATGCCGGTTTCGATACGTCGGCTGCTGGCTCTGGCGCTGCTGGCCGCTGGTTCGCTGGGAGCCGAGGTACGATCGCTCACCATCCTGCACGTCAACGATCTGCATGCGCGCATCAGCCCGCTCGACAATCACAACGGCGGTTTCGCCTACCTGGCAACGGCGATCCGCAAGGAACGCGCGGGGTGCAGCGACTGCATCCTGCTGAGCGCCGGCGACCTGGTGCAGGGCAGCCCCGTCTCCACGATCTTCCACGGAGAACCGGTCTACGAAATCGCGAACCTGCTGGGCTTCGATGCCGCCACCTTGGGTAACCACGAATTCGATTACGGCTGGATGCAGGTGCGCAGGTTCATCAGCACCGCGAACTATCCGATTGTTTCTTCCAACATCGTCAATGCGCAAGGCCGGCTTTTCGCGCCCAAGCCTTACGTCGTCCTCAAGGTCAACGGACTTCGTGTAGCGGTGATCGGAGCGATGACCGACACGCTGCATAGCCTCACCACATCCAAACTGCTGGAGGAGTGGCACACCCTGCCGGTCTTCGAAACCGTGCGTCAATATGCCGCCGAACTGCGAGACCAGTCGGATCTGATCGTGTTGCTGGCCCACATCAACCAGGAGGAGGAGATGCGCTTCCTCAATTCCGCTCCGGAGATTCCGGTGCTCGTGACCGGCCACATCCATCGCGGGATCGAAGAGCCGATGACCAAAGACGGCCGTGTGATGGTGCGGGTCAAGAGCTATGGGGAAGAACTCGGCCGCCTGGAGTTGAAGGTCGATACGGAGAAGAAGGCGCCGGTTTCCTGGAACTGGAAGCGCATCCCCATTGACTCCACGCGGATCGAGCCCGCCTCGGACCTCGCCGCGGCGGTGAAGCATTGGGAGGACGAGGTGACCGCCCGCGTGGACCAACCGCTCGCGGTGGCCACCAAGCCGATCAGCAAACCCGAATTGAAGAAACTGATCGAGCAGGCTCTCCGCGACGAGACCGGCGCCGACTTCGCCTGGATGAACCAGGGCGGAGTGCGCGACACCTTGCCCCAAGGCCAGTTGCTGGTGCGCCACATCTGGAACATCATGCCCTTCGACAATATCGTCCTGGTGGGCACCTTCAAGGGGCGCGATCTGCCGCCGGTGGTGGTCGGCGACCGCAAAGTGGATCCCGACCACGAATACACGCTGGCAGTGAGCGACTATACCGCGGAAAACCAGGGCACGGCCGAGAACCTGCGGACTACCGGCCTGAAGTTTCCCAACGATGTCGGTCTGATGCGCGACCTGCTGATCGATTGGTTCCGCAAGAAGAAGGTGATCGGCGAGTAGATCGCTCGTTCAGCTCACTCTCACCTCACGTTCTCGGCTCCGCACCAGCTTTCATCTATGCCGTGCCGCGCGGGCGCTCTTTCCGCACGTAGTCGGTGTCCTGGTGCGGCTCTGCGTCGCACTCGATCGCAATCGTGGTGACGGGATCGTCGGGGGCCTTTTCCGGCAGGCCCACGAAGCGCACGCGGAATTGGTCCTGCTCGAACTTCACTTCTTTCCCGGTGGCCAAAAGGTGCGCCGACTTCACCTTCGTCATCATGCCGCCGATGGTGGCCGTCTCGCCCGGCCAGAAGTAGTTGTGCATGTACAACGTATTGCCGTTGCGCGTGAAACTGGCGTAATTCGAGCGCCGCGGCTGGCACTTCTCCGTTTGATAAATGGACTTGCCGTTCTTATCCATCCACCTGCCGACCGTCGTCATGATCCGGACCGACTCTTCGGGAATCGAGCCATCGGGCTTGGGTCCGATATTCAGGAGGTAATTGCCGGTGTCGCGCGAACAGGTGATCAGGTTTCGCACGATCGTCTTGGGCGTCTTCCAGTTGTCATCGGTCTTGTTGTAGCCCCAACTGTCGTTCATCGTCATGCACGATTCCCAGGACCGGCTGGCGGCCGTGATGGTCTGTTCCGGAGTGGTGAAGTCGCCGTCGAGCTTGTTGCGGTTGTTGACAATGATATCGGGCTGAAGCTGGAACACCATGGCGTTCATCTTGTCGGACTCCCAACCCTTCGCATCGAGCGGCCATGCGACGTCGTACCAGAGGATATCGATCTTGCCGTAATTCGTGAGCAGTTCGCGGATCTGGCCGTGGATGTAGGCGACGAAACGCTGGCGGGCGGCCTCGTCGGTGGCGCAGCGCGCGCCATCGGGATGGTGCCAGTCCATGAGCGAGTAGTAGAAGCCCACGCGCATGCCCTCGGCGCGGGCGGCCTCCACGTATTCCTTCACCAGGTCGCGGCCGGGGCCCTGCTTGGGAGCGCAATAGTCGGTGAGCTTGGAGTCGAAGTGGCAAAAGCCCTCGTGGTGTTTGGTGGTCATCACCATGTACTTCTGCCCGGCCTGTTTCGCGAGCCTGGCCCAATCGCGCGCGGCATTGGGTTTGGGATGGAAGCGCTTGGCGAGTTGCTCGTATTCGGCCACGGGGATGGCCTCGTTCTCCATCACCCATTCGTGCCGTCCCACGACGCTGTAGAGACCCCAGTGGATGAACATGCCGAAGCGGGCCTCATGCCACCACTTCATGCGGCGTTCGCGGTCGCTCTCATCGCCGGCCGCGGTGGCGATGTCGATAGTTGCGGCCGCGGCGGCGCCGGCTCCGATCCATTGCAGATAATCGCGTCGAGTCATCGGTTTGCCTCCCGAGGGATCAGCATATCACGTTAACGCTATTCATGGGCATTGGGAGATCCTCATGACACGCCTTTCAGCAGGTAATATGCGGCCGGATCGCCCGTCAACCCTTCCGGAGAGAGCAGCCGCTCAGGGCATGAGAAATCGAAATCCGCTGTCTCGGGCATTCGATATTGCGACGCTCACCGGGGCAAGCGTCTGGGCATGCCTCGCCGCCGGGCAGGAGGCTGTTCCGGTCCAACTGACTCCCGGAACCACCGCGATCCGCCGGCTGGAGCATGCCCCCACCGATGGACGCTATGCGTTCTCGGTTGCGGCGTCGCGGGGCCAAACCCTCCTGATCGAGTGGGACCCCGCCAGCATGAGCCAATACGATTCCGATTCGAAGCTCCGGGTGTTCGCCCCCGGCGAACGGGAACCTCCATTTCCGGAAGACGCGCAAGGCCAATGGATGCACGTTCTCCGCCAGTCCGGTGTCTATCGGGTCGTTCTCGATCTCCCTGCCGGAAAGCCATACGTGCTCCGAATGACGCTGCTCGATCCCCGCGATCCGCGCCTCGATCCCGGGCTCAGGCCGGAGAAGGTGTGGATCGACCTGGCAGCGCTGGGAATCCACGAGAAGCTCTCGCTGCAGCCGTTCACTCCTCCGCCTGCCGATCTGACGGTGGATGAACCCTGGCCCGCCAGCCTGGCGATCGTGAGGACCGGTAAGATCGAGGTCCGCATCATGTCGGTCGAGGCCATCCGCAATACCTTCTGGCGGGATGATGGCTCGGAATGGGAGAAACGCCTGGCGTTGCTCGAGCGCTCGCTGCAGCCCGGGGTCAAACCGGCCGCGCCCTTCGATCTGCCGATGAACCGGATCGACGAAGCCGAACTCGATTTCGCCGCCGTGGAGAAGCGCGTGGACGGCACATCGTTCCGCGCGCTTCGGTGGGTTGCCACGTTCTCGACGCCGCCCGCGGTGCCGCGAAACCCGTTCACCTACGTGGCCGAAGGGATCAGCCGCGATGGCCGTTATTTTCTGCTGATGCGCGCCGCAGTCACCCATCCGGCCGCCATCGCCGGGCCAGGCGACATCGACGACGGCCCCGAGTTGCAGGCTTTGAAGGCTCACATCGCGGGCAAGCTGGCGGCCGCCCCCTCGTCGTCGTACCAGCCGGAGCTGGCCACACTCGACGGGATCGTCGCATCTCTCAAACTGCCGTAATCGGCTGTGCAGCCGCCGGGTTGGTCGGTCTGCCGGCTGTCCACGAGGATTCGTCAAGATATATACTACTCAAAGTCGTTCCAGGAGGATCCCGTGAAGCCGGCAACTCTGCTTGCGCTTGTGTCCTTTCTGAGCGCTGGCGCCCAAACTACGAACCCCCACAGCTCGCAGGCTGACCGGGAGGCCGGTGCCCGGATCTTCCGCTCCCACTGTGGCTCCTGCCATGGCAGTCGTGGAACGGGCGGGCTCGGGCCTGATCTCACGAGCGGTACGTACTTCCACGGATCTTCCGACGCGGACCTGTTCCGTAATATTAGCGAGGGGATCCCGGGCACGGCCATGCCGGGCGTCTTCTTCGAGGGTACACAGGTGTGGCAGATCGTTGCCTTCGTTCGCTCGCTCAGCGGGCCCGGCGCACCGAGTTCCATCCCCGGCGATGCCTCGCGCGGCGAACGCCAGTTCCGCCAGCAGGGATGCCTCGGCTGTCACCTGGTGCGCGGCGAGGGTGGGACCAAAGGGCCGGACCTGACGGTGATCGGCTCGCAGCGTTCTGCCGCTTATCTGCGCGAATCGATTCTCGACCCCAACAAGAGTGTTTCGCCGGAGTTCTGGGTGGCCAAGATCATCAGCCAGGGGGGAACGTCGCACTCCGGGTTCGTCATGAATCAGGACACCTACGCCGTCCAGATCCTCGATTTTTCCCGTGGCCTGCTGACACTCCCGCGCACCGACTTCAAGGACTTCGGCATCGATCGGAGCTCCATCATGCCGGCGTACAACGGCAAACTCAGCGATGAGGAGGTGAACGACATCGTGAAATACCTGCTGTCGCTGAAACGCCAGACTGAGAGGTCTCAATGAGCCGGATTCTATTACTTGCGTTGCTGGTGGGCGCTGCGCCGCGCGCCACTGCGCAGGTGACCTACGAGCGCCTGCTTCGGGCCGATTCCGAACCAGGCAACTGGCTGACCTATTCCGGCTCGTACCGCAGTTGGAGGTACAGCGCGTTGGACCAGATCAACCGAGGGAATGCGGAAGGCCTGAAGGTTGCATGGGTGCACCAGATGCCGACTAACCACCGCATCGAAGCCACGCCCATTGTGGTGGATGGCGTCATGTACGTGACTGAGCCGCCGTCGAACGTGTTTGCACTGGATGCGGCTACCGGGCGCCCTTACTGGCATTACAAGCGCAGCCTGCCGTCGAAAATCAACGTGTGTTGCGATGCGGTCAACCGCGGTGTAGCGGTACTTGGCGACCGCGTGTTTCTCGGGACGGTGGATGCGCACCTGGTGGCGCTGAGCGCAAAAACGGGCGCGGTCCTCTGGGACGTGCCGGTTGCCGACAGCCGGCTGGGCTACTCCGTCACGAGTGCGCCTCTGATCGTCAAGGATATGGTAATCACCGGCATCTCGGGTGGCGAATATGGTATCCGTGGCTTCCTGGATGCTTACGATGCCGCCACTGGAAAGCGGCGTTGGCGATTCAACACGATTCCAGGACCCGGCGAGAAAGGCCATGAAACATGGGGTGGAACCGACGCCTGGAAGCAGGGCGGCGGTCCGACTTGGGTTACCGGGTCTTACGACCCTGAGCTGAACCTGATCATCTGGGGTGTAGGCAATCCCTCGCCGGATTGGAACGCCGATGTACGACCCGGCGATAACCTGTACTCCGACTCCGCGATCGCTCTCGACGCTGACACGGGCGCGCTGAAGTGGCACTTCCAGTTTGTACCCCATGACGGCAATGATTGGGATGCCGTACAGGTGCCGGTTCTGGTGGATGGCGAGTGGCAAGGTAAGGCACGCAAGTTGATCTACTGGGCACATCGAGGAGGCTTCTATTATGTGCTGGACCGCTCGACCGGCGAGTTCCTGCTCGGCAGACCATTTGCCAGGCAGACCTGGGCCAAGGGCCTGGACGCGCGAGGACGGCCCGAGCGCCTGCCCAACTCGATGCCCACTGAGGAAGGTGTTTATGTCTGGCCAGGTGTGCAGGGTGCTACGAACTGGTATTCGCCTTCTTACAGTCCGCTGACCGGGTACTTCTATCTGACCGTCTGGGAGAACAAAGGATACTACCTGAAGGGCGAGCCCAAGTATACGCCGGGCAACCGCTATGTGGGGAGCGTGCCGGATATCGATGTTCCGGACGATCCTGGTTTTGGCGCAATTCGCGCGCTCAATCCCAAGACCGGCGAGAAGGTCTGGGAATACAAGACGCAGACTAAGCCCTGGTCGGGAGTGCTTACCACGGCCGGTCACGTACTGTTTGGCGCCAACGGCGGCTGGCTGAGCCGCGACCGTGAAGAAATGGAGGCTTACTTCTTCGCGCTCGACTCCGATACCGGCCGAGAGTTGTGGCGCATCAACCTGGGCGGCACGATGGCAGCGAACCCGATTACCTATATGGCCAGCGGCCGGCAAATGGTGACAATGGCCGCCGGAGGCGCCATCTTCACGTTTTCCCTCAGGTGACAGGGCTTTCGCATTCGCGGGCGTCGGAAACCGCCTGCTAGCGAAGGCGGCGGAGGCCTGCGCTCGCCAATATCAGAGCGAAACTCATCCCCAGGAGAGTCATCGCGGCAGGCTCCGGAGTGGCAAGGATAGATCCGTTGCCGGTATCGAGCGCCTGCACGCCGGCACCTCCAGTGGAGGAGTTGCCAGTCCCGTTGCTGCCGTTGCCGCATCCGGTGGCGTTGTTACAGTTCGTGTTCTGATTGCCGGCGGCCAACCAATTGGGAAGAGTATTGGTGTTGACGGTGCTTCTGCCATTGTTGGCGGCGAAGTAGTCGTTGCCGCAGCTCGCGGAATCCGTACAACCCGAATCCGGCGTTCCCGTGCCGGAGGAGAAGAAATCGAAGGCGTCCGGCGTGCCGCTGCCAACCCAAAGTGGGGCAGTGCCGCCGCCATTCAGCGAGTTATAACAGTTGGGGCTGCAGCCGGACTGTCCAGAGGTGGACTCGTAGCTGGGCGCCAACGCACCCGTGCTGCTATTGGTGGTTGTCCCGTTCCCCTCTCCACGGCTCGAGGAACCGGAGGACCCGGTTGCCGTGGCGTCAAGCGCGCCCGTGCCGCCGTTGGTGGCTGCCCCGTTGCCTTGTCCTTGAGCTGAGGAATTGGAAGAGCCGGCGGCCGGGGCACCAGCCCGCGGGGCGAGCGAGGTAAAACCAGTCGGGCTTGCCGCGTCCAACGCGAGCAACTCCTGCCAGCCGTTAAAAGAGAGGAGAGCACCCGCGCCATTACCGTCCATGACGTCGTCAGGGTCGCTGGTGAACTGGGGCAAAACACCGGCAGTGATGCTGCCGGAGATTCCGCCTCCGTCGAGGCCGTAGAGCGGCGTGAATCCACAGAGGATGGAATCGCCGCAGACATAGATGGTGTTGGCAGTCGCGGTCGGGCAAAACAGCAGCGTCGCGGCAAATGCAAAGATGAGCCAGAGGCGGGTAGTTTTTCTCACGACCTCCCTCCGATGAGAGGCGATTCGAATGGCCTTCAGTATTTATACCGCGGCCCGAGGTTCCAGGCAACTGAAGTGTTGATATAAATTGTCATAGTACCAATACTACCCGGCAGAGACTTCACTGTTAGCACGGTTTAATAGTGCTTTCATGTACGAAAAACCGTAGGCCGTCTGCGCATTGGCGCCGCCTGCCAGGGTGGGGGTGTGGTCGAGAATGACGATGCCGTCGAATGCCACGTCACGCAAGGCCTTCATGATTTTGTACATGTCGTAGTAGCCGTTGTCCATGAAGGTCTCAACAAAGTGAGGCAGGGGAGCACTGACATTCCGGAAGTGAATCTTCCAGATCTTGCGTGCTCCGAAGTAGCGGATCATCTCCTCAGGGTCTTTGCCGGTGAGTTGCTTGCCGCCCTCGAGCCATGTGCCGCAGCACAGGCAGATGCCCACGTTCGGACTGTTGGCAATCTCCATGGCGCGCCGGTAGCCATCGAAACTGGCGAAGATACAGCGCGGAACGCCTGCCAGCACCGGCACGGGAGGATCGTCGGGATGGATGCCGATGCGCACGCCAGTCTCTTCGGCGACCGGCGCCACCTGTTTGATGAAGTACGTATAGTTCTCCCAGATCTCTTCCCTGGAAAACACACGTCCGTGAGAGAGCGGCTCCTTGAATGTGACGCCGTCCCATTGGCCGTACTTATTGGGACTGGCCAGGTCGAACTCACGGCCGGAAGCGCCGCGGATGGTGGCGCGGCCGCTCGACCAGATGCCGTTGCCCATGTGCGCATAGGTGGTGTAGTAAATTCCGGCAGCACCGAGATTGCGCAGATATTGCTTGTATTCTTCGATCTTTTTGTCGCGCCCCGGCAGGTTCAGGGTCACTTCGGGCATGTTGTGGACACTGGTGTTGCCGATGTTCCAGACGGTGATGCCGGCTTGGGCGTAACGCTTCTTGATCTGTTGGAAGCCTTCGGCGGTGCGAAGGTCGGGCGATGATGCCACGCTCACGTATTCCGCGCCGATCTGTTGCAGGAACAGCAACTCGTCGTCAGTCGGTTTGGGGCCGGACTGTGCGCAGAGCTTGATGCCCGGCTGGATGGTGTGAGTCGTGGGCGCGCTTTCGGCGCTGGAGGCCAGCATGGCGGCTCCCAGCGCTCCGCCCAAAGCGGCCTTGGCAAATTCTCTTCGGTCGGGATTCGACATAGTCACTATCCTCGGACTCCCATGCAACGTGCTGCCCGCTAGTGTACAGCAAAAGGCTGGATGGCGGCTCGTAGTGGGTCGAGGTGGGCGCGGACACTCGAACGCTTTTCGGGCTGTGCGAAAACAGGATGCCCGCCGGGCCGAAATGCCTTCAGAAAAGGGGCTGAAGAAATTTTCTGATTTCCTCGACAACACGCTCCTGGCGTTGAATGAAACAGTGGTGCACCGTGTGGACTAACTCCACAATCGTGGTCTTAGGGAAATTGCGGCGATGGCTTCGATCTGCGAGCGGCGTACGGCATCCAGGTCGGCCCAGGCTTTCGTGATTTCCTCGATCTGCCGCGTGCTCAGATCCAAGCCGGCCAGCATCTCGGTCCAAAGGGTTGTTCGCGAAAATCAAGAGCGCAGGAACGGGAATGCTGGTGGAATACCATTTGCCTTTTACCCGGCCACTGACGATCGCGGCAGAGATGCGCCCGGGCGTTCGGCTTTGGACCGATCCTCCGGCCGCGATCACGACGGTTTCCCGGAGATCGGACTCAGCGGCGTTCGACCATACATCTCAACAGACGCTTCTCCCACGCGCGGTCATTTTCCAGCGGCGACAGACGATCCGAGGTGGACATTCCTGTGAAGGCGGCGAACAGTTCCGCCTCAGCGGCTGGCGCGCCGGGCGGAATCGTGTCGTTGGCGGTGTCGAGAAGGATCATGCGGCGGAACAGTTGGGGAAATAGCTGGGCTGCCCGTATGGCTTCGGTGCCTCCATAAGAGTGGCCCACGAGAGTAATGTCTCGGAGGTCAAGCTGGCTGGCAAAGGCGAAAATGCCGTGCACCCAGGCTGTCAAGCTCGTAGCCGCCGGCAGTCTGTTCCGATCTTCCAAATCCCCGGCGCATAAGTGCCACACATCGATGATTCGATTGAAACTCCGGGGCGAGGTCCTCGAAGATGTGCGCCGTACTACCCAAGCCCGCAAGGAACCAGAGCGGCGATCCGCTCCCGCCCCAGTCCAGGTATTCCAGGCGAGCTCCGTTCACGGTTGCAAATTCACTGGGGGGCGGCGTTGAGGCGTGTGCCGCAAGAACTGCGAGCGTAGCGAGTGCGTACGAGAAGCGGAAGAGCATCCAGCCCTATCCTATCCTTGCACCGTCAGTCACGCATAGCCGCTCCTCATGAGCGCCGTCGTCCGTCCAGAAGCCTGTCGTGGAATTCAGTTTGAGATAATGGGAACACCGGATGACTCAGTATCTCGCGCTGGTTTGCGCGCTGCTCGCGGCCGGTGCCGCCCAAGCCCAGAGGCAGCGTGTTTACCTATCCGACAAGATCTTCGAGAACGCAGGCCCCGTGGGGCCGGAGTTTCTGGCCGCGCTCAAGCGAGAACTGGCGCGGTCCTCTGTGTACGAACTGACATCAGTCCGGGACGCTCCCCAGCGGGGGATTTTGTTTCACCTGCATATCGTTGTGAACTGCCAGTTCGACGACTGCGAGCGCGACAGGAAGGCGATGGCATTCGCGGAAATCGACACACTGGGCCGAACTGCGTGGCCGCTTCCCGACCAGTGGTACTCGAAGATGTTCGTGGTGAGGCGCGGTCACGTTGACCAGGCGGCCAGGACGTTGCTGGGCGATGTAGCCGCTGTCTGGTGCGGAATGTCACACTACAACTCGGCGGCTGCGATGACGGCGTGCCCGAAGGAACTCTTGCCGCCTTGGCCACCGGGTTTTCCATGAGGCTGCGAAGTGTCGCGATTGTTCTGTTGATGGCTTCCCTAATGGCGAGAGGAATCGCGTGGTGCCAGAGTCTTGACGGCCTTGAGGCGGAGATCCAGGGTAAGCAACCGGACGAGGTCCGAGAACTCATGGTCCGGCGGCTCGGCCCTCCGGCTCGCATTTTGGGCTCCGGCTTTCGCATCGAGGAGTGGGATGTGGACGCCGGGGTTTTGACATTTCATTCCGCGGTGGGCCCATCCTTCGAAAAGGGCGGGAAGCGTGTCTGGCTCATGCACACGGTCAACCCGGCCGGCCTCTGTCTATATGGCCACTACCAGATGACGGCGAACCCGGAGCCGCCTTACGGCATGAAGTACTATCTTGGCGATCTCTATGTGGCGTGGGACTCGAGCTACATCTTTTCTTTCCACCCAGCCCGGACCGAGGACAGGAAGAGTCAGGCTGACAACTTCTTCGTCCTTCACCGAAGAGGACGCGTCGAGGTGAAGTACGCCTCCGGTGTAACTGTCGAGACTCGGCTGGAGGATGTGCCGGACGGGGCCCTGATTGCGACATTGACATTTGTGGCACGACCTCCTCGGTCGGTGATGGTCTACCGGATTCTCGCGGACCACACCGGGCGGATGCTGCGGTTCGCGGGTGAGCCCATGCCGTTCGAACTGGACAAGGGTTGGGTGAACTATTGGCGTTGAGCGAAGGTAATTCACCAATCCTCTGATCGAGCCGGCGATCGCCGGGTGGATTGTTTCCGATAACGGTCGAAAAAGTGGCGATACCGGAATTTCAGCGGGCCGGTGGCGCCCGTGGGATAGCCTCGATAACCCTCGTCCCCACTGGCACGGTACACGCCCGACAAGCGCCCCGATGAGTCGGGGCGCGGCAGTACCAGGCACGAGTGCCCGCGCCACGTCGCGTGTTCCAGAGTCAGAACGCGAATTTGAACGCCACCTGCACCAGGCGCGGCGGCGCGGCGTTGACTACTCTGCCGAAAAGGCTGGTATCGACACCGCCATCCACTGCCGCCGGCCCGAAAAACTGCGCATGATTGAACGTATTGAACGTCTCCAGCCGGAATTGCAACACTTTCGATTCGGCGAGCCGCTGACTCTTGAGCAGGGCGAGGTCAAAGTTAAGAGCACCCGGACCGAAGAAAGAGCGGCGCCCGGCGTTACCAGGCGTTCCGAGCGCGTTATCGCTGAACGCGGAAGTATTGAAATAAGGAAGACCGTTGCGAGGGTTGGCATTCAGATTCAAGGGATCGCCATTGAAATCCGGCAAATCGGTGCTATGGTTGTTCACGCCGTTCGGGATGCTGCCGGTTAAAGAGTTGTCGCCATCGGCATGCATGGTCACGGGAAATCCCGTACTGGCGCGCGTGATGCCGGAAATCGCCCACCCTTCTGCCCAGCCTTTGGAGCGCTTGAACCATCGCTCGAGCGGCAGCTCGTATCGGTAGGTTGCCACCAGGTTATGTGTCAAATCCCAGGCCGAAAGGGCGCGTGTGAGGCCGAAGTCGAACGGATAAAGCGGCTCGGCAAGGCTCGAAGCTTGGTCAATTGATTTACTAAAGGTGTACGCGATCATCGCATCCAGGCGCCGGCTCGTGTGACGAAGGCTCACCTCCAGGGCGTTATAACCGGAATTCCCGATGCTCGCGATGTAAGCGTCGTTTGCAAAATTCGGCCCGAGTGGCCCCCTCGTTCCGTTAAGGACTTGACCTGTAGCAGTCGTGTAGGTGGAGTTCTCGCCGAAGGGACCGCATGTGGGTGACCCGGCGGCAACGGCACTGGGATTACGGAGCGCCAGGCACAAAGCCGGATTGCCGGGATTGGCCGAATAGGCGTCCAGGAGGTGGTGGGCCTGAGATCCTACATAGCTCACGCCGAGTACGGTGTCGGCTGCGAGTTCTCGCTCGATTTCAAAGAAATAATTCTCGGTGTAGGGATAGGTATTGGTGGGCGGCGCCGCAGTCATCCCGGCTTGCGGCAGGAAAGGCGAAAAGTCGATGTTGGGGTTCGGATGGTTTACCGATGCATCCAGCGGCGGGAAGGTGAGGGGAAATGGATTTACATGGGTCGCCCCATCCGAAGTGATGTAGGGTGTCGCGAAGAGCGGCCGGCCGGGGCTGGTGTAGCTCAAACCATAGGGAGGCTGGGGTTCGTCTATGCCGATCGTCAGTCCCTGGATCACCGAATCAAACACTCCATACCCGGCGCGAATGCTGGTCTTCCCGGGACCGCCGAGGATCTTGCCAAGAAGACCGTTGGCTCCCGGCGAATACGCCAGACCCAGTCGCGGAGAGAAGCGGCTCCGCTCAGGCACGAGTGTCGGAGGGACACCCGGATCGGTCGGGTAGACGAGGCTGGCCGGTGCGGTGGGATAAACTTTGGACTGCCCGCCGAGGACGAATGTGGGTATCTGGTTATACTTCTCCGACCAGTACTGCATCAATTCCCAGCGGACTCCGTAGTTCAGGGTAAGGTTGGATCTGATCCGCCAGCTATCCTGCGCAAAAGCAGCGGCGTACTTGTGGCGCCCGTAATACGCTTGCGAATCCGCCTGATTGAAGTTGCTGGCAACACCGATCAGAAAATCCGCAAAATCCGAGCCGGTCTCGGTTCCTGTAAACAGAAACGACCCGTTGAACGTAGCGTCGGGATTTACATTAACCTGCTCGTGGCTGAAATAACCTCCGGCCTTGATCGTGTGGGAGCGCCACACCCTGGAAAGGTTATCCGTCACGGTAAGCGTGTTGTTGGCTTGTGTCAGGTTGGTGATCGGAGTACCGATGGTAAACGCATTGAAGACCACATTCTCAATACCTTCGATGGAGGGAGCCAGCGGCACGATGCCGGGCGTGCCGGCACCAGTCTCAAAGCCTTGCGACGCGAGGCTCGGGCCGACGCCGCCTGCCGGCTGGCCGACGTTGTTGGAGCTTCGCATGAAGCTGAGCCGCACCTCGTTCACCATGCCCGGCCCGAACGTCTTGGTACCGGACAAGTTGATGAGTTGAGACCGTCCCAGGTTGAGGGCGCTGAAGCCCGGAACGCTCGCGCCGCCTTGTTCCCTGGGGTAAGGGTTGTTCAACTCGTAGTCATCGGCAAAGTAGTAGCCCGTCAGGAGTCCCCAGCGGCTGCTGTTGCCATCGACGCGAAGGCCTCCCTTGTCGTCCCGGAGAATCTGGCCATCCGACGAAGTTGAGAATGTCGTGCTGCCTGCATTCGGGAGCGGGATATAAGGTAGCAGATGTTGGGCCGGCGCCGACCATGCGCGTTGCGGGACGATGGCGTTCGGAAACACGCACATCGCGGGGTTGACACAGCCAGGCCTGTAATAAGGTTCCCCGGCGCTGACACCGTACCCGAGCTTTTGGCCAAGCAGATGCGCAAGGTACGGGCTGCTCACCGATCCGGTGAGCTGGGACGCAACATCCGAGAGGCTCCCGGTGCGGTCCGCGATCGAAGGCACGGCAATCAATCCGGTGTCGATACCCTGACTCTGCCGGGTCCCCTGATAGTCGGCAAAGTAGAAGACTTTGTTCTGCTTGATTGGTCCGCCGAGCGTGCCTCCGAATTGGTTCTGGCGGTAGAAGCTGCGTTCGGGCGAGAAGAAATTGCGGGCATCGAGAGCGGTGTTCCGCAGAAACTCGAACGTGCTGCCGTGGAGCTGATTGCTGCCGGACCTGGTTACCACATTCACGATTCCGCCGCTATAGTTGCCATACTCAGGGTCGAAGTTGTTGGTCAAAATCCGGAACTCGGCAATCGAATCGAGATTGGGTACGATCGAGGTGCCGCCGTTCATCAGCTCCTTCACGTCGCCGCCGTTGACCATGAAGCCATTGGCATCTTCGCGCTGACCACTGATCGACTGGTTACCGGCATTTAACATCCCAGAGGGCGCAATCGCCACCGTGACGCCTGCCATGACGATCGAATCGGGCAATTGTGTGGTGACCGGAACGATTCCGGGCTGGAGCGCCAGCAGGTCCGTGAAGCTGCGGCCGTTGAGCGCGACCGACGTCATCTGGCTGCCGTTTACGACCTCGCCAACTTGCGAACTGGTGGTCTCCACTCCAACTGCGCTTTCCGCGACTGTGACCTCCTCCGCCCGTTGGGCGAGTTCCAGAGTGGCATCTTCGGTGAGGGCGCTGTCGATGTCGATCCTGACTCCGGTCTTGTCCTGGGGTTGAAACCCTGGAGCCTCGAAGTGAAGATCATAGCGGCCTACGGTCAGGCTCGGAAACGTATAGACGCCATTCTCATTGGTTGTGGTTTTCGTCCGAATGCCCTGAGCTTGATTGGTCACGGTCACGGTGGCTTGGGTAATCACGGCTCCAGAAGGGTCCTTCAGGGTTCCCTTGATGCTTCCGGTAACCGCAGCCATCGCTAAAGAACCGGAAAGGAGCGCGAGTGCCAGAATCAAATGAGTGCGAGGGAAGTCCATGCGGCCGGGTACTTCCCACGCTAAGGGCGGACGGAGCTTCGGGCCAGATATCTTTTGGCCATTTTCGGGCTCCGCGGCTCTCTTCGAGCAACTGGCGTTAGAATGGAAGGACGGCCAAGTAGATGATTCGCAGGGTCTTACAGAGGAATCGGGGGACAGCCCTTCTGTACGCAGGGGCCTTGATCGCGATCATCGCGGTGACCGACTGGCGCGTCGAGTTCAATGCCACACTCGGCTTTCTATATATCTTTCCGATGGTGTTGCTGGGAACGCTCCTGAACCGGTGGCAATTGCTTTTGGTTGCTCTCTTCTGCACGTTTCTATCGGACCGGCTGGATCCGTTCCCCATGGACATGGAGGCTCCGCGCGATGTCCTGATCTTCCTGACCTTGGCCGTTACCGGGCTCCTCTCTTTCGCATTGACCAAGAGCTACCGCCGGGAAATGGAAAGCCTGGCTGCGCAGCGCACGGCCGAGGAGCAACTCAAGTTTCTGATCGAGAGCAGCCCGGCAGCCGTTCTCACAATGACCGCGGAAGGCGAGATTCTCCTCGGAAACCCTGCGGCGCATCGGCTGTTGGGCGTCCCAGAAGGATTGCTGTGCGGCAGGAAAATTGCACGCTTCATTCCCGCCCTGGGATCGATACCCTCGATCGACGAGACCGCGAAGATCTTTCGCACCGAAATGCAAACTCGCGGCCAAAAGGAGAGCGGCGAGGTTTTCCTGGCGGACACATTTTTCTCAACCTACAACACGCCGGCCGGCCCGCGGCTTTCGGCCTTGCTGGTGGACACTTCCGAACACTTACGCGAGCGCGAGGAGACCAGCCTGCAGCAGCTTCTGGCGGGCTCCCGAATCATGGTCGCCGCGGTTTCCCATGAAGTCAGAAACGTGTGCGGCGCGATTGGAATGATGCATGAAAACCTTGCGCGCAAAGGGTCGCTCCAAGGCGACCAGGATTTCGAAGCTCTGGGGTCCCTGGTTGAGACACTGAGCAAGATCGCTTCGCTCGAACTCAAGCAGAGTGTTGGCGCTTTCGAGGCGGGTAGCGTCGATCTGAACGAAGTGCTTACCGATCTGCGAATCGTTCTGGAGCCGATCTGCGAAGAGTCGGAGATCCAGTTGCATTGGGACGTTCCCGACAACTTGCCGCCGGTCAAGGCGGACCGGCACAGCCTGATGCAGGTTCTGCTCAACCTGACCAAGAACAGTCAGCGGGCGCTCGACGCGGTCGCCCAAAAAGTGATCGAGGTCTCCGCCGCACCTGCGCGCGACGGAGTCTCGATCCGTTTTACGGACAGCGGGCCAGGCATTCCTCCCGGTCAGAAGATCTTTCAGCCTCTGCAAAAGGGCGCGGACGCGACCGGGCTCGGACTATATTTGTCGCGGGCGTTCATGCGTTCATTTCGAGGCGATCTGCGTCACGATCCGCAGCACACAGGATGTTCTTTTGTGTTGGATCTGGCAACCGTGACGGAATTCGCGGAGCCCGGTCCTTCCCCAACCGAAGATGAAGCGCATTCGACTCTTACTGGTTGACGACCACATTTTGTTTCGAGAGGGTTTGCGGCGCTTGCTCACGTCGGAGCCCGATGTTGAAACGGTCGCTGAGTGTGGCACACCGCCGGAAGCCCTGGAAGTTCTGTCCCGCTCCGTGGTGGACGTGATACTGCTCGATTTCGATCTGGAAGATGATACGGGAACGCGTTTTCTCGCGTCTGCAACGAGGGCGGGTTACGAGGGCAAGGTCCTGATGGTGACGGCGGGCATGAGCCCCGTGGATATTTCGGTTGCGCGGAAACTGGGCATCTCGGGTATATTTCTCAAGCACAGCCCACCCGGGTCGCTCATTGAGGCCATCCGAACCGTTGCAAACGGAGGTTTCTGGATGGACCCAAAAATCGCCGCACAGGGCACACGCAACCCGCGTATCGAAACGCCTGGTTCCACGCAGCTTTCGCCGCGCGAGCAGAAGGTCCTGCGGTGCGTTTGTGAGGGTCTTAGCAACAAGGAGATGGCGTACCATCTTGGCGTTTCACAAAGTTCCGTGAAAGCCACTCTGCAACACCTGTTTGACAAGATGGGGGTGCGAACACGGGGTCAGCTCGTTCGGATCGCCATCGAGCGATCGCTGGAATCCGCCCGGCGGTCCTGAGCGTCTGCGTTTGAAACTATCCCCGGATTCCCATGGGGGGTGGCGGGGAGTTGCGCCGCCGCTTGCGGATAGAGGCAAAATCGAACCTCGCCTGAGCGATTGGCGTGCCGATCACCTCGATGCGGTTGAGATCGCGCGTGCCGAGTCCCACACCTTCGGCCAGGCCCAGCGTGCTGTCGCACGACTCGAAGGGCGGAGTGCCGCGATCGGCCATGGGGTCGAAGCCCATCACCGCCATCGCGACCGCGTCGGTAGTGACGGGATTGGTGCCGGCCACCATCACTCCCGGGGCGACGCCTGTCAATTCCTCGGGGATCCACGGACCTTCGCCGCCGGTCATCGTCTTGATGCCTTCCACGATGGCGAGATGGATGGGGCGGGCGGACACCAGATCGACGACGGTGCGGGGCACGCGCCAGGTGTCCTCGCGCGGAGTCGTAGGGTCTTTCTCGGGTGGCGCGCTCTTGGATGGCTGCCGGTCTCCAGCATGGATCAAATTGCGCCCACCCTTGGGAACCAGCGACGGCTCGTCCACTCCTGCGCCGGTTCCATAAATCGTGCAAGGCGTAAGGCCAAAGCAGTTCTTCATGGACAGCGTGATGCCCGCGGTGGCGTGCTCTTTCATTTTGGCGATGCTCACAAAGACATCGCACTCTTCGTAGGAGTGGTTGAGGTCGAACGCCGGGAACATCAGGCCGCCGTGCGGAACGATCATGCGCGAGTACTTTTTGCCATTGCCCAGCCAGTTGGTGTTTTCGAACTCCACGCGGGGCGCGGCGTTCAGAATGTCGCGCGGCTCCCAATTGGCCTGCAGGATGTACTCCTCGATGGGCGCGGCGGTGGACCAGGGGCTCTCCAGCACGCGGATGCGGCGGGCGCCGGCCCTTCCCATGAGGTTCGCGGCGGCCGCGATAACGTGCGGATGGGTGTAATGCGTGTCTTCGAGCGGCAAATACCCGACGCGGTAGGTCGGGGCGCCGGTGAGGTTGATCTTGATGGCGACGGTCTTGTTGCGGACCAACCGTTCGAGTCCGCCCAACTGATCGAACATTTTCTGCATGACGGACAGGAGTTCGGACGGGTTGTAGGTTTGGCAGCGGGCGACGGAGACGGGAGCGGCGGGGGCTGCGGCGGTCGCGGACTTGGGGAGACAGGCAGCCACGGCTGCTCCGGTGTGCATCAGGAATTGTCGGCGGTTGCAGTTCATAAGATGTTTCCGAACTATGGCGCTACGTTTCCAGTTCCAGGGCGACGTATTGCGGCACCTGGGGTAAATGAACTTCGACCGCCTCGGATTGGAATTCCGCTTCTACCTTCGGCAGTTGGGGGTGTTCGACCGTCGATGCCGTGACGGTACGATACCGGCCGGCGATCCGCACACTCGCCGAATCCGGTCCGCGATTGGCATAGAACAGGAGGTGTACGACAGCGTGTTTTTCGGGCGCCATCGTATAAAAGGACCCGGTAGCCCCTCCGTTCCAGAAGCGCACCAGGTCATACCGATGGCTCACCAGGAGCGCCGCATCGTTGGTCCAAAGATACGGGTCGTCGGGATCGGCCTTGGCCAGGGCGATGCGTCCCCTGCCCAAGGTGCGGATGGCATAACGGGGATCTTCGCCGGATTTCGACGGTGTGCCGGGCACGTCACCCCAGCGCGGCGCGGCGACCAATAACCCGCCGGCCTGGACGAAAGAGGTCACGTGATTGCGGAGATTCGCGGAGGGCGCATCCGAGTCGGGGTAAATCAGCGCGCGGAGGCCGCCGAAGGCATCAGGAGCGAGCCGCGTTTTCGGTAAGGCAATGTAGTGCAATCCCGCTCTTCCGAGCAGGTTCAGCAACTCGCGGCTGAAGAATTCGTTCGGGCCCGAGAAATCGGAGACCACTCCCACCAGGGCTCGCGGCGCGTATCCTGACCAGCTCTGATGAGCAGAGAAGAAGGCGGCGGCAGCGGCCATCTTTTTCCAGGCTGCGAGGGCCTCGGGGCGTTGGGCGGCGATTGCCGGCGACAGTTGATTGTCGAGCGAGAGAATCCATCTGCCGCCGTAGGCCGCGCTATCGGCCATCGCGACCAGGTAGGAGGCCGCGGAGGGGCGGGCATTATCGGGAGGTGGAGCGTCCACCCAGACGGCCGCACCCGGATCCAGCGCTGCCGCCAGACGAATCGCCCATCCGTTGGAATCTACCCAAGGCACGCCGGTGGGGCCGGCGGTCAATTCGGCGCCTCCCCCGCGCGACATCTTCACACCCGGCCACTCGCCTTTAATGATCGAGATTCCCGAAGGAAGGGCTTCGGGATCAGCGACGTGGATTCCCATCTGCCGGGCTCGGTCTCGCACCGGAGCCAGGTCCTGATCCTTTCCGATCAGCAGGTAATCGATGGCGGTGCCCTGGAGAAGACTGAGCGCGCCCGGATCTTTCCAAGCGTTCGGCCACCGCATCGGCGTCCATTGCGCTTCCATGAATCCTCCCGGGGGTGTTGAAAGTCGGCTGCCGGCACAAGACAGCCCGGTAAAAGCTATTTCAGATCTTTCTATCCAATACGCATGGTATCAGAGAATCTCCCGGAGGCCCTGGTTGTGGCGCTTCGCGAAGCTATCACGGTGAATTGCACGGGAGCGCCTCGGCCTACCAGACCTCGGCCTACCAAAGGTGCGAGGCTACGACATCCGGCTGGGCTGGGGTGTTGCCGATGACGGTGGCATGAAGGACCAACTGCAGATTTTCGGTTTCCCATTTCGCGGGAAGCTTCCGGAGAATCACGCCCAACTGCTCCGGGTCGGCCAGCAACCGCCCGGCAGCTTCGGTGCCGAACTGCTTCAGTCCGGCGGCGACCATGAGGGTGCCGCCAGTGAAGGAATTGCGGATGCGGCAGACCAGGATATAGTCCTCCGGCGCCGAACCGTCCTCCTTGGCTGGTATCGACCACTGCCGGCCGTCTCCCTGCGTGTCGACGATTACGGTTTTCATCTCGGAGGTGTGCTTGAAGCGAAAGCGCCAGGACTGCTGCAATTCCATTGTCCAGCGATTGGTGACGGCGCCGATTAGCAGCGTGGGCGTTTTCCTCAGGTCTTCGAAGACTACGCCACTGGCGAGGCGCAGCCGGGATGCCTTCGACCGGCGGGTGAGCATGGTGGAAACCTCATTGGCCGCCACCATGTCGCCGAAGCCCACGTACTGGTTGAAGACGGGGATCAGGTCGGAACCATCCAGATCCTTGGGCGGAACGTGTATGGCGCGTTGCTCTTCGGTGTCGGGGGGAGGCTGGTTGGCCTCGCTCAACTTGTGGGCCCGCCAGGAGGCGTGATAGACAATGGGATGCGCCACGGCCAGGAGCATTGGCTCGGGGGCGCGGAAAACGGGATCCCAGAAGCGTTGGAAGGCCTCGTTATTGGGATTCTGGTTGGACCATTTGACCAACGTTAACGTGCTGAGGCTTGCTACCAAGGCCAATCCGGCCGCCACAGTCCAGCGCCAACGCCACCGGCGGGCCGTAGGACGATCTTCGACAGAGGGCGGAGGTGGTATTGCGGGTGGGGGCGCCGCGACCTCCTCCGAAGAAGGTGGGCAGTATCGGAATTCAGGGGCGTAGGCCCCCGGATGCAGGTCGATCCGAATCTCGGATGCGACACCCTCGGGCGTAACGTAAAACTGGGCCAGCCGTTTTCGAACCTCGCGGGCACCCACCCGCACGATGGTGTCTTCTCCCAAGCCGGATTGCGGCTGGCGGCCGAAGACTTCAATGGCGATCGTGCGTTCCTTGAGCGCGCCCAACTCACCGGCAAGGGATTTTTCGCACACATATTCCAGGAATTGCTGGCAGCGTTTACTTCCATGGAAGGCTGGGCTGTTCAGGATGGCATGCAGTTGGCGGCGAACTTCCTCGGGAGTGGGTAAACTCCGCTCCTGGACCCCCGCAGTTTCACGACCGCCTGCCGCCGCTCTCGCCATGAAATCCCCTCTTGGCTTCCATGATTCTGCAACTTCCCAGGCCCGAAAGCAAGGTTGGTTACGCTCGAGCACCGTGAAACACCGTGTAACCCGTTGAACAAGGGCTGCCCTCGGGCATACGCTCGTCCCTGATCAGGGGAACTGCGGGCACTCACAGGTGCAGCCAAAGGAGACGAAAACCCATGTATCGGTTTTGGAAGATTGTTGCAGCCGCACTCATGATTTCCGGTTGGGCTCTGGCCCAGAACGCCACCGGCACAATTGACGGGCGGGTAACGGACGCCTCGGGGGGCGCCGTGCCGGGGGCTAAGGTCATGGTAGAGAACCAGGCGACCAACGTTCGCTTCTCGTTGGAGACCAATGGCGAGGGGCGTTTCTACCAACGATACCTGCAACCTGGCAGCTACCAGGTTTCGGTCGAGAAGGTAGGCTTCCAGAGGTACCGCCAAAATGGCATTCTGCTGGACGTGGAGCAGACGGTCTCGCTCGAGATTCCACTGCGGGTGGGAGATGTGACCACCACCGTGCAGGTGGAGGCAGCCGCGGCGCAATTGTCTACCGAATCTTCCACGGTCGCCACGACGGTCAGCAACAAGGCCATCCTGGACCTGCCGCTGGGCGGAAACCGCAGCCCGATGTCGCTGGTGACGTTGGTGCCGGGCGTGGTGCCGAGCGGAGGATCGAATAGCCCCTGGATCAGCGGCGGGCGCAACGACTATAACGACGTCACGATTGACGGTACCTCGGTGATTGTCCCGGAAAACAACGTGAGCCATCTGCAGATCGGCTATATCCCGAACGAGGACAGTGTACAGGAGATCTCGGTAGTGACCAATTCGCTGGCGCCGGAATACGGGCGGACCGGTGGAGGCACGATTAACATGGCCACGCGCGGAGGCACGAATCAGCCGCACCTGACGCTCTTCGAGTTCTTCCGGAACAACGTGCTGAACGCCAATAGCTGGGGCAACAACCGGAACGGTCTGCCGCGTGGAATTGTGCGCTACAACCAGTTTGGCGGCACATTCGGCGGTCCGGTTTACATTCCGCGGCTGTACAACGGCAAGAATCGGACCTTCTTCTTTGTGAGCGAACAGAGCGTCAGAACGCCGAGCGCCGTCACCGATACCGGCAGTGTTCCCACCGATGCCATGCGGCAGGGCATCTTCACGGGAATGACCAACGGCGCCAGCGGGGGAGTGGGCCAGCCGATCACGATCTACGATCCCATGACTGCGGGCCCGAATGCGGCATGTCCGCCGGCACAGCCGAACTGTTTCCGCCAGCCATTTCCCAACAACGTCATCCCCCAGAACCGTTTCGACCCGGTGGCGATGAACCTGTTGAAGTACTGGCCGGAGCCGAACTGCGCAAGTTGTGTGACAAATGCCGCTTTGCAGACCACCAACTGGCGAACCCAAGGGGTTGCCAACAACCCCTACGACCAGATCGACGCGCGGATTGACCACAACTTCTCGGAGAAATTTCGCATGTTCGCCCGCGGCTCGAACCAGTCCGGCGTGAACACCGATTTCAACGGGTTCGGCAACGTGGGCACGCCATTCGGGTCAGGCCCGGTGACCTATTACAACCGCAACGTTACCATCAACGCGGTTTACAGCTTCAGCCCCACGACAATCCTGAACTTCAATTACGGGCTGGCGAGGGACGTTTCGGTACGCTACCCGTTCTCGGAAGGGACCAAGCCCTCGTCGCTGGGGTTTCCGGCGGCGATCGACAGCGTGGTGGACAACTACGAGTTTCCGCAGATCAGTGCCAGCGGAAACACCTCCAGTTACAGCCTCGGGCAGGCCTCCTACACCACTCTGCTGGATCGCCCCTACTCGCACGTGCTGCGGGCCGACCTGACCAAGGTGCTTTCGCGGCATACGCTCAAAGCGGGCACCACCTTCGTGAAGATGTTCGTGAACTTCACGCAGCTTGGCAGTCCCGACGGCCAGTACAGCTTCAGCAGCAGCTACACGCAGCAGAACACCTCGGCGGGAGCATCGACCACGCAGGGAAACGGGTTTGCCACCTTCCTGCTCGGGCTCCCAAACAACAACGGAAGCGATCTGCAATACACTTTCGCGGCAGCGACCGCGAGCGCCTATTGGGGCTTCTACTTCCAGGACGATTTCAAGGTGAGCCGCAAACTGACGCTCAACCTCGGGATTCGCTACGACGTGGATATTCCGCGCACGGAGCGCTACAACCGGCTGAGCTATTTCGACATCAACGCTGCCTCGCCCTTGCAGGGAATGGTGGCGGCGAGCGCCGTCTGCCCCAACTGCGGGAATCTGAAAGGGGCGATGGAATTCGTCGGGACCTCCGGAGCGGCATATGGCCGGCACCAGACCCCTACCGATCTGAACAACGTTGCCCCGCGCATCGGGTTTGCCTACAACGTCTTCCGGACGACCGTGATTCGCGGCGCTTACGGGATTCTGTACGCGCCTTCGATGTTGCAGGCGGCGGGCACTTCGGGCACATCCGGCACGGAAGGGTTCACCGGCGGGACGGCGCTGAACGCCACGCTCAACAGCGGGCAGACGTTCGTTGCCAGCCTGGGCAACCCGTTTCCCAACGGCCTGATCCGCCCGCTGGGAGCGGCGCCTGGCCCGATCAGCGGGGCGCTTACCGACATTGGAGGCCAGGTTCAGGACAGCTACTTCATCGACTACGTCAATCCCATGATCCAGCAGTGGAATTTCAATATCCAGCAGGAGGTCAAGGGGGCCTGGCTGGTGCAGGTGGGATATCTGGGCAGCAAGGGCCAACATCTGCCGGACGGGGAAAGCAGCGTGAACTTCGACCAGTTGCCGGCTTCCTTCCTGTCGCTGGGCAGCAACCTCACGGCCCAGGTCCCCAACCCGTTTTACGGGATCATCAAGAACCCGACCTCGACTTATGCCAATCCGACGGTGGCCGCCAATCTGCTGCTGGACGCCTACCCGCAATATTCCAACCTGAGCGCGTTCCGGAAGCCCATCGCGAACTCCAATTACCAATCCGCGATTTTCTCGGTGGAGCATCGTTTCCGCAGCGGATTGTCGCTACTTTCGAGCTACACGGTCTCGAAGCTGCTGGACGACGCTTCCCAGGTGGTGACCTACATCGGACAAGCCGGTACCAAGCAGGACACGTATTGCCGGAAGTGCGAGAAGTCGGTATCTTCGCAGGATGTTCCGCAGCGGTTCGTCACCAGCGTCACGTACGAGCTGCCGATCGGGCGTTCGAAACGGTTTTTCAACGCGATTCCCAAGCCGGTGGATTTCGTGATCGGCGGCTGGCAGATGAACGGGATATCGACCTTCCAGAAGGGCATCCCGATCGCGATCTCCAACGGAGGCAATACGACCGGATTGAACAGCCCGGGGATCCGGGCGACGGACAACGGCCAGAATCCGCAGGTCACGGGGCCGATCGGCAATCGGCTGAACAACTACTTCGTGCAGTCGGTTTTCTCGCAAACGCCCAATTACATGTTTGGCAATGTCGGGCGCTTCCTGCCGAACGTCCGGCAGCCGGGTGCGCATAACCTGGACTTCTCGCTGTTCAAGAACTTCCGGCCGGTGGAGAAGCTGAACTTCCAGTTCCGGGCGGAGGCGTTCAACTTTACGAACTCGCCGGTATGGTCGGCGCCGGGCACCAACGTCGCGTCTCCGTCCACGTTCGGGATCGTGACCAGCGCCAGCGGCAACCGGACGGTGCAACTCGGCCTGAAGATGATTTACTAGCCCATATGAAACGCCGACGGTTTTTTGGGACCCTGATGGCTGCGCCAGTCGCGCCGATGCTGGCGCAGCAAGTGGCGACTCCACCGGGGCGCGCGAACCGGGCCCCCGCCGGGGAGCCGAAGATCGAGACCGCCGCTGCGGACCAGTCGGCCGACCCCGTGCTCCGGTTCTTCAACGCCGGGCAGTTCGCGGCGATCAAGAGGTTGAGCGGGATTCTCATGCCTTCCATGAACGGCGCGCCGGGGGCGCTCGACGCGGGCGCCGCGGAGTTCCTGGATTTTCTGATGAGCGAATCGACTGCGGACCGGCAGCAGGTCTACCAGGCGGGGCTGGACGCGCTGAACTCGCAGGCGCGGAAGGAGTACGGGAAGGAGTTTGCCGCAGTGGAGGCGGTTCAGGCGGAGGAACTTCTGGCGCCTTTACGGCAACCGTGGCAGTACGATCCGCCCGCGGACCCATTGGCACGTTTTCTGGTGACCGCGAAGGCGGACGTGCGAACTGCCACGATCAATTCGCGGGAATGGAACACGGCGGCAGCCCCATCGGGCAGCCGCCGTGCGGGCGGCACGGGACTCTATTGGAATCCAATATGAAAGGACGGCTTATCGGGCCGGAACTGGTGGCGGCCCGGAAGCGTCGACACGAGTGCCGACGAAGGCAACGAGTGCCGACACGTTGGGCGCCGGAATGAGAGGAAGGCATGGCCGCTAAGGATTACGACGTTCTGATCATCGGCTCCGGTGCTTCGGGTGGGATGGCGGCGCACACGCTTACGCAGAAAGGCATCAAGTGCCTGATGCTGGATGCCGGACCACTAGTGGACTTCAACCGCGACCGTGTCCTGAAGCCGGTCTACGAGTTGCCATACCGCGGCTTCGGTAAGCCGGGCCGTCACGTGCACGTGCTGCAAGCCAACGAGTTCAACGCGAACCAGTGGGTGGATGAGGCCGAAGTGCCGTACACCCACGATCCGCAGGAGCCGTTCAACTGGGTGCGGGTGCGCATGATCGGCGGGAAGTCGCTCTTTTGGGCGCGCATGTCGTTCCGCCTGAGCGATTACGAATTCAAGGCCAAGGATCATGACGGCTTCGGTGAGAACTGGCCGATCGGCCACGGCGACCTGGCCCCGTTCTACTCGCGGGTGGAGGCGATCTTCCGGGTTACGGGGCGCAAGGAGGGCTATCCCCAACTGCCGGATGGCAACTTCATCGAGGACGCCTCGCCCGACAGCGCGGCGGTCCAGAAGTTCTCCGAAGCGGCGAAGAAGCACGGCATCCCCGTGACGAAGATGCGGCGATCGCTTGGGCAAGGTCAGTTCGCCAGTTCAATCAACCTGCTGCTGCCGGATGCCATGGCCACGGGCAACCTCACCGTGGTGGCCAACGCCGTGGTCCGCAACATCACCCTGGACACAGACTCGGGACTGGCCAACGGAGCGAACTTCGTGGACCGCCACTCGCACCGCGAAATGCACGCCAAGGCGAGAGTGGTGGTTCTGGGCGCGTCGTGCCTGGAGAGCACCCGGATCCTCTTGAACAGCGGCATCGCCAACTCGTCGGGCGTGCTGGGACATTACCTGCACGACCAGTTCTACATCACCCAGAGCGTGCAGGCGGTGATGCCGGAGGCGCGGGGCGGGTCGGGGGGACGCGGTTCGGGCGGCGGATACATTCCAAGATTCCGGAACCTGATGGCCCGGGAGAAGAACTTCCTGCGCGGGTACGCGCTCGATTTCAGCATGGGAGGAACGCCCGACGCCAAATATTATCCGCTTTACGGAGAGGCGCTCCAGAAGGCGATGGACAACGATCGGGGCGCGGGATTCTCGTGCACCACCATGGGGGAAGTATTGCCGCGCTTCGAAAACCACGTGAGCCTGGACCGGAACGTGGCCGATGCCTGGGGCATTCCGGCACTGCACATCCAGTGCCGCTATGGCGAAAACGAAGTCAACATGGCCAAGGATGCGATCGCGACCATGGAGCAACTGTGTCATGCGTGCGGCTGGGAAGTCCTGGCCCGGCACGACCAGATGTTTCCTCCGGGGTACAGCATCCACGAGTTGGGTACTTGCCGCATGGGCGTCAATCCCAAGACGAGCGTCCTGAATGCATGGAATCAGAGCCACGACATCAAGAACTTGTTCGTGGTGGATGGCAGCAGTTTCGTGACGGGCGGCTCGCAGAATCCCACGATGACCATCCTGGCGCTTTCCATGCGTGCTTCGGAGTACCTGGCCGAGCAGATGCGCGCCGGGAACGTATGACCGCATCATGGCTCATGATGTTGTCCGGGACGTTTCTGGCCGCGCTCGCCGGGCAGACCGAAAAACCTGCGCCGGAACAGCCGCTGCCCTTCAGCCACAAGGCACACGCGGGAGGGATGAAGCTGAAATGCAAGATGTGCCACCTGAATCCCGAGCCTGGCGAGGCGATGGGCATTGCGCCCGCTTCCGTCTGTATGTCGTGCCACTCCGCCGTCAAGGCCGACAGTCCCGCCATTCGGAAACTCGCCGATTTCGCCAGGAACAATCTCGCTATCCCCTGGGTGCGGGTCTATGAGATTCCTTCGTATGCGAGCTTCAGTCACAAGACTCATTTGAGCGGCGGAAACGACTGCGAGGATTGTCACGGCCGAGTGGCGGACCGCGAGAGGCTGACTCGCGAGCGTGATATCTCGATGGGTGGGTGCATGAACTGCCATCAGTCCCGGAAGGTAAGCATCGATTGCACGTTCTGTCATGATCCGCGGTAGGCCCCAGCAGTGTTATAACCAGCACTTCAGCGCGCGATTCCGGCGGTTTTGTGGCGCGCGGGGTGCAGACACATCCGCCGTAAGGGGGAATTCAAGCATGATTCTGAATAGAACAGCCGCCGGATTCGCACTGGCCTCGGTGATGTGCCTCTCCTCTGTGGGATTGGCGCAAGACCGCGACCGGGACCGCTATGGGGATCGGGACAGAATGACACGGCTCGAGCCTGGGACCGTGATCCCGGTACGTTTGAACGAGACCATCGATGTGGACCGCCGGGACAATCGCGTGTACTACGGTATCGTCGATCAGGATGTTCGTGGCGAGAACGGCCGCCTGGCCATTCCGCGGGGATCCAATGCCGAGTTGATGGTACGGGTGGCGCCGGATAACGATCTCATCTTAGACCTCGAATCGGTCAACGTAGAAGGTCGACGATACGGCATACGTACCGATCCGAATCGCGTCGAATCGCAACGAGACAACAGCCTGGTGGGCGCAATCGTAGGCGCGATCAGCGGCGGACAGGCCCGCGGGCGAGCGGTCCATGTTCCGCGGGGTTCTGTGGTCACGTTCCGCTTGGAGCGCCCGTTAGAGATGGGCGTGGCAGACCGGGGCTATGATCGCGACGGTCATCACTATCACGATTAGGATCGCGGCGGGCGAAACCAGCAGACTTGCAGGCTGAAGCCGCGCTACCTTACGGCATGTTGCCGGTCACGATGTTGGGGACGTTTCGCTGGCGCAACATGGCATTGAAGCCGGCGACTTCTTTCTCGAGGAGCAGTTTCAGCCGCTGCTGGTAGGTGGCTGCCTGCTCCTTGAGTTCGTCGTGCACGGCCACCTGCTGGGTGGTCGGCTGGTAGTCGGAACTTTCCACTTCACTCGCGAGATAGCCGATCTTATCAATGAGCTTCGGCGCCCAGCGCACGGTATCCTGACCGCGGCCTGTGGCCTTCAGGCGGATGAGATTATCTTCGATTTCGATGAGCTTGGTGTTGAGCTGATCGGCCGCGTCGCGGATATTGGTTCCGCCCTCGCCGGCGCCGACCGCGCTTTTGAGATCGGCGACCTGTGCGCGCAGCGACTCGATCTGATTCACCGCATCCACCATATTGTTCATCGCGCCCGAGAGCGAGGTCATGAGTTTCGTCTGAATCTGGATGTCGCCCTCGGTGCCATTGGAGTGGGGGTCCTTCAGCACCTTTAACGGCTGCGTGTATTCCTTGCCGTCAGCGGTAAGCTTGATCGTGTAGTTCCCGGGAGGCGCGAGCAGGGCGATCGGCTGTCCTGCGGGTGGTGGGCGATAACCATCCGGGCCCATGGTGATCTCGGGCGCGTACAGGGGGCTGGTCCTCAGATGCATCGATTTCGTAGGGCTGAAACGAAGGTCCCACCAGAGGCGGTTGATTCCCGGCTGGGCTGGTGCCGTAAGCGTCCTGACGGTCCGGCCGCCTGCATCCACAATGGCTACCTTGGCGCCGCCAGTAGGAGTGGATTTCAAGTAGTAATTGATGGACGCCCCGTAGGGCGGGTTCTGGCCGAGCGTGGCATCGTATGATGGGGCTTCCGGTTGGACCGCGGTGCGGAAGCGGTAGGCATCGCGAGGCGCAAACAAGACGGCGCTCGTATCGGTGGTCTGCGCGGTCATCTGCTCGAGCGGCGTGAGATCGTCGAGGATCCAGAAGCCGCGGCCGTAGGTGGCGATGGCCAAATCGTGGAAATGCTCCTGCATGGCCATCCAGTAAACCGGGGCATGCGGCAGGTTGGACTGCATGGACCGCCAGTTCTGGCCGTCGTTGAAGGAAACGTAGAGGCCGTTCTCGGTTCCGACGAAAAGCAGGCCGCGGCGCACGGGGTCTTCGCGAATGCAATGCGCGTAGCTGAGCATGCTGTGAGGAATGCCGTTGGTGATGGCGGTCCATGTTTTGCCGTAGTCGGTGGTTTTGAAGATGAAGGGATCGCGATTGTTCACCTGGTGAGCGTCCACGGTAAGATAGGCCGCGCCATTGGCATATCGCGACGCCTCGATGTTCGATACCGTGCCCCATTCGGGCATGCCGGGGATATTGGCGGTGACGTTGGTCCACGTCTTGCCGGCATCGCGCGTGATCTGCACGAGACCGTCGTTGGTGCCGGCCCAAATGACGCCGGCTTCTTTAGGCGATTCGGCCAGTGCGAAGACCACACCGGCGTACTCGACGCCGATGTTATCGCCGGTGAGACCGCCCGAAAAGCCCATGCGGCTCTTGTCATTGCGGGTGAGGTCGGGGCTCACGACTTTCCAGGTTTGGCCGCCATCGGTAGTGAGGTGCACGAACTGGCTGCCGACGTAGACCTGGGTGTGATCGTGCGGGGAGATCATCAGGGGAAACTCCCAGTTGAAGCGGTACTTCAGCTCGGCGGCGGTGGCGCCGCTGGTCTGTTCGGGCCAGACTTCGACATTGCGCGCCTGGTGATTGCGTTCGTCGAAAACCGTGACGATTCCGCCGACGCTGCCGGAGCCGGAGGCGCTCGACCAGATGATGTTGGGGTCCACCGGGTCGGGCGTGGCAAAGCCGCTTTCGCCGCCGGTGACCTGGTGCCAGACGCTGCGCGAGATGGGTCCGCCCGGTGGGGCGAAGACCGGGCCGCGGCCGGAAGTGCCGCCAGTTTCCTCGCCGAAGCCGGCGCCACCGCGTCCGCCGGCGAGGCTGTTGCTGGGGCCGCGGTAGGAGCTGCCATCCTGCTTGTTGCCGTAGACGAAGTAGGGGACCTGGTTGTCCACGGTGACGTGATACATCTGCGCGTTGGGAAATTGGACGCGATTCCAGGTGCGGCCACGATTGATGGTGATGCTGAATCCGCTGTCGTTGGCGACGGCCATACGGTCGCCGTTGGTTGGGTCGATCCACAGGTCGTGGTTGTCGCCGCCGGGGACCGCGGGCATGTTGGTGAGGGTGCGGCCGGCATCGAGCGACCGGGAGAAGGCCGAGGTGAGGAAGTAGATCTCGTTTTCATTGTCGGGCGAGACCGCGCAGCGGGTGTAGTAGGCGGCACGTCCGGTGAGATTGCGATCGTAACTCATGAGCGACCAGTGATCGCCGGCGTCGTCGGACATCCAGAGCTGGCCGCGCTCGGTGGGCTTGCCATCGTATGGCACGCCGTCGCCGGTTTCGATGAGGGCATAGACGCGGCTGGTGCGGCGAGCCATGGCGAGGCCGATCTTGCCGAGGGGTGAATTGGGAAGGCCATGTCCGGTGACATGATGCCAGGTGGATCCGCCGTCGGTGGACTTGTACACGCCGCTGCCAGGACCGCCGCTGGTGCGGGTCCAGGTGTGCAGCTCGAGCTGCCACATGCCGGCGAGGAGTATCCGTGGATTCGCGGGATCCATGACGAGGTCGGAACAGCCGGTGTTTTGATCGACGGTGAGTACCTGCTCCCAGCTCTTGCCGCCGTCGGTAGTGCGGAAGACGCCGCGCTCGGGTTGCGGGCCGTAGGCATGGCCGAGCGCGCAGGCGAAGACGATATCAGGATTGCGCGGGTCGATGAGGACGCGGCCGATGCGCCCGGTCTTCTCCAGCCCCATCTGGGTCCAGGATTTGCCGGCGTCGAGCGAGCGGTAGATGCCGGTGCCGACGGAGATGTGGCTGCGGATAAAAGTTTCGCCGGTGCCTGCCCAGACTACGTTGGGGTCGGAAGGCGCGATGGCCAATGACCCGACGGAGGAGACGGTCTGCTCATCGAAGATCGGGTCCCAGTGGATGCCGCCATCGGTGGTCTTGAAGATTCCTCCGGAGGCCGAGCCCACATAATAGATGTTGGGATCGCCCGGGATGCCGGCGGCGGCGATGACGCGATTGCCGACGGGACCGATATAGCGATAGCGCAACTGGTTCAACTGTACGGAACCGATTTGCGGGGATTGTGCGAAGGCTGCGCTCGCGCACAGCAGTATCGCGACGAGACGAAGCATAAGGGCCTCCTTGCGTGGTTTGGGGGTTAATATACCCCGGCGGCAAGTAAGATGACAAGGCCGGCAGGATGCCGTGTTTGGAACACCCGCCCGTGTTTGGGCGAAATGTGGCGCGCGCACTCCTGCGCGCCGTGCCTCGACTCATCGGGGCGCTTTGGGGATCTCCGGCAGAGTCTGAGGGCGAAAGTGCCCTCCGTGCACCGGCAAGAAGCGTCCCTGTGAGTGGGACGCGGCAGGCAGGAGCGTGCGCCACGTCAAGGGAAGCGACCATGGCGCTGGAAATAGGGGACCAGGCCGCCGGCCTCGATGATGTCGAGCATGATCTTGGGCAGCCGTTCGACAGCGATGATTTCGCCGGTGGTCTGGTTGTGCACCGACTGTGCCGCAATCACGAGGCGATCGCTTTCGCGAACGCGGCTGGTGTCGCAGATCAGCGGCATCAGGCCGTTGTTGACGGCATTGCGATAGTAGGTGCGCGAGAAACTGCGGGCCAGCACCGCGGGTATGCCGGCTCCCACGACAGCGGTCACCGCGACTTCCATCGCCGACCCGCAGCCGAAATTCTTTCCCGCCACGATGAGATCGCCGGGTTCCACCGATTTCGCGAAGGCGGGATCGATCTCCTCGAAGAGGTAATGGCGGAGCACCTGCGGGTCGAGGCTTTCACACTTGCGGCGCGAGGTGATGATGTAGTCGGTATTGACGTCGTCGCCAAAGACGCGCGCGCGGCCGATCATGAGGCAAACTCCCGCGGATCGGCGATGGCGCCCTTCACTGCCGCCGCTGCGCAACTGGCGGGCGACGCGAGATAGATGGCCGCGCTGCTGTTCCCCATGCGACCCTTGAAATTGCGATTGGCGGTGGAAATGACGTTGACGCCGTCGCCCGGAATGGCGCCGCAGGTGCCGCAGCACGAGCCGCAACCCGGCGTCAGCACCACCGCCCCCATGGCGATGAAATCGGCAAGCGTGCCGTCAGAGGTCAACGTCTCAAGCACTTTGCGCGATGCCGGCGCTACCGCCAACTGGACTCCGCGCGCGACGCCTCCGCCGGAGCGCAACACATCGCGGGCCTGGTGAAAATCGCGTACTCTCCCTCCGGTGCAAGTGCCCAGGTAGACCATCTGAACGGCGGTGCCCGCGACCTCGGTGCCGGCCACTACGCGATCCACCTGGTGGGGCAGGGCGACTTGCGGGGTAAGGTCATCAAGGGAGACGGTGACTTCGCGTATGTACTGCGCGTCGGGGTCCGGTCCCACCGCAGCCCCGCTCGCAGGCAAGCCCGCATTCTCGAAGATGCCGTTCTTGGCGCCCATTTCCACGGCAAAGTTGCTGAGCACCAGGCGGTCGTCGAGGGGAAATGACGGAAGCGCGGGGCCGCCAAACTCGAGTGCCTGATAATTCGCGCCATCCGCTCCCAATACCTTGGCGAGCGCCAGCGCTGCGTCCTTGGCGTAGACGCCGCCGGGCAGACTGCCCGTCAAGGTCACGCGGATGGATTCAGGAACACGCAGCCAGATTTCGCCGCACATCAGGACGGCAGCGAGATCCGAAGATCCGATGCCGGTGGCGAAGCAATTCAGCGCTCCGTAGGTGACCGAGTGGCTGTCCGCGCCGACCACGAGGCGCCCGGGCGCGGCGTGTCCAGCTTCGACCATCAACTGGTGACCGATGCCCTCGCCGACGTCCCACAGTTCGATACCGTGGAGAGCGGCAAAGTCGCGCATGCGCTGGTGCAATTGCGCGGTGGCGCGGCTGGGCGCGGGAGCGTAGTGATCGAGTGCAAAGACAATGCGGCTCGGGTCAAAGACGCGGCGGCCGCCCATCGCCGCGAAATAATCGAGAGCCATGGGGGTGGAGCCGTCGGTGCCCAGAGCGTGATCCACCGAGCAGACTACCACGTCGCCGGCGCGCGCATTCCGCCCCGACTTTGCGGAGAGGATCTTCTCGCTGATCGTCTTTCCGGCCATCCGTCACAAGAATAGCAACGGAAAGAAAGCGCCGGCGCGGGGACGCCGGCGCTGAGTCAGGAGCATGCCGTTTGGAGGCGCACTGCGGCATGAACGGCAGATTGGTTGAGCAGTTGGTGGAGATCGTCGAGTTTCGATTCCAGGCGCCGGCGTTCCGCGAAGGTCAAATGATGGACCCACGGCCACAAGGCGCGAACTTCGGTATAAGCTTTGCGGGCCTCGGCCTCAAGCGACGTGCGCGCTACCTTCAGCCCCGCGTCTAATCTGTGATCGATGAGTGCAACGAGTTGGCGATCGGTCTTTGCGCGCAACTCTGTCAGCCTGGTTGATTCCGCCCGTCTATTCATGATCGTCAGCCTGTCTCTGCTCAATTGACGCTTCGGCTGGCGATTTCGCTGATCAAAACCTGAGGATTTGGCCGGAAGGGCCGTCCCCGGCCGGAGACGGCCCGGAGATTCACTGTACCTGTATTGACTCCACTTTGATGGTGTTGTCTCCGTCCTTCGTTCCGGTCACCTTGGCGGCGACGCTGTTGCTTGCGGGAGCATTGGGGTTGGTGGACCGATCGGCACGGTTCTTCATGGCTTCGACGGCTTTGGCGTTGCCCGCGTCATCCAACTTGTAGGCCTTCCCCGCTGCGATGATGGCAAACGCCGTCGTTGAGCTGGTGGGATCGCAGGTGGTAGCGCTCTTTTGCTGGTCGTAACAACTGGCGTCCACCAGGCGGCCCGTCCAGCTTTCGGCCAGTGCCAACGTCGTGATAACAGCTACACAAGCACACAATGTCAGGATTCTTCGCATATTTCTCGTCCTTTCAAACTCAAAACTCGAAATGTGTCGAAGGGCGCTGGCCCTCACCTTTGCACTTCGGTTTCCAGGCTTCCGGTTGCAGCGGGTTAGCCGGGCGCGGCAGGCAATCGCGCGACCGTGCACGGAAAGAATCTCCAAGCGGGAAGTAAAGAATGCTTGGTTGGCGGCGCTCGTCCGGAGCGCTACATCACAGATGTTCCGCCGATGTAGACGGCACGGGCGGGATCGCGGCCGAAAAAGTAGGGGAGTTCGCGGTAGTCATCGCAGTCGTGTATCACGAAGTCTGCGAGTTTACCTGGTTCCAACGATCCGATCTCGTCTCCCCGGCGCAAGCTGTATGCGGCATTAATGGTGGCCGCGGTGAGGGCTTCCGCGGGACTGAGCTTCATCTGGGTGCACGCCAGCGAGAGCACCATCGGCATCGAGGGAGTAGGCGATGAGCCCGGGTTGAAGTCGGTTGCGAGGACGACTGGCAAACCGAGATCGATCATTCGGCGGGCAGCCGGATAGCGCGTGGATCCGAGGTTGTAAACAGAGGCGGGGAGCAGGACGGGCTGAACGTGTGCGTTGCTGAGGGCCTGGAGCCCGGCGGGGCCGGTGGCCTCCAGATGATCGGCCGTGGCGGCGCCGAGTTCGGCGGCCAGGTGTGCGCCTTCGTCCGGAGTGAACTGGTCGGCGTGCAGGCGGAGTCCCAATCCCAGATGCCGCGCCGCGGTGAGGATGACGCGGGCCTTATCCGCGGGAAACACGTTTGGCTCGCAGAAGACATCGCAGTATTCGGCCAGCCGTTCGCTGGCAACACGGGGCAGCATCTCGTTGACCACCAGATCGATGTACTGGTCTATCCGGCCGCGAAACTCGTCGGGGACCTCATGTGCGCCGAGGAAGGTGGGTACATAGCGGAGTTTCTGCTCGGAGCCAAGCTGGCGGATGATTTTCAGGATTTTCAGCTCCGAGGCGAGAGCCAGGCCATATCCGGATTTGGCTTCGATGGTGGTGGTTCCGCCGCGCAGGAACCACTCCCGGTACCTCCGCCCGAAGTGCAGGAGTTCCTCTTCGCCGGCAGCGCGCGTTCTTCTCACGGTGGATCGGATTCCGCCGCCGCGCGCCGCGATCTCCGCGTAGGTGGCACCCGCGAGACGCTGCTCGAATTCGTCGGCGCGAGTGCCGGCGAAGACCGGATGGGTGTGAGCGTCCACGAATCCGGGGAGCACGATGCGCCCGCCCGCATCTACCACGGAGATCGAGTTCGGCAGAGTTCTTTCGAGGGCGAAGCGCGTGCCGATGGCGCCGATGCGCCCGCCGCGAACCAACATCGCCCCATCGCGGATGATGGCGAGTTCCCGCATCTCGGGACCGGCCCGCGCACGCTTGGGGCCGGCCAGCGTGACCAATTGACTGCAGTTCCAAACGACAAATTCCATTTGCGTCTTCGCCGGGGCTAGGGCCGTTTGATGTCGTGTTCCCGGGCGAACCGGATGGCATCCTCATACCCGGCGTCGGCGTGGCGAATCACCCCCAAGCCGGGGTCCGAGGTCAGCACGCGTTCGAGGCGCCGTTCGGAGTCCTCTGTCCCATCGGCCACCACCACCATGCCGGCATGCTGCGAGTAGCCGATGCCCACGCCGCCGCCGTTGTGAATCGACACCCAGGACGCACCGGCGGCGGTGTTGACAAGGGCGTTCAGCAGCGGCCAGTCGGCGATGGCGTCCGAGCCATCGAGCATGGATTCTGTCTCGCGATAGGGGGATGCGACGGAACCGGCGTCGAGGTGGTCGCGGCCGATCACGATGGGGGCCTTCAATTCACCGGAGCGCACCAGGCGATTCATGGCGACGCCGAACTCGGCGCGTTCCCCGTAGCCGAGCCAGCAGATGCGCGCCGGCAGTCCCTGAAAGTGGATGCGCTTGCGGGCAAGCGGCAGCCATCGCGCCAACGTCTGGTTTTGGGGGAAGAGTTCCAATGCGAGCCGGTCGGTGCGGTAGATGTCTTCGGGATCGCCCGACAGCGCCACCCAACGGAACGGGCCGCGGCCTTCGCAGAAGAGCGGGCGGATGTATTCGGGAACGAATCCGGGGATTTCGTAGGCGCGTTCTACTCCGGCCTGTTTGGCTTGGGTGCGAATGTTGTTGCCGTAATCGAACGTGACGGCGCCCTGGCGCTGGAGCGCCAGCATGGCTTCGACGTGAACTCCCATGGCGGCGATGGAGCGGGAGACGTACTCGTGGGGGTCGCGGGCGCGAAGGCTGCGCGCTTCATCGAGCGTCATGCCGTTGGGAACGTAGCCGTTCAACGGGTCGTGGGCGCTGGTCTGATCGGTGAGGACGTCAGGCACGAAGCCGCGCCGGGCCAATTCGGGAATGACGTCCGCGCAGTTGCCGACCAGTCCGACAGACAGCGCCTCACCGCGTGCCAGAGCTTCGCGCAAGATGCGGAGCGCGTCATCCAGGTTCCAGGCAATGCGATCGCAATAGGCGGTCTGGAGCCTGCGCTCGATGCGTTGCGGATCCACCTCCACACCCAGAAAGCAGGCGCCGTTCATCGTTGCGGCAAGAGGCTGAGCTCCGCCCATGCCGCCCATGCCGCCCGACACCACCATCCGGCCTGTGAGCGATCCGCCGAAATGCCTGCGGGCGAGGGATGCGAAGGTCTCAAAAGTACCCTGGACGATTCCCTGGCTGCCGATATAAATCCAGGAGCCGGCGGTCATCTGGCCGTACATGGTGAGCCCCAATTTCTCCAGGCGGGTAAATTCGTCGAAGTTCGACCAGTGTCCCACCAGGTTGGAATTGGCGATCAGCACCCGGGGGGCATCCGGATGAGTACGGAAAATCGCGACTGGCTTTCCCGACTGCACGAGCAGCGTCTCGTTGTTGGCGAGCGAGCGCAGGGAGCGGACAATGGCGTGGAACGACGGCCAGTCTCGCGCTGCGCGGCCTCTTCCGCCGTAGACGATCAACTCGTCGGGATTCTCGGCGACTTCGGGATCGAGGTTGTTGTGCAGCATGCGCAGGGCAGCTTCCTGGTGCCACCCCTGGCAGGAGATCTCGCGGCCGCGAGGGGTCTGGATTGCTGTAGTGAGGCTCATGTCGGCTCCGAACGCAATGATAACGCGAAGAGGGGGGAATGGGTGGTTCGGATGAGCCCGAGTAAACAGCAGGAAGCCTTGTGTTGCGACTCGCGGGCTCTAACTGTGTCGAAATTAGTAAGTCGTCGGCGCACGGGACTTGTCCTAAATGCCACAACTTGACTTGGACTCCCTTCCAAATTCATATTGACAGGTCTAACGAAAACGGGTCTAATGCTCCTTTGAAGCAGTAAGTACAAAAGTCCTAGAGCAATCGTTTGGTAAGTAAAATCACCGTAGTCACACATTAGGGTACTGGCCGTTAATAGGGGATTTAACCGCCTGTAGTCCACACGGGGCCCGAGTTCACGCGGCGATTTCTGCGAACCGCCGTTTTTACTTACAATTCGTCTCTCTCGCACTAAAGGCCAGCGTGCCATCGCCGTAAATGCTCTGGTGCGCCACGCCGAATCAATGCGTCTGTCACAAGCTCACCGGTAAGTGCTCCCCGGGAACTTACTGGCTTACGAGCCGGCGCGGGGGGGCGCCTTGCCCGGGTAATCCCGATTCGAGGAGTATCGATGAGTAAGACGTTCTCACTACGCGTATGGCAGTTATTGGCCGGCGCATTACTCTTCGCAGCGATGCAGATCTGCGCCAGTGCCCAAACCGCAACCAGTTTTACGGGACCATGCCCGCGCTTTCCGGCAGGCATCCTGGTCCCGGAGCCGTCGAATCTTTACAGCCAAGCCGGGAAGTTGACGGTCAATCTGACCTACAACACCACCACCGATTCGGCGGGACGCACGCTCTACTGTTTCACAACTTCCACCGGAATCGAGTCTCCCACGTTGCACGTAAAGCCAGGCGACACGCTCACGGTCAACGTGAAGAACAACCTGCCGGCTCCCACATCGGCCGCCGCTATGGCGCCCACCACCAATGCCACGCTGTTGTGCGGCGCCGCTACGCAAGACGCTTCCTCGGTGAATGTCCACTATCACGGGACGAACACGTCACCCACCTGTCATTCGGATGAGGTGATCCATACGCTGATCAATTCCGGCCAGAGCTTTACTTACAACATCGTGTTCCCTGTCGACGAGCCCCCGGGCCTCTACTGGTATCACCCACACGTGCATGGCCTGGCCGAGACGGCTGTGCAAGGCGGAGCCTCCGGAGTGATCGTGGTTGAAGGGATTCAGAACGTGCAGCCGGCGGTGGCGGGATTGCCCGAGCGGATTCTGATCATTCGCGACCAGGTGCTGCCCGCCAACAGCCCGCCTCCGGGTGGTGCCGTGCCAGCCTGGGATCTTTCAGTGAACTACGTTCCAATTCTGTATCCGAAGTTCCAGCCCGCACAATTGGTCATGCGGCCGGGCGAGAAGCAGTTCTGGCGGGTGTCCAACTCCTCCGCGGATACCATCCTCGATCTGCAATTGCGGTACGACGGGGTTCCGCAGACCCTGCAGATTGTCGGGCTGGACGGCGTGCCCACGGGCTCGCAGGATGGCACGGCGCTCGGCAAGCTGGTTCCGGTGACGCACATTCGCATGCCTCCGGCGAGCCGCGCCGAATTCATCGTCACGGGCCCCTCGACCGCGGTCAACAACGCCACGCTGTTCACTTTGTCAATCGACACCGGGCCGGACGGCGACAACGACCCGCAGCGCCCCCTCATCAACATTCGCGCGGACAATAATGCGGCGGAGCCGACATTGTCGGAAGGGCCAGTTTCGGCAGCGCCGGGTCCGCAGCGCTTTGCCGGGCTGGCCACAGCGACGGTGAACCGCACCCGCGTTCTGTACTTTTCGGAGGACAACCCCAACTCGCAGTTCTTCATCACGGTGGACGGACAGACCCCGGTGCTCTTCAGCCCCAACAATCCTCCGGCCATCACCACCACGCAGGGTTCGGTGGAGGACTGGATCATTCAGAACCGGACTCTGGAAAATCACGAATTTCACATGCACCAGATTCACTTCCTGCTGATGGAGCGCAACGGCGTGCCGGTATCGGCGGCGGAACAGCAGTTTCTCGACATGGTCGACGTGCCGTACGGGAGCGGTGCTCCACCCTATCCCAGCGTGAAAGTGCGAATGGACTTCCGCGGTCCGGACATCGGGGATTTCGTCTACCATTGCCACATCCTGGAGCACGAGGATGACGGCATGATGGCGATCATCCGCGTGCTGCCCGCGGCGAATGCCGACGACAAGACAGGCGCCACACCCTCCGCGCGCCAGCCGGATCCACAACCGGCCGCGCTGCGGAAGAACTCCGGGGCTGGGCCGAATTACTGAATGGAGTCGAGGCCGGTTCGGGGACGCGTCGAACGGCCCCGAACCGGGTTCCCTATGCGACCAAGAGCGTCCAGCCTGTTCGTCGCCGTCGCGGCCTTCCTGTTCGGCTACGGCTATCACTCATGGAATTCGCGCGAACGGGTGGTATCCGCGAAGTCCACGCAGCGCGTTCTCTACTATCGGTGTCCCATGCATCCGGCGTATCACAGCGACAAGCCCGGAACGGCGCCTTGCTGCCATATGGCTCTGGAGCCGGTCTACCAGGAGGACGAAGGCGCCGCGGCTCGCGGTGGAAATCTGCCGGCCGGCGCGATGCACATCTCTCCGGCGCAACAGCAACTCATCGGCCTCGAGTACGGCGTCGCGGAATTCGGCCCCGCCGCCCGCACAATTCGAGCGGCAGCCCGGGTCGGCGTGGATGAGAGCCGCCTGGTGCGGATCCAATCCAAACTGGAAGGATTCATCGACCACCTTTATGTCCACGCAGCCGGGGAGCGGGTCACGCAGGGGCAGACGCTCTTCACCATCTACAACCGGCGCGCATACGCCATGCCGCAGATGCAGTTTTTGCAGGCCACCATGGACGCGAGCGGCATGGGCGCCGCTCCGGCCGACGCGTCGGACCCCGACCGGAAGCGGCTGGCCGACGCGGAAGCGCTCCGCTCGGCGCGCCAGCAACTGGAGATGGCGGGCTTCACGGAGGACCAGATCCAAGCCGTGGCTCGCGCGCACCAGGTGCTCACCAGCCTGCCGGTCAGCGCGCCCATCAGCGGCGTGATCCTGGATTTCCATGCTGCCTTAAACCAGAAGCTGGACATGGAACCGCTGCTCGCCATTGCCGACCTGTCGGCCGTTTGGGTGACCGCCGACTTCCTGGCGTCCGACGGCTCTTCGATTCACTCCGGCCAGAGCGCCAGGCTGGCGGTTCCGTATCTGCCGGACCGCAGTTTCCGCGGGACGGTGGACGCCGTCTTGCCACAGCTCGATCCCGATACTCACAGCTTGAAGGTGCGGCTGCGATTCGACAATGCCTCTCGGCTGCTCAAGCCCGAGATGTCCGGTGAGGTGGAGCTCGAAACCGGAAGCGGCGCCCGGAAACTCACGGTTCCCGAGGAGGCGGTGCTCGACAGCGGCCACACGCAACGGGTCTTCGTGGATCTCGGAGACGGGTTTGTCGAGCCTCGCGCGGTGCGCATCGGCGAGCGTTTCGCGGGGCGGGTCGAGATCTTGAGCGGCCTCGCGGTTGGGCAACGGATTGTCACTTCCGGCAACTTTCTGCTGGATTCGGAGAGCCGCATGCGCGGCGGGAACCGGTGATCGGGCGCGCGATATCCTGGTCGGCGCGGCGCCCGGCGCTGGTGTGCCTGTTTGCCGCGGCGGCGGTGGCGGCGGGGTGGTGGTCGGCGCAAGGCATTCCGGTGGACGCCATACCAGACCTCAGCGAGACCCAGGTGCTGGTGTACGCCCGCTGGGACCGCAGCCCGGACATCATGGAGTACCAGGTTACGCATCCCCTCGTGACGGCACTGTTGGGCGCGCCGCGCGTGAAAGATGTGCGAGGCATTTCCGATTTCGGCGCTTCGTGGGTTTACGTCATTTTCGAAGAGGGCACCGACCTGTACTGGGCGCGCTCGCGCACGCTGGAATACCTGGCGAAGGCCGGACCCCGGCTGCCCCCCGAAGTGAAAACGGAGCTCGGGCCTGACGCCACGGGTGTCGGATGGGTCTTTCAGTACGCCCTCACCGACACCACTGGCCGGCACAACCTCGCGGACCTGCGCGCGGTGCAGGACTGGTACCTGCGTCCGCAACTGGAAGCCGTCGCTGGGGTGGCCGAAGTCGCGGGACTGGGCGGCTTCCAGCGGCAATTCCAGATCAATCTCGATCCGCTGCGGTTGGAGGCCCTCCACATTCCCGCATCGAAAGTGATCGCCGCGGTGCGCGCGGGCAACAACGATGCGGGGGGCCGCCTGATCGATTTCGGCGGCCGCGAGTACTTGGTGCGCGGGCGCGGCTACGCGAAGACTGCAGACGATCTCGGGAAGATCGCGGTCGGCACGAGTGCCCGAGGCGTCCCTGTAAGAATATCCGACGTAGGCGCCGTGGCCCTGGGGCCCGAACTGCGGCGGGGCGCGGCGGATCTCGACGGCAAGGGAGAGGTAGTCTCCGGGATCGTGATCACGCGGCAGGGCCGCAACGCACTCGAGGTCATCGACGCGGTCAAGCGGAAACTGGCGGACCTGAAGCCTGGTCTGCCTGCGGGCGTCAAGGTGGTCACAGTCTATGACCGGTCGGAGTTGATCCAGAGAACCATCGCCAACCTGAAAACCACGTTGATCGAGGAGCTCATCGTGGTGGCTGCGGTCATCGTCATTTTCTTATGGCATCTTCCCAGCGCGCTGATTCCCATCCTCACGATCCCGATCGCTGTCCTGACTGCCTTCATTCCGATGCGGTTGGCCGGCATGAGCGCCAATGCCATGTCACTGGGGGGAATCGCAATCGCGGTGGGGGCCATGGTGGACGCGGCGATCGTGGTGGTGGAGCAGACCCACAAAAAGATCGAGTGGTGGCAGGAGGCCGGCGGGCGGGAGCCGTTCCGCTCCGTGGTGCTCCGCGGCATTCAGGAGGTGGCGTCGCCGAGCTTCCTGTCACTGGTAGTCATCGCGGTGTCGTTCCTTCCGATCCTGGCGCTGGAGGCGGAGGAGGGCCGGCTCTTCAAGCCGCTGGCGCTGACCAAGAGCTTCTCGATGCTGGCGGCAGCGATCCTGGCGATCACGCTCGACCCCGCTCTGCGTCTGTCGCTCACACGGATCGAGCCTTTCCGCATGCGGTCAGGATGGATGGAAGCGATCGCCAACCGCGCCCTGGTGGGGAGGATTCGTTCGGAGGAATCGCATCCCATCAGCCGGTGGCTGGTCTGCGTGTACGCTCCAGTGGTACGCTTCGTGCTCCGCCGGCGATGGATGGTGATCGCGTCGGCGGCAGCCGTGGTGGTGCTGACGGTGCCGGTGTACCTTCGCCTCGGGTCGGAATTCATGCCGCCGCTCGACGAGGGGTCGCTCCTGTACATGCCCACTACCGTGCCGGGGATTTCGCTGCCGGAGGCGCGGCGCCTGATGCAGGCTCAGGATCGCGTCCTGGCGTCATTCCCGGAAGTGGCGCGCGTGACGGGCAAGGCGGGGCGTGCGGACAGCGCCACCGATCCCGCGCCACCCTCGATGATCGAGACCGTGATCCTGCTGAAGCCCAGGGAGAACTGGCCGCGCGTTCCGGTGTGGTATTCGGCTTGGCCCGAATGGTTGAAGCCGGTGGCGCGGCACTTTACTCCGGACCACGCGTCCACCGAAGACCTGGTAGCGCGGATGGATCGAGCGCTCCATGCCCCGGGAGTCTCCAACGCGTGGACGATGCCGATTCGCAATCGCATCGAGATGCAGGCTACCGGGATTCGCACGGCGGTGGGCGTCAAGATTGCCGCCGCCAGTGCCGACCAGCTTCAGTCGATCGGCCGGGAAGTGGAGGGAGTGTTGGCGACTGTGCCGGGAACGCGCTCGGCATTTGCAGAGCGCATCGCCGAGGGATATTTTCTGGATTTTGATTGGAATCGCGACGAGTTGGCGCGGTTCGGGTTGACGGTGGACGATGCCGGCTCGGTGGTCTCCGGCGTGATCGGCGGCGAAAACGTCAGTACCGTGATCGATGGCCCTGCGCGCTACCCGGTGAACGTCCGCTATTTTCCAGACTTCCGTGGGAGCATCCAGGATCTGGCGCGCATCCGCGTGCCGGTGATGGACGGACGCGAGTGGCCCGCCCTGGGGGACATCGCCAGGATTCAAGCGCGAACCGGCCCGGCGATGTTGCGCGACGAGAACGGCTTGCTGACGAGCTATGTTTACGCCGACGTGGCGGCCCGGGATCTCGGGAGCTATCTCGAGGAGGCGGGGCGCGCGGTACGGGATCGTGTGAAGTTGCCTGCGGGTTGCACACTGGCCTGGAGCGGGCAGTTCGAAGCCATGGCCCGGGTGGCCGAACGTCTGAAGGTGGTGGTGCCGCTCACGCTGCTGCTGGTGGTCCTGCTGCTGTTCTGGAATCTGCGCTCGTGGACCAAGGCTTCGATGGTGCTGGCGGCGGTTCCGTTCTCGGCGGTGGGCGCGGTCTGGCTGATGTACCTGCTGGGATATCACATGAGCATTGCCGCGTGGGTGGGGCTCATCGCGCTCATGGGTGTGGACGCGGAGACCGGGGTGTTCATGCTCCTGTACCTCGACCTCGCATGGGAGGAGCGCCGGCGCGCCGGCACCCTTCGCGGCCGCACCGAGGCGGAGGAGACTATTGTCGAAGGAGCAGCCCGGCGCATCCGCCCCAAGGTGATGACCGTGGCCTGCATGCTCGCCGGACTGGCGCCCATCATGTGGTCGGCCGGATCGGGATCGGACGTGATGAAACGGATTGCGGCGCCGATGATCGGGGGAATCGTCACTTCGTTCCTGCTGGAACTGGCGGTCTATCCGGCCATGTACGGCGTGTGGAGGAGTTCACGGGAGCGGCGAAGCCGGCTCGCAGCAAAGGGCTCACGGCACGTCGAAGCGCTTTCGCTTTTGTGATAGATTGGTCCGGCGTCGGAGGTGAGGTATGAAACCGTTTTCCCTCGGCTTGCTGATCGCTTGGACCGGCCTGGTGTTCGCGCAGGCGCCAGTGCCCGAAATCCCTTTCGATTCCGCCGCGAACTTTTTCAAGCTTCCGCCGGACCTCTACTTCGGAGAGGTCTCCGGGGTCGCGGTGAATTCGAAGGGGCACATCTTTGTTTTTTCGCGCGGCAACACCACGGGTCCGGCATACGGTGCGACGGCAGCGCAGATACTCGAATTCGGTCCGGACGGAAAGTACATTCGCGAGATCGGCAGGAACCTGTATGCCTGGTCGTACGCGCACGCCGTGCGCGTCGATAGGGACGACAACCTGTGGGCGATCGACAAAGGATCGGACATGATTATCCGATTCAATCCGGAAGGCCGCGTGACTATGGTGTTCGGGCGGAAGAAGGAAGCGTCCGATGAAGCTGCGCCGTGGACGCGCGTCAATCCGCCGCGGCCCGCGGTAGACGGGCAGTTCCGGCAGCCGACCGACGTCACCTGGGATACGCAGGGCTCGATCTTCATCAGCGACGGCTACATCAACTCGCGGGTAGCGAAGTACGACAAGAATGGCCGTTGGGTGAAGCAGTGGGGCGATCGCGGATCGAAACCGGGCGAGTTCAACACGCCTCACAGCATCGCGGCCGACGCGAAGGGCAACATCTACGTGGCCGATCGTGGAAACCGCCGCATCCAGGTGTTCGATCCGGACGGGCAATTCCAGCGCGAGATCACCATCGACTTGCCGGTTCCCGATGGGGTCGTGCCCTGGATGGGGCCTATGCCGACTCACGAAGCGGCGGTGCGGCAAAGCGGAGCGCCGTGGGCGATCTGCATCACGCCAGGACCGACGCAGTATCTGTACAGCGCGGACGCCTATCCGGGGCGCATCTATAAGCTGTCGCTGGACGGGAAGGTGCTTGGCGTGCTCGGCACGTCGGGGCGCCAGTTGAAGGAGTTCGGCTGGATTCACGAACTGGCGTGCCCTTCGGAGAACACGATCTTCGCCGCCGAACTGCTGAACTGGAGAGTGCAGAAGCTGACGCTGCATCCGGCGAAGCCGGCAGCGTCGGACGGAGGAAATCCTTAAGCGAGCCGGAATCCCCGACAACGTGTCGGAAAATCAGTGCTAACTTGTTGATTCTTCGTGACAGGCGTCCGACAACTTGTCGCCCCCGACTCTCACCGTCGCACGGACGAAGGCAGTACTGCGCCTTAGAGCGTACACTGAGATTCAGCAGAAGGAGATCTCGCCTATGAAACGCAGAGCCTTTCTGGCCGCCGCGTCCGCGGCAGCAACTCTCGGCGCCGCCGCCGATTCCACACAACTCGCGGTCAACGGTGGCGCTCCGGTCCGCACCCATCCGCTGGGAACCGCCAATTGGGGTCCCCTGTATTACGACGACAAGGAGCAATCGCAGCTAACGGAAGTGCTGCAAGGACGCAAACCTTTTCGCTTCGCCAATCCTCTCGATCAGTCGAAGGTGGCGATCTTCGAAAACGAGTACGCCGCCCGTATGCGGACGAAATATGCGCTGGCGGTCACCTCCGGCACGGCTGCCCTGCATACCGCGATGGCAGCGCTGGAAGTCGGACCCGGTGATGAAGTGATTCTGCCCTCGTGGACCTGGTACTCCTGCTATTCCACGATCCTGCAGGTGGGCGCCCTGCCGGTCTTCGCCGAGATCGACGAATCGTTCAATCTCGATCCGGCGGATATCGAGCACCGGATCACGCCGCAGACCAGGGTGATTATGGCGGTGCATCTGCAAGGCAACCCTGCCGACATGGATCCCATCCTTGCGATTGCCCGCAAGCACGGCCTCAAGGTGCTGGAGGACTGCAGCCAGAGTGTCGGTGCGAGTTATCAAGGCCGGCCGCTCGGATCGATGGGGGATATCTCCATCTTCAGCCTGCAACAGAGTAAGACCATCACGGCGGGCGAAGGCGGGGTCCTGGTCACCAGCGACCCGTATCTGTTCGAGCGCGCGGTCCGCTTTCACGACGTGACGGTGCGGCGCGATTTTCCGGCCAAGCTGCATTACATGCCGGGATTGAATTATCGCATGAACGAATTCACCGGCGGAGTGCTGCTGGCCCAATTGCGCAAGCTGGATACCATCATTGCCGACGTCCGCCGCAATGCGCGCCGCGTCTACGCGGGCGTTCGCGACCTGCCCGGCGTGCACCTGCGTCACCTGCCCGATCCCGATGGCGAGTTGGGGACTGGCGTGTTCCTCGGATTCCGGTCGAGCGGGGAGCGCCAGCGTTTCGCCGATGCCATGAAGGCCGAGGGCGTGCCGGTTTCAGGCCCTGCCGGCTCGATCGTATTGCCGGTGGTGCCCGAGATCGAACAGAAGGTTACGTTCACTCCGCGATGGCCGTCGTTCGCCTCCGAACGCGGCCAGGCGATTCGCTACGGCCGTGAGTGCTGCCCCCGTACTATCGAGATCCTCGGTCGATTCGCGGGTGTCATGATGGGACCAAAGTACACCGAGCGCGACACCGAGGACGCGGTGACCGCCGTCCGAAAAGTCTATCCGGCAATCGTTGGAGTATGAAGGCCGCGTTTGCGCTGTTGTTCGGCGCTGCTCAATTGTGGGGCGCCGGTTTGCGCGCTGGTGTGGCGCGCGTCGATATCACGCCTCGCGGCCCCATCTGGATGTCCGGGTATGCCAGCCGGAATCATGCGTCCACTGGTGTCCGGCAGGCACTCTGGGCGAAAGCGCTGGCGATTGATGATGGATCGCGAACTCCGACCGTGATCGTGGCCACTGACCTCATCGGTTTTCCAGCGGAAATCGCCGACCAGGTCGCGGAGCGGGCGCGACGGCAGTTCGGCATCGGCCGCGCACACCTGCTCCTCAATTCCTCGCACACGCACACCGGTCCGGTGGTCTGGCCTGGACTGGCGGCGATGTTCACGCTTCCGGATGGAGAAGAATCCAAGCTGCGCGAATATGCGGAGAGGCTGACCGGCCAACTGGTGGACGCGATCGGTCAGGCAATCGCCGATCTTTCGCCGGCGGAACTCTCTTACGGGTTCGGTGAGGCGGGGTTCGCGATGAATCGGCGCGAGCCGACGCCTGCCGGGATCAAACTCGGAGTCAATCCGGCGGGGCCGACGGATCATACGGTGGCGGTGATCAAAGTTGCGGGGATGGATGGCCAGATCCGCGCGGTGCTCTTCGCGTACGCCTGCCACAATACGACTCTCAACGGCGATTTCTACGAAATTACGGGCGATTATGCAGGTTTTGCCGCGGCGCAACTGGAGTCGGACTACCCCGGCGCGGCCGCACTCTTTATCGCCCTCTGCGGCGGGGATCAGAATCCTTATCCGCGAGGCACGATCTCGCTGGCGGAGGAGCACGGACGCGAACTGGCGACCGAAACCCATCGTGTACTCAACGGCGCAATGCGCCCGCTACGGGGACCGATACGCACGGCATTCTGGAGGACCACGCTGACGTTCGCGACGGTGAGCCCGGCGGTCTACGAGGCCGACTTGGCGAATTCCAAGGCGTCTCCGGCGGCGAAACGGCGTGCACGGAGCATGCTCGATCATCCGGTTCACGAGACAGCATACCCAGTTCAGGCGATTCGGTTCGGCCGCGACCTGACTTTACTGGCGTTGGGAGGCGAGGTCGTCGTGGATTACGATTTGCGCGCCAAACGCGAATACCCCGGCGAACCGCTGATCGTCGCCGCGTACTCCAATTCGGTGATGTGCTACATTCCGACGGAGCGCGTGCTCCGGGAGGGAGGCTACGAGGCCGTGGACAACCTGGTGTACTACGGACAGCCGGGCCCGTTCGCGCCCGGAGTGGAAACGCAGGTCTTCGAGGCCGTGCGCCAGGTGATGAAGAAGGTCGGCAGGCCGCCGGCCGCGGCGAGATAGCTGTCAGGGGGTGGGTTATTTCGGATACCCGGACGTGCCCTTGACTTCCGCGATTTGCTTATCGTGCCGCATGGTGTGCAGCGGTCCGTAAATCAGCCACTGGTAGCCGTTCAACGGTCCGAAGAACGGGTTGTTGACGATGTGCTCTTTCAGCGGCGAATCGGTCTCCTGTGCGAATTTTACGATCTCCGTGCGCTGGGTTTCAAATCTCTGTCTCACCTCGCGCAAGGTCATGTTGCCTTTGGGCACGAGCGGTTCGGGTGCCTGGGCTTTTCCGAGCCGGGGCGCCAGCACAGCCTCCAGCCTCTCCGTTTTTCCCTTGGTCTCCGTTTCCCATGCCGAGTTGGCCGGCAGAGACAGCGCCTTCTGCACGTAGCCGAACAGCGCCGCTTCCGATACCACGATGTGTTCCGCGGTTTCTCCGACCGACCAGCGTTCCGGCGCCGGTTTCCATTTCCATTGCTGTTCCGACACCCCGTCGGTGGCGCCCAGAAACTCCTGGCGCGATTCCTCCAGCCACTTGAGGAGTTTGGTTCGCTCTTCCGGTGTCATATGCGGATCAGCACCACACACCGGCGCGCCAGCCAGCAGCAACAGAGGGATCAGCCGCTCGATCATCCTGTTCATAACATCTATGCCTCATCCACGTTTCCGAATGCACACAACTATAGCATTCCCCCGCCCCGTGATCCGCAATAAGCGGATAGTCCGCGCCCGTGGAGCAACCGTACCATATTCTTATATGCCAATCGACTGGGATCGCGCTGCGGCATCGCTCACGGAGCGTGGGTTCGCGGAACTGCCCTCGGTACTCACGGATGAGCAGTGCCGCGGCCTGATCGAGCTGTATCCCCGGCACGACCTCTTTCGCAGCCGAATCGACATGACGCAATATCGCTTCGGAAAGGGCGAGTATCAGTACTTCCGATATCCGCTGCCACCCATGGTCGAAGTACTGCGCCGCAACCTCTATCCCCGGCTGGCAGCCGTTGCGAATCACTGGGCCACGCTGATGGGGAGCGGCGATCGCTTCCCGGACACACTCGAGACCCTGCTCGAACAGTGTCACAACCAGGGACAGACGAGGCCGACACCGCTCCTGCTCCGCTATGGCGCGGGTGATTACAACTGCCTTCACCAGGACATCTACGGCCCTGTCGCGTTCCCCTTTCAGGTGGTGTTCTTCCTCTCTCAGCCGGACCACGATTACTCCGGCGGAGAGTTTCTGCTGGTGGAGAATCCTCCTCGCGCCCAGGCGATGGGGCGCGCCCTGCGTCCCAATCGCGGCGATGCGGTGGTCATCACCACGCGGCATCGCCCGGCAACCGGAAAACGCGGCGTCTACCGGGTAGCCGTGCGGCACGGCGTGAGCCCGGTAACGGAAGGCCATCGGTGGACGCTGGGTATCATCTTCCACGATGCCCTATGAGCCAGTTGTTTTCGATTCCGGTCCGCCCGCCGTACCCCTGGGAAGCGTTGCTGCGATATCTGACGTTTCGCTCCACGCCGGGAAGAGAAACCATCTCGGCAAATCGATACGTCCGGCAAACACCGCAAGGGAGCATCTCGATTACGTTCGACTCGTCCGCATCTTCTCTTGTGGTGGAGGGTGACGCCGGGCCGCCGCACCTCCGCCCGCGCGTGGAGCGGCTCTTCGACACCCGCCACGATCCCTCTCCAGTGACTCGCGCACTGGCCTCGAGCCCGATCCTGCGTCCGCGGATTCGAAAACTCCCTGGTCTGCGAGTGCCCGGCTGTTGGGAGCCGTTTGAACTGTGCCTGCGGGTAATCCTGGGGCAGCAGGTCTCGGTCAAAGCCGCCCACACGCTCATGGGGCGCCTCTCGTCACGGTGCGAGTTGCTCCAAGCCACCCATCTGGCCGCGGCCGACCTCAGCAATCTCGGCATGCCGGCGCGGCGCTTGCAGACCCTGCGGCTGTTTGTGGAGCGGGTGGCTGATGGCGAAATCCGGTTGGATTCGCCATGGAAGGATCTGGCCGCCCGCCTGGCGTGCGTTCCCGGCTTCGGCCCGTGGACACTCCAGTATCTGGCAATCCGCCTGGGACGGGATCCTGACGCATTTCCCATTCAGGATCTCGGGCTGATGCGGGCCGCGGGCGCCGGGTCGCCGCGCGAACTGGAGAGGTTGGCGGAATCCTGGCGGCCCTTTCGCGGCTATGCGGCCATGTATTTGTGGATCGTGGAGTGATTCGTGAGCTCTGCCGGTAACCTCTCTCCTATCGGGATCGTATTTCCATTTCTGCTTATGTTACATTGGCGGTGATCAACACTCAGGTGGTCACTGCCCTTCGGGAGAGGAAAACTATGCGTTTACGGCCTTCGAAACGTCGTTGGTCATTTGTGTGGGCCGGCGCGGCAGCCGGCCTGGGTTTGGCCGGCATGCTCCTGGCGCAGGGGCGAGGCGGGGGACAACCCCCGGCGCCGCCGCCCAATCCATCGTCGGATCCGATGTTGCGTGGCTTCGAGTTCCGTTCGATCGGTCCGGCCACCATGATGGGACGCCTGGATGACATCGTCGGGTCCGACAAGGATCCGATGATTATGTACATCGGCTTCGCCACCGGCGGAGTGTGGAAGTCCATCGATGGCGGCAACCACTGGAAGTCACAGTTCGACAACATGCCCAACGCATCGATCGGCGCCATTGCCATTGCGCCCTCGGACCCCAACGTGGTCTACGTCGGAACCGGCGAGGCGAACAACCGGCAAAGCGCGTCGATCGGCGACGGCGTCTGGGGCACCACCGATGGCGGGCAGCACTGGACCCACCTCGGCCTGGAGGAAACGCAGTCGATCGCCCGCATCGTGGTAGATCCGACGAACCCGAACATCGTCTACGTGGCGGCAAACGGCCACCTGTTCGGCCCCAACCCGGAGCGCGGCCTCTACAAATCGGCCGACGGCGGCAAGACCTGGAAGCAGGCCAAGTACATCGACCCGGACACGGGCTTCACGGATGTAGCCATCGATCCTTCGAATCCGAAGATCCTGTACGCGGCTTCCTACTCCCATCGGCGGACGTGGTGGGGATATAACGGCGGCGGCCCCAACAGCGGGCTGTGGAAGACCACGGATGCCGGCGCCACGTGGGTGAAGCTGGAAGGGACCGGTTGGCCAAAAGCCAAAGACGGTATCTACGGCCGCATCGCGATTTCGATCTTCCGCGCCAAACCGACCACGGTGTACGCGCAGGTGGAAGTGGGCGCCAGCGGAGGCACTGGCGGCGGCACCACGGCGGAAGGCGGACCGGCGCGCGGCGGCCGTGGAGGCGCGGCTGGGGAATCCCCCAATCCCGGCGCGGAAGGCGGGCGCGGAGGCGCGGAAGGTGGTGGAGGTGGATTTGGTGGCGGAGGAGGCGGCGGCCGCGGCGGCCAGCCTGCCGGCCCCCCCAATCCCAATGGCTCCGGCGTTTATCGCTCCGATGACAGCGGCAAAACCTGGACGCTGATGAGCAACCAGAACCAACGTCCGATGTACTTCAGCCAGATTCGGGTGGATCCGGTGAACGACCAGAAGATCTTCGTCGGGGGCAACCCGGCTCAGATGTCCGTGGATGGCGGCAAGACCTGGACTGCGGTCGGCGGATCGCACACCGACTACCACGCGTTCTGGATCAATCCCAAGGATCCGAGGGTGGTCGCGGTGGGCCACGATGGCGGCCTCGACATCAGCACCGATGGGGGCCTCACCTGGGACTATCACAACGATATCGCGGTGGGCCAGTTCTACCAGGTCTCCGCCGACATGCGCAGACCCTACTACGTCTGTGGCGGATTGCAGGATAACAATGCGTGGTGCGGCCCGAGCGCACTGCGCTCCAACGCCGGGCCGGTGAACACCGACTGGTACACGGTAGCGGGCGGCGATGGCTTCTACACCCGGCAGGATCCCACGGACTGGGCGATCGTCTACGCCGAATCGCAGGACGGCAACATGTCGCGGCACGACCTGCGGGCCGGCACACAGAAGAGCATCCGTCCGACGGCGGGCGGGGGGCGCGGCGGGGCGGGCGCGGCTACCGCCAACGAAATCAATCGGACAAACAACCCCACTCCGGGGACGCCACCCGCGGATCCTGGAACGGAGACTGCCGCGGCAGCAGCCCCAGGCGCCGGTGGTCCTGGAGGGGGTGGCGGCGGCCGGGGCGGCGGTCCACCGAACGTGATGAATGCCCCGCCGAACGTCGAAGCATTCCGCTTCTACTGGAACGCGCCGATCGAGATCTCACCCCACAATCCGGCGGTGATCTACATGGCATCGCAGTACTTCTTCAAGTCCACCAACCGCGGCGACACGTGGTGGATGAACAAGACGGACCTCAGCAAGAACATCAACCGCTGGGCGCCGGAAATGCCGATCATGGGGGTGGCGGGCGACAAGCCGATGGCATCGAAGCATGACGGCTACTCGACCAGTTCCACGGCCACGCAGGTGCGCGAATCTCCGTCGCGGCCCGGCGTCATCTGGGTGGGCACCGAGGATGGCAACCTGCAGTTGAGCCAGGACGGCGGCGAGACCTTCACCAACGTGTACAACAACATCGGAGGCAACGCGCCGAAGGGGTACACGCACATCTCGCGCATCGAGCCTTCGCACTTCGATCCCGGCACCGCGTACGTGGCGATCGACAATCATCGCAACGACGACTGGAAGCCCTACCTGTTCAAGACCACCGATTACGGCAGGACGTGGACGAGCGTGGCGGGCAACCTCCCCGGAAAGGGCAACATCAACGCCCTCCGCGAGGATTACGACAACCCCAACCTGCTGTTCGCGGGCACGGAATTTGGCCTGTTTGTGACGCTCGATGGCGGCAAGGAATGGAAGCAGTTCATGACCGGACTGCCGAGTGTCCGGGTGGACGATATCCTGATCCACCCGCGCGATCGCGACCTGATCATCGGGACGCACGGACGGTCCATCTGGATCGCAGACGACATCTCCGCGCTCGAGAAGCTGAAATCCGCACCGGGCCAGGACCTGGTGCTGTTCGAGCCGCGCGCGGCAATCCTGTGGAAGAACGATCCGCAGGCGCAGCGCCACGCGGCGAACCGCGAATTCGTGGCGCGCAATCCGCAGGGCGGCACGGCGATCAACATCTGGGCGAAGTCGGATATGGGCGCCGCCAAGGTGGAGTTCCTGCAGAATAATCGCGTCGCCAGCACCATGGATGTGGACATCAAGGCGGGCATGAACCGCTTCCAGTGGAACATGCGCGGTCCGGCGCCGGCGGCGGATGGCACCGCGGGCGGTGGGCGCGGCCGTGGCGGGCGTGGCGGCGGTGGTGGCGGCGCGGCGGCTGCCGGCAATCCCGCGACAGGGGGAACTCCGGGAGGCGCGGAAGCGGCCGGGGGGCAGGGCGGCGGACGTGGCGGACGCGGCGGGTTCAACCAAGGGGTGCCCTTCGTCGCGGCCGGAGGGCGCGGCGGCGGTGGTGGAGGCGGCGGGTTCGGCGGCTTCGGCGCAGTGCAGGGCCCACTGGTGGAGCCGGGCGTCTACCTGGTTCGCCTCAACGTTGGCGGACAGACTCTGACCTCGTCGGTGACCGTCATGGAGGACATCTGGATGCGGCCGCAGTAGGAAGGCACAACAAGTCTGCGAACATGGAGGGACAGGCGGCTTCGCCTGTCCCTTTTTCATTCGCATGCTGAACAAGACCTACCTCACCTATATCCTGGACTGGCTGTCGCCTCTCGGCGAAATCACCCATCGCAGCATGATGGGAGGCGCGGTCCTGTACTGCGACGGGTTCGTGTTCGCGCTGCTCGCCGAGAGCACTTTGTACCTGAAGGTGGACGACTTCACGCGGCCGCGATTCCAGGCGCTCGGGTTGTCGCCATTCCAGCCGTTTCCCGATAATCCGGGGACGATGCAATACTACCCGCCGCCCGCCGAGTTCTTCGAAGATTCGGACGCGCTGGCGGAATGGGGCAAGGCCGCGGTCGAAGTGGGCAAGCGGGCCGCGGCGAAGAAGAAGGGCAAGGCCCGGAAGACGGGCAAGCGCACGCGATAGGCAAGTACCGGTTGAATGTGATGCTAACATGGATCACATGAGAAAGGCATCGGTTCGCGACTTGCGCTATCATTTCCCGGAAATCGAGAGCCTGCTCCAGGACGGCCAGGAGATTCAGATCACCAAGCGGAAGCGCGTGATCGCGCGGCTGGTGCCGGAGCGACCCCGCAAGAAAGCTCCGCCGATGCCCGATTTTCTTGCGCGGCTCAAGGAGATCTACGGGAATAAGGTGCTGAAGGTAACCGGTGCGGAAATGATCCGCGCAGAACGTGATGAGGGCTATTGACCGTCTATCTGGACACCAGTTTTCTGGTCTCACTTTACACACAGGACGCTCACTCGCATCGAGCGGCGTCGTACATCACGAAAGCTGCCGCTCCGTTTCCTCTCACTGGCTTTCTCCGGGCGGAAACGACCAACGCGATCGAGCTCAGAATTTTTCGCGGTGAGATTACGGCCTTCCAGGCGTCCCAGGCATTGGGGGACCTCACGTCTGACCTGAATACCAGCTTGTATTATGAGGCCCCAATGCCGCCCGATGTCTACGAGACCGCTCAGCGTCTTTCGCGCAAGCACACCGCAACACTGGGCAGTCGAACGCTGGACATCCTTCACGTGGCCAGCGCCCTGGTATTGAAGGCGGACGCCTTCTACACCTTCGATCGGCGACAGGCACGGCTGGCTCGCGCCGCGGGTGTCAAGACGCCCGTACGCATCCCGTAATCACTCCATCCTCTCTGCGCCTGGCGGGCGAATCGGGCCTACAATCGAATGAGTGAAATCTATGGTCATCGTACACGTCCACATCCACGTTAAGCCTGAACATCTCGAGGAATTCAAAGCCGCCACCGTCGTCAATGCCGGCAACAGCGTGAAGGAGCCGGGGATCGCGCGCTTCGACGTGATCCAGCAGGAGGACGACCCGACGCGATTCGTGCTGGTGGAGGTCTATCGCGATCAGGAAGCCACGGTGAAGCATAAAGAGACCGCGCATTACCTGGCCTGGCTGGAAAAGGCCACCGATTGGATGGCCGAACCCCGAACCCGCACTCGCTACGGCAACGTTTTCCCGCACGATACAGGCTGGTAGAGAGCGATGCGGTTCGAATTCGCGACTGCCACCCGAATCCTCTTTGGCGAAGGCGCGGTGCGCGATCTGCCCGCAGCCGCCAAGGTCCTGGGTAATCGCGCCCTGGTGGTCACCGGAGCGAACCCGGGCCGCGCTGCGCCTGTGATCGACAATCTGTCATCCGCGGCGCTGGACTGCCTTCCATTCGCCGTCTCCGGCGAGCCGACGATTGCGCTGATCCGAAGCGGGACCGATTACGCCCGCGCCGAGCGCTGCGATCTCGTGATCGCCATCGGCGGCGGCAGCGCCATCGACGCCGGCAAAGCTCTGGCCGCTATGATCGCCAATCCGGGAGATCCTCTGGATTACCTCGAGGTGGTGGGACGCGGGCAGCCGCTCGCCAACGTCTCTGCGCCTTTCATCGCGATTCCCACCACCGCCGGGACGGGTTCGGAAGTCACGCGCAATGCCGTTCTCGCATCGCCCGAGCACCGCGTCAAAGCCAGCCTGCGGAGTGCTTCCATGCTGCCGCGGCTGGCAATCGTGGATCCGGAGTTGACGCTCGACCTTCCACCGGCGGTCACCGCGTCCACCGGGCTCGACGCCCTCACGCAACTGATCGAACCCTACCTTTCTGTGCGCGCCAATCCCATGACCGATCTCTTCTGCACGGAGGGAATCCGCCGCGCCGCCGCCTCGCTGCCGCTGGTCTGGGAGGACCCGCATAACCGCTCCGCCCGCGCCGGCATGGCGTGGGCCAGCCTGCTGGGCGGCTTGTCTCTCGCGAATGCGGGGCTCGGCGCGGTGCACGGATTTGCCGCGCCGGTGGGGGGTATGTTTCCGGCGCCGCACGGAGCCGTCTGCGCCGCGGTGCTTCCTCACGCCTTGGCTGTAAATGTCCGGGCCCTGAGCGACCGCGCCCCGCAGAGCCAGGCGCGCCGCCGCTGCGACGAAGTGGCCCGTTTGCTAACCGGCAGCCTGCACGCCACCGCCGGCGATGGCGTGCAATGGGTTTCGCACGTCTGCCGGCAACTCGAAATCCCGCCGCTGCGCACCTATGGGGTCACGGCGGCCGATGTCCCCAGCCTGGTGGAAAAGGCCGCTCGAGCCAGCAGCATGAAAGGCAACCCGATCGCCCTTACGAAAGAGGAACTCGGCGAGATCATCGAGTCGGCAATCGGATGATTGTGATTGGAGCGGGTTTTCCTGCAATTCCAGTTACAATAAACAAATCGATATGAAATTCAGAATCGTGCTTGTCTTGGCGGCGGGGGTCATGGCCGGGTGGGCGCAGCGCCAACCCTCCAACCGCCCTGTGCGGCTGGCTTCGAGGGGAATGCACGGCGCGGTGGCGGGCGGCAGCGAATACGCCACAGAAGCCGGGATGCGCATGTACTTCACGGGCGGCAATGCCGTGGATGCGGGGATCGCCACCCTGCTGGCGGCTTGCGTCACCGAGTTTTCGCACATCGGGTTGGGGGGCGAAGCGCCGATTCTGATTCGGACCAAAGCCGGAAAGGTCTACGCGATTGCCGGCGTTGGGACCATGCCGAAGATGGCTACGGCGGATTTCTACCGCAACCACAAACTTACCCCCGAGGAGATTGGCGACCCGCCCTCCGAGAAGGGGATGAAGGATTGGGTGCCGGTGTCCGGCATTCTCTCGACGCTGGTACCGGGGACGGTGGACGCGGCGCTGGTTGCGCTGCGGGACTTCGGCACCAAGCCGTTCTCGGAAGTCGTGGAGCCCGCGGCCGAACTGGCGGACGGTTTCCCGATTGACGAGTTGCGCGAGATTTCGCTTCAGGCCAGTGTGAAGTATCTCGAAGCGTGGCCCGCGTCGAAACGCGTGTTTCTGCCGGGAGGCCACCTTCTGAAGGCCGGCGAGATTCTGCACCAGACCGACCTGGCCCGCACAATGCGTTCGATGGCTGAAGTGGAGAAGAAGGCCATGGCGTCGGGCGCCAGCCGCGCGAAAGCCATCGATGCGGTCCGCGATTATTTCTACCGCGGCGACATCGCGCACCGCATTGACGCCTTTTCCAAGCAGAATGGCGGCCTGTTGCGATATGAGGATATGGCCGCCTTCCATCTCGAACCGGAGGAGGCCGTTTCCACCACGTTCCATGGGTACACCGTTTACAAGCCTGGCTTCTGGAGCCAGGGTCCGTCCATGATCGAGGCCTTGAACATTCTCGAAGGCTTTAACCTGGCCGCCATGAAGCCGGGCAGCGCCGACTACATCCATACGATGACCGAAGCGCTCAAGCTGGCGTACGCCGATCGCGACACCTACTACGGTGATCCCAAGTTTGTGAAGATTCCGGCGGAACGGCTGCTTTCCAAGGAATATGGCGCGGAGCGGCGGAAACAGATTACCGACCAGGCATCCATGGAATTCCGGCCCGGAAACGTCATGGCCAATCCGCCCAAGCATCCCTTCTACGCGAATATCGCGCGATACAAAATGGATGACGCGCTGATGGCCAAGGACACCACTTGCGTGGATGCGATCGATAAGGACGGTACCGCGATTTCGATCACACCTTCGGGAGCGTGGATGCCGACCTACATTGCCGGCGACACCGGAATCCCTCTGACGCAGAGGGCCCAAAGCTTCCTCCTGGTTCCGGGCCACCCCAACGAACTGGCCGGAGGCAAACGGCCGCGTGTGACGCTCAGCCCGACGCTCGTGGTCGGTCCGGGCAAGACGCTGATCACGCTCTCCACGCCCGGCGGGGACAACCAGGACCAGGCGCTGCTGCAGGTGCTGTTTTACGCCACCGAGTTCGGCATGAATGCCGAGCAGGCCGTGGAAGCACCCCGGTTCCAGACCGAGCACCTGGTATCCAGCTTCGATAACCATGCCATGAGCCCGGGCACTCTGCTGCTGGACGATCGTACCGCGCCCGCGGTGATCGCCGAGCTGCAGAAGCGTCATCACCTGATCGAAATGCGCACCCGGTATGCCAATGGTGCCGCCCCGGTGATGATCCGGCTGAACCCCGACGGGTCGATTGAAGCCGGGGCGGACCCGTTCTTCTTCCGGTCGGCTCAAGCGTGGTAGGTCCACTGTTCGAAGAGCCCGGTGCGTTCGACCGTGACGGGCTGGCCGGCAAGCTGCGGGCGCTCGCACAGGAAAACATCTACATCGGCGGCAGTTCCTGGAAGTACGAAGGCTGGCTGGGGCAGATTTACCAGCGCGAACGCTACCTGTCGCGGGGCCGTTTTTCGCGAAAGATCTTCGAAGCCGAATGCCTGAAGGAATATGCCGAGACCTTCTCCACGGTATGCGGCGATTTCGCCTTCTACCAGTTCCCCACAGATGACTACTGGGCCAGGCTGTTCCGGCAGACTCCCGCGCATTTCCGTTTCGCCTTCAAAGTGCCGGAACAGATCACCTGCAAGGTGTTTCCGGAGCACGCGCGCTACGGACCGAATGCCGGAAATGAGAACGAGGCGTTCCTGAACGGACAGATGCTCCAGGAGATGTTTCTGCGGCCGCTGTTGCCATACCGGGATCGGATCGCGGTCCTGATTTTCGAGTTCGGCACATTCAGCAGGCGCAGTTTCGCGGACGTAGCGGGGTTTCTCGGCCGGCTGGATCCGTTCCTCTCCGGCCTGCCCCGGGCGTTCCGATACGCGGTGGAGATTCGGAATCCCGAATTCCTGGCGAGAGATTACTTCGCGTGCCTGCGCAGCCGGCGAGTGGCGCACGTGTACAACGCCTGGTCGCGGATGCCGGAGTTGCGATATCAGATGGCCATTCCCGACTCCGTGACGGCCGATTTCCTGGTATGCCGGGCGTTGCTGCGCCGGGGCAGGGTATACGAAGAGGCGGTGCAGACCTTCGCGCCGTACACGGAGGTGCAGGATCCCAATCCGGAAGCTCGTGAGTCGATGCGTGTGCTGATCGGGCGCGCCCGGGAGAATAAGGAGTTCCTCTTTCTGTTCGTGAACAACCGGCTGGAGGGCAACGCGCCGGCGACCATCTTATCGCTTGTGGATCCGTGACCGGCGCGGTATGCTGGTCCGGATCTCCTTATGCTGCTTCGAATTGACGAACGAGAGGCCGGACCGGGAATCGTCCTGGTGGAACTGACGGGCAGATTTGCGCTGGGGCGCGAGAGCCAGCGTCTGGAAACGATTGTGGATGGACTGGTGAAGGCCAGGCGCACGCGAGCGATCCTCGATTTAACGGGGGTGAACTACGTGGACAGCGCCGGCATTGGTCTGATCGCCCTGTCGGCGGGCCGTCTCAAAGAAGCGGGTGGATTACTGGTAGCGGTATCGCCGGAAGGGCGCGTCCTGGAGATGCTCAAAATGACGCAGGTCAACCGGATTGTGAGGGTGTACGACACGCCGGCAGAGGCTATGGGCGCCTTTGGCGGGAGTGCGGCATCGGCCTGAGCGTCTTCCTGGAAGCCAATGCTATAATTGTTTTCTGCCTCCCAAGGGCCCGTAGCTCAGTTGGTTAGAGCGCTACCTTGACACGGTAGAGGTCTGCAGTTCGAGTCTGCACGGGCCCACCATCAACCTAAAGGACTTACGACAAAAACATCGAGCCCAGCGCCAGTGCTCTACAGTGCTCTAAGGAGTCTGAGTGTCTGCTGGTTCAGTGTTAAGTGAAGGTCGGGTTCCCCGTTCTCAAGCACAACGTCATTGTTGTAAGGCCAACTTGCAGCGCCCGTTGCAGTGTCGGCTGGCGGAAATGGCACG